>JABCZZ010000010.1 GCA_013289445.1 Alphaproteobacteria bacterium
TTTGTTTTTCAGACGGATGCCAGGGCAAAAAAATCAATATTTCACAAAATGTTAATCTAAATTAAACCACTGGCGCGCTATAATTATTCCCATGCGTAGGGGATAATAATGGCTCGTCTGGGATTTTCACGACTAACGCAGATCGGCATGCTTGCCTCCGTCCTTGCAAGCAATAAGCCTGCGCTTTCCCAGACACCGGCACCGACCATCACTGCTACTGCGCCCACCGATCTTTTTGCGCCCGTGGCGTCATTCGCTGATGCGCCGCTTCCTCCAGCGCCGCTCAAGGACGAAGCGCTTTATCTGCATAATCGTGAACTTTATGGCACAAACACGATGCTAAGCATACTGACCGATCCCGCATTTGGGCAGGCGCGCAAGGATCTCTATCTCACCTGGGCTGAAGGCTCTGATATACTTGACGATCCCTTCAGGCGCGAGGCATTCAAATCGGTAACGCTGAATGACTATGTGCAGACCAATGGATTCGTCAATGATCATGCCCTCAAACAAGCCTTCAACCGTGAAGCTGCCAAAATGCTGGGCACCCTGTCGAAAACCGATATTTCGATTCAGGATGCAATGAATAAAAACGTATACGTATCTGAGTATATCACCGACGCACTATACAAGGCATATCAGGGGCCATCCGGAACCGGCGTTATGCCTGATTTTAACGATAGCATGCTCAAAAATACGCGTCTGGGCGAAATCTACGGGGCGGATGGCGTATTGATGACTGATAAGGCAACGGCGCTTATCAACCGTGAAATCGGCAAGCAGCCACTAAGCATGCTCAGCGATATAGGTATGGGCTTTGCGCGCAAGCGCATTCTCGAGGCTACGACAAATGAAGATGCGAAACAGCTACTCAATGAGGCATTGTCGGACAACATTCTCTCGCTCATTGATGTACCCGGAAGCGCTGATAATCCGAAGGTCGCAGACATACTCGTCAAAGGCAGCATGGCACTGGATTTTGAGAAGGCGAAGGAAGTTATTAGCGATCTGCGTACGGCTGATCTTGATTACAGCAAGGATCAGCTGGAGATCGCTGCCAAAAAGGGGAGGATGCTCTATGCCTATCTTAAGGATCCCCAGGATCCATCCGGCATCGTGAGCGCATACCAGCTTGCCGGCAATTCACTGATCGATATGATTCAGAATAAAGAAGGTAACCTGCCGCCACAGGTGCTTGCCCATCTCAAGAAACTCCCGCTTTCCGCCGTGCTTTCCTATGAAGATGGCAAGCCTTCGCTTAGCGCTGCGCTGTTGCATGACGCCGCGCTCGAACCCGTAAAGAACGTCAAGATTTCCCAGATGATAAATGCAGGTTTTGTGGAAGCGGTAATTGACGTAGAAGCTGCCGTCGTTCTTGAGCAGTCGCCAGGCAAAACGGCGGATGATGTTGCTCGCCGCGCCTTTCTGGACAGCCATACGATGGGATATTTCATCAGCGGTGGGGACGATAGTACGCTGCGCCAGAAGAGAGACGCTTTTCTGCTGGCAACCGATAAACCCATGGTAGCTGCCGAGCGGGCAGCCTCGCTTATCCAGCCTGCGCGCAATCCCTGGCCGCAATTTTCGAGCGTTGATGCCAGTGGCAAGCGGCATGTGGATATACCCTACAGTTTTGATCTCGCGCACAATGCCACGCGCGACCTTAAACTGGAAAATATAGGCGTGCCCAAACCATTCGACGTTAACGAGCAGGCGCTTGCGCGCTATGCGCTAGAGCGTATCTCCGCCATTGCCAATATCGATTTTAGCGAGGTGAAAATATTGCCGCTTGTCTCGAACATTCCCCAAGGCGTGCTCTATTATGACGCTGACCTTAAGCATGCATCGGATGTTTACCAAAACGGGCTGCAAGGCAAAGCAATCGGTTCCATGGAAGCGATCAACAATGCGCGCGTGGACATTGCGATCTCTGCGGAGGATATGAGCGATGGTCTAACACATTCGAATGGAACCTATAAGGTCGGAAACTCTATTAGCACACATTTGCATGAATACGGACATGCCTTCGCCGGCCTCTCGCATGATTTTCAGCCCCTGCGCACTAAAGAGGTGCCCGGAAGCGTGCAGGGCTATACACCAGGCATTAACGAAAATACCACGGTGATGTCCTACGCCAATGCAAATGACACCCGCGGACATTTCTATGACCAGATTACGCCGATGCCCGGCGACGTGTTCGCACTGCGTAACGCATTCGGCGCGCGTGATTCCACCCCTGCTAATGCCACTTTCACGTTTGAGCAAGGCGGTGTTGATGACGTAATTAAAGGCACGAATGCCACGACCTTATGGGTAGGTAAAGACAAGCCATTTGCGCAAACCATCGCGGATACCCACGGCACCCACAATACGCTCGATGCCTCCAGTGTAAGCGGTGCACCGGTGGTGGTGGATAAGTTGGACCTCGGCGCGTCCGGTCAGCAGATCATGATGAAGGCTCTGGACGGCAACCCTTATAACGGCGTGTATATCGCCACTATGGGAACGATTGACAACGGCACCATCTTTTCAGGCACATTGCAAGGCACGGCCGGCAACAACGTGCTGGAAGTAAAGTCCGGTGGCAAAGTGGAAGGCGGCGGGGGATATGACACGATTATCGGCGGCACGAATGCTACCGAAATCGTAGGTGGTCCTCATCATCACGACAAAGTCATCCTGCGTGCCGATACACAGCATCCTACTTCACCGAAAGCCAGCAAGACCGATAGTTTTCATGATTTTCTGCCTGCTGCCGATACGCTGATTGCGCCGCCGGGCACAAAAAAGATTTTGTATGAATTTTCGTCTGTAACGCAGGAAGCAAAAACCAATATTGTCAGTCAGCTTGAACTTTATTTTCTCAATGGCGACGGCGACGCGCTCAAGTCACTTTCACTCGAGAAAGTGGACGGCACTCCTATAAAGCCCGGCGATGTGCATCTGCGCTCAGAGCAAGGTAAATCCCTGCCTATGAAAAAGATATTGCCGGAGCAAACGCTTTATCCTGTACTCACCCAGCAGGCGGGCGGTTTTGTTGACGTTTCCACCAATACGCCACCCAATGGCCCCGCTTCTGTGGGCAAAAGCCGCGGGCGCTGAGTGGCCCAAGGCCAGTCCAGCGTCCACTGTCATTACTCAATGAAACCGAATGCGGCTGTTTAAATCAAACACCAGAATTTCGGCTTTTTCGTCGGCCGTGAATGCAAGCGCCTGTTCACGACTCACTGCGGCGCCGTCGCCCTGCTTCAGGCTTTGGCCATTGAGCATAACACTGCCGCGCGCGACCTGCGCCCATGCCATGCGCCCTTCTTGCAGAGGATAGTCAAGCGACTGCCCCGCATTCAGATCGAGCACGTAAAGCGCCGCATCCTGATGGATGGTAAGGCTATCCTCACGTCCATCGGCAGAGGCAATAAGCGTAAGCTGGCCGGGTTTGCGTTTGCGGGTAAAGTTCTTCTGCTCATAAGAAGGAGCGATCCCTTCTTTATCCGGAATAATCCAGATCTGCAGCAGATGAAGCACCTTATCGCTCTGCGCATTGAATTCGCTATGGACGATTCCTGTGCCAGCGCTCATGCGCTGCGCATCACCGGGAACGATGATGGAACCGGTACCCAGCGAGTCTTTGTGCTCGATCGCGCCTTCGAGCACGTAGGTGATGATTTCCATATCGCGATGCGGATGGGCGCCAAAGCCTTTAGCCGGAGCCACCTTGTCCTCATTGATGACACGCAATGCGCCAAATCCCATATGATTTTCATCGCGATAATGGCCAAAACTGAACGTGTGTTTAGTATCAAGCCAGCCCATATTGATGGCGCCGCGTTCTTCGGATTTACGGATGGTAAACATATATAAACTCCTTCATAAGATTCGTTCTGGAAAGTAGTATGCCATAGTGGTATATAATGTATAGTAGGCAGTATTAGTATACTTGGTATAAAAAAGGATACTTATGAGAAAAGCCGCGCAAAACGGGTCTAAGCATGCACAAAAAGAATGCCCTATTTTCATGACCCTCAGCCTGATTGCCAATAAATGGTCGATAAGCATTCTCGATCATCTGCTGCATGCGGGCCAAAGCAAGGCGCGTTTCAGCGAGCTCAAATATGCTCTTGGCGGCATTACTCAGCGTGAGCTAACCAAGCAGCTGCGCGAATTCGAGAAATCAGGAATCGTTACACGCACCGTCTATGCTGAAATGCCGCTCAGGGTGGAATATGCGCTTACCAAGCTCGGAAAATCGCTGTGTGACCCTATTGAGGCGCTCTCAAGCTGGGCAGAAAAGAATGGCGCTGTCGTGCAGAAAACGCGCGATAGCTTCGCTGTATAATACAATTCATGTAAGGAAAACTTCCTATGCCGCAACTGTTTGACTCTGTAAAAATTGGCGACCTTGCTTTGCCCAACCGTATTCTGATGTCACCCCTCACGCGTTGCCGTGCCAGCAAAGGACGGGTTCCCAATGCGATGATGGCTGAATATTACGCGCAACGTGCCTCGGCAGGGCTTATTTTCTCCGAAGCGACGTCGGTCACGCCGATGGGGGTAGGGTATCCCGATACGCCGGGCATCTGGTCGGATGAGCAGGTAGAAGGCTGGAAACAAATTACCAAAGCCGTGCATGACAGAGGCGGCAGAATGCTGCTGCAGCTCTGGCATGTTGGCCGCATTTCACATCCGTATTTTCTCGATGGCGCACTGCCGGTAGCGCCCAGTGCCATTGCGGCAGAAGGTCATGTGCGACAGATGCGCCCGACGGCACCGTATCCCGTGCCGCGCGCGTTGGAGCTCAAAGAGATTCCGGCCATTATCGAGGCCTACCGTAAAGGCGCGCAAAATGCGCAGGCCGCAGGGTTCGATGCCGCGGAAGTCCACG
This sequence comes from Alphaproteobacteria bacterium, assembly GCA_013289445.1. The sequence continues at coordinate 4,883 of JABCZZ010000010.1, forward strand.
GCGCCAATGGCTATCTGCTCGATCAGTTCCTGCAGGACGGCAGCAATAAGCGCACCGACGAATACGGCGGCCCGATTGAAAACCGTGCAAGGCTAATGCTTGAAGTGACGGATGCGGTGATATCGGTATGGGGCGCAGGGCGTGTTGGCATGCACCTGGCGCCCAGAGGTGACGCGCAATCAATGGGTGATTCACATCCGCTTGCAACCTTCAGCTATGTGGCGCGAGAGTTAGGCAAACGCAAAATTGCATTTCTTTGCGCACGCGAGCATCTGGGCGAAGGCCGCATCGGCCCGCAGCTTAAGAAAATTTTCGGCGGCAGCTATATCGCCAATGAAAAATTTACCAAGGAAACAGCCGAGAAGGTGGTGGCAGCGGGTGAGGCGGATGCGATAGCGTTTGGCCAGCTGTTCATTGCCAATCCTGACCTGCCGGCGCGTTTGCGTTTAAATGCGCCGCTGAATGAACCACATCCCGAAACTTTCTACGGACAAGGCCCGCAAGGCTATACGGATTATCCGTTCTTAAAGACGAAAGCGGCGTAAGCTAGAGTATAGCAATGACGGTTTCGAGTTCAGCCTCGGCTGCTTCCAGTTCTTTCTGCAGGGCGACATAGGACTGGTTTAAGCGCTTAAGCTGCTTGTCATCGCCTTTGGTAGAGCAAACCGCCATTTCGTTCTCCATGGCGTCTTTGCGCTCAATAAGCGCCGCGATCTTCTGTTCCATCACCAATGCTTTTTGTTCGGGGGTTGCATCCTCTTGTTTTGAAGTACGATTCTTCTGACTGCGGGATTCTTCTCGCACGGCCTCTCGTTCCTTGCGGCGCTGCTGCACAATCAGATTACGGTAAGCATCCAGATCATCGTTGTAAGATACACAGGTGCCGTCCGCCACCAGCCAGAGGCGGTCGGCTACACATTCAACGAGATGCGGGTCGTGACTCACCAGAATCACTGCGCCGCTGTAATTATTAAGTGCCTGCATAAGCGCTTCGCGCGCGTCAATATCCAGATGGTTGGTAGGTTCATCCAGCAGCATGATATGCGGCGCATCGAAACTCATCAGGCAGAAAAGCAGGCGGGCTTTCTCGCCGCCCGAAAGCTCACCTACCTTGGTGTCGGCCTTATGTTTGTCAAAGCCGAAGTTGCCCAATGCTGCGCGGATTTTCGCTTGCGGACGATCCTTCATGACCTCGCGCATCACTTCAAACGGCGTACGTTCGATATCGAGCTCGTCGGTCTGAAACTGGGCAAAATAGCCGATCCTGAGCTTGCCGGATTTTAACAGCTGGCCATGCAGCGGCGAAAGACGTGAGGAAAGAATTTTCACCAGTGTGGACTTACCATTGCCGTTGGCGCCGAGCAATGCGATGCGATCATCCATATCAATGCGCAGATTAAGTTTGCGCAGCACGGCTTTGCCTTTTTCATATCCCGCATCGACATCTTCCAGCGTGATCAGGGGTGATTTTAGTTCTTCGGGCTCCGGGAACGTAAAGGCGGTCACGCGATCGGCCATCACAGCATCGACAATGTCCATCTTCTCGATCATCTTGAGCCGGCTTTGTGCCTGACGCGCCTTGCTGGCCTTGGCTTTGAAGCGGTTGACGAAAACCATCATACGCGCTTTTTGCGCCTGCTGTTTCTCATGCAGTGCCTGCTGGTTGAGCATGCGTTCGGCACGGCGACGCTCGAACTGATCATAGTTGCCTGTGTATTTGACGAGCTTAAGATTTTCCAGATGCAGGATGTGATCTACGGTCTTGTTAAGAATATCGCGGTCGTGGCTGATGATGATGAATGTGCCCTGGTAACGCGCGAGATAATTTTCCAGCCATACCATCGCTTCAAAGTCGAGATGGTTGGTAGGTTCATCGAGCAGCAGAAGATTGGGTTGCAGGAAAAGCGCTGCCGCAAGCGCTACACGCGCCCGCCAGCCGCCCGAAAAAGAGTTGATAGGGCTGTTCTGCGCTGCATCTGAAAACCCAAGGCCTGCAAGAATGGTGGCTGCGCGCGACGGCGCATCGTAGGCGCGGATTTCTTCCAGCCGCGTATAAATATAGCCGATACGATCCGGGTCTTGCGTAGTTTCTGCTTCCTTGAACAGTGCGGCACGTTCCTTGTCGGAACCCAGTACGACATCAAGCAGCGTGGTATCGTCTTCGGGCAGGTCTTGGCGCACCATGCCCATGCTGGCACCCTTGATCAGGCTGATTTCGCCGCCGTCTGACATCAGTTCGCCGGAGATGAGCTTAAACAGGGTCGATTTGCCCGTACCGTTGGGCCCCACGAGCCCTACGCGATGGCCGGAAGGTATATTTACCGTCACTTTATCCAGCAGCGTGCGCCCTGCAATGCGGTAGGTAAGATCGGTGATCGAAAGCATGTAATTACGGTTTCCTGCGATTTTAAGAGCGTGCAACCTAATGATTTAGACGCCCAAAGTCCAAGCTTTATCCGAAAATTATAAACCTCCTGCATTACCCCATAGTGGCTTGACGGCACATACCCTTAGATGGGAGTCCAACCCCTTACCAATGGAGAGAGTTATGAAATTTCAACAGTATCGCACACCGGCTGCGCATGCAGCTGCGCTCATGATAGGCACACTTTTGGGTACGGCATCTGCCGCCCATGCCCAAGCCGTCGCCTGTGTCAACGGCCAGCCAGGCTGTGTGCAGGGAGTCGCCAGCGGCAACATCAATACCCAGGCAGGCGCGAATGCAACGAATCTCAATACGACCGGCACAAACGGTCTGGGCACTGTAACGGGGGGCATCAGCACGACTCCCGGAGTAGCTCCGACCAATGCAGACCCGGCATTTGGCGCACAGAACGGCACCACTACTTCCACCAATCCCGCCATCGGTGGGGCGGCGGGCTCCAGTGCTGGCAATACCGGCACGCTCTCAGGTGGAACTACGACAGGCACCGGCAACTCAAGCACGATGTCGGGTACCGGAAGTAACATGGGCACCACCACAAGTGGCAGCGCAGGCATGGGAGCTTCAGGCAGCACTGCAGGTGTGGGGGGTGGCGCTGGAGCAGGTGCAGCTGGCGGCGCAGGTGGTGGCGGCGGAAAGCGTTAAGCTCTCCGCGCCATCCATTGGATTAGGATCTGCCACCGTAAATCACGTAAGCGTCATCAGGCACACGATCCTGAATGCCGCGGCAGGATTCCACCGGGGGCTGATCATCCAGACGTCTGTCTGAGAACCACATGCGGCACATTCCGCGCGGAGGCAGGAAATCCGCCGGTACGCCACGCGGTCCACGGTTAGGGGATATGTAATAACCATTACGGTCATAATACCCTGCGCGATCATAAATGACGGTTGTGGTGGGTGAAGCAGTAGACGACTCAGCATAATAGGTGCCAGTTTCATCAGACGGCGCATCTGCTATCGCCTTGTCATGGCGATACGTGTCGCTTCTGCCGTATGTATGATACTCACCGTTTGAATCATAATATCCCGCCGGCTGGCAGGCACATGTCAGGGTGAGTAAAGTAAGAGAGGTAAGGGCTGTAACGAGTTTCATAAATTTACCATTCATTAGAGTTGAGGTAGTACTAACCTCTTTGCAGTAGAGTTTTTCGCATATGAATGCGATGTCGCTGGCGGGCGATAAGTATAAGGAAACAATTAAGAATCTGAGTTGATTGCTTTAATCCTGCTTTCTGCCGCAGGCTTTATCCCTGCCTTATTCCTTAGGGGTTTTGACGGATGGTGAAATTATGTTGGTCTTTTTAAGGTGGAATGGTTGCTGACGCATAATGCCCAGCGCAACCAAACTTCAGGAGTAATCATCATGTCTAACAACCCCAATCAGAACCAGAATAAGCCGAGTCAGTCTGTCAACCCCCAGGGTCAGCAGCAGTCCGGCCAGCCCAAGGACGCCCAGAGCCAAAGCACTGGAAGCCAGAAGAATGAACAGAATGCTCCGCGTTCTGGCCAGAGCCAGGGTCAGGACAAAGATAGAGATCGTTCTGCCACTCCGGGCAAAGAACAGGGCAGCAATAATCCCTCTTCTGATAAACACCAGGAGCCGCGTAAGGCATCTTAATGGGTAATCCAAGGGTGAGCCGGGCCGGGCCGGGCCGGGTCTTCGGTCTGGCTCACCCGCTTATTAACGGGTCAAGGCTATTGCAGTCTTGCTCTTTATTGAAGGAGATTTTTATGACTAATGTTGCAGGTATATTTGACAGCGAGACGGCTGCAAATCGTGCAGTTTCTCAGCTTCTCGACGCGGGCTTTAAAAAGGAAGACATTAGTCTTATCGTCAGCGACCGGGCCCGTCATGCTATTTTTTCTGCACCCACCGATGATGAAAGCACACGTGCCACCAAAGGCGGTGCCGCAGGTGCATTATTTGGCGGTGCGATAGGCGTATTGGTCGCCGGCCTTACCACGGTAGGCGTGCTTGCAGTACCAGGGTCTGGACTGCTTTTTGCGGGCCCGATTATCTCTGTGCTTGCCGGTGCCGGTGCCGGTGCGGCCGTAGGCGGATTGAGCGGCGCATTGATTAGCGCAGGTTTCGCTGTCGATGAAGCAAAGCAGTATGAAGAAGAAATCAAACGCGGCAAAGCGGTGGTAATCGTACATACCACGGACGACAGAGCTGCGCGTGCACGCGTTGCATTAAGTGGCAGCGATACGCTGGCGGAAAAAGTTGCGTAAGTTTATCAACAGTCTTTAGTGAAGGAAGCGATTATGAGTAACGATAATGTAGTGATAGGCACGACCAAGAAAATCGAAGGTTCTGCTGAAAGTGCGTTTGGTACGATCACTGGCAATAAAGCCACGGAATTCAAGGGCGATGCAAAAAGAGTGCTGGGTTCTGCTCAGAATGCTTTTGGCAAAGCCGAAAATTGCGTGCGTGATTCCATTGATACGGCCACAACCGAAATCCACAAAAAGCCGGTGCAGTCTGCATTGATTGCGCTGGGCGTAGGCTTTTTACTCGGAAAGCTCTTCAGTCTTTAATAGGCGCTAAATAGCGTAGTGCCGCAGGAAATAATTTTTTTTGCGGCACCACGCATCGCATTACCCATGAAAGTGAATGATATGTTGATTGAAAAACAGACAGCGCAAGAACCCAATAATCCAAGTCAGTTCCCGAATCGGGAACCGGTGAAACCCGATCCTAATCCAAGTCAGTATCCGGTGAGGGATCCCAACGAGGTTCCTGCCCAGAGTCCCAATGAAGTTCCGGACAAAAAAGATCTTTAATCTAACCGCGTAATTCTGTAGCGTTTGCGTTCTTAAAATCGTCACAAAAATAGTGCAAAAAAAGATGACAAAATTGTGATGATAAATGCATCTTTTTTAGCATTTTCTGGCGCGAAGAAATCACAATAACCAATTAAATTATAATAGGTTATTTTGAAATATTGTATTTGATATAAATACATATCAATAGCCATCTATTTTTCATTCTAAGTTCACAAATTCACGGGCAATAAAGAGGTATATTTGGGATAATAAAACTGCTGCAGAGCACCCCCGATGATCCTCACAAAAGCAAAAAGAATTCTGAGCATTACCACCGCAATCGCATTAGCGATGCAGCCGACATTATCGTATGCATCGCCCATCGGTGGTCAGGTCACCGCAGGCAGCGCAACTATCTCCAGTTCCGCCACACAGACCACGATCGATCAGACGTCGCAGCGCGCGGTGATTGACTGGAACAGCTTCAATGTCAATGCAAACGAAACCGTGCAGTTTGTCCAGCCGTCTGCTTCGTCCATTACGCTTAATCGCGTACATGATTCGGGCACTTCGCAGATTGACGGGCAAATTCTTGCCAACGGCAATGTCTGGCTGATTAATCCCAATGGCGTAGTGTTTGGCAAAGATGCACAGGTAAATGTCGCGGGACTCCTTGCCACCAGCGGCAACATCAGCAATCAGAATTTCATGAACGGCAATTACATCTTTGATACGTCAGGTAATGCCACTGCTACCATCACCAACAATGGCCATATCACATTGGCAGAGGGCGGCCTTGTAGCATTGGTGGCGCCTAATGTCGTCAATAACGGTGTCATTCAGGCCCGCCTTGGCCGTGTGGTGATGGCGTCCGGCGACACCTATACCGTCGATTTCTACGGTGACGGACTCATAAATCTGCAGGTGGGCAAGGACGTGACCTCCCAGCTGGTGGCTAATAACGGCTCCATACTCGCCCGTGGCGGCAATGTTACATTGACCACTGCTGCAGCCACTAATGTGGTTGATAACCTCATCAATATGACCGGGCTTATTGAAGCCAATACCAGCAACACGGGCACTGGTTCCATTACGCTTAATGCCCAGGGCGGCACGACATTAGTATCCGGAACGCTGAGCGCTGCGGGCAATGGCGCCCAGCAGACCGGCGGCACGGTGCAGGTGTTGGGCAGCAACGTTGGCCTGTTAAGCGGCAGCACGATTAACGTCTCGGGCAATGCCGGCGGCGGCACGGTCAGAGTGGGCGGTGATTTCCATGGTGCAGGCGTCACTCCTACCGCCACCAACACTATCGTGCAGCAGGGAGCCACTATCCATGCGGACGCACTTTCTACTGGCAACGGCGGTAACGTTGCGGTCTGGGCGGATTCAGACACGCAGTTCGAAGGCATCATCACCGCCCGGGGCGGCAAAAATGGCGGCAATGGTGGCTATGTGGAAACATCGAGCAAGCAGGTGCTCACTGCCACCGGCACAGTGGATGCCAGTGCTCCTAAAGGCAAAGCAGGACAATGGCTGCTTGATCCAAATGATCTGACGATTGTGGACGGCGATACTGGCGCGGGAAGCGATTCCAACGTAACGGGCGCACCGAATTTCAGCACGCTTAGCGATGAAGCGATACTCACCAATACCAGCATTGAGGCGGCACTTAATAATGGCACTTCCGTCACCATCGCCACTACATCGGATGGCTATAGCAAGGGGTCGTATGGGTATGGCAATATTGAAGTGTCTGCCAATATTACCAAGAGCGCAGGGGGTGATGCCGGCCTTACCATGAATGCGGTGGGCAATATCATCGTCGATAGCGGCGTACAGATCAGCTCCACCGCGGGCAAAATGGACGTGAATTTAAACGCCGATTATCTGAACAATAATTACAGCGGATATGTGTATATGGGCCCGGGTGCGGGCATCAATGCCAATGGCGGCAATATATCGCTTGCCGGCACTAACCAGGCAGTGATTCTCGATAGCGGAGTTGTTCTGCAGACAATTGGTAATGGCAATATTTCACTCAGCGGTAACGCAAGATATGAAGAAGACGAACTCAATAAGTCGCCTTGGGGTGGATCTGATAATTCAGGCGTCATACTATATAATGCCACGCTGAAAACGGATGCGGGTAATATCACGCTCAGTGGCGCTGGCAGCGATTTACAGGAAGGCAATTCCGGCATTTACATGGACGGTGCCGTACTGCAAAGCAATCACGGCAATATCGCTCTTACCGGCACAGCGGGCACAGGTGATTCATCCAGCGGAAACAACGGTATTAACATCATTGATAGCGTTATCCAGACCGGAGGTAACATCAACATTACGGGCACGGGCGGCATGGGCGGTAATGGCGATCCCAATGATGTCGCCGGCCCGCCGCCGACTACGGGCGGCATGCAGGATGACGGCGTTGTGCTGTCTTCGCAGTACTCAACCAATCAAATCACGGCTACCGGCAACGGCAATATTACGATCACCGGTATTGGCGGTGCAACGCAAACGGGCATTTCCGCCATAGGTGCAGACGGCATATATACTTACGGCGCGCAGAATATCACCTCGCAAAATGGATCTATCACTATCAACGGCACCGGCGGCAGTTCTGACGGAACTCATCACGGAATATATCTCAGCGGCAATGCGCAAATCGTTAGCACGGGAACGGGCAAAATCACGCTTACCGGCGCGGCCAGCTCTGATACGGCCGACATTGAAGCCAATAGCTCCGGCGATAGCAGCGTTATCAATAATCTAATCGGCAACAGCACCATAAAGCTGGTAGCGGATAGCGTTGATTTGCCTTTCCTTGCCATCAGCACTCCCGGTAGCGTGATTTTTGAGCCGCGCACCGCATCGACGAATATCAACGTTGCACAAGGGGCGAACCTGGTCACAAACAGCACAAGCGGCCTGGCCATTACTAACAGTATTTTGAACAATATCACCGCTGGCAATATTATCATCGGCAGCGATAACAGCACCGGCACGATGAATGTCGGCAGCCATTTCTGGAACAGCAACGTTACCTTCTTAAACGGTGATGGCAGCATTAATCTTAACGGCAGCACGTCCACGGCATCCGGCGATTCCATCCTCGTATCCACCCAGGGTAAATTCAAAAATACCGCGGGTACCGCTGCCTTAGCCCCTGGCAGTGGCGGCCATTTCACTCTTTACACTCCGGGCCCTGCGTCTACCACGCTCGATAGCCTCATCTATGATCAGCTTCTTGTATGCTTCACCAAAGGTAACTGTTCTTTTCTGCATAAGGTAAATGAGAACAGCCTGATTTATACCTCGTTCCTGCTGTCCTCCTCGCTGCAGAGCAACTTCAGCCGCAACTGGTTACCGTTCAATCAGGAACCCAGCGACGACCACAATCATGCATTGCTATTTGTAAGCAATGACATGGTGAAACTGCTTACCCTTGGCGGTGAAGCTCATAAATACTGGTGGGATGCAGTCGCCCAGTAAGCAAGATGCCTAGGCTGCAAGGCAATGCGCCTTCACACATAACAAGACGTGATTAACGAGCAGGCTTTATTGCCTACTGGCCCACATGCAGTTTGTTTAGCTGATTACCAATCTGGACGAAGACATTGGTAAGCGACGCTGCGCTCGTCGCCAGGTAATAGTTCGGACTTGCTCCGGTGGTTGATGCGCAATACTGCAGCAACGCACCATTGACAAAGGTGGGGCAGGGCGAACCTTGAGGGCCGCTGGTCATGGTACAGCTGAGATCCTTGCCGGTGCCGCCAGGCAGGCCATCATTAGTACCAAAACCTATTGTATAGATGGTAATGCCCTGCGCTTTAATGGCATCACAGACGTTTCTAACTTCGTTATCAATAGAAGTAGGCGCGTAATAGGGGGTGGCATAGGAAAATCCTGTGAGGGGGCCACCGTCCCAATTATTAGTGTCGCCAACACTGTCGATAACCTGTTGTGATACAGTATTGCTGCCTGCAAGCATCAGATCCATGTATGCATTGGGATTTATGGCCTGAAAAAAGGTGCAAGCCTGAGGCTGCCAGCCGTTACATACCCAATTTTCTTCCCAACTGGTACATGTATAAGCAGAACACCAGGAACCGCAGCTACCCTGATAAGACGATGGGCAAGTTGTAACGCCGTCTCTTGTAGTGCAGGAAGGCTGTATGGTGCAAGCACAGCTGCCCGGATCGGAACTGTATGTCTGGCCATTGCATGACCACTGATTACACGTATAATTTTGACAAGATTCATTGCCAGGATCTGTAGACTGATATTCTGACTGGCAGCATCCGGTCCACCAATAATTACCGTTAGAACAGCCTGATGGCGCGCCACATTGAATGCCCGGGTCGGTATTGATACCGTCGGTCATCAGGATAAGGACTTTATTGTCAGAAATGGCGCCGTTTTTAACCAGCGTATTGTATGCGGCCGATACCGAAGATAAGCCAAAGCCGCTGGCGGTAGTGGTATTGGGCCATTTGCCATCATAATTTGTAGCGGCAATTCCCTGCACCGGCCAGGGACCACCGCTGTTCATCATGCGCCAGCCCCAGGCAAGACCTATGTTGATCATCGTATTGCCCGTCGCATACAGGTTGGAAACCGCCGTAGTAATGACAGCCTTGCTGCTTTGCATGGGAACCACCGGTTGCGGGCAGGTAAAGTCGTTCGTCTGCATCGCATTGCTCCAGGTGGTGGTAAGCGGCACAAATAAATTAGCGCTGCCAGAGGGCAGATCGAGCGATATGTCTTTGCTTAGATTTGCGAAACTGCAGTTGGTGCTGCCATAACCGGAATCGCAATTGTCATTGCCATAAAAATTCGGAGGTGTCGGCACGGTGCTGTAAGTAGGCAGCGCACGCGCGTCGACGCAACCGGACCAGCCTCCCGACTCATTATTTTGATCAGTAGGAAATGTCGCGTTAAAAAAATTATTTGGCAAGACGCTGGTGCTATATTCAGGCAAATTTGCCGCGCCGCTCCAGTAAGTGCTATTGGTGCTTTTTCCCACATTTACCATGTCGGTGTAAGGCACCATGCCCACCCATATCAGCGGAGTATTGTTGGCGTTGCCCTGATAAGTAAGCGTGTCGTTGGGGTTGCCATTGGCATCCTTGCCGTAAATGGTGTCAAGAAACCCGCCCGTGCCGCTGACCGCAGCTTTGAGCGCTGCAATCTTGGTCGTATTGCTTGCGTCGGTGGAGAGGGTGGAGGTCATTGAATACGTGTTATCGAGTGCCAGAACCACTTCAATGCCGGTATTTTTGGTTGGCAGTACGATCACGGAATGCGCGCCCTCCGCTATCGTGGTGAGACCAAACATTTTAAGAAACGTGGTGGGCATGTGGGTGCTGGCGTCGAGCGTGATATCATTGCCGTCGTTGCTAAGAACGGCGGTAATGTTCACCGTGGCCGATGACATATAGCCGGAAGCGAAATTGGCATTAAAATATTTGACGGCCTCTTTTTGCACCCAGCAGGTCTGCACTACACCCAATTGGGCTGCGGTTAAATTTTGTGTTGCCGAGAATTGTGCGTAGCAGGCATCCGTCGCCGGTATCTCGTTCACCGTAGCGCCAGCAGCAAGGCCTGCGGCATCAAGCGATGTTGACATGCGCGTCTGCAACGTCTGCGCGCGCGACATATCGACTGCGGCGCCCACGCCCATCACCAGCATGAATATCGAAACACCTACCAGAACAATGACATTGCCGCGTTCGGCGCGGATGAATTGCCTGAGGGTTTTATGTAAGCTATGCATCATAGGGATATCTTTCTGCATAAATTAAATCTTATGAACATTGAGAAGAGCTGCTGCCGGTGGGCGGCGTTGCAAGCGAGCCTAGGCGAGGCGAGAAAATAGCATAGCGGTATACTAGCGAGGTGGGAACTAAAGTTTCCAGCAAGATAGGTTTAAAATTATAAAAATATTCAGCCACGATAATTTCTTCGCCTGCGGCAAAGGAAAAGCCATTAAGCGGGCTGTTTGGATTGGCCTGGTCATGAGTGATGTCAGTCGGGGTGCCCGTTGTATGCTGCGCGGGGGCTCCGCTGGGGGCGATGCGGCTGGGGTTGGCCGCGATACTGCCTGAAGCATTCATTCCGCCGCAATACTGCCAGTTGACGCTGTAGCAGGGATTCGCATCGGTACAGGTAGTGCCGTTATTAGCCTGTCTGGAAACATCCGTGACAATGATCAGCGACAGTCCGGCGGTAGAGCTGTTATACAGCCCGGACGTATAATAAGGATTCATCATGAACGGCAGGGCGCTGGTAATCTGCTGCATGTTGGCATCCTGAATGGGGCCTATCGAAGAATTGGTTTGGGTAACCACGTCGGCTACTTCGCTTACCGATTTCTCAAGTTTCTGGATAATGAGCACATAGCGCGAAAGCTCCACGCCACCAATAAATAGGAAGATCAGTGCGGTGATGGAAAACGAGAATTCAATAAGCGCCAGTCCGCTTTCTTTTTTTCTAAAAGCGCCAAGACTTTGCTTTAAAGAACGATACAACTGTTTCATGCTTTTTTAACGGCTTCCAAAAGGTTCGTTTTTAACCAGGGCGCTGGAAGACAGGGTTGCAATGCCGTTGGTGCCGAGTACGTTTTTGAGAAATGGAGTGAAGACAGGCCAGGGATATTCCACCGTGTAGATGACAATTTGTTCTGCGCTGCCCAGCAGCATGCTGCTGCATTGCGGGTCTGTAGTGTCGCTGGGGTCACTGGTGCAGGGGCTGAACGTTGGCATGCCGCTGATGGCATCATATGCGCCGAACGTCTTGGTATTTACTTGAATGAGATTGGGATTGAGCAGTCCGGCTACCCTGGAGCGCAGGACGCATAATATGAATTGCGACTGTGTTTGTGCGTCTTGAGTTGCGGGAATAGGGCAGAGGCCCGATGCTGCAGTCGCGTCGCTACCATCGCCACCGGTGGTGTTGGTATAGCCGGTTTTACCCAGACGCGCGGCAAAATTAGTGGCACCTTCCAGTACCGCTGACGCATACATCACCATCGAGTATTCCAGGATGCCCATCACCAGCCAGAGCAGGACAGGCAGAACAATCGCATATTCCAGGGCCGTAGCCCCTTCGGAGCGGTTAAAAAAGCGAAATTGTGACTTCACCCTATATCCCTTGTCGAATGCAACTGAACCATTGTCTGATTGTATCATAGCGCATGATAGATTGTTACGGATTTTATCCAAAATTTCTGCAAAATATGCTTCATATGCCTGCAATATAACATATTGTTTATAATCATATTTATTTCTGTGTGGCAGAAAGATTATGATCATATCTTACAGGATAAAACTTAAGAATGCGTTAAGCATTTTTTGAACGTTTTTAATAGAGGCATGCGGTAGCTTTATGGCTTCACTGCGAACACGCAAAAATTGCAAAATTATCGATAGGGGCGTCAGGGTGCCCTCAAAGATTACAAAGAGTTAATTTGTAAGCTGCTGTTACAAACTTTATAAACTGCCCATCCAATATTCCCGTTTAAAATAATGGCGACAAAAAAATGATGGAAACAGCGATTAACAGCACCCGTGAAATTCGTTTTATCCGTGTCTGTGTATTGGCAACAATTATTGCCTTCGCAGGAATTTATGGCTCGATTGCCACGCACACCTACGCAGCTTTGCACAGCGGGCATATCAGGCCGGTGATTGCGTTGGCGCTCTTTTCCCTGACGATACTTTTTGTCGGCTACGGAATATTTCTTTATCAGCTGTGCCTGGTGGGCTATCACAAGCGTCGTATCGCGCACTTGCCGGCTTCGCGCGAGATGCTCGAGTCGATCTATGATGCCTCATCACCGTCGCTTGCGATTCTGGTGCCCTCTTATAAAGAGGAACTTGCCATTGTGCGTCAGACCTTGCTATCGGCGGCACTTGCCGAATACCCGCAGAAATCCGTGGTGTTGTTGATTGACGATCCGTTTTTACCCCGCGCCCTTGAAGATTTCATTAAACTGGAAAAAGCCCGCCAGCTCACCGATGAGTTGCAGGAGCTTTTTGATGTACAGCTCAGCCATTACCGGGCAGAAGAAGAAAAATTCAAAAAGCGCTGTGAAGCAAAAAATATATTTCATGCAATCGAACTGAACCGCTTGTCGCTATTGTTTGATGATGTAGCGCAGTGGCTGGAAGGGCTTGCGGCAAATTGCCGGGATGGTCGCGACACCGAGTCGCTGACACATGGCGAACAATTTTTTCTGTCCCGGATTATACAGGCTCCCGCTCAGGAACACCGCGTTTTTGCTCAGCAGCTGCGTGATGGCATCGTTGGCAGACACATCGTCAGCGAGGCCTATCTTGCGCGCCAGTATGCGCGTCTTAGCAGCATCTTTAATGTAAATTTCTCACGTTTTGAGCGTAAGAAATACGTTAATCTGTCGCATGAATCCAACAAGGCGATGAACCTCAACAGCTTCATCGGGCTTATGGGGAAATCCTGGTGTGAAGTGGAAGTGCACGCGGGATTGGAACTACGTGAATGCAAAGCCGAAGATGCAGACTTCTCTGTGGCTGGCTTTGATTTTGTCAATACCATTGACGCCGACACTCTGATGACGTCTGATTACGTGCTGCGCCTCATCCATGAGATGCGTAAACCCGGTCGTGATCGCCTTGCAGTGGCGCAGTCACCCTGCAGTTCCATTCCAGGTTGCCCGCATGTGCTTGAACGTGCTGCAGGCGCGTTCATTGATATTCAGTTTCTTACGCATCAGGGGTATACGCACTGGGGTGCTGGCTTCTGGGTGGGCGCCAATGCCATGCTACGTCGCGAAGCGCTTGAGGATATCAAGGAGATTCGCCAAGAAAGAGGCTATGACGTTGCGGTGTATATTCAGGATCGTACGGTGATTGAGGATACCGAATCCACCATCGATCTGGTGTTCAAAGGCTGGCAGATATACAATTATCCCAAACGCATGACCTTCAGCCCGACGCCGCCGGATTTCGGATCGCTGCTCATTCAACGCCGCCGCTGGGCCAATGGCGGTCTTATCATTCTGCCCAAGCTGTTAAGTTATGTGATGGGGCTGACGCGCCGGATAACCATTCAGGAATTCTTGATACGTTTCTCTTATCTTGCCTCAACAACGCTTTTCTGTCTCACGACCATTTTATTCATGGCCTATCCTTTTGGTGATGTAGCCTCCAGTTTCTGGTTACCGCTCTTAACATTACCGGCCTTGCTGCTCTTTGCCCGCGACCTTAAAAAGGCCGGCTATCAGTACACTGACGTGTTGCGTATCTATGCCATTAACATGATGCTGATCCCGGTGGTCATGGGCGGCGTTGCCAAGCAATTTCAGCAAATACTGACGGGTAAGAAAATTCCTTTTGGCCGCACGCCTAAAGTGCCAGGCAGAACTGCCGCACCGCTGCTTTATTATCTGTTTGAAATCCTCATGTTCGCCGGATTCAGCGCGATGACATTCAACAGTTACCTGCATGCTCACTGGGCGCAGTTGGCATTCAGCAGCATCAACATGATATCCATGGGCTATGTGCTAACTCACCTCATTGGTGTCAAGGCAATGATGCAGGATTTAGCGGCATCTGTGTCGATGTACTGGCGCAGGGCTTTCCATCGCGCGGTCATTCTGCCTCTGCCGGCGCGTTGGGCGGCAGCTGCGGATGCTTCGATACGCATTCGCGCGTAAAAAATACCGTTTTTAGGTAGGTGTATGACATCGCGATTTAGGCTTCTTCTTCGCAATGAGCTGGAGTTTGCGCCCGCGCAAAGACGTTTGGGACAGGCTGGCTGAGCGGTGTGATAGCACTGCTAAAAGGCAGGCTAGGCCGGAAGTTGCCGCCATATCATTAAGTGGCTGTTCAGTTCATCGCTTGTGTAATAAGGTTACGCATAGCGAAATAACTCTGAGGCTATTATGCAGCGGCTGTTCATTATTCTCATAACGCAGGCAATAGCAGTTCTTGGCATAACATTTGGTGCCTGTGCCGAGGCTAATAACACAGTGCTTACCGGCCAGGCCGCCTATGGCGACTGGACAAAAGATGCGCCCGGTACAAAACGTTTAATTACGCCTCACGATCTTTTAGTGCCACAGGCAACACCGTCGGCGGTGAACGGCCCTCATATCGTGCCTGCGCCAACCGGTGCGCTGCCACAAGTGCCCGCCGGGTTTAAAGTATCCGCATTCATGACGGGGCTTAAAGAGCCACGACAGATGAAAATCGCCCCTAACGGCGATATTTTCCTGGCGGAAAGCGGCGCCCTTCGCATTCGCGTGCTGCGTGCGCAACCCGGCAGTGAGTCTAGCCAAAGTGCCACGATTTTTGCCGAAGGCCTGCCGGAGCGCCCGTATGGTATTGCGTTCTATCCCCCAGGCAATAATCCCAATTATGTGTATATTGCCACTGAAGGACATATATTGCGTTATCCTTATCACAATGGCGATTTGCAGGCACGTGGCAAGGCCGAGCCCATTGTTTCCGACCTGCCGCAAGGTCGGCACTGGACACGCGACGTAGCGTTTTCTGCCGATGGCAAAAAAATGCTCGTAGCAGTGGGCTCAGGCAGCAATGATGCGGAAGAAGGCATGCAAGCCGAAGTCTGGCGTGCGGATATTCTGGAATTTAATCCGGACGGCACCGGCAAAGGCATCTATGCATCGGGTCTGCGCAACCCGGTGACGCTGGCATTTAATCCTACGACGCATGAATTATGGACCACGGTCAATGAGCGCGACGGAATGGGCGATAATCTGCCGCCGGACTATGCAACACATGTTGAGCGCGGCGGATTTTATGGCTGGCCATGGTATTACATCGGTGATCATCAGGATGCTGTGTACAAAGGAAGAAAGCCTGAATTGAAAAACAAGGTGCTCACGCCCGATGTGCTGCTGCAACCCCATTCCGCGCCACTTGGCTGTGTTTTTTACACCGGCACGCAATACCCTGCGGAGTATCAGGGCGATCTGTTTATTGCAATGCATGGCTCATGGAACCGCGCACAACGCACAGGATATAAGCTTGTGCGCGCGCGATTCAAAAAAGGCAAGGCAACCGGGCAATACGATGACTTTCTGATCGGCTTTGTCGCCAGCGACGGCAATGTCTGGGGACGCCCCGTAGGCGTGGCGATGACACAGGATGGCGCCTTACTGCTCAGTGATGATGCTTCCGGCACGGTATGGAGCATCCGTTACGCCGCTGATGCAAAGAAAGCGAAACCGGATTGAGCAGAAGCCTTGTTATATTCGATCAGGCGCTAAGGCTTCAGGATAATCCGGCGCTATATCATGCTGCCAAGCAGGGCGAGATTGTTGCTGCTTTTGTTTATGACCCCGAAGTGCAATGGCCGCTGGGAGGCGCCAGTAAATGGTGGCTGCACCACAGTCTTGCCGCCTTGAAAGCAGATTTGGCAGCGCAGGGCATTACATTGATTCTGCGGCGCGGAGACTGGCTGCAGTCGATGCTGCAATTGGTGAAGGAAAGTGCAGTATCCACGGTATTCTGGAATCGCTGCTACGAGCCACATAATATCAGTAAATATAAAACGCTCAAATCCAAGCTCGCGGAAAATAATATCCAGACCAATAGCTATAATGGCAGCTTGTTGTTCGAGCCATGGACCGTTCTCAATCAACAGGATCACTATTTCAAAGTATTTACGCCTTTCTGGAATTGCTGCCTGAAAAAAGGCGGCATTGAGGCGGTGCATGAACGGCCTGCGCTAAGACCCGCACAGGTAAAACTCAGAAGCGATGCGTTGGAAGATTGGAAATTGCTTCCCAGCCATCCCGATTGGTCGGGTGGCCTTAAGGAAATGTGGCAGCCCGGCGAAAAAGGCGCACATAAAAACCTTGCTGCTTTTATCCGGCATAAACTGGCTCATTACACTGCCGGGCGCGATATTCCGGCTGACAGCATGACCTCCTGCCTTTCCCCGCACCTGCATTGGGGAGAAATCAGCCCAAGGCAGATCTGGCATGTGGTGCGGCAACATGAAATGGCGGGCGGCAATAGCAGGGCAGCAGAAAAATTTTTATCGGAACTGGGATGGCGCGAATTTTCTTATTATTTGCTTTATCATTTTCCGGAACTTCCGCAAAAGCCTTTCAACGGCAGGTTTGCCGGGTTCCCCTGGGCTGAAGAGACTCGCGGGTTGCGGGCATGGCAACGCGGGCAGACGGGCTATCCTATTGTCGATGCCGGGATGCGCGAATTATGGCACACGGGCTATATGCATAATCGTGTGCGGATGATTGTCGCTTCTTTTCTTACAAAAGATTTGCGCATTGCCTGGCAGGAAGGCGCCAAATGGTTCTGGGATACGCTGGTAGATGCCGATCTGGCCAATAACAGCGCGAGCTGGCAATGGGTGGCGGGATGCGGAGCGGATGCTTCTCCGTATTTTCGCGTATTCAATCCGGTGCTGCAGGGAACCAAGTTCGATCCGCAGGGTAAATATGTTCGCCGCTGGGTGCCTGAGCTGTCGCGCCTGGCGGATACATATATCCACTCTCCCTGGCAAGCAAAGGACGATGTGCTGGCAAAAGCGCATGTGGTGCTGGGAAAAACCTACCCGCGGCCTATTGTCGACCATTCCATCGCACGCGAGGAAGCGCTAAGGGCGTATAAGGAAATCAAAGCTATTTAATTACCGTCAGCACCATCTGATATTCGCTCACGATGTTGTTTCTCTCTTTAATCATCGTGGATAATTCATTATCGCTGATTTTCTTGGATTGGTAGAGACTGAGATAGGGTTCATCCACAATAAACGTTACCTCGGTTATGTCAAAATCCACATCTAGATAGGTGGCCAGCGGCGTGTTAGAGCCATGTTCTCTTTTCCACTGCGCATTCATACGTTTGCTAAACAGTGCCATGAGATTAGGGGAGATTGCCCGTACATGGGTTGGGTCATTGATAAAATTATCATGTCTGGGATGCGGAACGGTAATGCGCACGATACAGCCAGGCGCACAAACACGATACAGCTCTTTCATCATCGAAAGAAATAATTTGGAATCCGCGCCCATATGTTCCAAAGAGTGATGGAACTTGACCTCGGTTGCTGAACTTGTCTCCCATATCCAGGGAATGCTTTCCAGATTACACACGACATCGGGAGAGCATTCAGAGAACATGTCGACATTCACCCAGCCTTCCATTTTATTATTTCCGCAACCCATATTGAGCTTCATTGGCACATCCAAAATAAAAAATAATATTGCATGCGAGTCTAACGGCACCTCAACGCTTGTCATTATGTTTGTTACAAGCGGCTCAGATATTCCCTCGGTATTTGGTATAAAATAATTAGGAATATCAGGATTATAAATGATAAGTTGCAGAGGCGCATCACATTTAAATCGCAGGTTTAACACTCTCTTAAGCATCGCCGGATACTATGGCGCATGCTGAAAAAATAATCGATATCCTGCAAATATCTTTAAAAAGGGGGCAATAATGCAAATAAAAGAACACAGCAAAGTCACGGGCTTTTCCGGCAATGAAATTTACTGCTTAAAGAAGCTGGGCTATAAAGCCGGCCCCCTCTGTCTGGGCAATAACGTGCTGGCGCTCGGCGTATCGCGCGGCATAGGTGCCGGGCTTTCCAACCTGGCCGGCGGCGAGATCCAGGAAATAACCAGCATGGTGCATGATGGCCGTAAGAATGCCTATAACCGCATGATGGACGAAGCGCGCCAATATGGCGGTGTGGGATTAGCCGGCGTGTCTTTTGATATGATCAATCATGGTGGTAATCTTGAGTTTATCGCCCTGGGTTCCACGATCCATCAGCCGGATGCGGCGGCCGGCAGCGACAAACTTGCATTTTCCACTTCCGCAGATGCACAGGCGCTTTACTGCCAGA
The DNA here is from genome assembly GCA_013289445.1 of Alphaproteobacteria bacterium. The sequence continues at coordinate 23,985 of JABCZZ010000010.1, forward strand.
TAGACGCCGGATTCACCCCGCACAGTTTTGTGTTTGGCAATGTGGCGTATTCCATCGGCTTTGGCGGCAATATCAGCGGCGCCTTGCGCGGATTAAAGCGCGGCGAAGTTCCGCAATATTCCGAAATTTTTGATCGCACCCGGCATTTGGCGCTTACCCGTATCAAAGACGAAGCCAAAGCCGTGAAAGCCAATGCCGTTATCGGCATAGAAACCTCGATCATGCCTCTGCTCGGTGCGCAGGAAATGATCATGATGGGAACTGCTTCCACGCATTCAGCCTTGAGTGATTATTCCAATGATCCGATCACCAGCGATCTGACCAATGAGGAATTGTGGAATCTGGTGAATATCGGCTATCTGCCGATTCGACTGGTCATGGGCGTCTCGGTGTATTCTTTGGGATTAGCGTCCGGCATCAGCTCCTTTTTCAAAAGTCTGGCTGGCGGCGAAGTGCAGAACCTGACAGAGCTTTTGTATGAGGCGCGTGAGAAGGCGCTTGAACGCATTGAAGTGGATGCTGAGAAATGCGGTGCGGACGAAGTGGTCGGCGTAAAAACCCGCGTGTATGATCTGGGAGGCGGACTGGTTGAATTTATGGTGATCGGCACGGCGGTGAAGAAAATAGCAGGCGTCACCACGCGTACTGACACGCTGCCGCCGCAGGCAATTATTCAGGATCGCGAAACCTTCGTAGACAGCGCGGAAGGCGGCAATGTAACCCTTACCCAGACGCGTGCAGCGTCTGCCAGAGCCACGCAACGCGGACCGGTATCGATTATATTTACCATTCTGTTCGTGGTATTCTATGTGCTGGTTAAAATGGCGGCTCATCATCGATGAATGATTCTGCATCCAAGCTCAAAGGGCTCATGTGGGTTGTCGCTGCCTGCCTGGTGGGAGCGATTTTGGCTTTAGGGCTTTCACCATTAGCGCATGCCATTCCGTTCAGCTGGGAGGATAAAATCGCCTATGCTATAGGTTCGGATTTTTCCGCACCGGAATGCACCGGTAATCCACAGGCACAAGAGCTTCTGCAGAAGCTTGTCCAGCGAATTTATCCTGTCTATCCGGAGGATGCAGCGTTTACTATTCATGTGCGCATGGCCCAAGACAATACTATTAATGCTTATGCTGAGCTCGGCGGCAAGATCACGGTAAATTCAGGCTTGCTCAAGCACGCGCAATCACCGGAAGAACTGGCTGGAGTGCTGGCCCATGAAATCGGGCATGTTAAGCACCACCATATCATGCAGGGCGTCATCACCCATATGTTTACTGCCCAGGGAATAAGCATGATATTCTCCGGCGGAAGTTCATCGATGGCTGAGTGGACGAATTATTTTCTGAACATGAGTTTTACGCGCTCGCAGGAAGCGCAGGCGGATGAAGCGGGGCTGGAGCGTTTGCAGACGGCGCATGTCGATAACCGTGGATTCAGGCATTTCTTTGAGCGTATGGAAGAATCGGATTCTGCTGTTGCGTTTATTTCCGACCACCCCTCCAACAGCTCACGATTGGAAATGATAGAGAAATTTACCAATCGTGATGTAAGACCCATCCTGACGCAGGATGACTGGAAAACCCTCAAGAATTATTGCGGCGACAAATAAAAATATAGATTGATAGTATTAATTATACTAACGATCTTTTGTTGTTCCCCTGCATCCTGAATAAGGGGCGCTAATACATGATGAAATTTACAGATATGTCAGTATTTGCCGTGCCTGCGGGGACATGATATTGCTTTGGGCAATGAAAAGAAAACTCAACAATAAGGACGCTTTATGAAAAAAGAAGATATCCTGAAAACACTTTCGATGCCTGCATTCAGCCCCAGCTACCCGGCCGGTCCCTATTATTTCAAACAACGTGAATACCTAATCATCACTTATGAGAGTGACCCGGAAGTAGTGCGCGAAGCATTGCCGGAGCCATTGGAGCCAGCAGGCGAGCGTAAGAATCTGTGTTATTACGAGTGGATGAATATGCCCGATAGCTCGGGTTTCGGCGATTACGTGGAAAGTGGCAGTGGCATTGTAGCTACCTATAAAGGCGAGCCCTGTAATTTTTCCGTTCAGATGTATTTAAATGATGAGCCGCCTATCACCGCCGGACGCGAAATCTGGGGATTCCCCAAGAAATGGGGAGAGCCCACATTACAGGTCACCAAAGATACGCTTACCGGCATCCTGAAATATGATGGCATACCCGTAGCGGTTGGCACCATGACGTATAAGCATGTGAGCCTGGAGGCGCAGCTCGACAAGGTAAAGAAGGGGCTTGAGAAGCTCAACGTTAATCTCAAAATCCTGCCGGATGTAAATGGCAAGCCAAAAGTGGCGCAGCTGGTGGGTTATCATCTGGAGGATGTGGTTGTGCACGGCGCCTGGGATGGTGAGGCGGACTTACAGCTGTTCCATCATATCAATTGTAGGGTCGCCCGTCTGCCGGTACGCAAAATACTGGGCGGAAGGCATCAGATAGTTGATTTCGCCCTGCCGTATGGCAGCGTGCTGCATGATTATCTTGAATAGTATCGCCGCGCGAAGCTGACTGTGAGGGGTAATAAGGTAAGAAAGCAATGAAGCCTGTCTTGGCAAGCGTCAGTTTTCCATCGGAAAGGGAAGTAGAGGTACTGCTTCATAACCGCTGGACGGTGCATGAGGTGGAGGATATCAGGCAGCTGCTTAAGGATATTGGCCTGAAGAACATCAACCGCATCACGGTGGATGGAAGTGATCTTAAAGAAGTGGATCTTTCTGCCGCATGGATGATGGTGGAATTTGGCCGTCTTCTTGCATCGCGCAACGTTGAGATCAACAGGCGCGGGATTAAAGAAGAACACCAGAGAATTTTTAGCATTATCAGAAGTCTGGAGACCATACCTTCAGAGCGTCAGCCCTATTTTGGCAGCGTGAGAGATCTGTTCGTGCATATCGGAAAAGCGAGCCTTATAGCCGCGCAAAGCCTGGTCGATTTGCAGATGTTTTTCGGCAGGTTCTGCATCACGGTGCTGGGTACGATTAAAAATCCCGCCCGATTGCGTTTTCGAAGTGTCGTTTATCATATTAACGAAATAGGTCTGCGTGCGATACCGATTGTGTCGCTGCTTGCCTTCCTCATCAGCATTGTCTTGGGCTATCAGGGCGCTGTGCAGCTTAACCGCTTCGGCGCCAATATATTCACTATCAATCTGGTGTCGATCTCGCTGCTGCGGGAAATGGCGGTAATTATTACGGCTATTATCGTGGCAGGCCGCTCAGGCAGCGCGTTTGCCGCCAAGATCGGTGTCATGAAAATAAACCAGGAAATCGATGCGCTCTCTACTTTCGGGCTTGACCCATTCGACCTGCTGATTATGCCCCGGATACTGGGTATTCTGATCGCATTGCCTGCTCTTACGCTGATTGCAGATTTCGTAGGGCTGGTTGGCACGATGTTCATTTGCAGTCAGATGTTGCATATATCCCCTGCCGAGTTCCTAAGCCGTTTGCATGAGTCGGTATCGCTCAGCACCTTTGCCATAGGCCTTGTCAAAGCGCCTTTCTTCGCGTTGTTAATTGGCATAACAGGCTGCCAGCAGGGGCTTGAAGTTAAAAGTTCTTCCGAGGAGGTTGGTATGCGCACCACTACAGCGGTTGTGCAATCCATCTTCCTCATCATACTGGCGGATGCGGCGTTCTCGATACTGTTTACATGGATGGGAATATGAACGCTCCTGTTATCGAAGTGCGCGGCCTCGTCAATATGTTTGGTAATCAGGTGGTACATGACGGCCTTGATTTCTCGGTCAGAAGAGGGGAGATCATGGGCATTGTCGGCGGCTCAGGCGCTGGAAAATCGGTGCTGCTGCGCTCCATTATAGGCCTGCAGCGCCCTAAATCAGGGGCGATACTTGTAGAAGGGCGAGACATAACCCGCATGAATACCTGGGAGTTACTGGAAGTGCAGAAACTCTGGGGCGTGCTATTTCAGAGCGGCGCACTTTTTTCTTCACTGACGCTGAGACAGAATGTCGCTCTGCCTTTACAGGAATGCCTGAAGGTGTCGCACAGGTTGGCGGACGAGTTGGGACGGGTAAAAATTAATCTCGTCGGACTGCCGCCGGATGCCTGCAACAAATATCCGGGCGAATTATCGGGTGGCATGGTCAAGCGTGCTGGTCTGGCACGCGCTCTGGCGCTCGATCCCAAAGTATTGTTTCTCGATGAACCGACGGCGGGCTTAGATCCGATCTCGGCGGATGCGTTTGACAAGCTCATCCACGGGCTTTCGCGCAGTCTTGATCTGGCCATTGTCATGATTACACATGACTTAAATAGTCTATATTCCATTTGCGACCGTATTGCCGTGCTTGTTGACAAAAAGATACGGATTGGCACGCTAGAAGAACATTTGCGCGACAGCCATCCATGGATACGCGAATATTTCCATGGCGAACGTTCCAACGCGTTACTTACGAAAGGATAAACGACAATGGAACAGGACAATTATTATCTGAGGGTCGGCTTGTTTGTTACCGCCATGATCCTTCTGGGAGTTTTTTCTATCAGCTGGCTTTCGATTAACCAGCACAAAGAGCCCTACACAACCTATGCCATTTATTTCAGCGGCTCGGTGGATGGTTTGAGCTTGGGTTCACCCATCCGGCTCAAGGGTATTACGGTGGGCAGCGTCAAAGACATTTCTTTTTCTCCGGATAAGGATCTGGTCAAGGTGCTCGTAAGCGTTATGGAGAATGCGCCTGTGCGCAATGATACCGTGGCGTCCATGCAGCTGGCGGGTATCACGGGCACGTCGTTTATTGCCCTGCAGAATACCGGTAATGACCCTTCGCCAAAGAAGTCCCAGCAAGGTGAGGATTATCCGGTTATCCCTTCCACACCTTCGTCGCTGGACAAAGTATTCGCAACGATTCCCGATCTGGTTGAGGAACTTAAAAAACTGAGCGTAAGAGGGGAAGTGTTGCTGAGCGATGATAACGTTGCTGAAGTCAACCGGACGCTCAAGTCTATCGATGATTCTGCCAAAGCGTTGCAGTCTCTGCTGGGTGGGTCAGGCACGCAATCGGCAGCCTCTGCTATGCTTGAGCTTAATGAAACGCTGATTGAAGCGAAGCTCACTCTGCGGGAAATCCGTATGCTTGCTCGCACGCTGCGTGAAGACCCTTCGATTATCATTCGTGGCACCGGCCATGAAGGAAAGGCTGTACCATGATGCGCTGCACTGGCTTTCTGCTTTGCTTTGCGTTCCTGCTTTCCTCCTGTGCACTTGCCACGCCAGTGGATACTGGAAAAGGCAATATGGTGACACTTGCGCCGCTGGCCAAAAACGAAATTTCCTGCACAAAGCATGTAAGAGGCGATATCATCGTCGCCTACCCGCTGATTCCGGAAGATCTGGATACTTACCGTATTGCCATATTGGATAAAGGACGGCGTGATTATCTGGCCCATATGCGTTGGGCAGAATTTCTTCCGGGTATTATCCAGTCAACATTCGCCCAAAGCCTGAACAGCGCCAATAGTTTTGGCAATGCCTTTACCGACGATGAGATCGTATCAGGCCATTGGCGGTTGCTGACGGAGGTAAGGCGGTTCGAGGTGGAATATGACACCAACGAATTGCCTTTAAGGGCGGTCATTGAAATGCGGTTTGAACTTCGTGCTAGCGATAGCACAGGGATAAGAAAACAATTTGTTCTCTCGCAATCAATCCCTATCCCGGCTAACAATGCAAATGCTATTGTGCAGGCATTCCGCGAAGGGTTCGGCAGCCTCCAGAACGCGCTGATTGCAAAACTGGCGGGCTGCGCATCACCTGACAAATAAATGTATACTGGGGAGGAGGGAGTCTGCTGCGAACTCGTCTCCATTATAAAAATTAACGATGAGGGCAACCAGGCCAACAACAGGGGCGGCGTTTTCCATCCCTTAGGCTGGAACAGCCCCACTCGATCCGACGGCTTCTGGTTTCTGCCTTTTTAGCCGACTCAATCCAACATATCCACTCGTTACGTGCGAGCGGCGTAATATCCTCCCAGACTGCTAGCGCTTTGGGGTCGGATCTAAGCGCTTTTTTTAAATCTGCGGACATTTTATGCACCACACCGTCAGAAATTTTTTGTGACATTGGGGCCTCTTCTGTTTTTGCCATTATGCTGACCAGTGTAAATACTGGCGGGGGAGAGCAGCCTAACAATAGGCTATAACTGTTATCAGTAGCCATTTTTGTAAAGAACAACCAATAATCTACCCGTATTTCTACCCACAAACGCGCTGGATTTAGCCTTACTTTGCTGGAAGTTATTGGATATATATCCGGCATAGGGATAAAAAACAATATCAGGAGCAAAAATCATGAAACGGATTCTCATTGCTGCAATAATCGCAGCATCACTTAACGGATGCTACCATGAGTCTACTATTCCTTTAGGTAACGACATGATGGAAATAGACGTGTCTGCCGCGCCGGTATATGGTCGAGCGGGTGCTATGGATATGGCATTAAAACGAGCTGCAACGGCCACAATCAATGCTGGATACGAAAATTTATAGTGACAAATAACAATGGATGGAATGAATCAACCCTATCAGGTGGCTCTTACGGTATATGTTGGAGGTGTAGGGCAGTTCTTTGTGGTGATGTCCCCTCCTTTTCCCCTTGGCTTTCCCTCTTGATAAGTACTTTCTTTGCAAGGGCTTGTAGAGAATGTATATTAGTGTTTTCCCTTCCAGTTTCCCGTGATTTTATATGCTTTCCCACATTCCCATTCCCTATAGCGCGGGAAAAGGGGAAAAGTGGTTTTATTTGTCTGTGCATGTAATGCGTCCTTCCTCTTTTGCTTTTTGGATTAATCGGCCTACCTGACTCTTTTTTAACCCAACTTCTTGCCCAATATCCATCAGTGAAAGCCCTAAATTTTTTAGCTCGATGATTTGTTCATATCGGGCATCCTTAAGCTCTTTCACCGTCCATAATGCCTTACCATCTATGGTACGCAGGCTGGCTTCAAACGGTTCGGCTTCCTGCCCAAAGAACTCACGTGATTTCTCATAATGCACCTCAAACCGTGTGCCATCTTCTGCAGGGCTGTAATCAGAGGGACGCTTGAGGGATATAACCGTAGTTAGGATATCTTCCCGGCGCGATGTACCCCTCTGCTTATCATTCTTACCTGCATGGTGGACAAACAATACGGCGATACCCCTTGTTCTAAGATTTAATACCCATTGCTGCACTGGTAGCCAGCTTTCCGCTTCATTCTCTTTTCCACTGCGGCACAGGGTGCTGAGGTTATCAAGAATTAGCAACTCTACCCCTTCCATATGTTCTTCAATCAATGCTTGCCCTTGAGAGGTTGCAAGGTCAGGGATGCCATCAAAACCTTGCAAATCTGGGGTAATGATGCGGAGATAATCAGGATCAGGTAGCCTCTATCGCTTCCACTACATCAGGGATGGTTATATCCAAAATAGGCAAGTCACCAATCTTGGTAAATATATGCTGTTCCATACGTGCAAGACATTGCTTGCGGTACTTCTCGTTTAGGCCATCTTCCTTTAGCTCTAGCCAGCGGCGAGCGATTTTCTCAAAGGTATTTGCACCCTCATGCGCTTTACGTAGTTTCTGGAGTTTCTTTTCACGAGTGGGGTGTTTTCCAGCCTTTAAAAGTTCGCTCGCTTTATCACGGTCTTTTCTGGCATCTGAAAGTGAAAGTGTAGGATATTTGCCAAGCGCACGCATCTGCTCTTTGCCCTGATAGCGGTAACGATAACGCCACAGCTTGCTACCAGTAGGAGAGACTTCAAGGCACAGGCCGCCAGCATCAGCGACACGATAAACTGTAGGCTTTGGTTTCAGATGCTTAATAGCTAGTTCGGTAAGTGCCATGAGTAGAATTCCTATGGAAGTTTCTACTCGCAAATCTACTCGTATTGTGGGTAGATTTCAATAAATCTCTATGGAACGCTCTGGATAGACAATTTGCGTTTAAGCTAGGATGGCAGGTGTTTTTCTGGATTTTTCTGGATTACACTGAACCAGTAATTGGCGGAGGGGAGAGGATTCGAACCTCCGGTACGTGTTACCGTACACACACTTTCCAGGCGTGCGCCTTAAACCACTCGGCCACCCCTCCGTACCATGTTGCGTTATGCAACATTTAATCTTCGCGCTCAAGCGTCGCGCAGGCTGGCACTCGACCACCCCGCTATTGTGAGGCTTGCCAAATGTCAGAAGACAGCTAAAAAGTCAACTTTTCTCGCCATAAAGCATATCGGCACGCTGCGTAAAGGCACTGACCATTTTTGCCGAAGCCTTTTCAAACAGCATCCCGATGATGGAATCCAGAAGTTTTGAGCGAAACTGGAATGCGAGGGTAAGTGAAATATCCGTCCCCTTGGGCTTGGCAGGGTTAAACTTCCAATGATTCTCTAGCCGTTCAAAAGGCCCCTGCACCAGATCAACTTCGATGAATCCATCGTCCTGCGGGCTCGTAGGGCGCCGGTAGGTCACTTCCGAGACATAGCTCTCTGTAATGTACTTGAAGCTGATGACGAGCTCGGCGCGCAGGCGCCCGTCGCCGCGCTCCAGTATCCTTGCGGCTCTGCACCAGGGCAGGAATTCCGGGTAGCGCTCGATAGCAATCACCAGATCAAAAAGCTGCTGCGGCGAATAGGGTGAATGCTGTGTGTCGTGATAGTTATGCATGCCACATAATTAACCTGCACGTCCTCCGATGGGAATAGGGAAATTCTAAGAGGCGCCCAGCGCAACGCCCTGCGAAGGCATGGCGGCTTTTTCCTGATGCGAGGCCGGGCGCTGCAACCCCGCAAGCACAGGGGATTTTTTCAGGTCATCGTTAGCAAAAATTTTGGTTGCAGTGTCTTGGTCTTTTTCTGTTTCAGCAGCCAATGCAGTTTTAGCGGCTCCTTCAGGCAGGGAGATATGATGATAGCGGTATAGATCGGTTGCGAGCTGGGTGTAAATCTGGCTCATCTCAGGCACTTTGTCTTTAAAATGCTCTTTGATGGAGGCGGCGGTCTCGATAATGAGCTGCGGCAGTTTCTCGCGCGGCACTCTGGCAAGCCCGTCAGTGATGTGGGCGTTGAGTTCTTCCATGTTCATGACTTTGGAGCCAAACGGTGCAAAAATACGGATAACTAACCCGCCCATGAACAATACGCCGCCGGTGACACCAAACCAGTCACGCGTTACTGTACCTGCTTTGCTGCCAAAAATTTTCCATTGGGGTAGAATAATACGTCGTGTCCTGTAACGGTCATAGGCGATAGTAGCAGCGGCTACGGCCTCGGTCGCCGAGCTGATGCGAAATAATACTTTTTCACGCATCGTATCCACCCAGGTGTGCGGCTTGGGATCAAAAGGATCGGGCACTTTAGAGAAGAACGCTACGGTTTTTCCTATCAGATAGGCAAGACCGGCGCGGCCAGTGAACTGATCTTCATAGTTATAAGCGATGCCAAAACGGCTGCGTTCGATAGGCTTGCCATCCGGTCCATTGATGGGCTTGCCCAGCGGATCGGTTTTGTAGATAGGTTTGCCTTCAGGAGTCTTCTTGGTGTAGATGGACTTCCATTTGTCCAGTTTCATCGGGAAGGCAAGTGCGGTGGCGCCGATATAACGCAGGCCGATTTCACCCACCGTCACTGAATTACGCTGCATGAAGTCGCGGAATTTCTGATCGTAGGATCTGGGTTTAGGCGGCTCTTTGCGCAAAGGCGCGCGTTTTTCTTCGGGAGCGGGTAGTGCGGTTTCCGGAAGATAAAGCGCCAGCTTTTTATTGAAATTTTCTTTCAGCCAACGCAACTGATGCGGGTCGGCGATTTTTTCTGCGCCAAAGGCGATGTTGGTCAGGTTGGCACCGATATTGGCGCTGGCAAACATGCCGGTGGCCACGTCAAACCCTTTTTTCTCAAAATTACCTTTGGAGGTATCAGTAAATTTGGTGTTGGGCATTTCCGCTTTGATCTCGCCAACGAGTTTCCTCATGGCGTTTTCGGAGAGTGCCTTGCCTCCGCTGCGTTTTGCGTATTCAGCACCGATATAGGCCTCACCGTCTTTGGTGATAGAGGCCGCTAACAGCGAAGAGGTAAGCTGCAGTGCCTGACCAACCATGCTAAGGTTGCCGCGCCATACCCAGGGCCTGAACTCATGTTTGGGTTGCGGGAGTATGAGTTTGTCGCCGCGCGATTCCAGCGCAGTGACGATGTCCTGCTGCGATTTATCACCTCGCGCAATGATAACCGGGCGGCCGTTGATTTCCGATTCGCCGACGATTTCCTGACCGAGCGTGCCCGTCAGAAAGTCACGGATATTGTCTTTGTTGGTTTTGTATCCGACCTGCGAGAAAGTATCATCGCTTAGGTGATAAAATGAGAGATTACCCTCAGGCTGCGGAGAAAATTCGACGGAAGCAATCGCCGATCTCTTGGTTTGGTTAATATACGTAGCCATCGACTCGCCGCCTGATTATTGCAAATGCATTAAGGTACTATAATTTATAGTACCATCCGGAACGTGCCAGACAACCTAAGACTATGATACGCCGCAAAATTTAACAAAACTGTAACAATAGATAAAATTGTATCTATTGCGCAGTGGGGGCTTATATCCCGCTGAAAAAAGGTTTAATTTTCGAGCCCTGCGCGGGTGCGTATTTGGTCGGCGATGAGCAAAGCATCATCCAGCCGGTAGGCAGGGGCAAAAAATCCCGTATCGTACTGTTTAAGCGGCTTTGCAAGGTGCTCGGCGTAGAGCTTCTCCAGAAACCGCTGGTGCTTGCCGGAGACGAAAGCATCTGTGGCATAGACGAATAGTGGTTTGCCGGTGGCGCAGGCTTCCGAACACATTGAGACGGAATCGCCGGTGGCGATAGCGGCATCGGCAAGTCCCAGAAATCCGAAATAGGGATTGGCCCCGTCTTCGTTTTTTTGCCAGTCATGCAGGTAATGCGGCACGGTAAGATTATCGGAAAGAGTTTTTATAGCGCTGGGTTCGGTGCGCCGGCTGGTAGTGATAAGCAGTGAAGCATTATGAGTTGCCGCAAGCGTAGAAGAAAGTTTTGCCAGCTCTTTTGCTTCATGCTCGCCGAAATTGCCGCCGCGCGAACTGCCGCCGATGAGCAGTGCAATCCTGGGTGTGGGAAGGTGGGCAAGTGGCGCGCGCCACTTTTCTGCTTCGCTTTTAAGCAAGGCCAGCGTTACGCGGTGAGGTGCGCCAAGCGTGGTGAAGACATTCTTGTTGGTGTGTGCGTTGTCATGTGCAGGTGCGGCGATAAAATCAAAATGGCTGCTGGGTGCGCCTGGCCACTGAATCTGCGCGGTGAAGCAGGAAGGGCGCTGTGATTTTATATAAGAAGCAACGATGCCAAGCCGGCGTGCGCAGGTGATGGTGATATCGGGCCAGGGTGCCTGCAACTCTGCCAGCGTTTCCTTGCTTACGCACAGCGTATTGGAATTGAGCAGGAAATTAGGCAGTTTGGTGAATAGATTAAAACGGATGTTCTTGGTGACGTAAGGGGCGCCAAGGGCTTCTGCCACGCCTAGTGTCTGGCTGGTGTTGCCCTGGCGTTCGTCGAGGAGTGCCCATATGATTTTCTGCGGCAAAAGAGGATCTTTCCAGTGAGTGTTTTCTTGTCTTGTACCTTGTAACGGTATACAAGGCAATGATAAGGAAAACCTATGCCACAGCCCCAGACCGCCGCTAAAATCATGCCGCCGCAGGAAGCGATACTTGATATCGCCGCGTTGCAGGCGACACCGCTTTGCACCGAGCCGTATGACTACCTGATCGTGCCCAACTTCATTTCGGCCTCGGCGCTGGAGGCTATCGATAAGGATTATCCCCAGATCGCCAAACGCGGCAGCTTTCCCTTGCACCTGCTTTCTTACGGCCCGGCGTTCAAGGAATTGCTTGCGGCACTGCAAGGCGATGCATTCCGCCGTGCAGTGGAGCAGAAATTCTCTCTCGATCTGACCGATAAGCCAACCATGTTTACCGTGCGCGGCCATTGCGGTACGAAAGATGGCTACATCCATACCGATTCGCAAAGCAAGATCATTACCGTGCTGCTCTATATGAACCAGCAGTGGCAGGAAAAAGAAGGCGGGCGCCTGCGTGTATTGCGTAGCAAGAACATCGATGATGTGGCGGCAGAGGTGCCGCCTGCATCAGGCACGCTGCTGCTGTTTCGCCGTGCCGATAATTCATTTCACGGCCATAAACCCTATATTGGCCCGCGCAAGGTGATTCAGATGAACTGGGTAGCCGATCAGCAATTTGCCGACCGCAATATCTTCCGCCATACCCTCTCGACGTTCTTTAAGAAGCTCAATCCATTCGCGGGCTATTAAGCCTGTGCGGGCTGGATTAACCATTTCTTAGAGAATAACTGCTACTTTCAATGTATGCCAACCCACCTCGAAGAACTTGCGCAATGGCGCGCTAAAGTGCCGGCAGATTTGGCCGAGGGCACTGCCATTGAAGCGATCGGAAAACTTAAAAAAGCCGGATGCATCCGCAGCATCACACTCATTAATGGCCTGCCGCGCTCGGCAAGTACGATATTAGCCAAGGCGCTCGCCTCATCGGACGATTTCCATCTGCCCCAGAACACGGTTTTTCATGAAGTGCTGACCGATAGCGTGGCGGTGCCGCCGGGCTCGAACATTCTGATGGGAAGCCTGGTTGAGCTAGGGGTGGTGCCGCCCAAGCCCGGCAATAAGCCAGTCGATCTTGTGCTGAAGACCATGTCGGATGAATTTACCGGCGATGCCCTGAAATCGTTTTTGCCGTATGTGGACAATGTAGTGTCCACTGTAAGGGATCCGGCACGCCATATCAGCTGTATCGTAGAAAAATACGCTTACGATGAGAACCTTGCGCCCGGCTCCATAGAGAAGGTGGCGCGAGATTCCTGGAATGCGATGAATGATAATATCAATATGATCGATAGCTGGCGAGCCGCACATTCCGATCAGAAATTGCAGCATGCGGTTATCAGTACCGGTCAGCTGACACAGCTGCCTGAAGAAACCCTGAAATATGTGTGCGAAGAATTCAGTAAGGGTAATCACCTCATACGCTTTAATCAGGATATGGTCGATAACTGGCGTCCTAAAGTGTTCGATCCCTATTGCGACTTCTGGGCAATCAATGAGATGAGAGCCACCCGGTTTAACAGAGCGCCTTATATCCCTTTTTCACGCAAGGATGTGGGGTCATTCGGCGATCTCTATGATGAACTGAAACCTATGTTTGATAGCATCAAGTTGCGTTATCCGCATGCCCAGTCCTGGGCGGAAAGTGTTCAGGACAAGAATCGGCAGCACATTTTATAGTGATGTCTTTTTACGGCCTGCCTGAAGGGAATGGAGCGGGCGAAGAGGATCGAACTCTCGACATCCACCTTGGCAAGGTGGCGCTCTACCGCTGAGCTACGCCCGCATCACAATCACAGGGCCTAAGCCCCCGAAAGGACGCTAATATAGGCACTTGCTTTGACTTTGCAAGCATTTAGTGGTTGGGGTAAAAGCGGCCTTGTGCTATAGGAATTGCCTGATATACGAGGGAATTATGACGTTCTTGTCCAATGCCGCACCCAGCGCACAGCCTTCGCCTTACGTGAAGGATGTCACCGTACAGAATTTCATGCAGGAGGTCATTCATGCCTCGCTGCAGGTGCCAGTGCTTGTCTATTTCACCGCCGCATGGTGCGGGCCCTGCAAACAGTATGGCCCGACACTTGAGAAAGTAGTAAACGACGCCCAGGGGCGCCTCAAGCTTGCCCGTGTCGATATCGACAAAAATCAGCCGCTCGCGCAGCAGTTTCGTATCCAGTCGGTGCCGATGGTCTATATTTTTGCGCAAGGCCAGCCGCTCGATGCGTTTGCCGGCGCCCTGCCCGAAAGCCAGCTCAAACAGATGCTCGCGCAGTTTCTGGGGGCAAGCCCCGAAGAAGAAATGACACAGGCCACACTTGAGAATGCCGGCAAGTTGCTGGCCGGGGGTGATCATGAAATGGCAGCAGAAATATTCAAGACCATTCTTGTCAACGATCCGCAGAACATCGAGGCCATAGCAGGTCTTGCGCGCTGTTTTGCCGCATTGGGCCAGGTCGATCAGGCCATCCAGCTGTTGGCACAGATTCCCGAAGATAAGCAGTCACACGAATCGGTGGCTGCGGCAAAAGCATCCGTCACTCTTGCAAAATCGGCACCTGTATCGGCAGATTTCGCGGTACTGCAAAAGAAAATTGCCGCTAATCCACTCGATCATCAGGCGCGGTTTGATCTGGCCGGGGTGTTTGCGCAGGGCGGCAAGTCAGAGGAAGCGATTGGCGAGTTGCTCGCTATCATCGGCAAAGAGAAAGACTGGAATAACGGTGCCGCCCGTGCTCAGTTGCTCACCATTTTTGAGGCGCTGGGCCATACCCATCCTCTGACCATGCAGGGCAGGCGCAGACTTTCATCGATTTTGTTCTCGTAAGGAGTATTATGGCTGCCGTTGATCCCAAATTGCTTGAGATTCTGGTCTGTCCGCTCACCAAGGCGACATTGCGCTATGATGCGCAGGCGGGCGAACTCATCAGCGATAAAGCGAAGCTCGCTTATCCCATCCGCGACGGTATTCCGATTATGCTAGTGGAAGAAGCCAGAAAACTTGAAGGCTAGGCTTTGGCCGCGCCTGCTTCTTTTTCATCCAGCTTGCCTTGCAGTTCTATATAGTTGCGCGCACGGCTTGCACCGCTTGCCGAACTCCATGCAGCGCCACTTCCAATACCCAGTAAGGCACCGCCGCCGACCAAGCCTATTCCTGCCTTTTTTAAGAGACCCTTAAATATATCAACCACTTTTGACTCATCTGCCGTCATTGCCCTGCCGAAGCGTTCTTGCATTTTGCCTTCAACGAATTCATTTAATTTGGTGCCGCGTGTCTTGACTAGCCAGGATGCTCCGAGGATCACGCTTCCTACAGACAGCACCAAACCCGTGCCGCTGGCAATTTTTGTTATCGTTGTTGCCCAGCTGCTAGTCGGTTTGCCTAGTTTATTTTCTGTATTTTCTGTATCGCTCATAACCACTCCCTAAAGCGTAGATTCAACCCCATAGTAACGCAGAAGTGTTACGAAATTATTACGAAACCCAAGAATTTTCGTAAATTCAGCTAAACGGCGCTTAAACAGCTTTTATGCACAGGGATAACTTTAGTGCAGGTTTCCGGCTAAGGTGCCAGAAACAATATGACTTTCGCCTGCATGCTTGGCGATATAAAGCTGCATGTCAGCTGCCTTATAAAGATTCGTGGCGTTAGCGTTCTGGCCGAACTTGGTGCTGGCCGCACCGATGGAAACCGTGCATCCCACCGGCTTGTTATGTGAGCCGGCAAAGAACGTGTGGCGCGCGACGGTATCGCGGATACGCTCGGCAACCACGACGGCGCCTTCCAGATTGGTCTCGGGCAGGATGATGGCAAATTCCTCACCGTTGATGCGTGCGGCGAGATCGATATCGCGCAGGCAGGTATAGACGAGTTTGGCAATGCCGCTGAGCACGCTTTCGGCCATGTCCTGGCCGTAAGAGTCCTTGATTTTCTGAAACTGATTGACGTCCACCAGCAGCAGCGCAAGGTCGGCATGGGTGCGGCGTATACGCTTGGTCTCATCTTCCAGACGGCTCCAGAATACCTGGCGGTTGGCTAGTCCCGTGAGATTATCGCAGGTGTTGATATGCAGTAGTTCGTCGCGCATCTTCTGCTCGGCGTTCATGCGATCGGTGATATCGCGCAGCGTGCCGCTTGAGCCGATGATGGCGCCGTTTTCATCGAACCAGGGATAGGAAATATCCGCCACCCATATCTGGCGGCCGTCTTTGGTCTTCATGAGATAATCAGCCTGCCATTTACGCACTTCGCCGCGTTTGCGGTTTTCTTCGAGGCTGGTGTAGGATTCCACCGGACGCATGCCTTCATTGACCATACGCGTCTCGACGATGAGCGAGCGCAGATTGATGCGCGTGAGTTCTTCGACGCTGTAGCCCAGAAGCTGGGTGACGGCCTGGCTGATATAATCGTACTGCATGGTGTCATAACGCAGGCGGTAGACCGTATCGCTCGAGCAGCGCGTGAGCAGCTCAATCTCCGCTTTGAGTTTTGCCACCGGTGAGAGGCCTTTGAAAGCCTTGGAAAGGGCTTTCACAGTACGTTTCGACATAGATCCCCTACTACAACTGGTATTGTTCTTCTAAACGACACACAGTATATAGTGGGAAATCCTTTCAGGCAATAACCGGATTGAGGTGAATAAAAAAATTATGCCGCTTCTTCTTCCAGCGCCATTCCTAGTGCTAGTTTATAGGTGTCGAGCAGATGTTCCTGCTCATCGCGTTCGGCGGCGTCAAGCTTGCGCAGCTGGATGACCTTGCGCAATGTTTTGACGTCATAGCCGTTGCCTTTGGCTTCGGCGAAGATGTCGCGGATATCCGAAGCAATGCCGGATTTTTCTTCTTCAAGGCGTTCGATACGTTCAACAATGGTCCTGAGCTGGTCTGCAGCGATGCCACCCTTTTTGGTCATATAAATCCTATAGGTTAAGAGGTTACAAGCAATGCGGAATTTCACCGCCCCATAAGCCTGCCACAGGCGTTGCTCGCCCAGGCGCAGAGAATAAAAGGAAGTCCTTTTTAGGCGTTTTTTAACGCTTGGCAACTATAATTTACCCTCGACAGAAGGTGCTTTTGGGCGTATAAACCGCGCCTCAATCCTGGAAGGGGGTATTGTTTTTGGTAGAAGTAGTTGTTCGCGATAATAACGTCGATCAGGCACTCCGCGCGCTTAAAAAGAAAATGCAGCGTGAAGGTATTTTCCGTGAAATGAAAATGCGCCGCCACTTCGAGAAACCCTCTGAAGAGCGCGTACGCCGTGCCGCTGAAGCGGTTCGCCGTACTCGTAAGCTTGCCCGCAAAAATGCGGATAAGAACGATTAGTGTTATAATGTTGCAGGAATTATGCAAAAGGGAGCGAGCAATCGCTCTCTTTTTTAATTGGCGGGACGCAGGCGTATAACCACGTCGACACTGCTGATCTGTGTGCCCATCGGTGGGGTAGGCAGATTTTGCAGCGTAATATGTTCACCCGGAATATCGGTAAGTTTCCCGCTCTCTTCGCACAAAAAGTGGTGATGTGCAGACACATTCGTATCAAAGTAGGATTTGCCGCCCTCGATGCTGACTTCCTTAAGCAACCCGGTGTCGGTGAATTGGTGGAGCGTATTGTAAATAGTGGCGAGTGATACCTCAACGCCTGCGGCGCGGGCCTCGCGGTGCAGTGACTCTGCGCTGACATGGCGGCATTCATCAGTGAAAAGCAGGCCTCCCAGTAGCAAACGCTGGCGGGTGGGGCGCAATCCTGCTGATACAAGCTTCTCGGTAATGTCGGCGTATTCGAAGGGCAGTTTTTTCACGCGTGGGTCCTTAAAAGGGGCCTGCCTCATAAAGGCTTCCAATATTAGCACAATTTCAACTTATTGGCTAGTACCCTGTCATGATGCGGTCAACTAATTGTTTGACCGAAGGGATAAATCCGTTGGCGTAAAAGGGATCTTCCGAGAATTTAAAGGCATTGTGGCCTGAAAACATCAGCTGGTTTTCCACGTCGCCTTCATGAATGATCTGTTGCAACGTCTTTTGGATGCAATAACTGCGCGGGTCGGCCTTTTTGCCGGTATTGAAATCTTCCTTGTCTTTCCAGTTGCTGAACTTGCAGTGCGAAAGGCAGCCCATACACTCGATCTGATCGACAAGGATCAGATTGGCTTTTTCCGGTGTCACAAAAATCAATGTGGAGTCAGGCGTTTTCATCGCTTCGCTAAAACCTTGGGTTGCGTAAGCATCAGCGCGCGCCTTGTCTTCGGGCTTTACATAGACGGGACG
Source organism: Alphaproteobacteria bacterium (assembly GCA_013289445.1). Next base: position 41,938 of record JABCZZ010000010.1, read on the forward strand.
CCCACGTGCGCCCACCGGCAGTGCTGCCGTCATCGCGCCTTCCGGCGCAATACGATATTCCATCTGGCGCTCGCCGCGCTGCGTGAGCTCGACAATGAAATTATTACGGACTGCAGAGGAATAAAAACCAGTCGGGCTGAAACGGTTGAGATAGACATCGCCTTCTTTAAGCGTCAGCAGTTTCTTTTTCCAGCTTTCGGAAATCGGGCTTTCCGTGGTGAGCAGCGGACGCGTGCCGAACTGAAATGCGATGGGGCCAATCTCGGGATTGTCCAGCCAGTGCTCCCAGTCGGTCAGATGCCATGCGCCGCCTGCCATGATGATGGGGGTCTGATGCAGGCCGACTTCATTCATGTATTTGCGGACTTCGGCCACGCGCGGGTAGGGGTCTTCCGGCTTGTGCGGATCCTCGCTGTTGGAAAGGCCGTTATGTCCGCCGGCCAGCCACGGGTCTTCATAGACGACGCTGCCCAGCAGGTGCGGCACTTTGCTGTAAGACCTGAGCCAGAGCGCGCGGAAGGCGCGCATCGAAGAAATGATGGGGTGATAATAGACATTATATTTGGCAGCGATTTCGGCGAGTTTATAAGGCATGCCCGCGCCGCAGGTGACGCCGTGAATGATGCCTTTGGCGCCATCGAGAATGCCTTCGAGAATACGTTCCGCGCCGCCCATCTCCCAGAGAATATTCATGTGGATGCGGCCTTGGCCGCCGGAAATCTCATGAGCGATGCGGGCCTGTTCCAGACCGCCGATAATGCCGAAATCGATCAATTCCTCGTGGCGTTCGCGACGTGTCTTGCCGTAATAAATCTGGGGCAGTCGCTTGCCGTTTTCATCGTAACTGTCGGCATTGACCCCGGAGAATGTGCCCACGGCATTTACCGCAGCGAATGCACCGGAGCTTTGACCACTGGTCGCGCCAATGCCTTTGCCTCCTTCGATGATGGGAAACACTTCTTTGCCGGACAGAACAACAGGCTTTAATTTATCGGTAAATGCCATTCATTCCCTATTTTTGCAAGCGGCACTATACGGACGCTCCACAACAATGCAACTTCCTTATTAGCCGGGGCACTATACACCGGGGTTTGCCCAATTTCCAAGCGTCAATGTGCGTCGTTCCAGTTCTCGCCAATGGAGATGTCCACCGTAAGCGGTACGCTGAGCTGGGCGGCGTTTTGCATGGCCTGCCCAACGCGTGATGCAACCTGCTCGGCGTCTGGCGCCGGCACCTCAATCACCAGTTCGTCATGCACCTGCAGAAGCATGCGTGCGGTGCTGCCTTGCAGCAGTTTCTCCACCGCGATCATGGCGCGTTTGATGATGTCGGCTGCCGTGCCTTGCAGGGGCGCATTAATGGCCGCGCGTTCAGAGAAATTACGCATGGAGGGGTTCTTATCATGAATGCCGGGCAGGTGGCAGCGCCGACCGAACAGGGTGGTTACATAACCGTGCTGGCGTGCAAAGGATTTGGTGCGTTCCATATAATCCTTGATGCCCGGATACTGCTTGAAATAGGCCTCGATATACGCGCCCGCTTCACCGCGTGAGATACCCAGCCTTGCGGCGAGCCCGTGTGCGCTGATGCCGTAGATGATACCGAAATTGATGGTTTTTGCCTTACGCCGCAGATCGCTGCCCACCGCATCCACTGCCACGCCAAACATCTGGCTGGCGGTGATGGCATGGACATCCTGGCCGTTGCGGAATGCTTCCTTAAGCGCAGCGATGTCGGCAATATCCGCCAGCAGGCGCAGTTCGATCTGCGAATAATCTGCCGAGATCAGCCGTTGACCGCTTTGCGCAACAAAGGCGCTGCGGATTTTGCGTCCTTCTTCGGTGCGGATAGGAATGTTCTGCAGATTGGGATCGCTGGAGGATAAGCGACCCGTTGATGTGACTGCCATCGCATACGATGTATGCACGCGCCCCGTCCTGGTATTGATTTCATTGGCCAGCGCATCGGTATACGTGCTTTTAAGCTTGGAAAGCTGGCGCCAGTCGAGCACGCGGGCGGCCATCACCTGGCCACCTTCGGCGAGTTCCTCAAGCACATCCGCGCCGGTGGAATAGGTACCGGTTTTGCCTTTTTTGCCGCCGGCTAAACCCATTTTATCAAACAGCACTTCGCCCAGCTGTTTGGGTGAGCCGATATTGAATGAATGACCCGCGAGCTTGAATATTTCTTCTTCGAGCACGGCAATGCGTTTGGTAAAATCTAAAGACAACTCGGCCAGCCGCGCTTTGTCGACTTTCACGCCGCGCTCTTCCATCGCCACGATGACGGGCACCAGTGGCCGCTCGATGGTTTCATAAAGCGTCACCAGATGTTCGCTGACCAGCTGCGGCTTAAGCGTCTGCCACAGGCGCAGCGTAATGTCGGCGTCTTCGGCTGCGTAGGCAAGTGCCTTCTCAAGCGCCACTTCGGCAAAGGTAATGCGTCCCTTGCCGGTGCCTGTTACTTCGTCATAACTGATGGTTTTATGCCCCAGATGTTTTTCGGCAAGGTCATCCATATTATGGGTGCCACCTCCGGCGTTGAGCGCATAAGAGAGCAACATGGTATCGTCGATGGGATGTACCGCGATGCCGTATTTCCTCAGCACCAGCATGTCGTATTTTATGTTCTGCCCGATCTTAAGCACGCTGGCATCGGCAAGCAATGGCGCCAGAAGTTTGAGGGCCACGGCTGGCTCCATCTGACCTTCCGCCCTCACATGTTTGGCGGTATCAAAAAGATTCTGCTGTGCGGCCGCACTTCCGCTGACGTGATTAAGCGGCACGTAGCAGGCCTTGCCGGGTTCAATAGCAAGGGAGAATCCAACGATTTGCGCGTCCATGGCATTGAGTGACGTCGTCTCGGTGTCAAAGGCAACGCGCCCTGCTTTAACAGCCGTTTCAATCCAGCGCTTAAGCGTTTTCTCGTCTTTCACCATCTCATAATCATGGGCGATGGCCTGCGCAGCAACGGGCGTGGCTGCCAGTTGTGCTGCCTGATGCGCCGCACCGAATTTATTTTCGAATTTTGCCGTCATTGACTTGAATTCCATCTTGCGCAGGAAACCCAGCAATTTTTCAGGCTCGGGCTCGCGCACTGCAAACGCTTCGAGTGTCATGGGCGGCGGCACGGTATAGCATAACCCTACGAGCTCATAGGATAGGCGCGCTTGCTCTATATTCTGCAGTATCGCATCGCGACGGTTGGGCTGTTTGATTTCACTGGCGCGTGTGAGCACGCTCTCAAAATCACCAAACTGGCCGATAAGTTCGGCTGCTGTTTTGGGGCCGATGCTGGGCACGCCCGGAACATTGTCTGAGCTGTCGCCAATGAGCGCCAGCACATCGCGCACTTTTTCTGGGCCGACGCCGAATTTCTCCATCACCTGCTCACGGCCGATGGTTTTCTGCTTCATACCGTCATACATGCTCACTCCTTCGCCGATGAGCTGCATGAGATCCTTGTCGGAAGAGACGATGACGACTTCCATGCCCGCTTCGCGCGCCATGCGTGTATAGGTGGCGATGAGATCGTCGGCTTCGTAATCATCCAGCTCAATGGCGGGCAGGCCTAATGCCTCTGTTGCCTCGCGCACCAGCGGAAACTGGGGAATGAGGTCTTCTGGTGCCGGCGGCCGATGGGCCTTGTATTCAGGGTAAAGCCGGTTACGGAAGGTTTTGCGTCCGGCATCGAAAATCACCGCCATATAGTCGGTCTGGGCGCCATCTGCGAGTTTGATCATCATGTTAAGGAAGCCGTACACCGCGCCTGCGGGCGTGCCGTCCGTGCGGGTTAGCAGCGGCAGGGAGTGGTAGGCCCGGAAAATGAACCCGGAACCGTCAATCAGGTAAAGGCGCTTCATGCAGGGTAAATACCATTTGCAAAGCCAATCATCTAGCCGTAAATCAGGGGCATGGAAAACATCACCTTATCCGGCCCTGAGCGCGCACCTGCTGCGGGAGGCAATCCCAAGCAGCTGGTTATTCTGCTGCATGGACTGGGTGCGGATGGCAATGATCTCATCGGATTGGCGCCGCTTTTGGCCGCCGACCTCACGCATGCACAGTTTGTTTCACCCAATGCGCCGTTTCCCTGCGATATGTCGCCCGGCGGCCATCAGTGGTTCAGCTTGCGCGAATGGACGCCCAAATCGATGCTAAGAGGCGCCCATGAAGCCGCACCGATGCTTAATCTGTTTATCGATGCCCAGCTTAAGCGCTTTAATCTTACGGAAGACAAACTTGCCTATGTAGGTTTTTCGCAAGGCGCGATGATGGCGCTTTACACGGCACTGCGCCGCCCGAAATCCTGTGCGGCGCTGGTTGGATTCTCCGGCGCGCTTATCGGCGAGGAGGGCATAGTGAGTACGCCGCCAGTGTGTCTGATTCACGGCGATGAAGATATGGTGGTGCCTTTCGGCGCGATGGGGCTTGCTGAAGCGGTGCTTAAGCATCAGAAGGTTCCGGTAGAAACGCATACGCGTTATGGCCTGGGCCACGGTATCGACCCCGATGGGCTAGAGCTTGCCAGCGCATTCCTGCAGAAGCATTTCGCATGACTGCGCAAGGCGCATATCCGGCTACACGGCTTCGCCGTACCCGTCGCCACGCATGGTCGCGTGCGCTGGTCAGCGAGCAGGCTATAACCGCAAGCGATCTCATCTGGCCGGTGTTCGTGCAGGAAGGCACGAATAAACGCAGCGCGGTGGAATCCATGCCGGGCGTGTTCCGTCTTTCCATTGATCTGCTGGTGAAAGAAGCCGCACGCGCCAACAAGCTGGGTATACCGGCGATAGCGCTTTTCCCTGCTGTGGAGCCGAAACTCAAAACGCTTAAGGCCGAAGAGTCTTATAATCCGAAAAATCTTGTCTGCCGTGCAGTGGCGGCAGTAAAAAAAGCGGTGCCGGAGCTAGGCATCATCTGTGACGTGGCGCTTGACCCCTACACGACGCACGGCCACGACGGCATCGTAAAAGAAGGCGATGTTGATAACGATGCGACACTTGCCGTACTTGTTAAGCAGGCGGTGGCACAGGCAAAGGCTGGTTGCGATATTGTGGCGCCGTCGGACATGATGGATGGCAGGGTAGGCGTCATCCGTGCGGCGCTTGATGACGCGGATTTCAACGAAGTGAGCATTCTTTCTTACGCCGCCAAATACGCCTCGGCGTTTTATGGCCCGTTCCGTGAGGCGGTGGGTTCAGCCCAGAGTTTTGGCAAGGCGGACAAGCGCACCTATCAGATGGATCCTTCCAATGCCGCCGAGGCGTTGCGTGAAGTGGCGCTCGATATTGCCGAAGGTGCGGATTTTGTCATGGTCAAACCCGGTTTGCCGTATCTTGATATCATCGCGTCGGTGAAGCAGCGTTTTTCGATTCCGGTGTTTGCCTATCAGGTGAGCGGTGAATATGCGATGCTCAAAGCCACCGCTGAAAAAAACTGGCTTGATTATGATAAGGCGATGATGGAAAGCCTGTTGGCCATGAAACGCGCCGGCGCCTCGGCCATCTTCACTTATGCGGCGCTCGAAGTGGCCGCTGTGCTCAGCAAATCATCCACTGCCGCTTGCACCTGAGCGACGGTTAAGCGCAGAATAATGGAAGCGTCGTGAATCTCTCTTTCACCCTGAGTGAACTCCAGCACTTTGGCTATGCGCACATGCGCTCCGCGTGGTGCGTAGATTTTATCATTGGTGGGGCCGTAAAGCCCGATAAGCGGCGTGCCCAGCGCACCCGCCATATGCACCAGGCCGGAGTCATTGCCAATAAAAAGCGCAGCTTGCTTGAGGATGGCGCAGGCCACCTGCATGTCCGTGCGTCCGCTTAAATCGAGCACCTGATCGGGCGCAAGCGCCTGCACCAGCGGTGCGATAAGATGTTTTTGCTGCTGCACAGCCAGCGTCACAATGGTGGCTTTTTCAAATGCCGGTTTTTTCAGCAGCCATAATGCCAGATCGATGAAGCGTTCAATCGGCCAGTCTTTGAATGGCGAATTGCTTATCGGGGCCATCACAATCACGGGACTGGCTGGCAGAAGTTCCTTGGCGCGCTGCATGGCCTTATCGCCGACCCATAATTTGGGCAATGGCGGCGGATTCAGTCCGAAGAAAGCGCCGAGCTGTTCAATTTTGTATTGGGTGACGCTCGGTTTGTGAAAAATCCTGCGTTCGCGTGCGCCCAGCAGAAAGCCGATGACGCCGCCACGCAAATCAACCACCGTGTCCCATTTTGTGCTCCAGACTTCCTTCAGCAGCAGCCACCAATGTTTGCTCCATTTCTGCTTGCGCAGCACGATGACTTTATCAAGTCTCGGAAAAGCCTCAAACAGAGGCGCGGCGGCCGGCCCGGCGACGATGGTAAAAGTAGCCTCAGGGCGGGTATCGAGCAGGTAACGTATCAGTCCCGTGGACATGATGGCGTCGCCAATACTGCCGTTAGTGATAAATAATATCTTCATAGTGTTATCCAGCGATGTTTGCACACTATAGCGTGGAGCTTGACGCAAGCGAGAGGAAAATCCTACACTCGCGCGTTGCGTAAGGGGAGCCAGCAATGACCAGCGAAGTAACAGAATTAAACCATGCCGATTTTGCAGGGTTCTGGGTAAGATTTTTTGCGGTGTGCATCGATCTGGTGCTGACCACGCCCTTTTATGTTGGCATCAACCTTGCCTTCGGACCAGCGCATCCCTGGATGGCTGGCGGCGTATTTATCATTATTACCATCGTGGCCTATGGAGTTTTTTTCTCCAGTCCATGGCAAGCCACGCCTGGCATGCGCATTTTGCGATTCTATATTTGTGATGCCAAAGGCGAGCATATCGGATTTAAACGCGCGTTACTCTGGATACTCACCAGCATGGTGGGCTGGGCCGTCTGCTTCGGCGGTATCGTCTATCTGGATTCACGCTTCGACCTGCGGGCCGTGCAGGACATGCTGCGTAGCTGTCAGGATAATAACGTTGCACCTGATGATTGCGCGCGTGAAATAGAATCCATTATCAATTTCCCGTTTCCCACCTTTATGCAGATGGCGTTTGCATCTCTGGCGCTGTTTGGATTCCTTGCGTTAATCTGGGGACTGTCCGTGGCATTGCCTAAGGACAAGACCGGTTTCCACAACCTGCTCTGCGGCACGCGCTTTGTCAAAGGCAGAAGGTAGAAGAAGGTTTACTTCTTCTTATCTTCTTTGTCTTTTTCAATGCCGCGGGTTTCAACGATTTCATCGATCAGGCCGAATTCTTTGGCGGCTTCCGCAGAGAGGAAATTATCGCGATCCATCGCCTTTTCCACGACGCTGAGCTTCTGGCCCGTGTGCTTGACGTAGATTTCGTTAAGACGGCTGCGCAATGAGAGAATTTCTTTCGCGTGGATTTCGATGTCTGAAGCCTGACCGCGGAAACCGCCGGAAGGCTGGTGAATCATGATACGGGCATTGGGTGTGGCATAACGCTTGCCTGTCGCGCCGGCAGTAAGCAGGAGCGAACCCATGGATGCGGCCTGGCCGATGCACAAGGTTGAGACCTTCGGTCGGATATATTGCATGGTATCATAGATCGAAAGTCCGGCCGTGACCACGCCACCCGGAGAATTGATGTACATGGAAATTTCCTTGTCGGGATTTTCCGCTTCAAGAAAGAGCAGCTGAGCGACAATCAGCGAAGCCATGCCGTCATGCACTTCGCCGGTGAGGAAGATGATGCGTTCCTTAAGCAGGCGTGAAAAGATATCGTATGCACGCTCGCCGCGGCTGGTCTGTTCAACCACCATCGGCACCAGATCCATCGTGGTTTCATTCAAAATTGAATCATTGCTGTTTGTCATAATGCTTCCTTGGTTTATTCGTTGGCCGCTTTTTTCTTGGCTTTGGCGGGTTTTTTTCTTGGACTCGGAAGGTTCTGCGTCTTCACTCATCAATTCTTCGCTGTCGACCTTGCGCTCTTTGATTTTCGCCTTGCTCAGGATGAAATCAACCGCTTTTTCTTCCAGGATGGGTCCACGCAGATCTTCAAGATGCTTCGGATTCTTTTGGTAGAATTCAAATATCTTTCTTTCCTGCCCGGGGAATTGCTGCGCCTGCTGCATCACTGCGCGTGACAGCTCATCCTGATTGATCTGGATCTTGTTCTTCGCGGCGATATCCGACAGCACACGGGCCAGAAGCTCAGCGTCGTGGAAAAGGCGATGGATCGCGATAATTTCCTCTCTGCGGAAGCCGCCAAAGAATTCCCAGTTTCACCCGGCGTTCGGCGATTTTGCGGTATTCAGTGCGCAACTCATCATCACTTTTGCCCTTCACGTCGGCATCGCCCTCTTTTTTGGCCTGTTCAAGTTTTTCC
>JABCZZ010000011.1 GCA_013289445.1 Alphaproteobacteria bacterium
ATATCACGGGCGATGGCGGTGCGATCGGCAAGGATCTGGCGGAAAACCTCAGGAAGCTGGTGAACAAATATACGCCAGCGTCTTAACGGTCGTCGGCAAGCCGTCCGCCGGCAGTGAAAAGCCAGGCCGTCACGCCGGTGTTGAGGATCGCAACGGCAAGGAACACTTCCGCCACAGTGAAATGAAGCTCATAGAGCACAAGAGCGAGCGCTGCCGCTGTTACCATGAATGCTACATTGAGCACGTTGTTGCAAGCCATCACCTGCGCACGATGTTTGGGTTCGCTCCTCTGCTGCAAAAGCGCATAGAGCGGCACCATGTAAAAACCGCCGGCAATGGCAGTGACAAAGACGTCAAAAACCAACCGCCAGCTCGACGGCTGGGCAAGGAATGCGTCTGCCGACAGCAAAGCACCCTGATGCTCGCTAAGGCTATGCGGGCATATCCAGTAAAAATCAAAAATAAAAATGCTCATGACGAGGGCGGCAAAACGCACCGTCATGGTCGACACCCTGCCGCCTAGAATCATGCCGCAGGCCACCGCACCAATGCCTGTGCCCACCGAAAAACTCGTGAAAAACAACGTCACTACATTTTCATTGGCACCCAGCACCTGTTTGGCAAAGGGCGGAAGCTGGGTAAGGAAAGTCACGCCGATGAACCAGAACCAGGAATTAGCCAGCGCGCCCTTGCGCAGCAGGCGCCGCTTAAATACATAGCTGATAATATCGAACGTCTCGGCCAGCAGGTTGGCACGCACGCGCACGCTGGGGTCACAGATCCTGGCATGGGGAATGAATTTGCTTGAAAGCACGCCCAACAGCGCCACCACCACCACGATGGTCGAAACCAGCAGTTCGCCGTGCGGTCTTAACACCAACAAGCCGCCGCCCAGCGTGCCCAGCAGCATGGCAATGAATGTCGCCGTTTCCATGAAGGCATTGCCTTCCATCAGTTCGCTTTCATTAAGCTGGTCGGGCATCAGTGAATATTTCACCGGACTGAAAAATGCCGAATGCGCACCCATGCAGAAAAGCACAACGAACAGAAATCCGATGAGGTGAAAATAAAAACCCACGGTAGCAAATGCCATGAAGCCGAGCTCGGCGTATTTGATGATGCGTGCGAGCAGCGCCTTATCGAATTTGTCGGCAAGCTTGCCGGCGGTAGCGCAAAATACGAGGTAGGGGAAGGCATAGACCATGCCGGAAAGCGTAAGCAGTGTATGGGGATCAACACGCAGTTGGTCGGAGGTGTAATAGGTCACCAGAATGATGACGGCATTCTTAAAAAACTGATCGTTGAAGGTGCCCAGAAATTGCGTGAGAAAAAGGGGCAGAAACCGGCGCGAGCTTAATAAATGCGAGGCCATAGGTGATATACATGTAATGCAAAGTCGAAAAAAACCTATAGCAGCCGCAGCCTGCGGGCAAGCTTCTTGCCTAAGATTCTATAAGGTCTGCGGTGTAATGAAATCAGTGAGCGTGCCTTCGCCGGGAATAACGTCTTTCCAATAATCGCCCGAGAAACCAAGCACGGCGAGTGAGCCGGTGGGATATTTAAGTTCAAGCTTGATACGCAATGCCGTGCGTTCCGGCCGCGACAGTATCAGCGCAAGATGGTGCATGCCCGGATTATGACCGACCAGCAGGACAGAAGATGCCTTATCGGAAAGCAGCCGTATGTAATGCAGCATTTCATCGGCAGTGGCGAGGTAAAGCTTGTCGATGAACTGTACAGGCACAGACGCCCCTGCAGCCTCCACAATGCGTTCAAAAGTTTCACTGGTGCGCGCCGAGGGCGAAGCAATGGCTACATCCGGAACATAGCTTTTCTCCTTGATGTAATTACCCATCATCGTGCAGGCCAGACGCCCGCGCGCGGCCAGCGGACGCTCCTTGTCACCTAAGTCCTTACTTCCCGGTTCGGCCTTGGCATGGCGTAGTAAATAAAGCTTCTTCATCAGGTTACCCATGTTTTGCGGCGGCCGGCTAATAACACGTTCTTGCTAACTTCCACGTTGAATTTGGGCCGCAAGACGCTAGATTACGGCTCTCATGGCAAACAAATCCAGCAAAAAACATATCGCATTGCACCATCCGGAGCGCTTCATCAACCGCGAGCTTTCGTGGCTGGCGTTTAATGAACGGGTGCTTGAGGAAGCCGCCAACAAGCGCAATCCGCTGCTTGAGCGGGTGAATTTCCTGTCGATTTCCGCCATGAATCTTGACGAGTTCACCATGGTGCGTGTTGCCGGGCTCATGGATCATATCCGCATGGGCTCCACGCTCATCAGCGACGATGGACTTAGCCCCGAGCACCAGTTGGAGCGCATTTCTGCGCGCACGCGCGAGGTGGTCATCCAACAACAAAAAACCTGGAACAAGCTGCGCGGCGAACTCGCTCAGAACGGCATCGTTATTGAAGAGGTCTCCAAACTCGACGCAGCAGAAGTCAAGTGGCTTGAGAATTATTTCTCGGAAAATGTCTTTCCCGTGCTCACTCCTATCGCCATCGACCCGGCACACCCCTTCCCTTTCCTGCCCAATCTCGGCATTGCACAGCTGTTCCTGTTTTCACGCGGCAACAAGAAGAATGAGCAGATTGCCATTCTGCCGTTTCCGCAAAAGCTTCCGCGTTTCGTGACCTTGCCACCGAAGAAGAAAAAAAAGAACGTCATTCGCTATGTGCGGCTGGAGGACATTATCGAGCTTAATTGGGGCATGCTGTTCCCGCGTTCGGAAAAGAAGGCCTCGACGCTCATCCGCATCGTGCGCGATTCCGATCTCGATATCGAGGAGGAAGCCGAAGACCTCGTGCGCCATTTCGAACATGCGGTCAAGCAGCGCCGCCGCGGTCGAATTATCCGCATTAAAGTGGCCTCACCCATCAAATCTCCGCTGGTGCAGTTCATCATGGCGCAGATGCAGGTGGAAACCGACGACATCATCTCAACCCAGGGCATGATAGGGCTCGCCAATCTATCGGAAATATACGAAGCGCCCAGACCGGATCTTAAGTTTCCGCCCTATACCGTACGCTTTCCCGAGCGTATCACCGATTTTGGCGGTGATTGTTTTGCTGCCATCGAAGCTAAGGACATCATCGTGCATCATCCGTTCGAAAGTTTCGATGTGGTGGTGCAGTTCCTGCGTCAGGCGGCACGCGACAAGGACGTGGTCGCCATCAAACAGACGCTTTACCGCACCAGCCAGAACTCTCCCATTGTGCAGGCGTTAATCGAGGCGGCGGAAGCGGGCAAGTCGGTGACCGCCGTGGTCGAACTGAAGGCACGCTTTGACGAGGAAGCCAATATCAAGTGGGCACGCGATCTGGAACGCGCAGGCGCACAGGTGGTGTATGGCTTCGTGCATCTTAAGACCCATTGCAAGCTCTCGCTTGTTACCCGTCGCATGGACGGAAAGCTGCGTTCTTATGTGCATTTCGGCACCGGCAACTATCATCCCAATACCGCCAAGATATATACCGATCTTTCATTTTTCAGTTGTGATGCAGTGCTGTGCCGCGATGTGGCGCAATTGTTCAATTTCCTGACCGGTTATACTCAGCCCAAATCGCTTAACAAGCTGGTGATTGCGCCGCGCGACATGCGCAGTACGTTGCTTAAGCTCATCGACAATGAAGTCTCCATGGTCAAGGCAGGCAAGCCCGGCCATATCTGGGCCAAAATGAATGCGCTGGTCGACCCGGCCATTATCGACGGGCTTTACTGGGCCTCGCAGCAGAAAGTCAAAATCGATCTTATCGTGCGCGGCATATGCTGTCTTAGGCCCGGTGTGCCTGGGCTGTCGGAAAATATCCGCGTGCGCAGCATTGTCGGCCGTTTTCTTGAACATTCGCGCATTTTCTGTTTTGGCGGCGGCTATGGCCTGCCTTCCCCCAGTGCCAAGGTATATCTTTCCTCGGCCGACTGGATGCCGCGCAATTTTGACTGGCGGGTGGAAGCAATGATGCCGGTGGAGAATCCCACCGTACATGCACAGGTGATGGGCCAGATCATGGTAGCCAATATCAAGGACGAGAAGAATTCCTGGTTGTTGCAGCCTGACGCCAGCTATAAGCGCGTGCCGGCAAGCGACAAAAGTTTCTCGGCCCATGAATATTTCATGAACAATCCTTCGCTTTCCGGTCGCGGCAAGTCGCTTAAGAAAGCCAAATCGATTTTCAAAGATCTGTATAAGCTGCGCAAAAAATAATCAGGCGGAAAACATCATGGTTTGCGATTGTAATTCCACCGATTTTGCCCAGGCCGGACGGGTATAGGCGCGCGGCGTATGCTCTGACCACTCGTAAATGGCGCCCATGGCGGGATAGATCACTTTGTCGTAAAGACCATTTTCTGTGAGTTTAATCGTTTCGCTGTTAAATGCGGTTTCGCCTTTGCGGATGCTGTCAAAAAGTTGCGCGAGCTTGTTACGGGGCTCCTGGATGTTTTTCTTCGATAATTTCAATTGTTCACGCAGTGCAATCGGCAACGTTTCAAGAATAGCGTTAGCCGCCTTCTTGCCATCCTCAACATTCGTCATCGGTCGACCGGTGACGCTTTGATGCAGCTTGAGCAATTTGTTGGCGACCGCATTGTACTCCAGATGTATCTTGGCCAGGCATTTCTTGGCCTTACCTTCGCGGTCATCCGCGGCAGGGGTGGACATTTCTAGTTCTCTTAATTCATGCAATTGCGGAGCGACATCGTAGCCAAGATATTTCCAGGCAACATCCATATCCGCCATAACGATGCCGTAGGTCATGCGGTTGATCGTATCTTGCGCCTTGGGATCATACAGATACATTTTACGCAGATCGTCAGGATTGGTCTCAATACCTTCGAGATAGCGGCTGGCACCATAGAAAAGCGGTGCACAAATGCCCGATGCATTCAAAGCAGCGCCGAAACCTATGGCACGCGTTTTTTCCACGTCTACTGGCGGCGGGAATCCCGTTTTCTCAGAACTTGCGGTGACCGGCTCGATGCGTTTAGGCGGACGGGCGGCAAATTGCGTCAAATCAACGAAGACGCGGGCGGTAAAGGCATTGAGCTCCTTGAACTCAGCGGATTTGTAGAGGTCTTGGTAGGTATTCATCATCGCGTAGGTGCGCGCTTTGGTTTCATGTTCCCACATGCCCGGGTTACTGGCCATATCCGCCATATTGCCCAGGTTAAGTCTGCACATCAGCGCCCGGTCGTTTTCATTGGAGAATTTAGCAAGAGGTCCCTTGTAAGGGTGCTCTATGGGGCTTGCGGGGTTTGTGGCAAGGCGGTTGCGCAGATTGCGCGTAAGCAGATTCATTGTCTTGTGCGAGATACTCTCGGCGGATTGGCGCATCGATCGTCCCTGCACCGTTTCAAACGACGAACTCACCGGCTGCGAGCGATGCACGCCACCGCCACATCCCGTATAATCGATAAGCAATACCGGCACTTCATTGTTAAGAAGTGCCTCACGGGTCTTTTCCATGGCATCCATCATGGCCGCAGCGGCGGCGGCGCTGCCTGCCTTGGTGATGTCACTGCCGGCGCCCATCATCATTTTGACGCCTTTGATTTCTTTGGTTTCATCCCCCGGATTGATTTTGAGCTGATGCATGCGTTTGACTTCGGCTACCGTGATGCAGTGCTTGTCGGGGTGGGCGATCGAAAAATCATCAAGCAGATAATTGCTGGAATGAATGCCCAGATGCTGCTTGGCGAAATAGGGATTATTCATGGCCTGCGCCGTCATGGTTGCCGCGGGCAATTGTCTGTCCTGGTCAGGCATCGCCATATCGGGATGCTCGACAAGATTTACAATCTCTACTTTCTTTTGCGCATCCGGAGCGCGCAGCGATTCCATGACTTTTAGCATAAAAAAGGCTTCAAGCATGTCGGTTTTACTGCGGCATTCGGCAATGAGATAACGTGATATGCGTTCGGGATATTTAGCGGCAAGTCCGAAAGATTCCATCGTCTGGTAGAAATTGAAGTCGTTCTGCGGGATGGTGATGACGTGGACCGGGGTTTCATCCTTACGCGCAGGATCATTCTGTTGCGCTTCCAGCGCGCGCTTCTGTTCTTCATATACGGGCACCAGTTTGCCGATTTCAGCCAAACGTTCTGCCACCGCTTGCTGGACAAATGCAGTGAATTCCGGATGGCTTTTATCTTTAGAAAGAAATGTATCAAGCAGCATTTCAATCGACGAGGAGTCTTTCGGATTATGGCTCTTGATTTTGGCGGCCAGACCCTGCGGGAACTTATCTTCCGGGATGAGGTTCATCAGGTAATCGAGCACGTCGCGGTGCATCTTTGCATTCTGGCGGATTTGTACGCGCAGTGCGGTGTCCTTGAAATTCATCGCCTGAATAATTAATGCATCGATAGAGCTGACACGCGGACGTCTGGAATCGACAATCTGCTGAAGATCTTTACGGTCGCGCAACTGCGCAAGGTCATTAAGAAATTCTTCGGGATTGGTGTATTCTTTCAGTTCCTGATCGCCGGCAAGCGCAGGAAATTTTTTCAGGAAGCCGCTGAAAAACGGCAATTTGGCGTAATGGCTGTATTGCTCGCCGAAATGCAGCACTTCGCGATCATCGGGTCTCTTGGATTTTCCGAACAAGCGGTCTTTGGCATAGTCCTCGTTAAATACCGGCTTGGATTGTTTGCTGGGCTCAGATTTAAATCCCGTCTTAAGCAAGCGCATCATTATCTTGTTGATAGCATCGCGCGTATCGTCGGAAAGGGTCTTGCCGCCATCACTTCCCAGCGCGGTAAGTGTGCGGTAATAATGAAACATCATGGCACGGTGATTGAGATCCACGCCCTTCTGCAACATCGACACAGTCATGTCAGGCTTGCTATCTTCGTCCCCGGGCGACCAGGTGCCGGGATCTACAATATGTCCGAATTTGTGCAATTCGTTCATGCTCAGGTCAGAAGAATTCTGTTCTGTTGCCTCAAGTATGGCATTGGCGGCCAGCGGCACGCTGTCAAACTGCAGACGCGAGAACATGATGCTACGGTACATCTCCTGATCGATGTGCAGACGATTTTTCATGGGTTTTTGTAATGCTTTATCCAGATCCTGCAGTGCATTATGCAGACGAATATTTTGTTCTGGATTTGGAGTGTAATAGCGTTTGTCAGCGCGACGTTTGAAGAGCTGGGGATTGGCAAGAAGCGCTTCCACTACTTTGCTTTCGGCATGGATAGCTTCATCAGTGAATACTTCAGTAGGGTGCGGCGTATGTACCAGTCCTTTAGTGAAGCCGGAGAGGTTGCCTAAAATCATGGCACGCGCACTGTCTTTGCTATATGCGGATTTTAGGTTGTTATATATACTGCCAAGTTCAGCACCCAGCGGCCTTTGAGCATTGCTGGTATCCATGGTCTGCAAAATGCCCGCGGCATCCGCAACGCAACGGGTGACTACTTCTTTAAAGAAAGAACGGCTATAGACATTCTCATCCGATTCAGATTGTTCATAAATAATGCTAAAAATCTGGTCTACTATCGGGCTAAGCGCTTCAGCGAGCATGTGAATACTTTATACTGTGAAAATAGCGTTATTTGTGTATGGATTACTCTGTTCTAAATTATCAGATATTGGTTAACCGATGCTGAATAATTTATGAAGATTCTGTTACGGCCATAGTCAAGGAGCCTGCCATGCCTTCTCACTATCCTTCTGAATCTTGGCGTGATTCTGGCGAACGCTCGCATGAAGGGCGCATGGGGGTCATTGATATTGGCTCTAATTCCATCCGGCTGGTGATTTACGATGCCATCAAGCGCGCACCGCTGCCGCTATTTAACGAAAAAGTATTCTGCAGCCTGGGCAAAGGACTCGCCACGACCGGCAAGCTCAATCCCGAAGGCGTAAAAATGGCCGAGGGCTGCATTGCGCGATTTCTTGCGCTCGTGCGCGTGATGGATGTTGTCGAATTGCAGATACTCGCCACCGCTGCCGTGCGTGACGCTGAAGACGGTGCCGCTTTCGTCGAGGCGCTTGAGCGCAGGTTTCGCATCGATATCACTGTCATCTCCGGCAAAAAAGAAGCGCGTCTTGCCGCGGGCGGTGTCGCTTCTTCCATCTATAAACCCGAAGGGCTCGCAGGCGATCTGGGTGGCGGCAGCATCGAACTTATCGGCCTTGAAAAGGGCAACATCACCGAACAGGCCACGCTTCCCATCGGTCCGCTCCGGCTGCTTGACTCAAGCAAGGGCGAAAAAGACAAGATGAAAAAAATGATCGCCGAAGCGCTCTCCTCCGAACGCTGGCTGGAAAAAGTGCACCCGCCGCATTTTTATGCCATCGGCGGCAGTTTTCGCGCGCTGGCGCATATTCACATGGCAGAAGAGAAATATCCGCTCGACATCGTCCATCATTACACCATCAAGAACGGCCCCTTACGCAAGCTGCTCAAGGATATTTCGGCAGCCTCGCCGCAGGAAATCGCCAAGATGGCGGGTGCATCCGCCAAGCGCGTTGATGCGCTGATGCCCGCCGCTCTCGTGCTTGAATATTTGCTCGATATTACCGACCCCATCGATGTCATTTTCAGCGCCAGCGGCATACGCGAGGGCTATCTCTACGAAAAACTTTCCCCCGCTGTGCGCGGCGAAGATCCGCTGATCGCGTCCTGTACCGATCTGGCGTCACAGAACGGGCGCGTGCCGGGTTACGCGCGTGAGCTTTTTGCCTGGATGTCGCCTTTGTTCGACGAGGAAAGCGAAAGCGATCGCCGCTTGCGTTTCGCCGCCTGTATCTTAAGCGAGATCGCCTGGCGCATTCACCCGGAATACCGTGCCGAATGGTCATTCTCGCGCATCATCCAGTCGACGCTTACCGGGTTCTCGCACGCGGAACGTGTCACCCTTGCCCTTGCGCTCTATCACCGCTACCAGTTCAAGCTCAAACATGACTGGGAGGTGCTGCACCTCATCAAGGATCGTGACATAGCCTGGGCACGCGTCATAGGTACGGCGGCCAATCTTGCATTTCAGATCTCGGGCGGCATGGCCGGCAATCTGGATAAAGTTACCATTGCGGTAAGTAAACACGAACTTGAAGTGGCGTTTGCGCCAGACGTTCAGGATTTAATGTCGGACGCCGTCAAGAAGCGCGTGGACGGATTGGGCGAGACACTCAAGGCTTTTTCCAAAAGTTCCAAGTAACGCTCGCGCGCAATTTCCTGCACGCCAAACTGCACTAAATGTTCGTTGACATATTGGGTATCAAGCAGCGTATAACCCGCATTCCTTAAACGCTCTACCAAGGCCACCAGTGCAACTTTGCTGGCATTTGTTTTGGTGCTGAACATGCTCTCGCCAAAGAAGGCGCCGCCCAGCGACACGCCGTAAAGGCCGCCTACAAGCGTACCATCGTGCCAGCATTCGACGCTATGTGCATGCTGAGCGCGAAACAAGTCACAATACAGGCCGATGATAGTGTCGTTAATCCAGCTATCCTTGCGCTCCTCGCTGCGCGTGTCTGCACAGGCGCGTATAACCTGCTCAAACGCCGTGTCAGTCGTGATTGTATAGGGATTATGGCGCAGGAACTTCTGCAGGCTCTTGGGGATATGAAAAGTATCCAGCGGCAGAACACCGCGATGATCGGGGTCATACCAGTAAAGCGTGGGCACATCCCTACTCTTGGCCATCGGGAAATAGCCAGATGCATAGGCGGCAAGTAATTGCTCAGAAGTGATGATTTCTTTCATCTGCCTTAAGGAAGCACGCGGTCGGGATAATCACTGATAATACCATCCACGCCAAGCTCACGCATGCGTGCAATATCTTGCGGCGTATTGACCGTCCAGACGATGACTTCGAGTCCCTGCGCATGCGCTTGTGCTACAAATTCGCGCGTAACAGTGCGGTATGCCGGCAGCACCGCACGCGCACCCAGCGCTTTTGCATCTGCTACACTGCTTGGCTCGCATTGCTTAAGACTGGCACCTATTAGCAATTTTGGCACTGCTTCTTGGGCTTCCTTGAGACCTGCATGGGCAAAAGAAATGAGCCAGAGCTTTTTGCTGTCCCACCCTTGCGCGATATGTTTGTCCAGCACTTTTGCCGCTGCTACGGCGTCTTGTGCCCTTTTGACTTCGACATACACCAGCGCCCGTTTTCCCACGACGCGGAGCGCTTCGCTCAAGGTGGCGATAGGCTCGCCGCCTTGAAGAGTGAGTTTTTTAAGCTCGGCAAGGGGCAAGCTCGCCACAGGCCCTTTGCCGTTGGTCATGCGGTCCAGTGTTTCGTCATGCATCACCACCACTTCCCCGTCAGCAGTGCAATGTACATCCAGCTCGATACCGTCAGCCCCCATATCCATTGCCTTGGAAAAGGCCAGAAGCGTATTCTCGGGCGCATGGGCCGAGGCACCACGATGGGCGATGTTAAGGAGCCGCGTCACTTTTTCTTGAGCTGCTCTGATAAGGCATACAGCGCCAGCACATAACCAAAAGCGCCGAAACCTGAAATCACGCCAGCAACCGCGCGCGATGTATAGGTGTGATGGCGGAATTCTTCGCGCTTGTAGATATTCGACAGATGCACTTCAATTGCAGGGGTCTTGATGGAAAGCAACGCGTCCATCAGTGCCACCGACGTATGCCCAAAACCCGCGGGATTAATGATAAGCCCGGCGGCACCCTGCCCCGCCTCCTGAATCCAGGTGACGAGCTCGCCTTCGTGATTGCTCTGGCGGAACTCCGCGGTCAGCGAAAGAGATTGCGCCCATTTTTCGCATAAACTGCGAACATCCTCGAGCGTCTCCTTGCCGTAAACTTCGGGTTCGCGGGCGCCAAGCATATTGAGATTGGGACCGTTTAGGACTAATATCCGGGTCATAAAGCCTCCTTCAGGCGGGTATGGCGCTTATCTTAGCGGTATCCTGCCTCATTATCAAATGGTTATACGTTTTATGCAACTACGGATCAACGGCGAGCCCCATCAGATGCAAAGCACACCCAACGTGGCAGCGCTTATGGTGCGTCTGGGTTTGAATGCGCAGAAGGTCGCCATCGAACTCAATCTGGCCATCGTGCCGCGTTCGCTTTATGAGGCCACCGCGCTTCAGGAAGGCGATCAGGTGGAAATCGTTCAGTTCATCGGGGGCGGCTGATGACGGGCGATCCTCTGGTCATTGGCACGCGCAGTTTTTCCTCCCGCCTGCTTGTGGGCACGGGCAAATACAAGAATTATGCGCAGATGCAGGCTTCCATTGAAGCCACTGGCGCCGAGATTGTCACTGTGGCGCTCAGGCGTGTAAGCCTGGCCGGGGGCAAAGACTCGCTGCAGGATTATCTTAATCCCAAACGCTACACCTATCTTCCCAACAGTGCTGGCTGCTACAGTGCAGAGGATGCCGTGCGCACGCTCAGGCTTGCGCGTGAGGCCGGCGGGTGGACATTGGTGAAGCTCGAGGTCATCGGTGATAAAGACACGCTTTACCCCGAGGTGGAGCAGACGCTTAAAGCTGCCCATATGCTGGTAAAGGAAGGCTTTGAAGTCATGGCCTATACTAATGACGACCCGGTAATGGCCAAACGCCTTGAAGAGGCGGGCTGCGTGGCGGTGATGCCGCTGGCCGCACCCATTGGCTCCGGGCTCGGCATCCAGAATCCGCTCGCCATTGAAACCATCGTGAAGAACGCATGCGTGCCCATTCTGGTGGATGCCGGCGTGGGCACCGCATCCGACGCGGCCATTGCCATGGAATTGGGTTGTGACGGCGTACTGATGAATACCGCGATTGCCGAAGCGGATGATCCCGTTT
The DNA here is from genome assembly GCA_013289445.1 of Alphaproteobacteria bacterium. The sequence goes on from JABCZZ010000011.1 coordinate 11,784, forward strand.
TAATGGCCAGCGCCATGAAACATGCCGTGATTGCAGGCAGACAAGCTTATAAGGCAGGGCGTATGCCCAAACGCCAAAGCGCGAGCGCATCGAGTGCCAATGAAGGCATGCTCACGCCGGCTTCAAAGAAGCAATAATCAGATTTACGCGCCGCCTTCCGCAGGAGGCTGTGGCGGTTCGGTGGGAACGGGTGGTTGCGGCGGTGGCGGTGCAGCGGCCTCGGCCACTTGCGGCTTTTCCGGCTCTTTGGGCGCCGCCTTGGATTTTTTACGCGGATCGTAGGGCTCCTGAATAGGCACGAATGCTGGCTCGGGTCCGCCCTTGCGCGGGCTCTGCGGATTAAACACTTTATGGGTAAAGAACGAATCCGAATAATAGAAAATCTTCTTGGTCTTAATCGGCGCCGTGGATTCGATAAGGATGATTTGCTCATCTCTGGGCAGAGTGATGACTTCCTGGGGCAAAAGCAATGCACGCTGCACTTCCGACTCATTGACGGTGCGCGATTGCGGATTGAAATCGAGGAATTTTGGCTTGTTGTTGGAGAATTGCTTGACGGTCTTGTTGCCTACCAGTTCTGAAATCAGCTTCGCGGTTTCAACGTTGTTGGCCGAGAATGTGATGCGGTAGTATGAGTTTGAGAGGAACGAGTTCATGCCCGCATCTTCATAAATGCCTTTCAATTGCTGCGTATCTTGCACGATGAGGAACAGCTTGACGCGATAGCCGCGGAAATAGGCGATGCCGGTCTGGAACTGTTTCATCTCGCCCAGCGTGGGAAACTCATCCATCAAGAACAGCACGCCGTGCGGCTCGTCTTTGCCGGGCATCTTCCGCGTCAGGAAGTCGCAGGCCTGCTGATAAAACACTTTGAGCAACGGCTCTAAACGCTGCAAGTTGTCGGGCGTGACGCCCACGAACACGGTGGTGAGCTGTTTTTTAAGCTGCTGGAGGTCAAAATCGCTGCTGGCAGTGGCGGTGTCAATCAGCGGGTTGGCCCAGAGTTCTAAGCCGGAGTTGAGCGTCGAGATCACGCCGGAACGTTCCTTGTCCGCCTTTTGCAGAAAGGCGGCGATGTTCATGTAAGAGACGGGATGGATTTTCTTGCCGATGGTATCGAGCACCACGGCAAGGCTGTAGACCACGTCATCGCTGCGCATGGTGCGCACCACTTCGCCGAAAGAGCAGACTTTATCGGGCACGGCACAAAGATAAAGAATGACGCCCAGCAATAGCGACCGCGCTTCGTTCTGCCAGAATTCCTGTTCGGGTAAGATAAGGTTGCAGATTTTCTGCACGTCATCGACCATCTGGCCGGGCTTGCTCGAAATCCAGTCGAGCGGGTTGTAACAATGCGTGCGGCCATCCGGGTCGGCGGGATTCCACAGAAATACTTTCTGCTTCAGTTTCCTCTCGCGATATCCGCTCGTAAGTTCATGATTTTCCATCTTAATATCGTGGCATACCACAGATCCCTGCCAGAAGACGAGGTTGGGAATCACAAACCCCACACCTTTGCCCGAACCGGTAGGCGCAAAGAGGAGCACGTGCTGGAAGTCATCGGCAATAAGGTAATTGTTGGTTCCGGTACGCCCGAGCAACAATCCTTTTTTGGCGCGCAATTTGGCGGCCTTCACTTCTATCTCCGTTGCCCAATGCGCATCTCCATGGATGGTTTCTTTTTTCTTGAAGGGGCGGAAATCGATCAGCGGCGCACGCACCATGAAAAGCAGCAGCAAGCTGAAGACCATGGCCAATGCTGGCGGGCCAAAAAAATGCAGCTCAAACGCTTCGGGTAATGGCTTGTTGGTATTATGGTAGATCCACCAGTAATTGCCGAGTTCTTTGAGGCTGGTCCATAAATACACCGGATCATTAACAGCGGCGTCGACGTAGCGCATGTCGCCATTATATATCCAATATATCGAGCCCAGCAGCGCGCCATACAGCGGCACAACCAAGATAAAAAGAACTATAAAAAAAACGACCAGTCGGGTCGTAAAAGGTTTGTGGACGTTATTCATGGCAGCGATACTAGCGCCTTAATCGCCTTCTTTAAAGTAAATCTCGGAGACAAAGCGCCGCCCCTTATCGCCGCGCTTAAGCTGAATGACCACGTTAATGACCGTTTCCACATATCCTTTTATCTGCTCGCGCGTAATTCCCAGGCCTGCCTGCATGATCATAAGGATCAGCTGTTCGATGGCCAGAAGCGGCGTATCAGCGTGCAGCGTTGAGATGGAACCCGGATGGCCGGTATTGATCGCTCGCAGGTAACTGAATGCTTCCTTACCACGCAACTCGCCGACCATGATGCGGTCGGGACGTAAACGCAGACAGGCTTCGATTAAGTCCTGCGTCGTCACATTGGCGCGGCCCTGGCCGCCTTTGGAGGCAAGCAGATGCACGCGGTTGGGCAAATGCTCGAGATCGATTTCGCGCGCGTCCTCACAGGTGATAATGCGCTCGGTGGGCGGAATGACCTTGAGAACGGCGTTTAAGAAGGTGGTTTTACCGGTAGAGGTACCGCCGCTGACAATAATATTTTTCTTTGCCAGTACCGCGGTGCGGATGAACTCCTTGATATTGCCCGAATCAAGCATGGCTCTGAGTTGCTTATCGGTCTCGTTCTCCATCTTGCGCACCATCGTGCTCTGGAAGGCACCCAGTGCCTCGTAACTATCCAGATCCATGTTCATAATGGTCTTTTTGCGGATGGAAAAGGCGACCGTGCTGTTTTCACAGGCGGGCGGATAGACAACCTGTACGCGATAGCCTGCAGGAAGATTGGCGGACAATAGCGGCGCTTCTTCGCTTACCCTTTGCTCCGTGGACTGCGCAATAAGGCGGGCAAGGGCCTTGAGGTGATCGAGATCAAATTCCGGAATTTCGTGGCGATGCATATCGCCGTAAATTTCTACCCACACCTCCTTGGGGCGATTGATAGAAACTTCGCTCACCCCCTGCTGATCAAAGATAGCCTTGAGCGGCGCAAGGTAGGTTTCTAATGCAACGATACTCATTCGTTATGGATCGAAGAAACAACGCTGGGTGGGAATATCAGGTCTTTATTGACAAAGACGATGATGGGCGTGCCCTGATCCACATAGATGGTCGGCTGAGCGTTAAGCGTGCTTGCCACAATAGACTTGCTGACATCGCCGATATTGGAGACGGCCTGCTGCATCGCCGTGCCTTCAGGAGAACTGGCGGTGGTAGTGCCGCCGCTATTGGATGTCGTGGTCGTCTGCTGGTTATTGCCAAACAACGCCTGGCCAATACCCGCCACGCCTATATCCATTGCACTTGAGAGGATCGCCGTGGAATACGCTTCGAAGTATTTGTTGTCGACATCGCCTCCCATACCGGCGCGACCCAGCATATCTACGCCCGGCGAGTTAATCATCACATCAATACCGTCTGGGCGCATGACACGCATCCATATGATAAAGACACGGTTCTGCCCACGTTTCACCGCCGCATTATAGGTACCGATTAATCGTGAACCCTTGGGAATAAGTATCGCCCTGCCCGCTTCGGCATAAATATCATGACTGACAACCGCGCGAATGGTACCCGGCAGATCAGAATCGATAGCAGATTCGAGCACGGCGTGAATGAGCTTACCCTGGCCGATAATGCCATTGAGATTGCCCATTTTTTTGGCTTCTACCGTCTCTGCTTCAGAGTCTTCGACCGCGGCCGCAAATGCTAAGTTGGGATCGCCCGTGGCCGCGCCGGCACGAGCGCGCTTAGAGACACCTAGGGGCCCATTACCATGACCCGCCATCACCAGCATTTGAGAGTGCACACGCTTGTTCAGCGCTTCCTGATTGGGCCCCTGGGCAGTCACTTTAGGTACCGGAGGCGCAACCTGAGGAAGTGTCGGCGCCGGAGGCGGAGGCGGAGGCGGTATGTTTACGATCTCAGGAGGAGGCTGCGGCATATCTCTTTGAGGTATAAGATTATCAGGCGTGTTGTTGGAGGTCTGCACATGTTCTTTTTCTTTCTTCACATGGACCGGTGCCGGGGCAGACGTAAAAAACAGGGATTTAACCACGATGCCTACAAACAGCAGGGCGCCAAGCAACACAAACATCATTTTGCCCGGCGCGGCAGCTACTGCGGGACGACCAGAATCAAGCGTCAACCCCTCGCCATTTCCGCCTTCATGAGGCGGAGTTTCTCCTGTGGCAGGAAATGGGTCTTTATCGTTTCCGTTGCTCATGGGTTTTCCTGTTCACTTCCCGGCAAGACCGGTTCGCGTCCTACGACTTGGACCATTTTTCGTTATATACACACACTACGGCATCACCCTGACGTACTACAAATCGGCTGGCCACAGTATCCACTACCCAATAGTCTCCGGATTTGTGCGGCGTGAGCGCAACTTCCTTGCCGTCAGAAACCATATAAATATGAGGATCTACGGTATCCGTACGGAACTTGAAATACGTGGCATGGCTGTCGTCGTATAATTTAACCGGCGCCAAACTATCGCTGCCCGTAAATGTATAATTATAGTTATACAGCGCACCGCCTGTGGGCGTCGACGCCGCAGACGGAGCAGCCACTTCATCCGAATAGGCCACGGGTGGTAATGCATTCTTTTTGTCGTCGGGGTAGAAGAAGCGCACCACATACGCAAGCTCTTCATTGGGGGCAACCGGCGTGGGCTCTGAAATCAAATCGAACTGATAGGCGCGTTTATTGGTCACTACCGTCATGTTAGTGCGCGCATTCGCCATGGTCGGACGTATAAAGAGTCGTTTACCGGCAGGGACTATCTGGAATCCGATACGGTCACCGACAGAAATCGTATCGATCTCCTCTGCCGGACCAAATTCAATATTGGACTGGTAGCCGTAATGAGTGACGACATTAAATACATCATTCTCACTATAGACAAAGGTCTTGATTCGGCTGTCTGAGGCGACAGGGACAGGAACATCTGCGGCCCATGCAGGATAGGAAAAAAGAGAGATAAGAAACAGGCAGCGCAGTATGTTTTTATTTGTCATTGTCCCAATATATCATCCACTCGATAACTAAGCACTCTAAAGCCTATAGGATTTAGATAGCGATCTTCGGCGCTTAAATCAAGTTCTGTATATTTAAATTCGATAGTGATGAGTTTTTGCAACAGTTTATCTGAGCCACCCGTAGCGCCACCGCGTTCTTTAATCTGCGCTCTGACCTGATAGCGTCGAGATTCTTCACCTGCAGGCAGATCCCTGCGATCAAGAAAACTGATGCTGGCAATATGCACCTCGCGGAACCCTGTTGCTCCCAGACGAGCCCCGTTGCTTTCCGGATTGGAAAGCGCAATTTCATGCTGGTATTTGTTGAGTACTGACCCATCGGAAAGCACGCGTACCAGATTATAATTGGCATAATAACTGCGATCCGTTGAACCGTAATAACTCTCGCGCGCCTTGATATACTGTACAATGAAGTAACTATTCACCGATTCATTGGCCGTCAGTTCATGCGCCTTAAGTGGCTCCACTACCTGGGTAATGCCAGATTTCTGGTCCACCTGGATAACAAAGGGCTCCACTGACTTAAGCGGTACCAGCTGTGAAATGGAAAATGTCGCGGCAATGGAACAAAACAGAGACAATAACGTGATGAGCGCAAGCGTATTTCGCTGGACCACCACGAACTGGTAGCGGTCATTGTACCAGTTTTTCTTATCTTTATCGGCCTTGGCCGCTTCTTTATTTGGAGCTATCACTTCCGCACGCTCGTTGGAATAAGACTGCTGCCAAGCTACCAGTTTTTTTGCTAGATGCAATTCTTAAAGACACTCTTAGCTACTGGTCTTTAAAAAATATTTGCCGATGCACTACGGGGTGCGATGCGGCAACTATGGACAGAAGACAAAAGCGGGCAGCTATAAAAGACTGGTCTGCAAATTATTCAGTTTGGTGATGAGCGCTTCCACGCTCTCTTCAGAATGTGCGGTTTGCAGCGTGCTTTGTATATTGGCAACCGCCATCTCGAGTTCCTGGATTTTTGCTGCAGGCAACACCTGGCTTGAAGCGGAAAGCTGATTCTTGAGCGACATGATTCTGCTTTCTGCTATCGCCTTAAGGCCCGCTGCCGGAACGTGGTTACCGTCTGCGTCTGTTCCCGATATTCGACCTACTGCTACTTTTTCGTGTGCCGGAACATCTTCGGGCATCTTCAGGAAATAATACTCCTGAGCGTCATGGCCTTTAGGCTGAGGACGCCCGTAGGCATCAATCTCCATGCGTTCCTGACGTTTCTCCGCCATAAGACTGTTAATTTCATCATCTTTGGCGTTAGCACTTATGCCATCGAGTAGGCTGCCCAGATGTTCTTTGGTGGGCAAAATACCACGCAGATTGGTGAGGTTTTGCCTTAGATTTGCCTCACGGGTACTTTCTATATCCAGCCTGCGCATATGGCCGTCTACGCTGTCTTCCGCACGTTGATAAGCGCCGAGCGCTTCCTTGTAAGCTTTCTGTGTTGCCGAGTTATTATTTGCTGCCAGCGCGCCTGCCGCCTGTTGCATATATTGATTCGTCTGCCCCGCATGTGCTTGTGCTGCCGCCAACCGGTTCTGCACTGCCTCAACACGGCGCTTGGCTATGTTATGTTCGGTTTGATGCTTCTGCACGTTGGGATCGTCCATATCGCTCGCGCCATGCAATACCCCATCAACGAAAGCACCGCCAATCCCTTTGAAACGGTTCTTCCACGGGATACGCGCCATCGGATTCCATGCGCCTTTCCATACGCCGGATCCTATCTTATTGCTGTCGGGATCTATTTCGCCCGTGTGCGAATTTCTGCCATGCAACAGCTGATTCCTCATATTCAGCAGACCCGCCTGGATGGATTCGAGCCCCAACGTTCCGATCTTGACACCCTCGGGAGTTGAACCGCCACCCAGTGCCGCTGCAAAAGGCACGCCGCCCAACTGCTGAGCAAGCTGAGGCGCCTTTTTGAGGAAGTCTTCCATGACATGGCCAATCAGCCACAGTGCGATGACCTGCGAGACGATAAACTGAATCAAATCATGGGCAAAGAGTAAATTGAGCAACGGAATAACCGTATCTCCCGTGGGATTGCCATTAGCATCGAGCGCAGGTACTACGCCGGGCGGCAGGGTTGCGGCAGTAGTGCCGGTAGGCAATTGCGAATTGCAGGCAATGGCGGCACCCGCCGCTCCGTTATAGATGGTATAGGCACAGAAGCTGCAGGTATGGATCGGTATGGTAATGAACCAGGCGCTGATCGTGGCATCGTATTCGCGAATCATGCCCAAAAGCCCCATAAAGAATGCGCCCAGCGGGATCATTTGCAGCATTGCCAGAAATCCAAAGATGATAATCATCTGCAGGCTGAAGGTGGTGAGATATTTCAGCCATTGCTGAAACAAGGGCATGGTCGTTCTAAACAGCGCAAAGCTAAGAAACAACGGCGAAAGGATGAACAGAAAGCTGATAAGCACAAGTGCGGTAAGATAGCCCAATAACGCCTGCGCATAGAGCAGCAGATACATGATGACCATGATGATAAAGAAAATGATGATGATCGGCATAAATATAAGGAGAAGCACCAGCAAAAGCCCTAAATCGAGCGCGCAAAGGGGTGTCAGGTACGGCAAAGACTGGCCGGCAATGGTTTGACCGCCGGCGCTCGTGTTGGGATTGGCGCTCGTATTGAATAAACTCGTGAACAACGAATCGGGTTCATCCAGTGAGGGAGTGGCGCAAGTAACAAGGTTTCCATTCACATCATGGCATTGGCTAATGCTTTTGACGGTTCCCATCACAAGGGCCGAGCCTTGTTCCGCCACCAGCATGAAAAACCGGTAACCGACGCCGATGCCCCATTCGGCATTGGCGGCGAATGCCCATATCAGTGCGATTTTGCACAGCGCAACGAACGCGTCTTTATAGGTAAACTGCATGATGCCGGTGGCAACGCCAACGCCGAATATCAGAATGAACAGGGTGAGCGCTGCTTTAAGCGGGCCCTGCAGCGCATACTGGTAGCTGCAATACATGCCGGACATAATCTGTCCCACTGTGCTTTTGAAGAAGCACATGAGGCGACCAAATACGCCCAGGCTGGCATTGGAGCAAGGATCCGTGGCGAGCGAAGGATCGGTTGCAGTGGCACCAGAGGTAAGTGTCACTCCGTCTGCGCTGGTCACTATGGTATCGGCGGTAAATATATTGCCGTTGGCCACGCCGTTGGTGCAGGAGAAATTTCCCATGAATAAAGGCGAGTTGACCTGGGCATGGGCCTGTCCGGGATGCATCACGCCCATCATTATAATACAAACCACGCACAGCGCGGCCCATAAGAACCGGTAAAGCTGTTGTGGATTGTCAAATATCTGGGCAGTCTTGCTCATATTTGTTCAAGAAACTTCGGCATCCACTGGGATGCTTGCAATCCGGCGGCCTCAATAGACTGTTCCATTATCTTAAGCTGGGCTTCTCCGGCACATAGAACCGCCTGAATGTCAGGCATGCCGGAAAGGTTGACTTCCAGAACTATCGACTCGTCTTTGCGCTTGATCAGGAAGTGGCGATCCTGCGTGTTCATCACGGTAAGATAAGAGACGTCCCTCTCACTTAAATTGAATGCCTTGGAATACGACTCATCCGCCGCTTCATCGGGCAGATAAAGATGTGTAGCCGTTTCCGCAATAAACAAGGGATTAAGGCGGCTGTTAATAGCCCGCTCCACATGCTCGGTGGTCAGCAGCACCATAGCATTCTTGCTACGCCATTCTCCCAACCATTCCTTGAGTCGGGCGGCCAGAAACGGATGATCAAGAATGGTCCATGCCTCATCGATCACAATCATTCCAGGCGTGCCATCCAGCGCCAATGTAACGCGATGCAGCAGATAATAGAGTAACGGCAATAACGTGGCTTTTTGCTGAAGTGCCTCTGCCATTTCAAATCCACAGATCTTATCGGTGAAGTTGAGTGAATCGACCACATTATCAAAAAGCGCAGCGTGTTCACCCCCGGAAATCCAGGGCAGCAACAGATCCGCCACGGCAGCATCCTGGGTGCGCATGGCTTCTGCCAGGGCCGAGATACGCCGCTGTTCCTTAGGCAACTGCATCACCTTAGCTATGGCATTATCGCAGGCAGCGAAAAACGGGCCATCCTCTCGTCCACCGGTAAGTGCCGACAACCAACGGCGCCAGAATTCGCGATTTTTGGGAGTATCGTCGAGCGCTAGCGGATTGAACATCACCTGCGTATAAGGGCGTGGGTCGGCTTTCGCAGTAGGGTTATAATAGGCGCCGCCAATGCTGCGCAGGAAAATTTCGGATTCCCGATTCTGATCAAAATAAAACAGCTGGCCATCGTATTTACGTGCCTGCGCCACAAAAAAATTCACCAGCACGGTCTTGCCCGCATCTTCAGGCCCGATCAGTAATGTATGGCCGTTGCTGCCTTCGTGAAAATTGAAAAAATACGGAGTATGAGTCGCGCTGTAGAGCGTGGTGATCGCAGTTCCCCAATGATTACCATTCTGCTGGCCCATCGCGAAATCACCCAGATTGGCAAAGCCTGCTATGCGTGCCGTATTAAGAGGGCGCAGGCGGGTGATAAATTCAAAATTGCCGGGCAGATGCGCCCAATAGCATTCCTCAAGTTTGATGTCTTCACGCATCGGCGGCAAACCGAGATCCGATAAGGCGTTGACGCCCCTGGCCACGGCGCTTTCCATCATCTTAAGCGAATCGGCAACTAAGAATATCTGCAGCTGATGTTCGCCGAAATCCGTGACTTTGCCTTGATTGCTGTTAATGACATCCATAAGTCCGGTTTTATCGGCAAGTGTGGCGGCCTTGCTGACATCAAAAAGTTCCTTCTGATACTCAAAAGACTTGAGCGACTGCTTGGTGTTGGCAAAGGTAAAACACTGGCTGATAATGAATTCGCAAGGGATTTGCAAAACGTGGTCGAGCGACTCCAGCGTTAATTCGCGATATTCTTTTATGGTGAGCAACGCGGCAAAACGACGCTTAGCGTCCGTGCGCAGGCGACTTTCCATGGCATTGAAGCCAAAGGTGACGTCATAGTCGGTCAGCTGCTGTGCCAGATCCATATCCGCTACCGGTATCTCCATATCGGTAAAGGTAATGAGCTTGGCCAGGAAGCTGTTTATATCCGAATAATAGACCCCGTCACGTTTGTTGATCCCCAGTCTGGACGCACCGTAAGGCGAAAGCATTTTGGTTATTTTCTCGACAATACCCGTCATCTTGGCCGTGACGTCGTCCAGATATTGTTCACGGTGGCGTATATCTATACGCGGCAATATACCGCGACCTACCGTGGCCGGATCAAGCAAGGACGCGGCCTGCCCCTCGCGAACCAGGGTGATATATATTTCGTTGCTGTACTGGTGTTCCCAATCATTACGGTCTTTCCAGAAACGATCAAGATAGCCGGAAAAATCACGCTTGAACTGACCGCCTGTCTGCAGATTTTTTCTGCGCCGGACGGTATGAATCCAGATGCCGTAATGCGTCGCCGTTACATAGGTCTGCAGGGCTTCGCGGATTTTAGCGCGCAGATCGGGTAAGTTTTTTTCTTCCGTGGCAGCATCCGCCGCTGCACCTGAAATTCGGATACTTTGTAATACTTCGCCGTTGCGCGTGACTATCGTGCAAGGGTTCCAGTGGCAGGCATAGGGAATGAAGTCTTCTTCAACTACATCCCGGGAAATATCGCGGAGTTCTTGGAGGTTTTCAGTTTTTGGCTTCTTGTTAAACAGTGCCATGGCATTGTGTGACTTGCGAAACCATATTACATTTTATTTTTATGCCGCTCAAGGCGGTTAACAGAGAGTAAAATGGGCGCCCCCGAAAGGACGCCCATTTTTTCGTTTGTCGTCGGCAAGGCTAGCTGGCGATAAGGCTCGTGCCAGTGCAAGTTTCTGAGCCACCGCCCAGTGCCTGCACGATGGTTGCTGCACCAAAGATCAGTGCAACGCCGAGTGCGACGATAAGTGCCATACCCCAAGAGATTTTGCCGAGCAATGCACCGATACCTACTGCGATAATGGCAATGGTAGCGATAGCTTTACCCGTAACACCGGTCATCATGATCACCAGGTTACAAAACACGGCTTCGATGGCGTTGGTCGTAGTAGCACCCGGACCAGCACCACCTGCAAGCGCCATATCGGGGAGCATTGACACACCCATGGTGAACGCAAGCAGTAACATCAGGTGCCAGCACATGTCGATGGTCGCACGTGCCGATTTCACTTTCGTATTACCCATAACGTAATCCTTTCTCAAAAACCAAGTTGATAAAAACTGAGATTAAATCTCATGACTCATTTATACCACGTCAACGTTACAACTCTATGACAATCTCCACTTTTCTCCTAAATTACTTCCGTCATCACAAATTGTGGAAAAACCCACTGAATCCGGACGTTAGGGGGGAAATATTAAAAATCCGTTAATGGCTACAGTACCCGAAGAGAATATTCATAGAAACCTATGGCGTTCGCCGATACATGAAATACCTGCACCCCACCCCCACCTTGCCCCCAGGCTGGCGCTTTCCCTCGTAACAAAGGTCGAGCGTGCGTATCATGTGGTAATGTTGCCACGCATTTTTGAAATTCGGAAACGCCTCCAGATAAGCAATCAGGTCAATATGCTTGTGAACCGAATAAAATATATCGGCATCATCGACAAACATGACTTCCGGTTTTCTTTCATTAAGGTCCTGCGCATATCCTTGCGCGACATAATCGAGTATCCAGTGATGTTCACGGGCAAATGCATCGTCGGAAGCAAAAAATTTGGGTAACATCCATATTTGCTCGAAACGCGTATCCCATCGGACACCGTAATTATTGACGAGATGTGTCCACAATGAAAAAGAAATCGAGATGGTGCCAAAAGACTGAAAATGCTCTTGCTGCATCATTTCAGCAAATTTGTTGTTCGTTTTACATACCAGCGAATCTGCACAATCCGTCGTGAACACGGCGCTCCAAAATAGGGCTATTACCAAGCCATTGGCTATCAGGTTGAGCGCGCAGGCACGCGCGCCGAATATAAATTCCTTACTTTGCTCAGCCACTCCATCGCTGAGCTGGCGTTTCCTTAGGTAAAGGAACTCCCATAATACCCATCCGCTGAGAAATAAAATGAAGGTGTTAAGAACGTTGTAGCTATAACTCCAGCCGTTATTCGCCAGCGCATACAGATAAAAAGAAATGCATAATGCCAGAAAATAATAGATGTCTTTGCGCAAAGGCGAGCGATGGCGAGGGCGGAAATCGGCGAACGTCACGCCGAGCATAAGCAGCGCAATACTGGAATAATAAAGTCCGTTTATCTTGGTGCTGGTGGCGCCGTATGTCAGCAGCGCCATAGGCAACACGATATTCAGATAATTAGGCGTAAAATGCCATACGCAAAACAAATAAAAGAGGCCGAGCAGGTAAATCAGGATATTTTCCAGGCTCCATAAAATCCCTGCGCGGCGCTCACGCAAGATGTATAGCAATTGGATACTTAGCAGAAGTATGAGCGTGTGCGGCTTTATGCTGAATCCGACGCCTGCCAATAGCCCAACGCAGATGCGTAGCCAGCATGGGCGATCACAACGCGCAAGCGAGGGCATGTAAGACAATAAATAGGGAAAGGTCAGTATAAGAAAAATATGATCCCGATCGAAGAAATACGCGGGATTTGTACAGACAATAAACGCATAGCATAGCAGTAGCGCAAACTGGATCTGTTGGTTTTTATTGCCAGAAAACCCCGGGTGGTCGCGGATTAGGCGGCTGCAGACCCATACCGAGAACATCACACACAGTACGCCCATCAGCCCCAGCCACTGATAATCTTTAAGCCAGGCAAGATGCGTCGTCACTGCTACCGGAATTGTATCTATCCACACAATAAACGGCATGTTGACTTCGAAAATATCGACGTAGAGTTGCTTGCCCTCCAGCATCATGCGGGCATGCAGTAACATCCAGACTTTATCTCCGGCATAGCCTGCAAAAATCTGTCCGCAGCCAAATACAATCACCAGGAAAAACGCTGCCCCGTAGAGGATTTTCGCTTTTCTGCTCATGCGTCAGTGGCTTTCTGGCGGCGGTGAATTGGCAGGCATCACATCAAGGATGCGCCGGTAGATAAAATACTGACAGCCCACCCCTACTTTGGCGCCGGGCGCGCGCCTGACTTCATGGCATAGATTAATCGTGCGCTGCAGGCGGTAATGCTGCCAGGCATCACGAAATGCGCCGTAAGGGCTCAAATACGCAATCAGATCGATATGTTTATGCACGGAGTAAAATATATCATCGTCATCGACAAAGACGATATCGGGTTTACGCTGGTTTAAATCCTGGGCATAGGCATTGGCAACATACTCAAGCACCCAGCGATTACGTGTAGCAAAAGCTTCATCATTGGCAAAAAATGCCGGCAGCATCCATAACTGACTGAAGCGCGTATCCCAATGCGCACCTGAATCATTCACCAGTTCCGTCCATTGCAGGAAAGAAATGGAAATTGTCCCGAAATTATGCGCTTCTTCATTTTTTACTATTGCCGTAAATTTCTCACTGATTCTGCATTCCAGATAATCTTCGCACCGGCTGGTAAATAACATGCTCCAGATGACTACAATAAGAAGGCCGTTGCCCGCCAGATTAAGTGCGCAAGCACGTGCGCCTTGGAGAAATTGCCTCGCCGGCTCATCGTGCCCCTCCGTGTGCTGGTGTTTTCTGAGATAAAGAAATTCCCACCATACCCACCCGCTTAGAAATAAAATGACACTGAGCAGCAGATTATAGGTATATCCCCAGCCGTTATTGAACAGCGCATAGGCCAAGAGCGGCACGCAGAGTGCCAGGAAATAATAGATGTCCTTACGGTAAGGCGAAGTATAACGGCGGCGGAAATCAACGAATGTCACACCTAACATGATAAGGGCGATGCTGATAAAAATGAGACCGCCGGGTTTGCGACTGGTGGCACCATAGGTGAGCAGTGTCATGGGCAGCACCGTCTTGAAATATTGTGGAGTCAATTGCCAGACGGCAAAAAGATACGTCAGGCCCACCAGGTAAATCAGAATATTTTCCAGCCTCACCAGAATATCAAAACGACGCTCGCGCAGGATATAAATCAGCTGCATGCCGATAAGCACAATGAGTGTATGCGGTTTCATGCAGAACCCGATGCCGGCCATCACTCCGATGGTGAATCTGAGGCCCAGCGGCAATTTGACATGCACCAGCGATGGCATGTAAAACAACATGTAGGGAAATGCCAGCACCAGAAAAATATGTTCCCGATCGAAAAAATACGCCGGATTGGTGCAGAAAATCAGGACATACAGGAGAAGCAAAGCAAACTGGATTTGTTTGCTTTTATCCTCAGCGAAGGCGCGGTGATAAGAGATGAGCCGCATCGACACACCGGCGGTCACACAGGTAACCAGCGTGCCTAAAATACCCAGCCAGCTATATTCATCGAAAAAAGAAAGATGCTTGGAAAGATATACGGGCACCCCATCCATCCAGGTGATGAGCGGCATATTAACTTCGAAAAGATCGACATACAGTTTTTTGCCCTCAAGCCACATGCCGGCAACCTGCAGCAGCCACAATTTATCGCCGCCGCCGCCCATCTGGCACTGTACGCAGACGGCAATAAAAATCAGGAAAAAGGCGGCGCCATACAAGATTTTTTCTCTGCGCGTCATGAGGGATACCTACCCAAAGCTGTCCAAATCGGTTTGCAGAAAATCCGCCGCGGGCACCATTAAGAAAAAATTCATTCTTCTTTGATAGCGTAACCCGGTGACTTCTGCCATAAATTTTGCATCCAGGCCATGACCCATTCGCTTTCGTCCGCTACTGTTTCAAAAGATGTCACTCGCTGGCATGGATTTTTTTTCTCCACGCGCTGGAACGGCAAAGAATATCTTCTGTCGCCGTTTTTTGATTTCATCATGGTCGGCGGCGGATCGCTGATCGCATTACTGCTGCTGATGATATTCGTACCGCCTCAAAACAAGGCCGGCGTTATCTATGTCGGCACGATGGTTTACTGGGGTTCCTTCATCTGCAACAACCCTCACTTCATGATTTCCTATCAGCTGCTTTACAGCGGTTATGGCGCCAAGCTTCATCAGTTCTCACACACGCGTCCCATGTGGTGGCGGTATGTAAATGTCGGCATTCTTGTGCCGGCGGTGTTGCTGCTGCTGCTGGGCATAATGACCTATGACGGTGTCACGCATGCAAGCTACCAATGGCTGGGTTATGGCACAGATGCCATGTTTTTCTTCGTAGGCTGGCATTACATGAAACAGGCCTTTGGCATGTTTATCATGCTCTCGGCATTGCGTAAGGTCTATTATTCCGCGCTTCAGCGGCGCATTATGCTGTGGAACAGTTATGCCACATGGTTTTTTGCCTGGGGTTTCCCCCATCCTCCGGTTCCTGTGGACAACGAAACGCTCAAAAGCATCAAGAATGCCATTATCATCCCGCTTACTACTGTGTCGCTGCCTGCCTGGCTCGTCTGTATCCTAGGCCTTGCCGTGCTGTTTACCACTATTGGCGTATTTGCCGTATTGTGGCAGGTATGGGTTAAAGAGGGCAAAAGACCGCCGATAAGTGCCATGATTGGCTACTTTTCGATGTATTATTTATTTGCCTTCATCTTCTGGATGCATCCTTTATGGATCATGGTAGCGCCGTTTTTCCATTCCCTGCAGTATCTCTTTTTCGTCATTGCTTATAAGCGTGGACATGCCCGCAAGGAGCTAAACAACCTGGCCCGTAAGCTGGGGCAGCAACCTGCGATGCATGACGCAAAAAAAATACGCGGCCGCCACGAAAGATTCTATGCTTATGCGTTTTTGCTGGGGCTTAGTTTCTTCCTGATTATACCGTTATGCATTGATCTCTACGCCATGCATCTGCCTCGCCCCATACCTGCGGGATTTTTCATGACGGCTTTCAGCATTTTCATCAATATTCATCATTATTTCATCGATAACGTCATCTGGCGCAAAGAAAACAGCGACGTAGGTGACCATCTTTTTCAATGGTCGCGTTAGGGCGCCGCAGCCCGGTTTTTACTAACACCCCAATAGGCTCTTGCCTCCGCCTGTTCTCTTGCCTATGGTTCAGCGATTATTTTTGTAGGAGCTGCACATGTCTATCGATGCCAAACTTACCTCCCTTGGTCTGAGCCTTCCCGCCGTTACCATGCCCGCCGCCAATTATGTGCCTTACGTTATCAACGGCAATCTGGTCTATTTCTCTGGCACACTGCCGATGAAAGAGGGCAAACCCCAATTCACAGGCAAGCTCGGCAAAGATATTTCGCTTGAACAGGGGCAGGAATGCGCAAAGCTTTGCGTACTGAACATACTCTCGCACCTTAAAAATGCGCTGGGCGATTTGGGCAAGGTCAAACGCGTCATCCGCCTGGGCGTCTTTGTCGCCTCTGCGCCGGGATTCACCGACCAGCCCAAAGTGGCAAACGGTGCGTCTGACCTCATGGTGGGCCTCTTCGGCGACAGCGGCAAGCATGCACGTTTTGCCGTCGGCGTAGCAGAGTTGCCTTTTGGTGTGGCCGTTGAAATAGATGCGACGTTTGAGGTCTAACAGGAGCGGGGCATGCCCTTTCTAAGCCGTCTGATGGAGAAAGCCTCCGCAAGAGGGACAGCTTATACTGCGCTTGATGCCATGAAGCTGTTCGCCATCATCAATATGACGGCGGATCATATCGGCGATTATTTTTTTCCTGACGATTTATGGTGGCGAGCAATCGGCCGCATTACGTTTCCGGTATGGTTTTTTCTTGTCGGATACTCACGTACACGTGCCATTGGCCGCACCATCTATGTCTATGCCGCTATACTGGTTCTTGATCATCTTTTTATCGGCCTGCCTCTCTTCCCGTTCAATGCACTGGTGTCGATCTTACTGTGCAAATGGGTGCTTAATCTGTGCGAAGACCGCCACTGGCTGCCCCAACGACTGCCAGAGCTGATATGCGGATTTATCGTTCTGACGGTATTTACCACACCGTTTTTTGAATATGGCAGCATCGCCTTTCTTTTTGCCCTGTTTGGCCGGATGGTCGTGCAGAAAGAGAAGAAACATTTTCTGGCACTGACGGTGGCGTCGTATGTGACGTTTATTGTCTGGCAGATAGCGATTTTCCCCTTCAATTATATTCAGCTGCTCTATGTGCTTATCGGCACCGCGTGGGTGGTATTGTGGCTCTCGCGATGCCCCAACGATGTGATCTGGGAAAATTGGCGAGTGTCACGCTTTAAAACATTTATCGCAGTCTTAAGCCGCAACACCATGCCTTATTATTTCTACCACCGCCTGATTTTTGAAATTCTTTTCGCATTTATTCTGGGCAAGGGTATCGGTTTCACCCTCAGGTGGTTTGACTGATAAACGGCGCCTCGGTGCGCTTCGTGATCTCATCCAGCGTAATGCCGGGTGCCAGTTCCACAAGTTTGAGCGCGTTGTTTTCAATGATAAATACGCCCAGTTCAGTGATGATCTGATCGACCACGCCTACCCCGGTGAGCGGCAGGCTGCATTGTTTGACAATCTTGGGGCCACCGTCCTTGGTGTTATGCTCCATAAGCACAATAATTCGCTTTACGCCTGCCACCAGATCCATCGCGCCGCCCATGCCCTTGACCATCTTACCCGGCACCATCCAGTTGGCCAGATCGCCTTTTTGCGACACTTGCAGCGCACCCAGTATCGCCAGATCGATATGACCGCCGCGGATCATGCCAAATGAGGTGGCACTGTCAAAATAACTGCTGTCAGATAATTCGGTGATGGTCTGTTTGCCGGCATTGATAAGATCGGCATCGACTTGCTCTTCCGTTGGAAAAGGCCCCATACCGAGCATGCCGTTTTCGCTCTGCAGCGTCACTTCCATGCCCTTGGGCACGAAATTGGCCACCAGTGTCGGCATGCCGATGCCCAGATTCACATAGGCGCCGTCATGAAGTTCTTTGGCGGCACGTTTGCACATATCGTCGCGTGACCAGGTCATACTGCTTATGCCTTTCTCGTAGTGCGATTCTCGATGCGTTTTTCAAACTGTGTGCCGACAAATAGCCGCTGCACAAATACGCCGGGTGTATGGATATTACTGGCATCGAGCGCGCCGCGCTCCACCAATTCCTCCACTTCGGCTACTGTCACCTTGCCGGCAGTGGCCATCGGCGGATTAAAATTACGCGCTGTCTTGCGGTAAATCAGATTGCCGCTCTTGTCCGCCTTCCACGCTTTGACGATGGAAAGATCAGCAACCAGCCCGGTCTCCATCACGTAATTCTCGCCGTTAAATTGCCGTGTCTCTTTGTCTTTGGCGACGATCGTGCCATAGCCCGTGCGGGTGTAAAACGCCGGTATGCCGGCACCGCCGGCGCGTATACGTTCGGCAAGCGTACCTTGCGGATTGAATTCGAGTTCCAGTTCTCCTGATAAATACTGATGCTCGAAAGTTTTGTTCTCGCCGACATAGGATGCCAGCATTTTTTTGATCTGGCGTGTTTTGAGCAATATGCCCAAGCCGAAATCATCAATGCCGCAATTATTGCTGATGACCGTGAGATTTTTCACGCCGGAGTCACGAATCGCAAGAATGCAATGTTCCGGGATACCGCACAGACCGAAGCCACCCGCCATGATGGTCATGCCATCGAAAAGAAGGCCGCTGAGCGCGGTTTTGGCGTCCTGATAAAGTTTATTCATGTTTTATATAATAATATCAATATATTGCAAAAAATAACGGTCTTGTGTCCCTCTGGCAGGGGTTCATGCCAACGAGTAAACAATATCTGGTATAGAACAAGCAGAAATAAAATGTCTGAAAAAATGTAATGTTAATAATAAATACCTGAAATTAACCTTTTGTTAACCATGAATTAGTTATAATTTTATATTAAATGCGTGGATAAGTTGTTACGATTTTTGGACGTATGGTCATTGCGTTAAGCGATTTACAAAAATTAAAACACGAGTCTTCCGGCGAGGCGCGAGCCGAAGTCGCACAGAAGGTGGCCTCGGATTTTGCCCAAGGCAAATTTAGCTCCAGTGAAAAACAGATTGCCGTAGAAATTTTCCGCCTGCTGCTCAACGATGCCGAAATTCAGGTGCGCAAAATGCTGAGCGAGCAGCTCTCGCACAGCATGGACGCGCCGCACGACATCATTTTCAAGCTCGCCAAAGACGTCACCGAGGTCGCCGTGCATGTGCTGGCCGACTCGTATGTGCTGAGCGAAGATGATCTGATCGAGATCACCAACAGCACGCAAGATGTGACGGTCATGTCCACTATCGCACGCCGTGAGACGGTGTCGCGCGAGCTGTCCGAAGCATTGCTTACCAAATCCAATGCCACTGTGATTGAGACGCTGCTTCGCAACAAGAGCGCCAGCATTGACGAAAAGGGACTGGATAAAATCTATTCCGCCTGCACCGGCAACCATTCGGTTCTCGAACTCATGGTCAAGCGCGGCGGCCTTTCGGTCACGCTCGCGGAAAAACTATTCGTCGCTGTGTCTGACGAAATGAAAAAAGTGCTCACCCAGCAATATAAACTTCCGATGCAGGTGGCCGAAGAAACCACCAAGGACGTACGCGAATTCGCCACGCTCGGCCTGGTCGATACCGATATGCGCACCATGGATATCGCCAAACTCGTAGGCCAGCTCTACCTGCAGGGGCGCCTCACTCTTTCCATGATTATCCGCTCGCTCTGCCTGGGCGACATGCGGTTTTTTGAACATGCCATGGCCAAGCTTGCCGACGTGCCTGTGACCAATGCGCAGTTGCTGGTGCTCGATCAAAGCGTGCATGGGTTCGAGTCGCTCTACCGCACAAGCTGCCTGCCCATGGAACTGTACGAGGCGACGCATTATCTGCTCAAAATCGCTCTCGAAGAAACCAGTTACGGACGTTACCAGAGAAACGATTTCCGCCAGCGTCTCGCCAATCGCCTGTCGCATGACGATTCCGCACGCAAGATTGACTATATGGATTATTTGGTAACACTGATTCAGAATCAAAATAATACCCATGATGCCGCAGCAGCTGTCTAGTCAATCCACACCGCCACCGCCCGCCGGCAGCGCGCTTGTGCTGTCCGCGCGCGATGTTGAGCGTTTGCTTACCGAGGAAACGCCGGACGCGCGTATTGATGTGCTGCGCAAAGTGGCGGAAAGCCATACACAACGACGTTACAGCCTCAAGGAATTCATTATCGCCGAGCAGATTTTCCGCGTGCTGCTGCGCGATACCGAGATCAGCGTGCGCGAGTCACTGGCAAGCGCTCTTCGCGACAATCCGCAGGTGCCGCGCGATATCATCTTGGCCCTGGCACGCGATATCGATTCGGTTGCCCAGCCGATACTCGAATCTTCGGCGGTGCTGAGCGATGAAGATCTGATCGCGCTCATCAATAGTGCAAAGCAGACCGGCAAACCTGCCGCCGTTGCCAAGCGAGCCCAGCTTTCTGAAGCCGTAGCCACCGCATTAGTCGAGACGCGTAATTCAAAAGCCGTCTCCCAGCTGGTCAAGAATCCCGGCGCCCAGCTTAGCACACACGCCTATGAGGAAATCGTCCGCGATTACAGCAAAAATACCGACGTGATGGATGCCGTCGCCGTACGCCCGGACCTGCCGGCAACCGTGGTGGAGAAAATCATTATTCTCGTGTCTGACAGCATCGCCGACAGCCTGCGCGTGCAATATAATATCTCGCCGGCCACCATCGCCCAGGAAACGGAAAAAACCCGTGAACTCGCCACGCTTAAACTTGTCGACGATCATCACGGCAATCCGCGCGAAGTCGAAAAGCTCATCGATCAGCTGCAGGTGTTCGGACGCCTCACTCCTTCGATCATCCTCACCTCACTCTGCCGCGGCAATCTTTATTTCTTCGAGACCAGCCTGGCACGTCTTTCCAATATTCCGGTGCGCAACGCCCAGCTGCTCATTCACGACAAGGGCGGTCGCGGATTCCAAGCGCTCTATGCCAAAGCCGGCCTGCCGGACAAATTCTTCGCCGCCTGCAAGATGCTGCTCGAGGTGTTGTTCGAGATGCATCATTCCGGCCAGAAAAGCACTGGCAAAGCCCATTCCGACGCCGTGGTAAGCAAGTTGCTTGCACGCTCGAGCGGCAAAAATGTAGAGAATCTTTCCTACATCATCGCGCTCATCCGCCAGAACGCCTGAAATTCCTGACGCTAAAGCCTTAGCTGTTGATACGGGCTTTAAGCAGGCACATATATAGCCCAATCCTGCCCACTCTTACGCGAGAAGCCAACGGATCGCGTTTGCGTAACCGTGTCGAAAGCCGGGCTGCCCATAGGGTAAAAAACAACGCCAGTCTTCTGGCCTCTTTATTTTTTAGCGAGGGCATTAATGGTTTTGCTTTTTGCAGCAACGTGTCGCAATTATCGAGCGCGCGGTCAAATACAAGGCGCAGTGGTTTGCTCGTATCGCTGGCAGCAAGCGCTTTGAGTGGCGCCTGCGCGAAAGCGAACCAGTCGAGCGGCAGATAGATGCGATCATGGTGGAGATAGTCATCGCCCGCATCCTGAATATGACCGAGCAATTCACAGGTGGCGCTCAATGCGCTGAGAGCGGCCTTATCTGCAGCTTCTTCACTTGTCATGATAATGAGTAGTGCGCGCGCCACGGGCAGGGTGGCAAGCTGACAGTAGTCCTGTAAATCACGATAGTCCTGGTAACGTGTTTTCAGCATGTCCTGCACAAAAGACGTGATGAGATCGCGCGCGCAGGCAAGCAAAGCGGAACGCGGCGGTGCCAGCCGGCTAAACGCAATGGCAAACGGCGGAAGCTTGGCCTCGTCGCCCATGGCGAGCGCCGTCTCAAGTGCCAGCAGGCGTTGTCGGCGCTCTGACGTGGCGAGGCGCAAATCTTGCGCAAGCGCTCCGGCGCCGCGGGCAAACTGAAAGCAGATCTGTATTTTCGCCCAGGCTTCCGGGGGCAACAACCGGGAAAGGGCGGGATTATTTTCGGGATTCCGCTTGAGCCAGTTGTGTGTATAGTGCATGACACTAACCTTAAAATTGCTTTCCTCCAAAGTCAAAGCCATGGCTACGCCGCTGCAAATCGCCTGTATTGCTGATAATACGAAAATCGCTCAAGCGGCGATGGCGGAAATTGCCAAACGCTATAAAATCGTTGATATCACACGCAAGCGCCGTGCAGAGACCCAGGCAGTGGATGTCATTGTGGTCTTAGGCGGCGACGGATTCATGCTCCAGGCCATGCATCAGTTCATGGCGCGGAATCTCCCGTTTTACGGCATGAATTGCGGCACGGTGGGATTTTTGATGAATACCTATTCGCCTTCGCGGCTGATCGAGCGTATTGCCGATGCCAGGAGCCATATTCTCTATCCTTTGCGCATGTATACGCGCAATCTGCAGGGCAAAGATTATGAACTTCTTGCGATTAACGAAGTGTCATTGTTTCGCCAAAGCAGGCAGGCAGCCAAAATCCGCATTACCGTCGACCATGTGGTGCGCGTTCCCGAGATGATTGCCGACGGCGTGCTGGTTGCCACCCCGGCGGGCAGTACCGCCTATAACAGCTCGGCCAGCGGGCCCATTATCCCACTGGGCGCTAATATTATTTCGCTCACCCCCCTGTCGCCATTCAGGCCCAGGCGATGGAAAGGGGCGTTGCTTAACCATAATTCCTCGGTCACTTTCGAGGTGCTGGAGCCCGAAAAGCGGCCTGTAAGCACGGTGGCGGACTTCACCGAAGTGCGCGATGTGGTCTCGGTCGCCATCCACGAACAGCAAAAAACCAGTATAAAACTGCTCTTTGACCCCGAACACAACCTGGAAGAGCGCATTATTAAAGAGCAATTCATGTGAAATTGTGCCCCAAATGGGCCACAAAGCCCCTTCCCCTCTGGGTTTTTTCCTGCTATAAGCCCCGCTGTCCATGCTGCAAATTCGTTTTGTGTCATGGTCAGGTAAATAATGCAGTCGCTTTCTCGACGTGCCGGAATTGTGCTTAAGCCTCTTTCTAGCATTGACGTCAAACGCGGGAGCTTTGTTTGTCTCGATGTTTAATTTTTTTGAAGAGGTTTATTATGTCCGTCGGTACCGTCAAGTGGTTCAACACTATTAAAGGTTATGGTTTCATTCAGCCGGAAGATGGCTCCAAGGATGTGTTTGTGCACATCTCGGCCGTTCAAAAGGCCGGTCTTCGCACGCTGATGGAAGGCCAGAAGGTTGAGTTCGAAGTTGCCATGGAAAAAGGCAAGTCTTCGGCCGTCAATCTGAAAGTCGCCGCGTAATTTTTTGTACGCGGATGCGATCTTCAGATCGCGTTCTTTCCTATCGAATTAACGCACGCGCGCAACTCGCCGCGTGCGTTTTTCGTTGTGCGCCTTTAAGGCATGTGTGACTTATCCATTACCATCTTAAGATTTTTGTAAAGAATAGGTAATTTTTGGTTTGAATGTTGCTTACGATTGGTTATAAGTTTCAGAACTGCTTACTTATCGCGCGTAAAGACGTGGTGAGCCAATATGGGGTGAAGCCCAAAACGGGGTGAGGTTTTAGCATCAATGCGCCTGATTATCATGTTTATTGCGATTGCGCTTGCGGCAGGAGCATTTTTCATCACCGCGCATTTCACTACCAGCCCGTCTGAAAAAGGCGTACCCATCGCCACCCCCATGGTGAAAATTCAGGAAGTCCCGACCGATAATATCTATATCGCCAAACAGGATATCCCTATCGGCGCCAGCGTTGAGCAAAAAATGCTCGATATCCAGCCGTGGCCCAGACATCTAAAACTCCCCGACATGATCGATGCCGATCCGAACCAGCCCAACCAGATCGTCAAAATGGTAGCGCGCACGCCTTTCCAGAAAGGTGAGCCGATAATCATGACCAAGCTCGCTAATGACAAAGATCCAAGCTTTCTTGCCGCTTCTATTGGCAAGGGTATGCGCGTGGTCACGATTGGCGTGGATTCGATTTCGGGCGTAGGTGGATTTGTATTTCCCGGCGACCGGGTGGACGTTCTCATCACCCATGATGTCTCGCTGGGTAAAACCGAGACGATTGCAGCCAGTGCGCCGAGTGGCCCGGCCGGCAATAGTCTGGATGCTACCGGCAAAGGCGTGGCGGGAACCATGAATACTGCCAGCAGCGCCAAAAGCGTGGTCGCCAAAAAAGACCCGGTGACAGAAGTGTTGCTTTCCAATATCCGCGTACTGGCCATCAACCAGAAAAGTACCGCGCATGGCGGCGAGCCCCCTGTAGTGCCAAGCAATGTATCGCTTGAAGTCAGTGCTGCCGACGCCCAGAAATTACGTCTTACTGAAAGCAGCAACGGCCGGCTTTCGCTGGCATTGCGTTCTTTGAAAGATAAAGACACGACGGAACTGGCGCGCCCCACCGGCGTAAGCGATTTGTCACGTCTTACTCCGCCTAGTTATTTTCCCGTGTTGTTTGATAATAACGGACAGGCTAATTTTGTTTCCCCGGCGGCAGAGGCTGCCTACGACGAACCCGAATCCTCATCGATCACCGTGGTGCGCGGCGTAAAGGCTGAAGATGTAGAGGTATCCCGCCCATGAGATTATATTCCCGGTTCTGGTTGCGGACTGCCGCTTGCGTGATGCTCGCCATCGCGCCGCCTTCTTTTTGCGCTGCAAAAGCAGCAAAAGACATGAATACCGAAGCGGGCGGACTATACATTCCGGTGAGCCGCTCCGAGCTTGTCGTAGTGCCCAGCGACATTGCAGAAGTAATTGTCGCCGATCCTGACATTGCCGACGTTCACGTCATCGGCTTTAAGCATGTTGCTTTCGTCGGCAAGAAAATTGGCCATACCAATGCCAAAATGTTTGATAATAAAAACCATGTCATTCGTCAGTTTGATGTAATTGTCGGTTACGATCTTCCCGGCATTCGCAAGGCATTGCATAGTTTTCTGCCGCATGAGCATATCGGCGTTGAGCTCGTTAACACCAATATCGCGTTAACCGGAGAAGTAAGCGATGCTTCTGTAGCGGACGAAGCGGTTAAAATCGTCAATCAGTTTGTCATTGGCAGCAGTCCGGCTGCTGGCGGTGGCGGCGCCGGTGCAGGCCCTGCGGCGGGTGCAGCGGGTGCGGCAGGTGGCGCCACAGGCGGGGCGGCCGGGGGAGCTTCCAGTGCCGCCGTGCTCAATCTGCTTAAAGTCATCTCTGGACAGCAAGTAATGTTGCGCGTGCGCGTAGGTGAAATTCAACGTACCGCCATTAAGCAGCTGGGCGTCATTCTTGCTGGCAGGGCAGGCAACGTGACAATAGGTTCGCAGGGAGGCCAGCAGTCTTTTGCCTCCGGAAGCTCCACGACTACCAATGGCGTCGTCAACAGCACTTCGTTTCTGCCTTTCCCTGGCCTTAATATTCCTGGCTCCGATTTAACCAGCGGCGGCATTCTTTCAGGTTTTTTCCGTAACGGCGAAGGCGGATTAAGCTCTGCGCTCACTGCGCTTGAAACGCAGGGCGTGCTTAAAATTCTGGCAGAACCTAACCTGGTCGCCATGTCGGGAGAAAAAGCAGAGTTTCTTGCAGGTGGCGAATTTCCAATACTTCAGGCCCAGCCCAGCGGCGGCGGTTCGGTAAGCACCGTACAATTCCAGCAATTTGGCGTTTCCATTCAGTTCATCCCCCTGGTGCTCTCCGACAATCGTATCCGCCTGATCGTGCAGCCTGAAGTTTCGCAGATTGACACCACGCTCAGCACCACTTCCAATGGCAACGTTACACCTGGCTTGGATACTCGCCGCGCCAAAACCACCGTTGAGCTAGCGCCCGGTGAAAGTTTCATGATTGCCGGATTGATTCAGGATTCTCTTAATGCCGGTGTCAGCCAAGTGCCCGGCGCATCGGAAATTCCTATTTTAGGCTCGCTCCTGCGCAGCACTAATTACAATCGCAACGAAACTGAACTGGTGATTGCGGTAACTCCTTATATCGTCGATCCGCTCAAAAGCAGTGATATACGTCTGCCTTCGGAAGACTTCCGTCCGGCAAGTGTGATGGAACAATTCTTCTACGGCGCGCTTGGTTCTATGTCAGGCAATGCCTACCGCTTATCACAAACGCCGACCCTCGAAGGGCCGGTAGGGTTCATGACGGATTAATATATGATAAAGACTTTTTTCTACACCACACTATTGAGCGCCGTACTGGTTGCCTGCTCGCAGATTCCCAAGGAAGCCTATATGAATCGCGGCGAGCCCGAAGGCCTGCTTGATGTGTCGTCTGAAGTCGTCAACCTTAAAATAGACTCTCCCGCCAATGTGCGAGAGATTACCAACTGGGTCAATCAGGACCAGCCCACACGCGCTGAACTTAACTGCACCGATGGCGATGCTCTTTGTTCGCAAGTGAAGAATGTGTTGCATCAGTTCGCAGTGCCGGTGAAATACACCGCGGCATCCGATAACAACCTTGTACTGGTCTACGAACGGGTGCTCGCGCGTGATTGCGAGAGTCGTTATATCGATAATCTGACCAATCCTTATAACCTCAATCATCCGACTTTCGGCTGCTCGATAGCTGCTAACAGCGTACAAATGGTAAGCGACAAACGCCAGTTCACCAATCCGCCGCTTATGGATAACTCGAGCGCTTTAAAAGCGATTCAGGCAGTAGGGTTCTATAATCAGCCCTCTGGTTATACCCCCGCCACTGCCAGTGGCGATTTCCAGACTGAAGCAACCCAGCAATCCATTTCTTCAAGCGGTGGTGGTGGTGGTGGTTCTTCCAGATAGTGCAAAGGCATATTCTTTTTTCACTGCCTCTTAAAAGTGTGCGTTCATGAATAAACAAAGTCCGTTAATGGCAATTGTGGCGCATGAAAAAGAGCAGGAATTCGCTCATAAAGTTGCTACGCTCATGGGCTATGCCAACGCCGACATTGTCATCGGGAGCCCCCGGGATGCCACGACTTCTCTTTCGGCACGTTCAGAATCGCCACGTTATCTTATTATAGACATCGGAGACCGCGGCAGCGACGTACTGCCCGAAATTGACAGCGTCGCTGAATATTGCGAGGCAGACACACATGTCGTAGTAATCGGCTCGGTCAATGATGTAAATTTCTACCGCGAACTGCGCGCGCGTGGCGTGGTGGAATATTTTACCCGACCCGCCAATGTCGCCGATGTGCGCACCGCCCTGATGATTGAAAGTGAAGAAGAAAAAGCCGAAGGCGGCAAAGTTATTGCTTTCATGAGCGCCGCTTCTGGCGATGGTGCGAGCACTATCGCACTTAACACTGCGTATGCGCTTGCAACCGAATACCGTAAATCCGTGGTACTGGTCGATATGGATTACCAATTCGGAATGCTGGCAAAAAACCTTGATCTGACAACGCCATTTGGCATCAAGGAGTTATTCGAGCATCCGGATCGCGGCATCGACTCCACCCTCATTGAACGTATGATTGCTGCTTACGGTAACAGCCGCCTTAAAATCATCGCCGCCCCCAACCAGCTTCATACCCTTCCCGATGTACGGGCGGAGGTCATTGGTGATCTGATTACCACGCTTCGCCGTGAATATGATGTCGTCATACTTGATTTGCCTCATATCTGGACTCCGTGGGTGACGGCGGCGATAAGCCTTGCAAGCCATACCGTAATGGTGGCCCAGCTTTGGCTCAGGTCGGTGACACATTCGTCGCGCCTGCTCAATGTGTGGCATAATGCAGGAATAAGCGGCCATGATACGACGTTGGTTATCAATCGCAGTGGCGCTAAATTCAAGGAAGCAGTAAGTGCGCGTGACTTTGAACGCGTCTGTGCGCTGCCGATTAAATATTATTTTGTCAATGACATCAAAAGTGTTGTCGCCGCGGAAAATCAGGGCAAAACCCTCCTTGAGGGCGGAAATTCAGTCCTCTCAAGACAATTTAAGGAGTTTGCTGGTTTTTTTGCTAAGAATGAGGAAGCCTCAGATAGCAGTAGAGAATCCGGTAAATCTTCGCTAAAATCGGCGCAAAGCCCTCGTGGCAAATAAAGATAAATTGCGAGATGTCATACTGGGATGTTTGGTAAAAAACCATCGAGTCCGTTAGCGGCAAGTACAACGAAAGCGCCGGCGGCACAGCAAACAACGCCTACCACTGCAGCTTCGACAGTGGCGCAGAACGCTGCCAAGCCTGCCTCCGAACCCAAACCTGCCACCGCGCTCGTACAGGGCAGTGCAGCTCCTAAAATTGCAGTTCCTCAACATAGCGGCACTATCAGTTTTACTGACGCCAATTTGGTGACACCTGATTTCATGGTTGCCAAAGAAATGTTGGTGGAACAATTGCTTGAGCAGATTAATTTCGATGCACTCGAACGCATTCCCAAAGAGATCCGCAAACAACGCATCAGCGATTCGGTAGACAAACTACTTCAAGACATAAACATCCCGCTGACCGCCGCCCAATCTTCGCTGCTTAAAGCCGATCTGCTCAATGAAGTGCTGGGATTCGGGCCGCTGGAAGTGCTCATGGCCGATCCGGAAGTGTCGGATATCATGATCAACACCTTTAAACAGGTCTATATCGAAAAGCGCGGCAAGATTCTGCTCTCCGACATCACTTTCACCAGTGAAAGGCATTTGCTCAATACCATCCAGAAGATCGTCTCTCTGGTCGGAAGGCGCGTGGATGAAACAAGCCCGATGGTCGACGCGCGCATGCCAGACGGATCGCGTTTCAACGCCATTATTCCGCCGCTTGCACTCGACGGCAGCCTGGTTTCTATACGTAAATTCAAAAAGAATAAAATGCCGCTGTCGCAATATATTCAGCTGGGCTCGATGAGCCCGGAAATGTGCAAATTTCTTGAAGTATGTGGCAATATCCGCCTCAATATTATTGTCTCCGGCGGTACGGGTAGCGGTAAGACCACCCTGCTCAATGCGCTTTCCGGTCATATTGACCCCGGTGAACGCGTGATTACGATCGAAGACGCTGCCGAGCTGATGATGCATCAGCCGCATGTGCTCAGACTCGAAACGCGTCCCGCCAACTCTGAAGGCGCAGGGGAAATTAAACAGACTGCGCTGGTGCGCAACGCCCTGCGTATGCGTCCTGATCGTATTATTCTCGGCGAAATCCGCGGCGAAGAAGTGCTGGACGTGCTTGCGGCAATGAACACGGGTCATGACGGCTCGCTTGCCACCATCCACTCCAACAACCCGAGAGACTGCCTGTCGAGAATCGAGAATCTTATGGCTATGGCCGGCCTGCAAATGCCGCTTTCCGCCATGCGCCAACAGATTGCCAGCGCCGTGCATCTTATCGTGCAAGTCGCGCGTATGCGTGACGGTGGCAGGCGCGTCACCCACATTGAAGAAGTGGTGGGGATGGAAGGCGATGTCATTTCTACCCAAACTCTTTTTGGCTATGCACCCGGCCCCATGGATACGGAAGGCCGCCTCACCGGCAAGTTCTATTGCGCCGGGATACGCCCACGCTTCTTGCCGCAGGCGCAGTATTTCAACAAGGAAAAAGAACTGCTAGACTGCTTGAGGCTTGAGCAAACATTGCAGCACCAGGGGCAAACTTAAATGCTAGAAATGCTATTATTTCCAGCAGCGGTGGCCGTGTTGGTCTTCGTCGCACTTCTGCTGCTGGTTCCTAAACGCATTTCCAGTGAAGAAGATCGCCGCAAAAAAGCCATGCTCGATCAGATGTCGCTAGACGCCGACCGGCGTTTAGCGGAACGCCAGGACATCAATCTTCTTAAAGATCGCAACGTCCTTTCCGGCTCGATGGCCAAAATTCCAGGGGTGCAGTCGACATACGATCTGCTGCTCAAAGCCGGAATGATAGAAAAAAGCACTGGCTACATGCTATGCATGGGGTTGTTGTTTGTGGTGGCTTTCGTGGTGCTCAAACGCTTCGGCCTTTTGGGAATGATTGGTGCCGGCGCAATCGCATTCTTTTTGCCCCGTATCTATCTCAATAGCCGAATCAAGAAGCGTAACGAACAGTTTCTCAATCTGTTTCCTGACGCCATCGACATGATTGTGCGCAGCGTGAAATCAGGGCATCCGCTTAATACTGCGATGCGTCTGATTGCAGACAATATGGATTCGCCGGTAAAAGACGAATTCAAGCTCGCCGTAGACGAGGTCTCTTATGGCCGCACTCTGACTGACGCTCTGTTGCGCATGTCCAGGCGCATTGATGAGCCGGATCTGAACTTTTTCGTCGTGGTGCTGTCTGTGCAGCAGGAAACCGGCGGCAGCCTTGCCGAGGTGCTTTCCAATCTGTCGGGCATTATCCGCAAACGTCGCCAGTTGCGACTTAAAATCCGGGCGCTTACTTCCGAAGGCCGGGCCACTTCCTATGTGCTGGGTTCACTGCCAGTCATTGAATATCTGGCCATACATTTTATTACTCCCAGCTACCTTGATCCTTTGTGGGATACTTTTCTGGGAAATATTTTCTTAGGCTCAGCCATAATACTCATTATTGCAGCAGTCTGGGTGGTACGCATCATGGTGGATATAGATGTCTAGGGAGTGTGAAACACAAATCAATGTCCGGTAACACTCTGATTCTGCCATTAATTGCAGCTATCATCGTATTTTTATTATACATGATCGCCATCCAGCTTGCCGGCAAAAAGGAAACGGTGCGCGAGCGTGTGCAGCGCATTTCCGGATTGCCGGACGATCGACACAGCAGCACCATGGTTGATCCCCTGCGCACGGAGCATGATTACTCGCCGGTAGGGCTGTTTCTAAGCCATCTGCTCAACGCCGTGGGCATCAACACCGAGAATTTCCGCAAACATTCGCAATTACGCTTCTATCGTGCGGGCGTTCAGTCGCCGGATGCGCCGATATATTACCTGTTTTGCAAATATATATGCGCCATTGTCTGTCTGTTGCTCGCGGTCTGGCTGGTGTTTTCCTACGCTGCCACCACCATGGACCGCTTACAGCATTGGATGATAGCGATTATTCTGGTTGTCGTCGGGCTGATGGGGCCGGATCTCTATCTCACCAACCAGCGGGCAAAACGCGAGAAAGTCTTGCTGCGCGCATTTCCCGATGCGCTTGATCTGCTGCTGGTCTGCGTGGAATCGGGATTGGCGCTGGACGGCGCACTCGCGCGCGTTTGCAAGGAGCTCGGCCGCGCCAAGCCGGAAATTACGGTGGAACTCAATCGCACGCGCCTTGAACTCACCATGCTCAATGATCGCGCGCAGGCACTGAGTAATCTCGCCGAGCGCACAGATATGCTGCCCTTCCGATCGCTGGTCACCACCTTGCTGCAGTCGGAACGCTTCGGCACCAGCCTCACCGACACACTGCGCGTGCTTTCGGAAGATTACCGCAATACCCGCCTGATGATGGCGGAAGAAAAGGCCGGCCGCCTGCCCGCGCTTATTACCATACCTCTGATTTGTTTTTTGCTGCCGGCGCTCTTCCTTATCATTCTGGGCCCCGCCATCATCACGGTAATGGACACCATCCGTAAGATGTAATCGCCTGCTCACTGCCGCTTGTAATCCTGGGTAAGCGGCCTATATCTACCATTGCCCTATGTCCTCACCTTTTCATATCGTTTCGGAATATATTCCGGCCGGCGATCAGCCACGGGCCATCGCCGCGTTATGCGAAGGCATCGCAGCAAAGGAACGGGATCAGGTGCTGCTGGGCGTCACCGGATCAGGCAAGACCTTCACTATGGCGCATATTATACAGCAAACACGCCGCCCGGCACTCATCATGGCGCACAATAAGACATTGGCCGCCCAGCTTTATAGCGAGATGAAATCGTTTTTCCCGGACAGCGCGGTCGAATATTTCGTCTCCTATTACGATTATTACCAGCCGGAAGCCTATATCGCTAAAAGCGACACCTTCATTGAGAAGGACTCCTCGATCAATGAACAGATTGATCGTATGCGCCATTCCGCCACGCGTGCGTTGCTCGAGAAGCCCGATAACGTGATTGTGGTAGCGTCCGTCTCCTGCATTTACGGCATCGGCTCAGTGGAAACCTATTCCGGCATGACGTTCGAGCTGAAGACCCATCAGAAAATAGACCGCGCCGCATTGCTTAAGAAGCTGATCGACCTGCATTATGAACGCAATGATCTGGATTTTCATCGTGGTGCTTTCCGCGCCAAGGGTGACACGGTGGATATCTTCCCTGCCCATCTGGAAGATCAGGCTTGGCGTGTCTCGCTGTTTGGCGATGACATCGAATCGATTATCGCGTTTGACCCGTTGACCGGAGCTAAAACCCATACGTTTGAGTCGGTGACGATTTACGCTAACAGCCATTATGTTACACCGCGTCCCACGCTTGAACGCGCCGTGCAGACTATCAAGGCCGAGCTCAAAGAACGGCTCGAGCATTACCATAAAATAGGCCGGGTGCTCGAAGCCCAGCGTCTTGAGCAACGTACCATGTTCGATCTGGAGATGCTTATGGAAACCGGGGTCTGCAAAGGCATCGAAAACTATTCGCGCCATTTAACCGGCAGTGCGCCCGGTGCACCGCCGCCTACCTTGTTTCAGTATCTACCGAAAAACGCTCTGCTTTTCGTCGATGAAAGCCATGTCACCGTGCCGCAGATCGGCGGCATGTATAATGGTGACTATGCGCGCAAAATTGTGCTTTCCGACCACGGATTCCGTCTGCCTTCCTGCATGGATAACCGGCCACTTAAATTCGAGGAATGGGACGCGATGCGTCCGCAAACCATCTATGTCTCGGCGACACCAGGCAAATACGAACTAGGCAAAACCCACGGCGTGTTCGCCGAACAGATCATCAGGCCCACCGGGCTTATCGACCCCCCCTGCATCGTCAAGCCCGTGGCACAGCAGGTCGACGATCTGCTGGCCGAATGCCGCGAGCAGGTAAAAGCGGGACGGCGCACATTAATAACCACGCTCACCAAGCGCATGGCCGAAGAGCTCACCGAATACATGCAGGACACGGGCCTGAAGGTCAGTTATTTGCATTCGGATGTCGATACGCTTGAGCGTATTGAGGTCATACGCAATTTGCGTCTGGGCGTGTTTGATGTCCTGGTAGGCGTCAACCTGTTGCGTGAGGGGCTGGACATTCCCGAATGCGGCCTGGTGGCGATTCTTGATGCCGACAAGGAAGGATTCCTGCGCTCAGAAACCTCGCTGATTCAGACTATCGGCCGTGCCGCGCGCAATGTCGACAGCAAGGTGATTCTCTATGCCGACGTCATGACGCGTTCGCTCAAAGCGGCACTGGATGAGACCAATCGCAGGCGCACGATTCAGGAAGCCTACAATACGGAGCATAATATCACCCCGGCCTCGATTAAAAAATCCATTCGCGACGTGATGCAGAGTGTCTATGAACAGGATCATTACACTGTTGATCCCGGCAAGGATTACTCCATTCCCGAATTCAACGGAGCCGACTTTGACACCTATATCGGCACGCTGCAGGAAAAGATGCTGGCCGCCGCCGCCGATCTTGAATTTGAGGAGGCGGCGCGTTTAAGAGATGCTATAGACAAGCTCAAGGCGGCGCGTGAAGAGAAGGCAAGATTCACGCCCAAACGCACGGGCAAGCGCTAATAATATAATTATATATCAATAAGTTACGAAATAATATTTATATTGTTGCAACGCACAATTTATTGATTGACGCGCTGCAACATTCTGTTATTATGGCCTCCCACGAATATTAGTTATTTATATTGTTCAAACTATTTTAGGAGTAGAAACCATGGCTGCCAACCCGTTCGCTGACTGGTCCAAACTGTTCGGAGATTTCAAGACTCCGGCCGTTGATGTGAACCAGATTATTTCCCTGTATCGCCGCAATGCCGAAACCGGCTCTGCCGTGATCCAGATCCTGACCGAAAGCACCCAGGCAATTGCCCGCCGCCAGGCCGAGATCCTGCGCAGCAACGCCGAACAGGCGCTTAAGGCCAGCAAGGACATCCTCAACCACGCCACCCCGGAAAGCGCTGCTTCCAAGCAGGCTGATTTCGCAAAGACCTGGCTTGAATACAACGTCAACAGCCTGCGCGAGATTGCCGAGATGAGCACCAAATCGACCCAGGAAGCGTTTGATGTCATCAACAAGCGCATTGCAGAACAGGTGAAGGAATTCTCCAACGTTGCTGCTCCTGCCCATCATTCTTCCAAGAAAAAAGCGGCCTAATACGCCTCTTTGATGGATACCAAGCGCCCTCTGCGACTGCAGAGGGCGCTTTTTTTGATGGTTTTTAAGACAATCGATCGATGATGGGTGTATAAAAACCGCGTGCATCGCTATAAGGTGCACCTGCATCCGCCGCTTCGCGCAGCGCCATATCAATCGGTATTTCACCTAAGAACGGCACATTGCAGGACCGGGCCAGACGCAACCCTCCACCGCTGCCGAAAATCGCGTGCAATTTGCCGCTGTCGGGATCGGTAAATCCGCTCATATTCTCAATCACGCCCACGATGGGAACGTTTACTTTCTGAAACATATCGATGCATTTGCGGGCGTCGGCCACAGCCACGTCCTGTGGGGTGGTGACGATGACTGCGCCGTTTATCGGCGCCTGCTGCACCAGACTTAAATGCGTATCCCCGGTGCCCGGCGGCATATCGATGATCAGCACATCAAGCGGCGTGTCCTTCGTGCCCCATGCGGTCTGCCGTAACATTTGATACAGCGCCTTTGTTACCTGCGGCCCGCGCCAGACCAATGCGGAATCCTCGCCGACCAGAAACCCCATCGACATTACGGCAATACCGTGTGACTTAAGAGGTACAATCATTCCCTCTTTAATGTCAGGCTTGCCATTTATTCCCATCATGCGTGGCAGCGACGGACCATAAATATCGGCATCAAGCAGTCCGACTCGCTTGCCCGCATTACTCAGTGCATGGGCAAGATTGACGGCAGTGGTGGATTTGCCGACCCCGCCCTTACCCGAGGCAACGGCATAGACGCGGGCCACTCCTTCGATGGGCGTAAAATTCCATACTGCCTTTTTCGTGCCTGCCGACATAATCTTGCCAATATGATGAGGTTAGTAGTAATAGTACAGCCTAACGTTAAGAAGAAAACACGGGACAGTTACGTGGCAGACAAGCCGATTATTCATAACGTCGACCCCGGCCCCTGGGGCAAACCCAAGGGCACTGGCGGCGGTGGCAGCGGCGGTGGCTGGACTCCCGGCGGCGGCCGCGGGCGCGGCGGCCCTCCCGGCGATTTTGACGA
>JABCZZ010000012.1 GCA_013289445.1 Alphaproteobacteria bacterium
GGCTGTTCAAGCGCCATCTGCACCGACACGCCACTGCCCAGCGACTCGCCGTAGTAAATAAGTTTTTCCGCAGGCAGGTTCAGATTTTGCTTGGCATACGCGATGGCCGCGCGCGCATCGGCATAGATTCCGTTTTCGCTCGGATATCCGGTGGATTTGCCAAAGCCGCGATAGCTGACGGCGATGAGACCAAAGCCGGCTTCGGCGAACGCGCCGAATTTAGCCGCGCGCATGCCCAGATGCTGCGCATTGCCATGAAAATAAAGTACTGTGGGGTAAGATTGCCGCGCCGCATGTGCCCATGCCTGAAGTGTCATGCCATCGCCTGAAGACAGGGATATTTCGGTAATATCCTTAAACGCGAATGTCGCAAGTGCCGGGATATTCTTCAGCGGATAATACATGAGGTGGCGTTGAAAGGCGTAAATGCAGCTTACTATCGCCACATACATCACCAACAAGAATCCGATGCCAAACCACATGTCTGCGCCCCCGTTATCTTTCACTATTATACCTTTGAAATATTTGCTAATAGATTAACAAGACCGCCACAAATGGATGAAATATGATATTCTTTCTCGTCCTGCTGACCGTTCTTATGCTTACGGTCATCATTACCGACACCACACGCTACATTATACCTAACTGGCTGGTGGCCGTCTTATTCGTGTTTTATCCGGTGTTTCTTTATTGCGCCCCAGGCCATATCGAATGGCAGATAGCGCTGCTTTTTGCGCTGGGCACCTTTGCCGTAGGGTTTGGTTTGTTTGCCGCCAATATCATGGGAGCCGGCGATATCAAGCTGCTCACGGCCGCGGCGTTATGGACAGGCAAAAGCGCTTTTCCCACTTTCATCATGGGAGTCGGGCTTTTCGGAGGATTGCTGGCGTTGGTGCTGGTAGTGGCCCGCCCCTTTACCGCTTTCATGTTTTCCAAACTGCAACATCCTCCGGCCATTCCGCGCGTACTCACCGTCGGCGAACCCGTGCCTTACGGTGTTGCCATTGCGCTTATTTTCCTGCTGCTGCTGTGGAAAAGTGATATCCCCGGCCTCGTACTGCATTAGGTCTCTATGCTCACCCTGCGCAAGGCTTCTGATCGTTTTCATACACAGATCGACTGGCTCGACAGCTGGCATAGTTTTTCTTTCGGCGAACATCATGATCCGCGCCATATGGGATTTGGGCCGCTGCGTGTGATCAATGACGATCGCATCACCGGCGGCGGTGGATTTCCTACCCACGGTCACCGCGACATGGAAATCATCACCATCGTCCTTACCGGCGTGCTCGAGCATAAGGACAGTCTGGGCAACGGATCGCGCATTCGTCCGGGCGACGTGCAGAAAATGAGCGCGGGGCTCGGCATACTGCATAGCGAATTCAACGCCAATGCAGATATTCCTGTGCATTTGCTGCAAATCTGGATTACGCCGAGCGTCATGGGCATCGCGCCCTCGTATCAGCAAATCCATTTCGATGCCGATCGGCTGCAGAACAAATTCTGTCTCATCGCCTCGCATAGCGGGGCAGAGGAATCCGTGCTGCTGCACCAGGATGCACGTATATTAATGGCGGATATCGCCACAGGTGAGACATTGCATTACCGCCCTGAGAAAGGCCGCAAAGCCTGGGTGCAGCTGGCAGGGGGCAACATAGAGGTAAACCAGATCGCCCTGAATGAAGGTGACGGCCTGGCAGTAGAGCAAGAAATGGCGCTGGCCTTTTGCGCCAGTGCGCAAAGCAAAGTGCTGCTATTTGATTTAGATGGCTAAGCGCTTTGCGCCATCTGTGATTCCGGCTTGCCTTCTTCACGCCCTACCGCTGTTTCAGCAAGCGGTGCGGTGGGTGTAAGCGTCGGTGATTTCAAATCGGGCTTGGCAAACGTTTTGCTGCCTGTGGTCGTGACTGTATCCGTGGCAGGCGGGACATCCGCCGCGCCATTGGTAGCGGTCACAGTGGTAGGCAGAGGCGGCGTGGAGGCAGCGGGGGGTGCCACTTGTGTTTTAGCATGCAGGGCTTCGATTTCTTTTATCGCTTGCGCAGGCGCCACGCCGGCAGGAAGATCAAAGGTAAGGCATACGCCGTCTTCTTCTCTCCAGCTGGTCTTGTGCGGGATGATACCCTTAAGCGACGGCACACTGCCCAATACCTGCTGCATCGCCTCCATTACTTTTTCCTGATGGATGGTTTCGGCATGCGGGATATCGACTTTCACCGCAATCGATTGCTGGATGGTGTTATCCTTGCCATCGCCCATCTGCACCAGCACTTTGGCGCCATCGATCTTGATGTCCCTGCCTGCGGCATCCTGTACTTTTCTGGTCTGCAGCGCCTGCATGATGGCATCACCCGCCAGCGTCAGCGGATCGGATTCGATTTTCTCCCAGGTCTTGGTGGTAGGAGTGGCCAGAATGGAGTCGTTTAGCTGCTCCGGTTTCAATGTTTCGGGCAACGTCAGTCGCAAGCGATAGGTGTTGGGATGTTCGAGCGAAGGTCCGGTGAGCCTGAAATCTGCAGCGGCATGCTCGCGCTTATCTTCTTTTTCCTTCTCGGACAGGAACGTGTCGTGCTTGAGCACATCGCCAATCGCTGTTTTGAGCTTGTCATTCGTAAGCTGCGAAACGCGGTTGTTGAGATAACCTTTTATTTCCTCAGAGCCAGCAAGCAGGGGGAAACCTTCTGCCCATTTGTCGCCGGCATATGTCGCGGCATAGCGCACAATATCTTTCCATGTGGAGGCTACTTTCGCATCGGCGTTGTCGGTCAGCAGATTAAGCGGAGAGGCCTTAAACAGAATCTCATCGCCCGGTGCTTTCTGGGTGGCCGGCACGCCGATTACCAGCTGCACACTGCTGCCCCATTCGGGCTGTGTGTGCTCTTTAACGATCACCTGCAGTTTACCAAGCTCGGCTTTCTGCTCAGGCGTCAGGTAGGTAGACTTGGCTGCCTCGGCGCGAATCATCTGAAGCATGGCCTGGGCGCGCGCTTCCAGATTGGTACGCGCAGCGATGGCATCTTCGGGTTTATGGAATCCGTAACTCAGCGTAATCGCTTCTTCCTTACCGCTGGATACAGTGGGACCCCATGATTCCCAGTAATTCTTCGCCTTGGAGCCTTGCCAGTTCTCCAGCGCCGCATAATCGGCCACAGTAAGACCATCGGCAGGATTTGAAGCGGGCGGGAAGTTACCTTTAAGTGTTGCGATCTGATCGCTCAGTTTGGGGCGCGGCACTAAACCATTAAACGTATCTGCAATGACGGGCACGCGACCAAGCGCCGCCTGTATGGCTTTTATTCCTTCTACCGGATCGGGAAGGTTTTTGTCGAAATGAAACAGGAATACTTCTTCTTCAGCCTTGGCATCAATAAAGCGTGAATCATTGAGGTTGACCGAGGGTGTTTTTGCGACGCGCGAAATCTTGTTCGGTACCAATGCGCCATTGCTGGTTTCAGCAAACAGCGTGAGTATTTTTTTCTCTAACATGTCGGGAAGTGCATGGGTCATTAGCTGGACTCTTTCTTGATTTCAGCGTTTCAGACCTTTAGTTATAGCATGCAAAGGTTACGGAATTATTACGAGCAGGAAGATTGAGGCAATCTATTGATTATTATCATTTTATACCGATATTATTACATATCGCCAAGGTAAGATCGGCACGATTGAGCGTATAAAAATGAAATTGTTCCACTCCTTGTGCCTGCAATTGTTGGCATTGCCTGCTGGCCAGGGCAATCGCCGCTTCGTCACGCTTGCGCGGATGTTCGTCGAGCCCTTCAAATTCTTCGGCCAGCCAGGGTGGAATCGTAGCCCCGCACATGGCAGAAAATTTTTTGAGCAGGGCAAAATTACCAATCGGTATGAGCCCCGGCACCACAGGGATCGTGATGCCTGCCCTGCGCACACGTTCAATGAATTGCGTGTAAAGATCGACATCAAAAAAATACTGGGTGATCGCACGCGTGGCACCGGCATCGATTTTACCCTTGAGAACACGTATGTCTTCTTCAAAAGATTGCGATTCGGGATGTTTTTCCGGGAAGGCGGCCACGCTGATTTCAAAATTGCCGATTTTTTTTAAGCCGCTAATCAGATCGCTGGTATAGGCATAGCCCTCTGGATACGGCGCGTATTTTCCCATGCCCTGCGGTGGATCGCCCCTGAGCGCCACGATATGGCGGATACCCGCCTCCCAGTAGCCACGCGCCACTTCATCAATCTGCGCCCTGCTCGCCCCGACACAGGTCAGATGGGCGGCAGGCTTGAGGTCGGTTTCATCACGGATGCGTTTGACCGTCTGATGGGTGCGTTCGCGTGTAGTGCCACCGGCACCATAGGTCACCGACACGAATCGGGGCTTAAGCGGCGCCAGACGCCGGACTGCATTCCACAATTTCTCTTCCATCTCGGATGTTTTGGGTGGAAAAAATTCAAAAGATACGCGGGGTAATCCGGGAGCGGACACGTGGATTCTTTCGTTGAAAGTAAAAAAATATTTAGCCGTGCATATCAACATCACGCAATGTGGCAATTATGCAACTTATAAATGTAATCCTGCGTCTTCCTGGACGAACAGGGCAAAGTCCGCTCTAAATAGCTGCAAAGTAGTTGCAATTTTACCTAAGTTTCATAAACCATTAGGGAATATACCATACTATTGCTTAGGCAAGCGCCCGCATAGACGGCGCATTGATGCAAATAGGGTATTACACGGGTACAATAAGGATACGCCATGAACGAGACTCCCTTTCGCCACGCACTGATCGCCGGCCTGTTAGCCGTGATGCTTGTCACCCTGCCGGGCTGCGCCACCAAGAAGCCGGGCGAACCTATCCAGACCAATTCCGGAACGCAGGAAGACGGAGGCTACGGCGACAACCGCGACCCGCTGGAACCGCTCAATCGCGGCCTTTTCAAATTCAATGAAGTGCTCGATGGCGTACTGCTTTCGCCGCTGGCCCATATTTACCGCGGCGTAATGCCGGACTTCGCGCAGCGCAGCGTGCGCAACTTCCTGGTCAACCTCAACTCACCTGTGGTGTTCGTCAACTCGATGCTGCAGTGGGATACTGATAACGCCGGGCGCACCGTTGAGCGCTTTGCGATCAACAGCACCGTCGGTATTGCGGGTCTATTCGATGTTGCCACCCCGATGGGTATCAAGAAAGAGCATAAGAAGGATTTCGGCCAGACACTGGGCGTCTGGGGCGTGGGCACTGGGCCTTACCTCTACCTGCCGATTCTGGGCCCGTCCGATATACGTGATGGCGTGGGCATGATCGCCGATATCTTCGACGATCCCTTCACCTATATCTTCACCTGGCAGGAAACCGCTATCCGCGACGGCGTACGTATCATAACCACCCGCGCCGACTACCTGCCGCTTACCGACCGTATCAACCGCGATTCGCTCGATCCCTACACCAGTTACCGCAGCATCTATCTGCAGCATCGTGACAAGGTCGTGCGCAACTATCTCAATCGCGATGCCGGTCTGGACACAGGCAAATCGGCTGAAAAAGGCACTGGTAAATAGCATTTTTCCCTGCTAGAAACAGCGCGTTTGGCACCGCCAGACGATGCTGCTTTATGTAAAACATCCCTGTGTGGAGTGGATATTATGTGCGCAAAAAGATTTTTTGCCGGACTGTTTATGTGCCTGGGCCTTTGCGTTGCGCATCCTGCCGCTGCAAATGATTCCGATGATGCCAAAGCATTTACGGTAGATCTAG
Source organism: Alphaproteobacteria bacterium (assembly GCA_013289445.1). Next base: position 5,733 of record JABCZZ010000012.1, read on the forward strand.
GACATAAGGCACTTGCCGTTCTTTCGGATAATTCCGGTTCCAAACAAGACAAACGTGAACGTCTTGAAGCGTTATTTGCTGAGAATGTCGACATCGACTGGGTGGGAAAATTCGTCCTCGGACGTTTCTGGAAAAGCGCGACCGATGAACAGAAACAGCAGTATATCACCAATTACAAAACGTTTCTTATCAAGCATTACACATCCAACCTGACGGAATACAGCAATGCCGACTTTGAAGTCACGCGAGTGGTGGCGGGCGACAATGGCGCAAGCATCGTCAGCATGCGCATCAAACGTCCCGGTGCTGAGGATTTTCTTGTCGATTACAGCATCCGCAGGAGCAGCAACGGCGCGCTCATGGTGTATGACATCGTGGTAGAAGGCGTCAGCATGATTACCACGCAGCGTTCGGAATTTTCTTCTGTTGTTTCGCAGAAAGGTCTTGATTATCTGATCGCTCAGCTGGCGCAAAGAAGCAAAAGAGAAGAGTTGGGTGACGAGGGTACTGGCGGCACAAAAATGGATATCAATAGGCCCGACAGCGACGACTCTAAAAACTAACGGCCGCCCATTCCGGTACTTCTATCAGGCGCCTTTGCCGGGGATGCCTGTTCAAGCCCGGCGCGTGCCATTGCCATTTTTTGCTGAATCTGCTGTGTCGGCCATTGCGCAACACCGGTTCCTGCGGCTGCAAGTCCTGCGTCTACGATATCCAGTGCGCGCTTTACCTGATCTTTACTGATGCCGTTGGTTTTGCCAAGCTTGCTTGCCGTATCGGTTGCGACTTGCGCGATGCGCCCGCCAATAGCCGTTTCGCCAAGCGCTGAAGCTGCATTCTCAAATGAGGCTACCGACAAGGTCGCCAGGGCAGAGCGGGCATTATCGACTTTTTGCTGCGCATCCGCCGAAAGAGTCGCGCTGCGAGCGGCTACGCTTAAAATCTCGCTGAGGAAATTAACCGACTGAGCAGCCTGCAGTTCCATAGGATCGCGCGAATCACCAATGCGGCCCCATTTGGGCAAAGCAATAAGTTCGCCAAGATTTTGCGGCGGATAATTTCCAGGGGTGGCTGCCTGAAGGGTTCGCTCCGCCGCCTGGGCAATGAGCAGCGCGCTTTTGACTTCAGGCGTAATAAATCCGAGCTGCACGGCGATATCGCCGGAAGCCGGCGCCTGATCCTTGGCGAGGCTTCCGCCTGCCATAACTACTTTGCGCGCCGCATCGAGTTTGGCGGCATCCACACCGTTCTGTGCGGCAATTTTCTGCCATTTGGCATCATCCAACACATCCCAGCCATGACCGGTTTGCAGACGCTTGCCTGAAGCCGCAAGCGCCACAAACCGCGCTTGCATCTCAAGTGTCTGGGTTTGCTGGGCGGCGGTAAGCGCGCCCAAATCGACCGCTGCCTGGTTGATGAAACCCCCCAGTATTTTGTGCGTCTGTTCTATGCCTTGCAACGGCGCAGCTTCTGCCCCTGCAGCAGTGCGTGCACGCTGCGTGTTCTCAATGGCAATCGCCAATTCACGTTCAAAGATACCCTTCGCCTGTTCCGTAAGCGCCTTGCTTTCTTCTTTGATTTTTTCACCGAAGAGTTTCGAGGCAAGCCAGCTTCCGCCCAGCGCTGCAACGGCCGTGGAACCACCGATAAAAATCGCCTGCGCAATACGACTTTTAAACAGCTGACGCTTGATGACGGTGACGACCGCGGCAACTATGCCGCTGGCCAAACCAAACAGAGCCATTTTCCTGCCGGCGGCAGCGCCTTTTTTCTCAAGCTCATTCGCCTTGGCCTGCAGTTCCGAATAATAGGACATCATCTTCTCGGGCGAAAGTCCGTAACGCTGACTTTCTGTCTGCTGGCTTTGCGAATCGAGCGTAAGAATACGATCGATTTCCGGCCGGTGCTTGGCGATCAGGGCCGAAATATCGGGGGGCGTAACCGGTGTATTGGGAGTGGGTGCTGCCATATGATTTCTTTGACTTCTGCCCACTATAGCAAGTGAATGTTACAGAATTATTAAGAATTGGCGTCATTTTGATGAAACCTCGGTTAGGAAAGCCGATTTATCGCGGAAATTGCTAAGAATTAGGGGTTCTTTTTTAGAAGAATTACTCTGCGAATGGTGACCGTTTCTACCGCGACATATTGCATTGCGTCCTGCGTATCATCGACTTTCTGCTTTCACATTGAACGCGGCTATCGCCATACATGATCGCTGAATAATATATGTGCAGGTTACTTTCTGTGCCATGCACGCGTCATGGTGCATCGCAGAAAATTTCATGAAACTGTCACACACGCTGCAAGCATTTTGTTCTATAGCTCAGCTAAATACATGCGTCAAAAAAGAACGCAATCAATACTATACTGGAGGGTTTTATGGGTTCGAGAAAAGACGATGAGCATTCACGGCGTGATTTTCTAAAACGCATTCTGCCCGCCACGGCACTCCTTGCCAACGAAAGCGGCGAATGCAATCGCGAGAGGCTATCGCAACGCGATATTCTTATCAAAACCGCCCATTATATCAGTGACAATACTTTCATTATCGAAGGCACTGGAGCAGGGCGATACGCCTATGCTTACGACCTTGCCCTTATTCTCTCTGGCCATCCGCCGGAAGAGCTTTATAAGCCCGTGAAGCTTGATGCGGCCACCCGTGTGCTGATGAATGAATGCTGCGCGCATATCAAAACCATCACGGATAATAAATTCAGCGCCACCCATGATGCCGACATCACGCGGTTTGCCGATTTTCTTCAGGGCAGGCTTGAGGCATCGACACCGGGCTGGGTGGAGCGGCAGCGCATTATTGATCGGATGGTGGATATGATTTGTCTGAGTGCCGCACAGAAAGGGCTGGAGAATATCGTCGGCGATGGGGCGCATAGCTTCTGGTATCCGCAAATCGCGCAGGTGGCGATTCCGATTAAAGCGATATTATTCGGCCGTAAAAATTAAAATAGCCGCTGGCTGGGGTACCAGGATTCGAACCTGGGAATGGTGGAATCAAAATCCACTGCCTTACCACTTGGCTATACCCCAACAAGCAAGACAGGTATAGTAGCCCCCTGCCCTAGCTGGCAAGCGGGTTATGCACTGGACGTCTGCTTGCCTATCCAGTCAATAAAGGCGGGGTTGCCGCCTACAATCGGCACGCAAACAACGCAGGGGCACTCATAGCTGTGCAGGGAATTGACGTGGGTTACGACTTTGTCGACATGCGCAGCCAGCGTCTTTGCCACGATAATGCTCTCTGGCTTCTGTTCAATCTCGCCCTGCCACCAGTAGAAAGACTCGATATGGTCGGCGATATTGGCACAGGCAATCAGTCGTTTTCCCAATAGCTCATGCACAAGCATGTTGGCTTCTTGCCGGTTCGCAGTCGTGATATAGAGCATCACCGGTTCCATAGATCCGCTCTGTCGTTACCGAAGATTTTCTTTGTGCAGTTTGCTGTGAAACTGGCCATAGAGCAGATACACCAGAACACCCGCCAGGAAATACCATTCCAGCGCCTGAAAGATGGCCGCACCAATACCGTAAATCAGATATCCGCACGAGGCGATGCCCAGAAGCGGCACGACCGGGGCAAAGGGTGTTTTGAATGGACGCACCAGCTCCGGGCGTTTGCGCCGCAGATACAGCACGCTGTAACAGACGATACAAAAAGCGAACAATGTTCCCATGCTGACCAGATTGCCAAGCACGCTGATAGGTGTGAAGCCGGCAACAAGACCCACGATAAACCCCACAATGATCGTGTTGATGTAGGGCGTCTGGAACTTCGCATGTAATTTGCAGAAAAACTCGGGAATAAGACCGTCTTTACCCATCATGTAGAAAATGCGCGTCTGGCCATAGACCAGCACCAGCATCACCGAGGAAAGCCCCATGAGGGCACCCACTTTGATAAGGAACGGCAATAGCTTGAAGTTGCCGAACGTCAGCCAGGAGACGTGAATCTTGTCGATGGCCACCGCCATCGGATCGGGTACGTTAAGCTCTTTATAGCTGACGATGCCGGTAAGCACGAGCGATACCGCGATATAAAGTACCGTGCAGATGACCAAGGAGCCCAGAATACCGATAGGCATGTCGCGCTGCGGATTCTTTGATTCCTGAGCGGCCGTCGAGACCGCCTCAAACCCGATATAGGCGAAGAAAATCATGCCGGCACCACGCAATATGCCCGGAAAGCCGAATTCGCCGCTTGCCGCGTCCTTGGGATCGGGAATGAAGGGAGGAATAAACGGATGCCAGTTGGCGGTGTCGACATACAATGCGCCCACCACGATGAACATGACAACCACGGCAAGCTTGATGATGACGATGATGTTGTTAACCGTCGCCGATTCGCTCACGCCGATAACCAGCAGAGAGGTCACCGCCATAATGCCCAGGAACGCCGGCAGGTTGAAATGGTTCGTCGCCACCAGCATCATGGCACCATGCGCCAGCGGATCGGGATTAACCACCAGATCGAGCGTGGGTGATGTCAGGCCGGGAGGGATTACCAAACCGAAATCCTTGAGGAAGCTCACCAGATACCCTGACCAGCCAACTGCTACCGTCGCCGAGGCAAGGCCATATTCAAGAATGAGCAGCCAGCCCATTGCCCAGGCGATGGATTCACCCAGTGTGGCATACGCATAGGTGTACGCGCTGCCAGAGACCGGCAACACCGAGGCAAGCTCCGCATAGCAGAGTGCGGCAAAGGCGCAGGCAAGGCCGGCCAGCACAAAAGAGAACACAATGGCAGGCCCGGCATGTTGTGCCGCCGCCTGTCCGGTGAGCACGAAAATACCGGCACCAATGATGCAGCCCACTCCCAGGCTGACCAGGTTAAGTGCGCTTAAACTGCGTTTGAGTTCGTGGTTGTCGGATTCAGCCTGGATCTTATCGATGGGCTTGTGAATGAAATAACGCGAAAAATCCAAGGGGCGCCTCCATAGAGTTATGGTTTTTTGCGGCAAGTATGCAGAAGGCACGCAGGTTTGGCAATGTGTTTAACCGCCCGCATAACGGCTGCGTCTCTTTTTTGTAGAAACAAAATAATGCCCGCTGGGATGTTTCTTAAGGCATGCGCTGGTTTTACAACTGCGCTCAAAACCGCCCGACGAGGATCTTCCGCCATGGCTGCTTGAGCTTCGCCCACCGCCGCCGCCACCACCGCCACCGCGCGCCCAGCCATCCGTGGCCATCGACATCGCCACGCAAAGCGATAGTAAAATGAGCGCGGTGATTTTATGCACTAGGCGGCACCTTTGTATATCTTGATAACTTCGGCGAGCATGGCGAGCGCTTCATTCCTGGGACGCTGGAAGGTGTTTCGGCCAATGATGGAACCATTGCCACCACCGTCGCGGATGGCACGAATCTCGTTATAAATTTCATCGAGTCCCTTGGCTGAACCGCCGGAAAAAATCACGATACGTTTGCCGCCGAAGGTGGCCTGCTTCACATGCGCCACACGTTTGGCCAGTGTCGAGATGTCGATCTTTTCCTTTTCGTAGACCTTTTTGGCCTCGGGCAGTTCCAGATGCTCGGTCGGCGGCTTGACCTTGATGATATGCGCACCCAGCAGGGCTGCGATATGAGCAGCGTAGGCACAGATATCAACCGCAAGTTCGCCTTCCTTGGAAAGAAAGCCACCGCGCGGGTACGACCAGATGACCGTCGCAAGACCGTGCGCTTTGGCTTCGGCGCTGATATCGCGGATTTCTTCCATCATGTCGCCCACGTCGTGCGAGCCGGGGTAAATGGTGAATCCCACCGCTGCGCATTTAAGCCTGACGGCATCTTTTACCGACGCAGTTACCGCCTGGTTGGGCGCCTGATCTTTGGGCGTGAGCGCATTGGACGAATTCATTTTCAGAATGAGCGGAATTTTGCCGGCGAAGGTTTTCACCCCGGCTTCGAGCATGCCCAGCGGCGCCGCATAGGCGTTGAGTCCGGCATCAATGGCGAGTCTGAAATGGTAATGCGGGTCATACGCATCCGGATTGGCAGCAAAGCTGCGGGCAGGCCCATGTTCAAATCCCTGATCTACCGGAAGAATCACGAGTTTGCCCGTGCCACCAAGCTTGCCATGCATGAGCAGGCGGGCAAGGTTTTCTTTTGTTTTGGGAGAATCGCTTTCGTACCAGCTTAATATCTCTTTGACTTTATTGGTGATTTTCATATTGCCGCTCCCCACTACTTATCCCCAGGCCATTCATTAAACAGTAACATTTCCCTGCTATGCTGAGGGCATAATCAATGATCGGTTTCATAAGTCAAGAAAGTTAGAATAATGGCGGTTTTAGAGAAGATTTCAGAACGACTCCACCCGCGCCGGTTCGAACAAACGGCAAATGAGCTTCTCATGGGCGGCATGCAGATGCTGGGACTTGCTATGCAACCGATTATGCAGCCGATGGAGTTTGCCATGCGGCCATTGGAAGCGGTGGGCGAGACCACGACAAGTTTAATGCGTTCAGGCGCCACGCGGATTTCCGATACGGTCATAGAGCCTATAAGGAGGCAGAGCGGCGCATTGCGCGATACGCTCGAAGAATCATTCCCTGTTACCGCACAAGTCGCCAATGACATTCTGGATGTGGGCGAATATTTGGTAAAACGCACCGCGAACGAAACTTCTCAAACATTGTCGGAGCCCTTTGGGGTCTTAAAAATTATGTACAGGCCACCGCTGCTTGCGGATCTGGCCAGTAGCGTACAGACGCTGGTCACGGCCACCAGTCCCATGCTTCCTGTGGAACCTCCGCCCTCTCCTAACCGTGCAACGGTCGCCCATATGCGCAATGCGGATCCGGTCAAACTACCGGAGGGGATGGTTATATTTACGGGTGATTTTCATGCGCTGCGCGAGGCCGTGCGGGACGCCGGAAAAATGACGGCCACGCCTGCGAATACTGCCGCCAAACCGCTTAACAAAGCGCCCGCCAAAGAACATTAAGCTGCGGCCTGCAGCACCTCGACGCCGGGCAATTCCTTGCCTTCCATCCACTCAAGAAATGCGCCGCCACCGGTAGAGATATAGGTGTAACTCTGCGAAAAACCTGCAGTGTTGATCGCCGCCACCGTATCGCCACCACCCACAATGCTCTTAAGTGTGCCGTCTCTGGTCAGGCGATCGATTTCGCGTGCCAGCCAGATGGTCGAAAATCCGGGCTTCTGCTCAAAGATGCCAAGCGGGCCGTTCCAGATAACCGTCTTGGATTTGGCAAGATGCTGCGCAATGTCTGCAAGCGTCTGGTTGCCAATATCAAAAATCATTTCACCGGCGGGGATGGTGGCCGCCTTGTCTTTGACATTTACTGTTCCTGAAACCGTGACGTTACTCGCCTTGATAGCGGAAGGCAGCGTATGCAATACGTCCATAGGCAGCACGATATGGCATTTGCCCCTGGCTTTCTCAAGAATACGCCGCGCCGTTTCTTTGAGGTTGGGCTCGACGAGGGACTTGCCGACGGCAAAGCCGCGCGCAAGCAGGAAAGTATTCGCCATGGCGCCGCCGATAATCAGGGTATCGACACGGTGGATGAGGTTTTCGAGCAGCTCAAGTTTGCTTGATACTTTGGCGCCGCCGATGATTGCCGTCAGCGGACGTTTGGGATTTTCAAACAACGTTTCGAGATTGCGCAATTCTTCTTCCATCAGCCTGCCCGCGGCACACGGCAACTGCCTGGTGATACCCACGACTGATGCATGCGCACGGTGCGAACAGGAGAACGCATCATTGACATAAATGTCGCCATGCGCCGCCAGTTTTTTGGCAAATGTGGCGTCGTTTTTCTCCTCGCCGGCATGAAAACGTACATTCTCCAGCAGCAGAATCTCGCCGGACTTAAGCGCTTTGACTGCCGAATTTGCCTCCGGCCCGATGCAGTCGACGCCGAACTTCACCACCACCCCGGCCAGTGCACTAGAAAGTGCATCTACCAGAGGCGCCAGCGAAAGGCTGGGTACATAATGCCCGTCCGGTCTGCCCAGATGCGAAAGAATAATAATCTTGGCGTTTTTTTGCAGCAATTCACGCAACGTGGGCAGCAAGCGGGAAACGCGCGTATCGTCGGTGACCCGGCCATCCGTCATAGGGACGTTGAGATCCATACGCACAAGCACGCGCTTATGGGCAACGTCAATGGTATCGAGCGTCGGAAACCGGCTGGGGGACATTTTCTTCATCGTGCGGCGCATAGAACCTACAAATCACTAGGCCCTATAAATCACAAGAGCGCGGCAACGTCCAGCATCCGGCAGGAAAATCCCCACTCATTATCGTACCAAGCGGCGATGCGGCAGAAACGTTTGCCGGTGACGGCCGTGCCGGTGAGGTCAAAAATCGCACTCGCCGTATGGTGGTTGAAATCCACCGAGACCAGCGGTTCATCACTGGTGGCAAGGATGCCCTTCAAAGCTCCCGCAGATGCTTTGACAATAGCGGCATTGAGCGCGTCTTTGTCGGTATCCTTGACGCTCTGGAAAGTAAGATCAATGAGCGACACATTGGGGGTGGGCACGCGAATGGAAACACCGCCCAACTTGCCGTTTAGTTCGGGAATCACCAAGCCAATGGTTTTGGCGGCACCGGTAGAAGTCGGCACTATGGCGCTTGCCGCCGCACGCGCACGGCGCAGATCCTTATGGCTGCCATCCACCAGATTCTGGTCCCCGGTGTAGGAATGAATGGTGGTCATAAAGCCGCTTTCAATGCCCACGGCTTTGTTAAGCACATCGGCTACGGGAGCAAGGCAGTTGGTGGTACAGGAGCCTACGGAGATCACGGTATGTTCGGGTTTAAGCGCTTTGTCATTGACCCCGTGGACGATGGTTGCGTCGGCATCTGGAGCCGGCGCCGAGATCAGTACTTTCTTTGCACCCTGCGCAAGATGTGCGGCGGCGGCATCGCGTTTATTGAATTTTCCCGTGCACTCCAGCACGACATCCACGCCCTTCCAGTTGAGTTTGCTGATGTCTTTTTCATGGCTTAACCGCATGACACCGCGTCCCACGTCGATACCGCCATTGGCGGCTTTCACTTCACCTCGAAACGCGCCATGCACCGAATCGTATTTGAGCAGATGCACGTGGGTTTCCATCGGCGCCGGGCCGTTGATGGCAACAATCTCTATGTCTTTACGCCCAGTCTCAATCAACGCACGAATGACGCAGCGCCCGATGCGCCCTAGCCCATTAATGGCGATTTTTTTGGTCATAGATAATAATGCAATGCCATAAGTGCTGTTCCGCCGCCCACGAACAATACGCCGTCAAACCACATCATGAATTCCAGCAGGCGTATATTTTTGATGTTATTTTCTTTGCGTAGCTTTGGAATCACACCCATTCTAAAAATTGCCACGGTAAGCAGGCCGACAAACATCATGGCCACCGAGAGCATAAAACCAGTATCACCAACGATTAAATTGTGCATCGGACTCATATGGATTTCCCTTTTGCTACGACTTGGCGAACGACTTCTTCCGCCGTGATACCAAAATGCTTATAGAGATCGGGGGCCGGAGCGGAGGCACCAAAACTCTTCATACCGATGAAAATGCCTTTCTCACCGATATACTTCTGCCAACCATAGCCTGAAGCGGCCTCAATGGCTACCTTAAGCGTCGATTTTCCTAATACATCATGGCGATAGGCGCTATCCTGCGCGTCGAACAACTCGGTGCAGGGAAGCGAAACCACTTTAGCTGCTATGTTTTGCGCCGCCAGCAGTTTCTGCGCCTGCATGGCAAGCATGACTTCCGAGCCGGTAGCAATCAATGTGACCTTGGCATTGAGAGCATCGCTTAATACATAACCGCCGCGTGCGCAGAGATTCTCTTTTACATATTCGGTGCGCAGGGTCGGCAGATTCTGGCGTGACAATGCCAGCACCGACGGAGTGGACGCAGAGCTGATCGCAAGCGCCCAGCATTCTGCCGTTTCGGTAGCATCGGCAGGGCGAAATACCTGAAGGTTGGGGATGGCGCGCAGGCTCGCCAGATGCTCGACCGGTTGATGCGTAGGGCCGTCCTCGCCCAGACCTATCGAATCATGTGTCATGACGAAAATCACGCGCAGGCCCATGAGAGCGGCAAGTCGGATGGAGGGGCGGCAATAATCGGTGAATACCAGAAACGTGCCGCCGTAAGGGATAAACCCTCCATGCAGCGCCATGCCGTTCATCACGGCGCACATCGCATGTTCACGCACACCGTAATAAAGATAACGCCCGGCAAAATCGGCCGCCGTCACCGGAGCCAGGGCTTTGGTTTTGGTGTTATTGGAGCCGGTGAGATCGGCAGAGCCACCGATAAGTTCATTAATCAGCGGATTGAGTACTTCAAGAATTTCCTGTGAGGATTTGCGGGTTGCTTCATTGGGCTTTTTCTCGGCAAGCATCTTTTTGAATTGATCGAATGCTTCCTGCCAGCCCTGCGGAATGCCCCCGGCAATCGCGCGGGCAAAACGCTCGCGCAGTTCCGGTTTGCTGGCTTCGAGCTTGCGTACCCACGCAGCGTAATCAGCGCGTGAACGCTCCCCTGCCGCACGCCAGCTTGCAAGAATGTGATCGGGAATTTCAAACGGAGCGTAAGACCAGCCAAGTTTCTCGCGCGCACCTTTGATTTCTTCCTTGCCCAAGGGCGAGCCGTGGCTTGCAGACGTGCCGGCCTTTGTGGGCGCGCCAAATGCAATCGTCGTCTTGCAGGCTATAAGTGTCGGCTTGTCAGATTTCTGCGCTTTGGCGATGGCCTTGCGGATAGCCGCCTCATCATGGCCGCCAACGGCCTGCGCGTTCCAGCCAGCGGCTTCGAAACGCTTGAGCATATTTTCCGAGGTGGTCAGGCTCGTGGGTCCATCAATCGAAATGCTGTTATCATCCCACAGCACGATAAGTTTGCCGAGTTTCAGATGGCCGGCAAAGGAAATGGCTTCCTGCGAAATGCCTTCCATAAGACAGCCGTCACCCGCAAGCGCATACGTGTAATGACTTACATGATCACTGCCAAACCGTGCAGCCATCATACGCTCGGAAAGCGCCATGCCCACGGCGTTGGCAAGCCCTTGGCCGAGCGGGCCGGTCGTGGTTTCGATGCCCTGCGCGTGGCCGTATTCGGGATGGCCTGCGGTTTTAGCTCCGAGCTGACGAAAACGCTTGAGGTCTTCAATCGTCATGTCCTGATAGCCGGTGAGATACAACAGCGCATACAGCAACATCGAGCCGTGGCCTGCGGAAAGCACAAAGCGATCGCGATCGGGCCAGTGAGGCTGCGTCGGATCGAATTTGAGAAAATCACGGAATAAAACCGTGGCAACATCCGCCATGCCCATCGGCATTCCGGGATGGCCGGAATTGGCCTGTTCGACTGCGTCCATCGCCAACGCGCGTATGGCATTTGCCATTTCCTGATGAGAGGCTGCGGCGGCGGGCTGCGGTTTGAGCATGATGTTTGCGCTTTTCATTGCCGGTTAACTTAGGTAAAACGGTTGCAGATAGAATCTTTCTAGCAGGGAGGATGAAGTGGCACAACCACTTGCAAAATCACCGCAGGCGAACTCCGAATCTGGCGCCATCAGCGGCATCGAGGCAGCGGGTCTGCGTCTGGAACAGGCGTTTGCCCGCCTGGACGCTGCCGTTACCCACGCCACTTCCGGCCATCATTCTCTTAAAGCAGATCACGAAAAACTCAATCTTTTATTGCGCGCCTCGGAAGCGGAAATTGGTCATCTCAAGAAAGTCGCCGCTACGGTCTGCGCGCGCCTGGACAAGACCATCGGCGCACTCGAAAGTATCGAAGAATGACCGCGCTGAGTGTCACTATTGCCAATCGCGATTACGATATCGCCTGTGACGACGGGCAGGAAGGCCATCTTAAACAGCTTGCCAAACTGCTGGATGCGCGCATCCGCACTTTCGGCGATCCCAGCAGCAAAATTCCCGAATCACAGCTGCTCATTTTAGCCGCCCTCATGCTGACCGACGAATTGCAGGATACCCTACGCGAGCGCGACCAGCTTCGAAGCGAAATTCTTACCAGCTCGCAATCCTTTGAACAAAATAAACAAATCGAGCTGGAAAACGCGGTGGCTGCCACGATTTCCGATATCGCCGACCGTATTGAGGCTATTGCGGGGCAACTCGAAAGGGTGTAAGGTCGCTGGTGGTGAAAGGGGTCTGCCGGGTGCGTCAGGATCTTAGTCCCTTGGGCCGATAATCTCGCATCGGGAGCTGTCCCTGGTCTTAAGACTTCGGTTTTTTGGCTACATGGCACCCACCTGTACTTACGGGCCACATGCGGCAAGTTTATCCAACGGCTTTGGAGCGGTCCCCCTTTCGCCTTTATGACTTTCTCCCCTAAATCCACACTACGCCAGCATGCCTTGCAACGACGCGAGGCCATCACCAAAAGCGAGCATGCCGCATGGTCAAAGGACTGTTGCGCGCGTCTCATGCGTCATATCACCGGCTTGAGCAACAGGCCCAAAGTCATCGCCGGTTATGCATCTATCAAATCAGAGCTCGATATCTTTCCGCTTTTTTCCTTACTGGAAGCGGGACCCTTTATCACCGCGCTGCCGGTGGTGCCGCCTTACCACAAAGTGCTTGCATTTTATCGCTGGAAAACGAGCGATCCGCTTTTTGACGGGCGTCATGCTGTGCGTGAACCGTCGCAGGAAGCTGCCTTGGTGGTGCCCGATGTTGTCATCGTGCCGCTGCTTGCGTTTGACCGTACGGGCCATAGGCTGGGATATGGCGGCGGTTATTACGACGCCACGCTTAGTACGCTCAAGCAGGAAAATCCTGCGCTGCTTGCCATCGGCGTGGGATTCAGCCTACAAGAAGTAGCTTCACTGCCTGCCGAGCCGCATGACACCATGCTTGACGCGGTAGTGACGGAAAAAGAAATCATAGGCATAGAATGAAAACGTTTTTGGTAGCCGCAGTCGCTCTCATCGATGTGGATAAGCGTATTTTGATGGCGCGCCGCCCTGAGGGCAAAGCCATGGCAGGCCTGTGGGAATTCCCCGGCGGCAAAGTAGAAGCGGGTGAATCGCCGGAGGCCGCGCTTATGCGTGAACTGCACGAAGAATTGGGCATTGAGGTCTGTCATTCCTGCCTGAGCGCCGGGCCGTTTGTTTCGCATTACTATACGCATGAACCGCCTAAAGAAGAGCCCGGCTGCGGCTGCCCGGTGGACGTGAAGGATTTCATCCCGGCGCACAAGATGGGCGTGAAGGAAGAATTTCATCTGCTGATGATGCTTTATCTCTGCCGCAAATGGAAAGGCGTGCCGCATGCCAAAGAAGGCCAGACACTGGTCTGGCGTACGCTTGGAGAAATACGTGCCTTGCCACTGCCGCCTGCCGATAAGCCGTTAGTATCCGCCCTACAACACCTGCTTTAAACTTACTTTGCCGCTGCCGCGCGCGAGTGGTTTTTGCTGCGACGCATGCGGCTTCCATCCCGTGAGTGTGATAAATTCGATCGTCACAGGTAACGCGCCGTCCGGCAGGGCAAAATGCCTGCGGTAATAAGATTCCATCGCCGCTATCTGCGTGCGCGGAGTAAATCCGCGGCGCTGCTCAAGCAGTACACTGCTTTCACCCATGCCGCGCATGTCTTTCATCAGGCTTAAAATATTTTCGTATTCAGCGGTGATGACCTCGCTATCGACCACCGGCAGGGCAAACCCCGCACGCATGAGTAATGCACCCGCATCGCGCACTTCCACAAATGGCGAAACGCGGGGAGTAAGCGCAAAATCATGTTCGGCAGAGGCGCCCGCAATGCTGGCGCGTAACTCCTTGAAACTGTGTGCCCCCGGCAGGATGGCGAGAAACAGCCCATCGGGCTTAAGGCAGCGCTGAATCTGAATCAGCGTGCCCGGCAGATCATTGACATGGTGCAATGACAGCGCACTGACCACGAGGTCAAAACTATTCTCGGCGAAAGGCAAAAATTCTTCGTCTGAAACGCAGGTAATCCCTGCTACGCCGCGCAGCATATTTTGTGCCGCATCGCATTGGATCAGGGTTTTAATGCCGTCTTTGCCTGCAACGGCCGCGGCAAACTCTCCGTGGTGGCATCCCAAATCAAGGCTGAGCGGAAATTCGCGTGCCATATCCTGCATCCGCTCGACAAGACGCAGTGCCGCTTCATGCTTGAGGAAATCATGTGCAGCCCAACCGGCCGCGGCACGGTTGCGGCGCAGGCGGTAAAGCGGGCGGTTAAAAATCTTGCCGTTATCTGGCGTCATCGTAGAATCCCTTCATGGTGATACATTTACGCGACTGCGGCGCAAAAGCCAAACGCCTGCTTCACGTCACGGCGGATACGCTGTTTCCGGCGCGCTGTCCGTCCTGCGCCTTGCCGGTAGGCACGCATGGCACGCTCTGCGTGGAATGCTGGGGGGCCATTCATTTTATTGCCGATCCGGTCTGCGTCACTTGCGGGCTGCCGTTTGAACATCCGATGGGGTTTGAAGCCATGTGCGGCCACTGTATGCAGCAGACGCCCGCTTTCGCCCAGGCACGCTCGGTATTTCGCTATGACGAGAACAGCCGCAATCAGGTGCTGGCGCTTAAATACCATGACAAAACGCAGCTTGCGCCAGTCTTCGGAAGCTGGCTTGCGCACGCCGGCAAATCGTACGCCGACAAAGTACAATATATTCTGCCGGTGCCGATGCATTACTGGCGGCTGGTGTCGCGCCGTTACAATCAGGCGAGCCTGCTTGCCCATGCGTTGGGCCCACGGGTGAAACTGCCGGTATTGTCCGATGTGCTTAAGCGCACGCGTGCTACAGTTGCGCAGTCGGGCTTAAGCCGGCGTCAGCGTGAAGATAATGTGGACGGCGCTTTTTGTGTGGTCGAGAAAGAGCGCCACAGGTTGAAAGGAACGTCGGTATTACTTGTCGATGATGTGATGACGACGGGCGCCACGCTTAACGCTTGCGCACGTACGCTGCATGATGCCGGAGTGTGCGATGTTTACGTGCTTACCTTGGCCCGCACAGTCATCGGCGCATAAACAAAAGGCCGGAGCGAAGCTCCGGCCTTTTTTCAATTTATCCACAGTTCTTTAGCTTGCGAGCTTCTTATCCTTAAGTTCGCCGCGCAGCTTTTTGGCAGCAGCGACCATGGAAACCAGCGCTGGCTTCACTTCTGCCCAGCCGCGTGTCTTAAGACCGCAATCCGGATTGACCCAAATCTGCTCAGGCGAAAGCACCTTGAGAGCCTTGCGCAGGAGTGATTCCATTTCGCCCTGATTAGGTACGCGCGGGCTATGGATATCATAGACGCCCGGCCCAATCTGGTTGGGGTATTTGAAGTTGACGAATGCATCGAGCAGTTCCATCTGCGAACGCGAAGTTTCAATCGAAATCACGTCGGCATCCATGTCGGCGATGGCGGCGATGATGTCATTGAATTCCGAGTAGCACATATGGGTATGGATCTGGGTTTCGTCCTTGGCCACCGAAGCGGTGATGCGGAACGATTCCACTGCCCAGTCGAGATACGCTTTCCAGTCGGCGCGCCGCAGCGGCAGGCCTTCGCGGATAGCGGCTTCGTCGATCTGGATGATCTTGATGCCGGCTTTTTCGAGATCAGCTACTTCATCGCGAATGGCAAGGGCGATCTGGCGGCAGGTCTCGGAGCGCGGCTGGTCATCGCGCACGAACGACCACTGCAGGATGGTCACGGGGCCCGTGAGCATGCCCTTCATGTGGCGCTTGGTGAGCGACTGCGAATATGTCGACCATTCGACCGTCATCGGCTTTTCGCGCGTCACGTCACCGAAAATGATCGGCGGCTTCACGCAACGAGCGCCATAGCTCTGCACCCAGGCATTCTTGGTGAAGGTGAAACCGGAGAGCTGTTCGCCGAAATATTCGACCATGTCGTTGCGTTCGAATTCGCCGTGCACGAGCACATCGATATTGATTTCTTCCTGATACTTGATGCAGCGCGCGGTTTCTTCCTTGAGGAACTTGTTGTACGTCGCGGCGTCGCTTTTGCCGGCCTTGAAACTCGCCCGCGCCTCACGCACTTCGGCGGTTTGCGGGAAAGAGCCGATGGTCGTGGTGGGCAACAGCGGCAAGCTCAACGCTTCCTGCTGTTTCTTGATGCGGGCCTTAAATGCGCTCTTGCGGTTCTTCATCGATGCATCGATCTTGGCCACGCGATCTTTGACTTTGGGATTATGGATACGCGGCGAGGCCTTGCGGCTTTCCTGCGCCTTGCGGGCAGCTTCGAGTTCGCTCTTCACGGCCGCCTGGCCTTCGCTCACCGCTTTGGTGATGACGGCGACTTCGGCCAGTTTCTGCTTGGAGAATGCAAGCCAGCCCTTGAGTTCAGCGTCGAGCTTGTCTTCGATGTCGAGATCCACCGGCGTATGCAACAGCGAACAGGACGGTGCAACCTGCACCCATTCCGATCCGAGTTTACCCGCAGCTTTTTCAACGAGCTTTACCGCTATATCGAGATCAGCACGCCAGATATTGCGGCCGTTGACCACGCCCAGCGACAGGCTTTTCTTGGCCGGGAACTTGGCAAGCACCTTGTCGAGCTGTTCAGGTGCACGCACGAGATCGATATGCAGACCGGCCGTGGGGAGGGCTACTGCGGTCTCAAGATTGTCACGCAGATCACCAAAGTACGTGGCCAACATGATGTGCAATGCCGGCGCGGCGGCGGCGAGCGCTTCGTAGGTCGGCTTGTAGGCGTCGCGAACGTTTGCCGGCAGGTCGAGCACCAGACAGGGTTCATCAATCTGCACCCAGTCAGCGCCCAGTGCGGCAAGCTGCTTGAGGACGCGTTCATATACAGGAAGCAGTTCGGGCAGCAGCGAAATTGCAGACTTTGCTTCGCCTTTCATTTTGCCCAGCTGCAGGAATGAAATCGGCCCAAGCAGCACCGGGCGCGTGTGCAATCCCTGCAGCTTGGCTTCCTTGAATTCCTCAAAAATCTTGTCGGACGCGAGAGCAAATTTCTGGCCAGCGGAGAATTCCGGCACAATGTAATGGTAGTTGGTGTCGAACCACTTGGTCATTTCCATCGCCGGGGCATCGGCCTGATCTTTTTTATTCTGCACACCGCGCGCCATGGCAAAATAGGTGGCCAGATCGACCTTTTCGCCTTTGAAGCCATAACGTTCGGGAACGGCGCCCACCATGGCGATGGTATCGAGTACCTGATCGTAAAACGAGAAATCGCCCGACGGCACGTGCTTAATGCCGGCGCGATGCTGCATTGTCCAATGCGTCTTGCGCAATTCCTTGGCGACGTCCTTCAGCGTATGTTCGGTCATCTCGCCTTTCCAGTAGCTCTCCAGCGCCTTTTTGAGATCGCGGTGGACGCCGATACGTGGGAAACCAAGATTTGCAGCAATGACCATGACTTACTCCTTGACTAATGTGAGGGATGTATTTACCTGCGACTGCCCCCTGAAATCAAGCAGTTTTCTTGCATGCCCGCCTGTTCAATTTATCTCATCTCGCCACCACGTATAACGCTGGGCGCTTTCCTGCCAAAGGCGCAGGCAGCCTTCGCTGGCGGGGCTGTGCAGGCTTTTCAATTGCGGCTCAAAGACGCAAGCGACGGCGAAATCCTTGAAGCGGCTCGGGAAATCCTGCCGCTATGCCGCGCCCATGACATCGCCTTCATTCTCAATGACCGCGCCGATCTGGCTCTCTCCTGCAGTGCCGACGGCGTACATTTAGGGCAGGACGATATGAAAATCAGCAAGGCGCGCGACATTTTAGGAGCTCAAAAAGTGATAGGTGTGAGCTGTCATGCCTCCAAGGATATGGCCATTGATGCCGCCGAAGAGGGCGCGGATTATGTCGCCTTCGGTGCGTTTTATCCCACGACGTCCAAACCGCAGGAAAAAGTCGAGAAATGGGGTGTACCCACACCGGATATTCTCTCCTGGTGGTCAGAAAATACCACGGTGCCCTGTGTGGCCATCGGTGGCATCACGCCTGCTAACTGTGCGCCGCTGATTGCTGCAGGCGCGGATTTTATTGCCGCTATCACTTCGGTCTGGGATCATCCGGGCGGCCCGGCAAAGGCTGTCAGCGAATTTACTGCCGCCCTGTCAGCAAAAACATAATTTATTTCCAACGCGTTTGCCTGAGTGCCTCACCGAGCGCCATCGATGCCGCCTGCGCGATATTAAGCGAGCGAGCGGGTGGTGTCATCGGTATGCCTATTCTTGCATCGGCAACTTCCGCCACGCTCTGCGGCACACCGGCACTTTCGCGACCCAACAGAAGTATATCCGAGGACATAAAAGAAAAATCATAGCATGAGTGCCGGGCCTTGGTGGTGAGCAGTACAATGCGCGCAGCCTGCCCGCGCGCAGATGTGATAAATTGCTCCCATGAGACGTGACGCACATAATGCGCCTGCTCAGCATAATCCATCGCTACGCGCTTTAAACGCTTATCATCGAGGATAAAGCCACAAGGCTCGATGATGTGGCACGTCACGCCAAGACAGGCACAAAGACGCAGTATGCTGCCAAGTTTCTGCGGAATATCGGGCTGATAAAGGGCAATATGCATTTTCACTGTGACCATAAAGTCCACGGCCTTGCCTAGCAATTGCTTTGTCGGGCTGTGACGATATAGTCTGTCTTCTCAAGGAGGAATCCTATGGTAGCAGTTGAAATCGTTTATGAGGGCACACTGCGTTGCAAAGCCCTGCACGAGCCTTCCGGTGCGTCTTTTGTAACCGATGCACCCAGGGATAATCACGGCAAGGGTGAAAGTTTCTCGCCCACCGACCTTATGGCCACGGCGCTGGGTTCTTGCATCCTTACCGTCATGGGCCTTGCCGCCAACACGCTCGGCGTCAATTTGCAGGGCGCACATGTTCGTGTGGAAAAGACGATGCAGACCACACCGGTGCGGCGCATCATCCGGCTTGCCGCCACCGTCAATGTGCCGATGAAGCTCGATGAAAAAACGCGCGCTGCCCTGCAGCATGCGGCTGAGCATTGCCCGGTGCATAAAAGCCTGCATCCGGATATTGACGCACCGATCATTTTTCATTGGGCATGATATGCGCCGCTTAATACTTGCACTCGGCTATTCGCTCAAGGGCCTGCGTTATGCCTTTGCCTCACAGCAAGCGTTCCGTCTCGATGTGCTGCTTTTTGTATGCTTCTCGCCACTGGTATTTTACCTTACGGGCGACGCTGTGAGGCGCGCAATGCTCATCGGCTCGCTGTTTCTTATCCTGCTGGCGGAACTCGCTAATACAGCAATCGAAACCACGATCGACCGTATTTCAACCGAGTCGCATCCGCTCTCGGGCCACGCCAAGGATATCGGCAGCGCGCTGGTGTTGCTGGCACTGCTCAATGCGCTGGTTATCTGGGCGTTGCTGTTGCTCTGAAATTGTGCTTTGCGCGGGCGCTGCCACGCGATATAACGCGCCTGGGGCCCCGGTGGTGGAACTGGTAGACGCGCTAGACTCAAAATCTTGTATCCGCAAGGATGTGTCGGTTCAAGTCCGACCCGGGGCACCATCTCATTTCTATATGGATAAGCCGTTGAGCCGGAATTATCTGTATGCCGGCATCTGCATGGTGGGCGCTGCATTCTTTATGTTCCAGGATGCGCTATAAACATGGAATTCTGGTGACATATTAATCACGGTCGATTCGCCCATGGGCTCTCTTAAAAAGAGATAATAGGGATAAAAAACCTATTCTTGAAATACTCAATACGGCTCTTGAATATGCATTGGCGGGAGTGGCTCGTTACATGCATTACTTGGCAGTGCTGCGCACATATACCACGGCCGTAGTGTCGCCGTAGAGCCGGTGCCAGCCTTCAAGCCTGTCCATCACTGCAGTTGCGGGGGCATCGGCAGCAATCATGACCCAGCGTATATCGCGTGTCTTTAACGTCTGCTCAAGACGTTTACGGTCGGGCCGCATCATTTCAAGATACTCCGTCATAAAAGCATCGCCGTACATATCGATACGACCATCGATAAACGGGCGCACGCCTTTGAAAATCAGATAGGCGCCGAATGCCTGATCATTGAGCACCGGCATTGCCGCCAGATCCTCAGGCACATGCGCAAAAGCAGACACCGGAGACGTTGGGCCATCAGTGCGCACGATGGGATGAGTAAGGCTAATCACGGTCAGCATCGCAACAAGCACGACGAATCCGCCCATAATAGGTAGTTCGTATTTTGCTTTTTGTATTTTAGTACTGGTGGCACCCAGCGCAATGACTAGAGGCTGGGCCAGCATCAACGCCCCCACTATGCTCGCGAGCATCTGGCAGCGAACATACTGCAATGCCAGATACAGCACGCCGGTGAGCACCAGCAGGCGTATCGCCGGCAGACGAATGCCGCGCGTGAAGCCGATATAAAGCAATGCTATCAGCGCAAGGTCGATCGGTTGCAGTTTTAAAAAATTCGTCGGCTGCCATTCGACCATGGCATGCAGCTGTTTGATATCCATCAGCTGGAGCGGAAATAACAGTCCATGCCAGCCTTGTGGCGTCACGATCGCCGTTGCTACCGCCGCCGTGCCAAAGATCCCCCAGCGGCACAGCGCCTGCGGCCATTGCGTTTTGGCTGCTATCATTGCTTCAAGCGCAAAGGGGCCGATGAGAGCAAGGCCGAAAATAAAACCGCCGTGCAGATTGGCCCATAGCAGCATTACCGGCAGCAGAAAAAACGACGGCGCCTGTCCACGCTCGCGCGCAATAAGCAGCCCGGCAGTCCAGATTTCAAGTAAGGGAAGCGCAAGCATGTGCGGACGTGCAAGCAGACTGCCACTAAGACACGCTGCTGCAAGAATCAAAGTGATGGTAGCGGAAAGTGGCGTTAGCCAACGCGTCAGATATCGTTCCAGCATTCCCAGAGTGAGAGCGGTGCTCAGCCCGAACAGAATCACCACTCCGTTCCAGCTGCCCAGGCGGTAGGCCAGCGCCATGATAATTTCTGCAAGCCATTCATGCGCCACCCATGGCGCACCGGCAAACGTGTAGGAAAACGGATCCGTACGGGGAATCACGCCATGGTCAAGTATCCACTGCCCTGCCGCAATATGAAAATAGGTATCGCCGTCGTTCAATACTTGCGGGACAAACAGAAAGACTGCGTACCCAATCAGGGCCGCAAAGCACCACACCGGACAGAAACGTTGTGCATGTGTCATGCTGAATCCGACTAAAGATAATCCCTGCCGGGCTTGATATATACCGCTGCGCCGATGACATGGCCTTCGGGACCTTCCTGCAGGAGTATCGCCACTCCGTCTTCGGGAAATGTCAGCGGCAGCATGTAGCGGTTTTCCTTGTCGGTGGTAAGCGGCATGGCCACCAGGCGCGCCACATTGTTAAAACTGCTCAGCGTCGCTCCCTGATTTTCTCCCGCCAGTACCGGGGTTACGGCTCCGCGGTTGAAATGCACCTCCCAGGCGACGGCGCCATTGGGAATGGAACTTTTGCTGCCGGCATTAATGGCAATCGTGAGATTCTGCCCGGTGCCATCGGGCGCAATACTGACGGGAATTTCGGTCACTTTGTTTTTGGCCTTGGCAAGCGCATCATTCAGCTTGGCCTGGTCAGCGCCAGCCACCGAATAGGTGCCGTCGACGATCATTTGCGGCGTGAATACCGAGCTTTCGCCAAGCATCTGCTCATAGGCCGTCTGACGCCTTGTATTTTCTTCAGACGCAAACGGATCCTTCCAACCCATATAGTCCCAGTAATGCACATGAAACGACAAGGGCAATATCGAAGGATCTACCGCAAGCTCGTTGATCATCGCATCCGCAGCGGGACAGGCCGAGCAACCCTGTGAGGTATAAAGCTCAATCACCGTCGGGCGGGCAAGTGCCGTCTGCGGAAATAACATTGCCGTAACTGCCATCGCATAACGTATTCTCATTAAGGCCTGCATGCGCTCACAAACGCTTTGAAGATTTTGGTGTCAGCCGAAGTGATATGATACTCCGGATGCCATTCGACACCCAGACAAAACGGATGTCCGGGATATTCAATGCCTTCGATGACGCCGTCGGGTGCCATAGCATTGATCACCACACCGGGCCCTGTCGTTGCGACCGCTTGATGATGAGCGCTATTAACGGCAATTTCTTTCTTGCCTGTGATACGCGCAAGCAAAGTGCCCTCTTTAATACGCACCGTATGTCCGGCTTGCGTGCGCGGATTTTTCTGTTCGTGCTCGAGCGCGTTCTTGACGCTGTCGGGAATATGCTGAATCAGCGTGCCACCCAGCACTACATTGAGCAGTTGCTCGCCGCCGCAAATGCCTAAAATCGGTTTTTTGCGCTCCAGCGCGCCGCGGAGGATCGCTTGTTCAAATGCCGTGCGCCGCTCTTTGGTCGTCACTGTTTTATGGACATTGGCGGCGCCGTAAAGTTCCGGCGGCACATCAAACGCTCCCCCGGTCACCACCAGTGCATCAATCAAATCGAGATACTGCTGCGCCATAGCGGGCTCATGCGGCAAGGCGATGGCAAGGGCCCCCTGCGCACTGACCGAGCCCATATAATTCTCGCGCAGCGCATACCAAGGCAATTTGGAATACGTAGCGGTAGTTTCATAATCGAGGGTAAATCCGATAACGGGCGGGGAAGACATGGCTCTACGTTAGGCGCAGTGGATAATTTTGTAAAATATTAACTTATCTTTAAGCAGCTTTCGTTAAAAATAGAGGATGTATTTCACCCGCTATGAGCCCAAAGCGTCCAAGGATCCCAAGCCCTTTGAAGGCGTGATGTTGATTGAACTGCCGGCGCAGATCAAAAGTCATCCCGAACATCAGGAGGTTGCCTTGTTGTTTGACACGGCGCTCACGTCCGTCATGACAAAATTTCTTTTCGGCGAGTATTTCGAGTATTTCGGCGAACGCGGTATTTTGATTGAACCCATACAGGCACGCACGTCCGAAATCGTCAAAGACGGGAAAAAAATCTCCCAATCTTGCGACGGCTTCAAAATCAGCACAAATGCAGGCATCGCTTTATTCCGCGAAGGCGGCGGCAAAGTCATTGTGCCAGAATTATTCAGCCACACGACATTCAAAAGAATCCCCAGAGAAGATACGGTCGAGCTCCCGTTACACACGCCGCAAAGCACCGAAGGCATCCGCGAAGAACTGTTTCGCGATTTGTCGGGAAAATTCGAGCGTCTGGGCATCAATTTTACCGAACGTAGCGGCCATATGGTCGTTGATGGGGCGCCAAATCTTGCGGCGCTCGCGCTTGCCGGCGCAACGTTTACCGGGTCTTCCGAATATATTAAGCATGCTGGATACCTGACGCGCGAGCCGTACCTAGCCCTTTGATAGGCTTTCGCCACCGCCCATCCAACGGCGCTGGACTATGCGCACATCGGCAAATAGGTCTGGTCTTTCGTAAATATTGGGCTGCATCTGCGGTGCAAATCGCTGACGGTCTTTTGCGCGTATGTAATGACCTTGAGGGTCCATATCATTGACATAGGAAAGATAACGACTGCCTTGAAGGCGCTTATCGCCTTTGATTTCCACCGAGGGCCGGCAGCTTGTGGCAAGCGTATCTTCGATGGATTGTAACAACGATTGATAATCTACTTTAGCATCTTTGGTGTCATACAGCACGATGGCTTTGCCATGCTGTGGACTTTCGGGTTTGTGGCTTAATTCTTCCAGCCAATCAGGCGAAGCTACTTTGATGATTTCCATGCCGGCGTTGATGGCCAAAGGCGCAATCCGCGCCCAGGCCTTGGTCACGTCGTCTCTTGCCACCGAAATATGCACCTTCCATCCCGTGCGCTCGTAATGGTTACCACCTGGGTCGGCGGGGTCGGTTTTTTCAATGTAATAATAATCGTTAGGCTTGGCACGTGCCCGAAAAAACCCCTTTTCACAGAGTTCAGTGGCGATTTTATGATCGGTAAAATCGGTCTGTTGCAGACGCTGATAATCGAGCAAATTTTTGAGCATTCTGTAGAGGATAGCACAGGGCATGTTAACATATCGTAAATACATTGCATTTAGGCCTCAATCTGCTAGGTTCCGCGCCGAAAAAACGTAATTCTTAGAAGGTAATACGCTATGAAGATCGACGGCTCCGCCATCCGCCCGGGAATGGTACTTGAATATAACGGCAAACTGGTCCTGGTCAGCAATATCAAGATCGGCACGCCCGGCAACCTGCGCTCTTTCAATCAGGTCGAAATGAAAGACATCAAAACCGGCACGAAAACCAATTACCGTTTCAGCTCGGACGAGAAAGTCGAACGCGTCCAGCTCGATCAAAAACAATATCAGTATCTCTACGATGAAGGCGAAATGCTGGTGTTCATGGACAACGAGAATTATGAACAGATCCACATGAACAAGGAACTGGTCGGCGACGCCATCAAATTTCTTCAGGAAAATATGAATGTGACGATCGAATCCTATGAGGGCGAAGCGTTAAGTGTGGCGCTTCCGGGATCGGTGATTATGGAGATTGTCGAGACCGAACCGGTGGTGCGCGGACAAACCGCCGCTTCCTCCTATAAGCCGGCAATGCTCTCCAACGGCGTGCGCGTGATGGTGCCGCCGTTTATTGAATCGGGCACACGCATCGTCGTCAACACCGCAGATGCGAGCTACGTCGAACGGGCGAAATAATGAAACGCTCCGCCCTCCTTAACGTGATGACCGCCGCCGCCACCAAGGCCGGCAAGGCGATTCTGCGCGATTTCGGAGAGCTTGGCAAACTGCAGGTGTCACGCAAAGGCATTTCGGATTTTGCCACCAATGCCGACCGCCGCGCAGAAAAAATTCTGCATACCGAACTTGCCAAAGCACGGCCCGGCTATAGTTTCCTGATGGAAGAAAGCGGCGACGTGCCGGGAGACGATGCAACCCAGCGTTTTGTGATTGATCCCATTGACGGTACCAGCAACTTTATCCATGCCGTGCCCTATTTCTGCGTTGCCATTGCTTACGAGAAAAAAATCGCCAACGGATCGTTTGAGACACAAGCGGGCGTGATTTACGATCCCATCACTAATGAAATGTTTGAAGCGGAACTTTATCAGGGCGCGGCCGTGAACGGTCAACGCCTGATGGTGTCGGGGCGTTCCGAAATTGATGCCTGCATGCTCGCCACCTTCAATCCCTCATCTGATCTTTATGCGCTGCGGGTACATAAAGCCTTGGGCGCACACCCTCTTATTCACCGCGTTACCGGTTCGACAGCCCTCGATTTGGCCTATGTCGCCGCCGGACGTTACGATGCTGCCTGCTATGTGTCTTTTAAGCACTGGGATATTGCCGCAGGCAGGCTATTAGTGCGTGAAGCTGGCGGTAGCATTACCGAACGCATGGAGGGCGATAAGAAACTGTTGCTCGTTTCCAACACCCATATCCACAGCAAACTGGCTTCTTGCCTTGCTGCTGCCTAACGATTTCCTTCTTGATATTCATCACTGCGGCTCTTAGATTCAAGTCTCCAAACAGGGACTTATCGATGTTGTTCGGGCGGCGTACATCCATAGCGTTTTTAAGCGCAATGGCAGTTTCTTATACGGCATTTTCTGCAATGGCGTACGATCCGCGCGCGCAGAATACGCCGAGCATTGAAATTCACCTCGAAGTACTAAGCAAACTCAAAAATACTCCGGCGGTGGCGCCCTCCACTTCTTCGCCTTTTTCCGCACCCAGCGCTGCGCCTGCACCTGTTGCGGCGGCCGAAGAACAAACTGAACGCCAGATAGCTGCGCAGGAACCCAAACCGCAGCCGAAGAAAAAACACGTCGCCCATGCAAAGCCGCCAGCCGCGCCAAAACAAGTTGCGCAGATAGAAACGCCGCCGCAACCGGTCCCCACATCACCGGCAATCAACGCTCCCGAGCTCGTCCCGCAAACACCACCCCCTCCGCCTCCGCCCTCACCGGAAATTCCTGCTGCTGCCATGCCGGCACCGGTCGTCGAATTACCGCCGCCAGCGCATCCGCCGCTGCCTCTGGCGCCTGCAATAGCCAATATTCCGCCGGCACCGATTCTGCCGCCACCGCCAGCCGAGGCCAAACCAGCACCTGCAGTCGAGATGGCGCCGGAAGTAAAGATTCGCGCCAAAAAAGAGCCCAAAGCTAAACCAGCACCAACTGAAATGGCGCAGGACATCGCTCCGCCGCCGCCCGCTCCGGTTGCACCTCCTGCTCCTGCCACACCTAT
This sequence comes from Alphaproteobacteria bacterium, assembly GCA_013289445.1. The sequence continues at coordinate 31,956 of JABCZZ010000012.1, forward strand.
AGTAGAACTACCCCCCGTGGCACCACCGCCGCCCATAGCGCCCGCGCCCCTGCCGCTTCAGGCTCCACCGGCCATCGAACCTGTAAAACCTCTGGCTCCGCTTGAACCGCTGCCGCCGATCGCCCCTTCTGCAGTCGTCCCGCCGCCATCTATGCCTCTGCCGACCGAAATTCCACCGGCACCGGAACCCCTTAAGCCTGCAGTAAAACCTGAACAGTCTCCTTCATTTACACCGCCGCCGCTTCCGCCTGTTATGCCGGAAAAGCTGGCACCGTTACCGCCGATTGCGCCGCCCGTGGCACCGCCACCACCCGCTGCTGCGCCGGCAAAAGAATTTCCTGAAGCTCAGACGCCTGCTTCTGTGATGCCGCCCATTGATCTCATGCCGCCGCCTAAAGAAACCAAAACAGACTCCAAGCCACCCGCCATTGAACCGCCAGCTGCTCCCCTACCCGGCCCGACTGCTTCTATCGAGCCGTTGCCCAAGCGCGCTCCAAAATCGGCCACGGCACCTCCAGCCGAGCATACGCCCATGGCAGCGCAACCCGCTGAAACTAAGACGCCACCCGCGCATGAAGAAGGGGTGCTTGCTAGTGTCGGCGATCAATTTTCGGAATTTCTTGGCAGCGATTCTTCCAAACCCAAAAAACTTTCCGAGCAACCACGGCGCGTGCCTGAGTTGAATCCCAAACCGATTGGGCAGAATTCTCCAACGCCGCCGGCAGAGAAAACGCAAACGCCAAAACCTGTGGACGTTGCCCAAGCGCCGCCGGCACCCGCTACGCCCAAAGAAACCATGCATATTGCACCACCCGGAGCAGCCGAGATAGTTCCGCCGCCGCTTTCACCGCCGCCTCCTGCTGAACATGCCGAACCTAAACCAGAAATACAGACGAGCGATCTGCCGCCGGGAATCTCTATCGTCACTCCGCCGGCCGATCTGACCAAGGCAGCGCCTGCGCCAAAAGAAATGGCAGCGTTGCCGGAAATTCCCTCTGTGACACCGCCGCCATTGCCCTCAGCAATACCGCCTACTCCATTGGCCAAAGAAGAACTCAAAACCCCCTCCAAGCCCATTGAGTCTGCTGCTGCATTACCACCGGCACCGCCTGCTTTGCCGCCACTGTCCGCGCCGGACGCCGTAAAACCATCTGAGCTTCCCACTCCGCCCAAAGACGAGGCAGTACTGCCGGAGCCGAAAATCGATGCTGCGCCCGTAGAAGCAAAGTCTGCAGAAGCATTGCCGTTACCGCCGGCACCTGCTTCACTGCCCGTACCCGAAGCGCCAAAGTCCCCTGAACTGCCACAGCCGCCCAAAGCAGAAAGCAAACCGGTCGAGATCGCAGCGCTCCCGCCGACGCCGGTAATACCGCCTGCAGCTGAAGCGCCGAAATCGCCTGAATTGCCGCCGGCACTTCCGCCCCTGCCATCGATACCTCAAGCAGCCAAGGCGCCTGAGGCACCCGCATTGCCGCCTGAAATGCCCAAGAAAGAGCTGCCGGTTGTCGCCACATCCGCGCCTGCTCCTTCAGCGCCGCCCACTCTGCCGCCGTTGCCGCCAGCCGCCCCGGCAATACCGGCATTGCCACCCCTTTCTGATTTGGAAAAAACTCCGGAAAAGCCGGCCCCCGCTCAGGCTGAATCCAAAAAACTGCCGTCGCTCACCGCGCTTACCGGTGACGATAGTGTGAAAAAGGAAACCGAAAATTCTAAAGTGGCCTCGGCCGAATTGCCGCCACCCATACCCACACCGCCAACAACGGATACCAGCAAGTCGCTTGACCTGCCACCCTTGCCTGCTCCTGCGGTTGCGCCTGCAACTCCTGTAAGTAAACCTCAGGAATTGCCGCCCTTGCCTACGCCAGCGCCCGAAGCATCCAAAGAGCCGTCAAAGGAACTGCCAGCCACGCCAGCGACTGCACCGGCCACGTCGCCAGCCGAAGCAGCAGACAATGCAAAGCCAGGCAGCCCTGCACCCGATCTGCGTATTACGTTTAATGAAACGGAAACGGCAGTGCCGCTCAGCCAGACCACACAGCTTGATGCGCTTGCTAAATCACTTAACGACAATCCCAATGCACGCGTAACGATTATGGCGTATGCCAGCGGTCCGGAAGCCAGCGGCATTTATCCCAAACGCGTCTCCTTGGCACGCGGCATTGCCATACGCAATTACCTCACGACCACTAAGGGTATTGATATCGAGCGCGTGAATGTCAAAGCGCTGGGCAATAAGAATGAAGGCGGTCCAGGCGACCGCGTGGACGTATTCCTGCTGAAATAGTATCAGGAATCAGAAACGTCGGGAAAATTAATAGGGAGATTGTTGCGCGGGCTGTTGCACCGGTTGCGGCTGAGGCTGTGCGGACTTGTCCTTGTTATCATCGGCAGCATTGGTAAGGTCGCGACCTGCTGCCTGGAGATCTTTGCCCATTCCCTCAAAGGTGTTGCAGGCGGCAAGCAGAAACAGTGCGGTGATGAGTACGAGCGCTTTCATATATTCCTCATTGAATCCGGTTAAGATAACTGGTGACCCCATCCAGGCATTGCATCAGCTCATATAAAAAGCTGGCATCCTCGCTATTGAGCGCCGGCTGAAAAATGGAACTCGTTTCAAAGAGATCATAAGGACAGGGAATAGTGAAAATAAATTTATCATCATAATATTCGAGTTCAAATATTTTATTGAGGCCACCATCAGACATATCGAGCGGATCGCCTTTTGTGAGATCAAGGCCGGTGTCATATTTCTCGTCATACTCACGCTCAGCAGGCAGTTCAGCCTTGCCAACAAAGGAGATGTATTTCTCCTTCAGATACGAGCCCAGGGCCAGTGTGGCGTAAGCAACTTTGTCGTCCCAATATTCACGTTGCTGTTTGAGTCCTTGCGCTTGCCGGGCAAACCGCTCGATCCCTTCCAGAAGCGCAGAGGTGATAATTTTTCTGGCTTCTTCGGCATCGGTCGTATAACCAGCAAGCACAGATTCGAATGTACCCGGCGGGGTAAATTTCTTCATGCCTATATAACGTTCTTTAATGGCAGCGATGTTTTTCTGCGGATCGCTGATGAGCGCCGTGCGGCCACTGAAATTCTTGCGCAATTTCACGGAAATCTGCGAAATATCACATACGATAATCAAGCCCTTAAACAAAGACGTGCGTTTATGGTCTTTCACCCGTACGACATTGGCATCACACAGCCTGACCGCCATTTCGTTGCATTCCCCGACGATGTAATCCTCAGGAAAATAGACCTGATGCTCGGCAAGCAGCGTGCAATTGCGAATATCCACCAACGACACTCCGCCATGGGGCGCAAATTGAAAACCGCCGAACAATTTGAAAAGCCTGGAATAGGCCTCATCCTTGAGTGAAAATTTCGCATTCAGCGTCGCTTTCAGGCCGGCGCTGCTATTACTGCCGCGATATTTAAAAATCGGGGCCAGCACCAGATAGACGCAGAAAAAGAAAATAAATATTCGGAAAGATTCGATGTCACTGCGTTTAAGCGGTGCGGTGATGCCCGCCAGACGATCAATAGCAAGCAGCGGCACACTTGGATAAAAAACCGCACTGCAGAGCAGCAGGACAGCAGCAAGGGCGCAAAGATAAAAGAGGGTCAGAAAGAACCGCCTGCGCTTCTCGAGCGCGGCTGAAATCGCCTGGAATTCGCGGTTAAATTCTTCCTGCGTTAGCATCACTGGACGATAGCATTGCCTTTTCTATTGATCAATAAGCAAAAACTGCCTGTACCGGCCCGGAATATTTGACGATTTTCACACGATTGTCATCGCTGTTTCATCATTTCGTAACGAATGTCTGTCATAGTATCCCTCCGATACATCTTACTCATTTACAGGGGAATTTTATGAACTTTGATGACGCAAAAAAACGGGCACAACAAGCCACTGCGGGTATTGTCGCAGCAGGCACATTGTTCGCAGGTCACGAAGTTAACGCTCAAGCGTTTAAAATAAACGTGCATGTTGAGCCGATTGTCATCCCCACGCCCGAAGTGCAGGCACATTTCAGATTCCAGGCAACTACAGCTGCCGGTCCCGCCGGGTTCGCTCCTGGCGCCATTATGGTTCCTGCCGAAGCACCGAGGCTCGTAGACGCCCCTAACGGCAAATTTTATGAGTCTGATACTACGGTGGCGGGCCCAGGTGGCATTGCCGTCATTCAGCAGAATTATTTTTTGATCGCTGCCAATGGCGGGGTAGGCGGTAAAGTCTTGCAGAATGATTTGGTGGCAGGGCCGAACGGAGCACCGGTGACGGTGCGACGCAACTGGACGGACCCCGGCACTCTTGCCATTTACAAGCGCGATATTATGGATCCGACCGGTACCAGGGTCGTTGAGCAGGATCTCTTCGGCCCCAAGGGTAGCGCACGCGCCCTGTTAGGAGCGGATGGCAAAACCGTGGAGCAGTACCTTACCTATGATCTTACGGGTAAGCTTTTTAGTGCGAACGGTATGCAGCCGGGTGAGGTAATTCCGCCGGCACCCAGTCAGGGAGATCCTTTGATCATCAACGTCCCCGCCTCGCCCTATCCCTCCAATGTGCTGTATTATCAGGAAGGTGGTCAGTATCTTCCGCTTGCCGCCGACGTACAAGTGGCGCCCGATCGCTGTTTTACGCGCAATGCCAGCGGCGGATTTGCCGAATTCTCCGCCGGCGCGGCCATGGGCTTTAGTTTCAATGGCGGTTTCGTTGTTGCCGCACCGCCCGCACCGGGGGTAGTGGTGGACGTGCATTTGGGCGATTTCTTTGCTCATCACGCAAATGAGCGCCAAGAAAATATTCGCATTGTTACCGAGCACAGGCAGCAGCATCCGGATAACACACCTCACGATGCACCGCCGCCGCCCGAGAAAAAGCATGGATTACTGGACGGCATAACCGGCGGCATTAAAACTGGTTTTGACAAGACCAGAAAAGGAATCGAAACCGGCGCAAATAGAACGGGTGAGGGCATCAAAGCACATCTTCCCACGCCACGCGTGAATAATGGCACCAATGCGCCAGACAGCAAGCTGCCGCCGCGCTGATGTTCCGCACATAGCTGAATGCACAAAGGCCCAGAGTTTTCACTCTGGGCCTTTAATTTTGTAAATAAAAAAGCCGGCTTAGAAGGCTTGGCAGCGACCTACTCTCCCATGACTTAAGTCATAGTACCATCGGCGCGGAGCGTTTTCACGGTCGTGTTCGGGATGGGAACGTGTGTTACCCACTCGCAATAACCACCAAGCCATGTAAGCCGGCTCTCTTATTCACGTATGTGAAATAGGTTTTTCTGAAATGATGCATTTAAAATGTAACATTCATCTCTTTCGCACTACATGCGACGGGAATGAGTGTCTCGGCGAATATTAAATCAATCGAGCTATTAGTAACGCTCGGCACATGCCTTGCGGCATTTACACCTGCGTCCTATCAACGTGGTAGTCTACCACGGCTCTAATGGGGAAAACTTGTTTTGAGGCGGGTTTCACGCTTAGATGCTTTCAGCGTTTATCCCTTCCGTACATAGCTACCCTGCGATGCGGCTGGCGCCACAACAGGTACACCAGAGGTACGTCCAACCCGGTCCTCTCGTACTAAGGTCAGATCCTCTCAATTTTCCTACACCCACGGCAGATAGGGACCGAACTGTCTCACGACGTTCTAAACCCAGCTCACGTACCACTTTAAATGGCGAACAGCCATACCCTTGGGACCTTCTCCAGCCCCAGGATGTGATGAGCCGACATCGAGGTGCCAAACGATTCCGTCGATATGGACTCTTGGGAATCATCAGCCTGTTATCCCCGGCGTACCTTTTATCCGTTGAGCGATGGCCCTTCCACAAGGAACCACCGGATCACTATGACCTACTTTCGTATCTGCTCGACTTGTATGTCTCGCAGTCAGGCAAGCTTATGCCATTGCACTCTAAAGGATGATTTCCGACCATCCTGAGCTTACCATCGCGCGCCTCCGTTACGATTTGGGAGGCGACCGCCCCAGTCAAACTACCCACCATGCAGGGTCCTAACGCCGGTTTACGGCGCGTAGTTAGATATCAAGCATCACAAGGGTGGTATTTCACGGGTGACTCCACCTCAGCTGGCGCCAAGGCTTCAAAGTCTCCCACCTATCCTACACATGCGACGCCTAATACCACTGCAAAGTTGTAGTAAAGGTGCACGGGGTCTTTCCGTCTAACCGCGGGAACTCCGCATCTTCACGGAGAATTCAATTTCACTGAGTCGACGCTGGAGACAGTGGGGAAGTCGTTACGCCATTCGTGCGGGTCGGAACTTACCCGACAAGGAATTTCGCTACCTTAGGACCGTTATAGTTACGGCCGCCGTTTACTGGGGCTTCAGTTCAAAGCTTGCACTTCTCTCTTTAACCTTCCAGCACCGGGCAGGCGTCAGACCCTATACGTCATCTTATGGATTTCGCAGAGCCCTGTGTTTTTAATAAACAGTCGCTACCCCCTAGCCTGTGCCGCCCCAAGATACTTGCGTATTATGGGGCCCCTCTTCTTCCGAAGTTACGAGGGCAATTTGCCTAGTTCCTTCAGCATCGTTCTCTCAAGCGCCTTGGTATACTCTACCATTCCACCTGTGTCGGTTTAGGGTACGGTCTATAGTGGAGTTATTTCCTGGGACTGCTTCATCGCCCCGACAATCCAATAAGTCGGAACAATATACGCAATCCGTCACTTCCACATGGCTCACGAATATTAACGTGATTCCCATCGATTACGCCTTTCGGCCTCACCTTAGGGACCGGCTAACCCTGCGCAGATTAACTTTACGCAGGAACCCTTGGAATTTCGGCGACAGAGTTTTTCACTCTGTTTGTCGTTACTCATGTCAGCATTCGCACTTCTCATGCCTCCAGCATACCTCACGGTACACCTTCGCAGGCTTAGAGAACGCTCCGCTACCACTTACTGATAGACGAACTATTAGTAAATCCTAAGCTTCGGCGGGTGGTTTAATCCCCGATACATTTTCGGCGCGGAAACGCTTGATTAGACCAGTGAGCTGTTACGCTTTCTTTAAAGGATGGCTGCTTCTAAGCCAACCTCCTGGTTGTTATGGCGTCTCTACATCCTTTCAAACTTAACCACCACTTTGGGGGCCTTAGCTGTAGGTCTGGGTTGTTTCCCTTTCGACAATGGACGTTAGCATTCACTGTCTGTCTGCCGAGTAGTATTCATCGGTATTCGGAGTTTGGTTAGGTTTGGTAAGTCTTTGGGACCCCCTAGCCCATCCAGTGCTCTACCCCCGATGATATTCGCTCGACGCACTACCTAAATAGTTTTCGCGGAGAACCAGCTATTTCCCAGTTTGATTGGCCTTTCACCCCTAATCACAGTTCATCCCCGACCTTTTCAACGGGCGTGGGTTCGGTCCTCCAGCAGGTGTTACCCTACCTTCAACCTGACCATGACTAGATCACTAGGTTTCGGGTCTAATACGTCTAACTTATTCGCCCTATTCAGACTCGCTTTCGCTACGCCTCCACCTATCGGCTTAAGCTTGCTAGACACATTAAGTCGCTGACCCATTATACAAGAGGTACGCTGTCACACCTTACGGTGCTCCAACTGCTTGTAAGCAATCGATTTCAGATACTATTTCATTCCCCTCGTCGGGGTGCTTTTCACCTTTCCCTCACGGTACTTGTTCACTATCGGTCGATAGAGAGTACTTAGGCTTGGAGAGTGGTCTCCCCATGTTCAGACAGGATTGCACGTGTCCCGCCCTACTCGAGGATTACAATGTTTTCTACCGGTACGGGGCTATCACCCACTATGGCTAAATTTTCCAAATTATTCCCGTTCTTACACTGTAACCGCTGGCCTAGTCCCCGTTCGCTCGTCACTACTAAGGGAGTCTCTGTGATTTCCTTTCCTCTGGGTACTTAGATATTTCAGTTCCCCAGGTTCGCTTTTAAACCCTATGTATTCAGGTTTAAATACCTTTTAACTATATCTGTTATTCGTTACCCGCAAAAACTTGCGAATTCACGAATAACTGAAAACAGATATAAAGGTGGGTTGCCCCATTCGGACATCCGCGGATCAAAGTTCTTTGGCAACTCCCCGCAGCTTATCGCAGCCTAACACGTCCTTCATCGCCTTCTATCGCCAAGGCATCCATCAATTGCTCTTTTCATATTTAATACGTTTACGGTCCTATGAATAAAACCGTAAATCCAAGACACTCATTAGATCTCGTCGCATGCAGAACGAAAAAGACGCTCTGCATGAAAAAGAGTTAAATGGCACCTTTATTCAGCATCAACTCTCAAAAATTAGAATTTTTATTGTTTCGTACAAAGAGAAGTCATCACAACGACTCTCTGCACAAAACCCTTCTAAAAATTAAGGGTTTTATCAGAAAAACCTATTCACAATTTCAATCTGCAGCGCTGCAGTTTCCGGCGTTTTTTCAAACACAAAAAAAGGGCGCGTCTTCTTTCGAAGGGACGGTATATATAAAGAGGGGTTAGTCGAATGTCAACGGCCTTTTTTATGGTTATTTTATAGGGGTTTTTGAGGGTGATATTGGATAGTATTGAGGCCGCGTATCGCAAGGCTTAGAGAGTAAAACGGCATGGTTTTTTCTTCCGCAAAGGCGCGTGATTCTTTCCATTGCATCCTGTGGTGTATCGTTCTGGGAGGCCTGTTTCTGCGGGTTTTCGGGATATGGCACTATCAATACAATATGGATGAGATGCAGTTCCTCAGCATCGCCAAGGGCCGCTCCCTGCTTGAGGTGCTGCGGCGCTCGCTTGCAGAAGAGCATCCCCCGCTTGTGTGGCTGCTCAGGCATTATCTGCTGATGCTGACGCCCAGCTATTCTGCGCAGCGCCTGCTCTGCTCCAGCGCCGCAATGATGGCGATTGCCGGAATCTATCAGTTTGGCCGCCAGTTGCGTGGGCCCTATTTAGGGGTGTTCTGTGTTTTTTGCCTGGCATTCTCTCCCATCGCCGTGGCTACATCTCTTACTTTGCGCAATTACGCCTTTTTTATGGCCTTCCTTGCCTGGGCATTGTTTTATTTTGCGCGTTATCTGCAGGAACAGAAATTTCGCGATCTGGCCGCGTTTGTCGCGCTGATCTGGTTCGCTTGCGCCACCCATTTTTCGGGCTTCCTTGTCGCGGCGGGCTGCGGAATATATCAAGGCCTCCGGCTGCTTTTTTATAAACGCTGGAAAACGTTGGCTATCCTTGGTGTTTCTTATGTTCCTCTGTTCCTGCTGGCTGTTGCCGTTTA
>JABCZZ010000013.1 GCA_013289445.1 Alphaproteobacteria bacterium
TGGCTTCATAGCCCGCCGGCACATCGGGAATATGATCGGGGCTTTCCTCACCGCTATTGGCGGCTTGCTTGCCGGCCTTGATGGCGGCTTCAATCTGTTCAGCATTTTTATCGATGTCGCCCAGATGCTTGGCAATCCTGGGATCCTCTCTTAGCATCAGGATAAGTTCCTCAGCCGCTTCAGGAGAGAGTTTTCTCAGTGCTTCCTCGAGCTTCTTCTGCTCGGGTTCCGCTTGCTTTAATGGCTTTTCCTTTTCCGGCTTCTTATGTGGTTTCTGCGCTACGTGCGCTACCGGGTCCTCGCGCCCTGTGACAGCATTGATATCACCGGACTCTGTCACTAATTTTACCATGTCTACCCTTCCTGTTTCTTTTGCGCGTTCGTTACGTCATTTTAGCAGAATTGCACCATTTAGCCATGACAGTTCCATGACATTTGGAACATTTAAAGCGCACTCAGAAGCCGTTTTACCACTTCCTGCATGATATTGGCATGATCATCCCTGCCGTCGCGGGCAAATTCTTCAGGCGTCATCCATCGCGTTTCGCTGGTCGTGGCTTCGAATGCGGAAAAATCATTGGTTTGTTTTATCTGTGCCGCAAAAATATGAATAGGCTTTACGATGCCTTTGCTGGCCGAAGTAAAAGTGAATCCTCCGAGGTCAAACATACGCACAATATTGCCGGATTTAAGCCCCACCTCTTCATACCCTTCGCGCAGAGCCGTATCGGTCAGCGATTCATAAAATGACGGATCGGCATAGCGCAGATCGTCGTCACGCATGTCACACCATGCCTCATTGATAAAGATACGCCGCGTGCCTTTGGCAATCTGGAAAGCAGGATCTCCCAAATGTTTGGCACTGGCCCTTGGTTTCATCGCCAGTATTTTGAGCGCCGGCAGGGCAACAAATGGCACGATGCCGACCTTGGTCACCTGCGGAAAGGCCACATTCGCATCATAAAGTCGGGTAATATCGAAATTTGTTTGGAATTTATCCTTCATATTGGATAGTTCTGTTTATTATTATGAGTTACGTCAAACATATTCTGCTTCCTGACGAGCAGGTGCTCTATGATGGCCATGTCCATCCCAGCGTGCTCGTTCCTGGCGCGCTTCTTCTGGGTTTTGCCGCATGGATGCTGATGGAAGCCACCAGCAACGGCGAACATTCGCATTCTTTGCTGCTCAGGCTTACCTTCTTTCTGGCGGATAATTTTCCTTCTACCGCCGGTCTTTACAATACGCTTGAACATTGGCAGGAACGCAGCCCCAACACCGCCATTGAAGTAAAGATCATCGCAGGCGGCATTGCGCTGTGGGGATTCAATAAGCTCATGCAGGGCCTTATCCTCATGCAGAGCACCGAGCTCATCGTCACGGACCTGCGTGTCATCGCCAAAGCCGGCCTGATGACGATTACCACGGTGGAGATGGACAGAAGGCGCATCGCCGGGGTGACGGTGTATCAGACCTTTATTGGCCGCATCATGGGGTATGGCAATATCTATATCCAGGGATTCACCAGTTCTATCGGCGGACTGCCGGTGATGGTTAATCCGCATCTTGTCGAAAGATTTCTCAGTTGAGCGATATACTTCCGGAATTTGTCGAGTTCGCGCATCTGCTGGCCGATGCCGCGGGGGATGTCATCCGCCCGCTCTTTCGTACCAACGTAGCCGTCGACGTCAAACCAGACGAAAGCCCGGTGACCATCGCCGACCGGCGCGCCGAACAGGTCATGCGCGAGATGATTATGAAACGCTACCCCGATCACGGTATCTGGGGCGAAGAGGAAGGCAAATATCAGGCCGACGCTAAATATTGCTGGGTGCTCGATCCGGTGGACGGCACCAAGTCCTTCATTGCGGGGATGGCCACCTTCGGCACGCTTATTTCGCTGGTGAGACTTGGCATTCCCGTGCTCGGAGTTATCGACCAGCCCATCCAAAAGGAACGCTGGATCGGCGGCGCCCACCTTCCTTCGACGCTTAACGCCAATCCGGTGCGCGTACGCAGCTGCCCAAAACTGTCTCTGGCCACACTCAGCACCACTTCACCCCATCTCTTCAGTGCAGAAGATAAGGTGAAATTCGAACATGTGCAAAAGAAGGTTCGTTACACGGTCTATGGCTATGACTGCTACGCTTATGCTCAGCTGGCGAGCGGCGCTATCGACGCTGTGATTGAAACCGACCTCAAGCCGCATGACTTCTGTGCCCTGCGCCCGGTCATTGAGAGCGCCGGAGGTATCATTACCGACTGGCAAGGCAGACCGCTGACCTTTGTGTCCGACGGGCGCGTCGTTGCGGCAGGCGATAAGAAGACGCATGAGGAAATCCTCATTACGCTTAGTTGATTCATATGATCCGCCTGCTCACCCAAGATGATTTTACCATCTGGAAAGCCATCCGGCTTGAAGCATTGAAAGAACATCCGCAAGCCTTCAGCGGCTCATATGAAGAGGAGTCACTCAGAAGTGATGAAGAATGGAAAAAGAGATTAAAAGACAGCTGTGTGTTTGCCTATTTTGACAATAATAAAATAGCCGGCGTGGTAGGCTATTATCCGCATCAGGTAAAAAAGGACGCGCACCGCGCCGAGGTTTACACGACCTATCTGCAAAGCAACAGCCGCAATAAAGGCGTGATGAGCGCGTTAATTCAAGCACTTGCGGAACATGCGCGCAAAAGCGGTATTGAACAGCTGGAACTGGATGTAACGGCCCATCTCAGCGAGGCAAAGAAATGTTATGAACGCAACGGTTTTACTGTTTACGGCACCAAGCCTCGCACGTTAAAGATAGCCGGCAAATATTACGACACCTTAATGATGATAAAATACTTATGAGCACTGTGCATATTATCGGCAGCGGATTGGCAGGCAGCGAAGCGGCATGGCAGGCTGCTGAAGCGGGCCGCGATGTCGTTATCCACGAAATGCGCCCGGTAAAGAAGACCGAAGCGCATCATACCGACAAATGCGCTGAGCTTGTCTGCTCCAATTCATTTCGTTCGGACGATGCAACGAATAACGCCGTGGGTCTGCTGCATGAAGAAATGCGCCGCTGCGGTTCACTCATCCTGCGCGAAGGCGACAAGCACAAGGTGCCGGCAGGCAGCGCACTTGCGGTAGACCGTGAGGGGTTTTCTCAGGGTGTTACAGAGGCTCTCAGCAGCCATCCGCGCATAAAATTTGTCCGCGAAGAGATTGCATACCTGCCTCCGGCGGAATGGGGCGAAGTGATTATCGCCACCGGGCCGCTCACCTCATCAGCACTTTCCGATTCCATTCTCAAAGTCACGGGGGAAGCCTATCTTGCCTTCTTTGATGCGATTGCGCCTATTGCGCTCAAAGAAAGTATCGATATGAACGTGGCATGGTTTCAGTCGCGTTACGACAAAGGCGAAGGCGCCGATTACATCAATTGCCCCATGACGCAGGAGCAGTATTACGCTTTTATTGATGCGCTTATTGCCGGAGAAAAAACCGAGTTCAAGGAATGGGAAAAAACTACGCCTTATTTCGAAGGCTGCCTGCCGATTGAAGTCATGGCCATGCGTGGCAAGGAAACACTGGCATATGGCCCGATGAAACCGGTAGGCCTCACCAATCCTCACAGCAACACGCCGCATTATGTCGTGGTGCAGCTGCGTCAGGACAATAAACTTGGCACCTTATTTAATATGGTGGGTTTTCAGACCAAGCTTAAATATGGTGAGCAACAACGCATCTTCCGCAGCATACCCGGTCTTGAAAATGCCGAATTCGTTCGCCTGGGCGGGCTGCATCGCAATACCTTCATCAATAGCCCGAAATTGCTTTCGCCAGATTTGCGCCTGAAAGCCGCACCGCATATGCGCTTTGCCGGACAAATCACCGGCGTGGAAGGTTATGTGGAAAGCGCGGCGATAGGGTTGCTCGCCGGAAGATTTGCTGCCGGAAATACTGCGCTGCCGCCCGTTACCACTGCGCTGGGTGCGTTGCTGGGCCATATCACGCAGGGAGCGGAAAGTAAAAGCTTCCAGCCGATGAACGTCAATTTCGGCTTATTCCCGCCCCTGCCCGGCAAAGTGCGCAAAGATAGCCGCGCGCAGAATATGTCGGCAAGAGCGCTGGGCGACCTGAGCGGGTGGCTTGGTGATAAGTCGCTGTCGGTAGCGTAACTATTTTTCTTCTTTGGGAATCCTGCGACGCTCTTTTTTGCGCCGTTCCATTTCAATCGGCAGATCTTCCTTACGGCGATCCGGCTCCTCGATACGACGCTCATGCGTCACCACCAGCTGCACTGAATTATGCGAACTCTGCCTGAGGCTGGCGACGAATTCTTCGCACTTCTCGAGCACTTCCGTCTCTTTGATTTTTCCATCAATCTGGGCAAAGCCAATATTAACCTGCGCTACCAGCTCTTCCCTGGGCGAAACCGGCATCGGGCTTACGCTAATGGCCCAGCGCAGGCGATTGAGCACCATGCGGGCGGGCTCCTGCGGCGCATCGATAAGAATAATGCCCAACGACCGCTCTGAAAGCGTGCCTACGGTATCTTCCGCACGCAGCTTAAGTTTGCAGATCTGACCTATATGCTGGTGTAGTTTAAAGCAGGTTTCCTGCGTACGCTGGGCGCGCAGCATATCGTAATTATTGATCTCGATGATGGCGAATGACGCCGAGATTTCACTGTTGCGCACGTGGTAGACAATCAGCTCGATATCCTTAAGCAGAGAAAGGCGATTGGCAAGCCCCGTGCGCTCGTCAATAATCTCATGGCCCTTGAAATTCTCGCGCAACACTTCACGAAACGCATTGGTCTTGCGCAGCTTTTCTTCATCGATAAGCACCAGGTGAAACCACGGGTTATGATCGATGGCCTCGCCGCGTATGATGCGCAACTTGAATTCCGCCTCACGCCCGTCACTGCATTTGACTGAAAAATTACGTATCTTGTTAAGAACGGCCAGCAAATCGTTCTGATCGTCTTCATATTCCACAAATTCGCTAATCGTGCTGGCCACACGTTCAGGCAGGAGGTGTGCCAGTTCCTTACCCACCAGCTCGCTGTTGGAAAAGCCGAAAACCCGGCTGGCTTCGTCGTTGACCGCTGCTATCTCGATTATTTTCTTGGTATTGTTCTGGCAAACAATGATGATGGCATCGGACTTGCGGTAAGAGCTGAGAATCTGAGCAGGATTGATCGGTAAACTGGTCATGGCCGTCCATGGTAGTGACAAAGCATGATAATTGTATTAACACCGGGCGGACGATTTGTCTAAAGGGATTGTAAATGACTGAGCAAACCCGCCTTAAACGGCTGTACTTTCGCAGCGCGCACCGCGGTTCCAAAGAAACGGATCTCATCCTTGGGCCTTATGCAGCCGCGCGCCTTGCAACGATGGACAGCGCAGCACTCGATGAATTTGAACGATTCTTAAATGAAGAAGACAACGACATCTGGGATTGGGTATCGGGCAAATCCTCTCCCGAAGATGGAAGCTATAGCATTTTGATCGCAGACCTCAGAAAGCAATATGCGCTTTAACCCCGAATGGCTGGAACTTTCCCGCAAAAGCGAATTGGGCGGCATCCCGCGCGGCACGGAGTGCTATGTGCTCGCCAGCGCCATTAAAGCCAGCACGCGTGATATTCTTTACATCGCTGCCAGTGACCGTGAAATGGAAACGGTACATACCGGCCTTACATTCTTTGCCCATGGCGTGGAAGTCATCAGCCTGCCAGCCTGGGATTGTCTGCCTTATGATCGCGCATCACCCAATTCTGTCGCACTTGCTGAACGCATCATCGCGCTTTCGCAGCTACTCACACCCTCGGCAGCGCCGCGCATCATCCTTACTACTGTCAATGCTGCACTTCAGAAGCTGCCACCCGCAAGCGCGCTCAAACATGCGCAGTTTCGCCTGCAGGTCGGCACGCCACTGGCCTATGACGCACTCATTCACTTTCTCAGCGAAAATGGATACAGACGCGCGAGCACGGCGATGGAAACCGGCGAATTTGCCGCACGTGGCAATATCATCGATATTATTCCACCCGGCAGCGAGGAAGGCATAAGGCTGGATGCATTTGGCGATACACTTGAGTCGATTCGACGGTTTGATCCCCTCTCTCAACGCAGTAAGGATACGCACAGCGAAATAACATTGCATGCGGCAAGCGAAGTAATCCTGAATCCCGTCACTACCGAACGTTTCCGCCAGAAATACCGCGAATTGTTTGGTGCGAACACCGACAGTGATCCGCTTTACGAAGCCATCTCGCAGCAGCGCAGTTACGGTGGCATGGAACATCTGCTGCCGCTTTTTTACGACAGGCTTGAGACGATTTTCAGCTATGCGCCGGATGCGGTTATTATGCGCGGCGCACAGGCCGATATGGCAGCGCAGGAGCGTTTTGAGCTGACGCAGGAATATTACGACGCGCGCAAAAATGCGCCGCGCATGAAAAAATACGGCACGCCGGATTATCACGCATTGCCGCCGGATGCATTGTATCTCACAACCTATGACTGGCAGGCGCAAAATGATAAACGCACTGTCATCACGCTTAATCCGTTTGTAGCGACCGAAGAGGGCGCAGCGCTTATTCTGCACCCCGGCAGGAATTTTGCTTCGCGCCAGCTCAGCGGTGAAGCGTTGTTTGAGGAACTTAAAACGTATATTGCGCAGGCACACAGTAAAGGCAGAAGCGCTGTCATCACCTGCTATTCGCAAGGCAGCCGTGAGCGTATCGCCGGTATATTGCACGAGCATAACATGCATCCGCTGCGCCTCGAATCATTCGGGGCTCTTTCCGAGATCCGCGGCAAGACTGTGGGGCTTGTCATCCTTGCAATTGAACAGGGGTTTGAAACCGAAACTCTGGCGCTCATCAGCGAGCAGGATCTTTTCGGCGAACGTATCATCCGCATAAAGCCAAAGCGCAAAAAGTCCGAACATTTCCTTGCGGAGGCTGCCAACTTCACACCCGGCGAGCTGGTGGTGCACCGTGAACATGGAATCGGACGTTTTGAAGGGCTGGTGCTGCTTGACGTGCTGGGCGCGCAGCATGATTGCCTTAAGCTTATATATGAAGGGGACGACAAGCTTTTTTTACCGGTGGAAAATATTGATTTGCTCTCGCGTTTCGGCAGCGAAGAGGAAGGCGCAAAGCTCGACAAGCTCGGTAGCGCATCATGGCAGTCGCGCAAGGCAAAGCTTAAAGAACGCATCACACTGGCTGCCGAAGAACTGATTGCCACCGCCGCAGCGCGTAGCGTGGGCGAGGCCACGCCGTTTACTACCCCGCAGGGGCTATACGAGGAATTCTCTGCCCGCTTCCCTTACGCTGAAACCGACGATCAGGCCAAGGCTATCGATAATGTACTATCCGACATCGCCTCGGGCAGGCCCACGGACAGACTGGTCTGCGGTGACGTCGGCTTTGGCAAGACCGAGGTAGCGCTGCGCGCAGCCTTTGTCGCCGCCTCCGCCAGCAATGAAATCGGCAAGGTGCAGGTGGCCATTGTCTGTCCCACCACATTGCTAGCGCGCCAACACTATCATACGTTCATTACGCGTTTTGCCGGATTGCCCTTCGCCATCCGCCAGATATCTCGTCTCAGCTCAGCGGCAGAAAACAAAAAAACGCTCGCAGGACTTGAAGACGGCAGCATCGATATCGTCATCGGCACGCATGCGCTGCTAGGCAAGAGCGTGAAGTTCAAGAATCTCGGTTTGCTGGTCATCGACGAAGAACAGCATTTCGGCGTCGCGCAGAAAGAAAAACTCAAATCGCTTAAAAGCAATATCCATGTACTCACCCTTTCGGCAACGCCCATTCCGCGCACCATGCAACTGGCGCTCTCAGGTGTGCGCGAACTCAGCATTATCGCCACACCGCCGGTAGACCGTCTTGCGGTACGTACGTTCGTAACCCCCTTTGATCCGGTGATGATCCGCGAAGCCATTCTGCGTGAACATCATCGTGGCGGAAAAATATTTTATGTTACACCGCGTATCGAATACATGGCCGAACTGCAGCAGGTGCTACGCGAGCTGGTGCCTGAAATCAAAGTCGCCATCGCTCACGGCCAGATGGCTGCCGGCGAGCTCGATGACGTAATGAATGCTTTTTATGAAGGCAAATTCGACTTGCTGCTTTCCACCAGCATTGTGGAGTCCGGTCTTGATATCCCGACCGCCAACACCATCATCGTCGATCGCGCCCAGCTGTTTGGCTTGTCACAGCTCTATCAGTTGCGCGGGCGCGTGGGCCGCAGCAAGACCCGCGCTTATGCCTATTACACCCTGCCGCATCACCGCACGCTGAGCCATGCCGCGACGCGCAGGCTGGAAGTGATGCAGACGTTGGATAGTCTGGGTGCGGGCTTCACACTCGCCAGCCACGATATGGACATACGCGGCTTTGGCAATCTGCTGGGCGAAGAACAGTCGGGCCATGTGCGCGAAGTCGGCATCGAACTTTACCAGCAGATGCTCGAGGAAGCGGTGGCCACCGCCAAAACCAGCCAGCAAGGGGCTCCCGCTGCCACGACGGACACATGGAGCCCGCAGATCAATCTCGGCATGACGGTGCTTATTCCCGAAACCTATGTGCTCGATCTGGAATTGCGCCTCAGCCTCTATCGTCGCGCAGCCTCGCTGGCCGATGAAGAGGAAATTCATTCTTTTGCCGCTGAACTCATTGACCGTTTCGGCGCCTTACCGCAGGAAACCGAACATCTGCTCGCGGTGGTGCGCTTAAAGCAGCTCTGCCTGCAGGCCGGGGTGGAACGCATTGATGCCGGGCCCAAAGGTGCCGTGCTTTCTTTCCGCAAGAACAGTTTTGCCCGCCCTGAGAAACTTCTTGCCTATATCGCCGCCAATACCGCACGTGCGAAACTACGCCCCGATCACAAGCTGGTGCTCATGCGCGAATGGAATGATACGGCGGCAAAGCTCGAAGGCGTGCGCGACTCCATTTCAGAAATCGCGCAGCTGGCGGCCTAGCATAATCTGAGTAGTTTCAGGCTCTTTACTCCTGAGTGCTTCCGCGATAGGTTGCCCCCATGAGCCATGAAGACATACAGAAACTACGCGCAAGCATTGACGCCATTGACGACAGGATCATCGATCTGCTGAACGAACGTTCAGGTTACGTCAAACAGGTCGGCATGACCAAAAAGAAACGCGCGGCAGATGGCAAGGCCTTCATCCGCTCTGGTCGCGAGGCTGAACTTGTGCGCCGCATATACCGCAAGCTTGAGAGTGGCGTTTTCCCCCCGCAGGCAGCGGCGCAGATATGGCGGCTCATCATCTGTGCATCGTTGTCATTGGAATCACAACTTACCATCACCGCCTATGCGCCTGAGTCGCACTCGGAGATTTACGCACTCGCGCAGGATTATTTCGGCAGCTTCACCTCTGTGGCCAAACAACCTACCGCCAAACGCGTGCTGGGTGACGTAATTGACGGCAAAGCCGAGGTAGGCGTGCTGCCGCTGCCTGATGACACGCCTGAAGGCTCGTGGTGGCCAAGGATGCCCGAAGGGCTCAGGGTATTCGCCTGCCTGCCGTTTGTGCTGGCCAAGGGTGCAGAAATCAAAGCGCTTGCTGTGGCCAAGGTGGATCCTGAACCCACCGGCGACGATATCAGTTATGTAAGCCTTGAAACCGATATGGACGTAAGCCAAAGCCGGCTTAAAGCTGCTTTTGATAAGCAGAAACTTGAAGTGCATTGGCGTGCGGTGGAGAGTTTTGCGTCGGGCCATCGCGCTCATCTGGTTGAAATCAAGGGCTTCATTAGCCCGCAAGACAGCACCATGCGGGCTCTTACCAAGGAAATCGGCGCATCTCTGCTTGCCATCAACCCGATCGGTGCTTACGCTACTCCCCTCATTTATGCAAAAAAGTAATCCCATGTCGGCCCTGAAAAAACCTAACGCTTCCGCACTTCCTAAACCTAAACCGGGCATTCTGGATATCAGTCCGTATGTCGCCGGCAAATCCAAGACCAAGGATGCGGCCGCAAAAATCCTCAAGCTTTCTTCCAATGAAAGTTCGCTGGGCCCAAGCCCCAAGGCGCTCAAGGCCTACAGTGAACACGCCGCAAAGCTGCATCGCTATCCTGACAGCTCAGTGCTTGAGTTACGCAAGGCGATTGCCGCTGTGCACGGGCTGGATGCAGAGCGTATCGTCTGCGGGGCGGGTTCGGATGAGCTTATCGGCCTGCTCACCCATGCCTATGCGGGTGAAGGCGACGAAGTACTTTACAGCGAGCACGGCTTCCTAATGTATAAGATTTACGCTCAGGGCAGCGGTGCAACACCCGTGACCGCTGCAGAGAAAAATCTCACCGCTGATGTGAATGCGATTCTGGCCAAGGTGACACCCAAGACCCGCATCGTTTATCTTGCCAATCCCAATAACCCCACCGGATCGTATCTTGCTGCCTCCGAGCTTAAACGGCTGCACGATGGACTTCCTGGCGATGTCATTCTGGCCATTGACAGCGCTTACGCTGAATTTGCCGATAAAGCCGACTATAGCTGCGGCAAGGAACTGGTGGATATGACGCAAAACACCGTAATGCTGCGTACCTTCTCCAAAATTTACGGACTGTCTTCGCTCAGGATCGGATGGGGATATTTTCCTGCCGCCATCGCCGATGTGCTTAACCGCGTACGCGGGCCATTCAACGTCTCAGGCGTCAGTATTGCAGTGGGCATCGCCGCTGTTGAGGATGTGGCGTACACCGAGCAGGTAAAAAAGCACAATAACATTTGGCTGGCATGGATGAGTGAAGAGCTCACCAAACTCGGCTTGCTTGTCCATCCTTCGATTGCCAATTTCCTGCTGGTGGAATTTACTTCACCGGGCAAAACTTCTGCTGCCGCCAATGTATTTCTTATGGATCGCGGTATCATTGCGCGCGAAGTGGTGAATTACGGCCTGCCCAAATGTTTAAGAATAACCATCGGCACGGAAGAAGAAAACCGCGCCGTAGTTGACGCGTTGCGTGCGTTTCTGGCATAGCGCATTTCATAGATTTCATACGTTGATTTATGCAAAACCCGCTTTTTTCACATGTGGCGATTTTAGGCCTGGGTCTTATCGGCGCATCACTGGCAAAAACACTGGCCAGTAAAAAGCTAGGGACGACTATTTCCGTCTTCGATACCTCGCCTGAGGCCCAATTGTATGCTGCAGGTGCCGGGTGGAAAGCGGATTATGCCCATGCCGGGCAGGCGGTGGAAAATGCTGATTTGATTGTGTTTGCAGCGCCGCCTGCTGCTTTTGAAGCCCTGGCAAAAGACATCGCGCCATTCCTCAAGCAAGGCGCGGTGGTGATGGATGTTGCATCGGTAAAGCGTCACGCCGTCGCTACGATTGCCCCTCACCTTCCCGCCTATGTTGCCTTTGTACCCGCTCATCCGATTGCCGGCAGCGAAAAGACCGGCGCGGCTGCGAGTAGGGATGATCTGTTCAAAGGCAAACAGGTAATCCTTACTCCTAAAAAACAAGACCTCAAAAGCGTCCCCGTCACAAGGATACGCACATTATGGGAAACGCTGGGCGCTAAAATCGAATATATGCCTGCAGAGCTGCATGATCGCATTTATGCCTATGTCTCACATCTGCCGCAGGTCGTTTCTTTTGCTTCGGGCAAATGCCTGAAGGGAATACCTGCTGAGACGGATGAGACTTTTACACGTTTCATGCGGCTTACCCATTCGGATCCTGCATTATGGGCTGACATTTGCGTGCTTAACGCTGATTTCATTCGTGAAGCGCTCGCCGCCTTCACCAGTTTTGCCGGACAGATGACGGGGGAACTTTCACAAAGCCAAGAGGAGGGCAACGGTAACGGCCATATTGCGCCCCAGCTCCTGCCGATGATTGTGGCCACCTGTCTTGTCGCCACGGCATCACTCCTGCAGGAAGATTCGGGCATTCACCCAGCGCATTTTGCCGGGGCAGGTTTTTCGGATATGGTATCACCCGCCACCCAAGACCCGCATGCCGCTCTCGCCGCCATTTCAGAGCATCACCATCATATCGCCCATTTGCTGGCCAGCTTCCTGCGCATATTGCATGAAATGAGCGACGCGCTCAGCGCAGGCGATAAAAACAAACTACAGAAATTATTCCGCTAGCTGACGACGTTGGAGCGGAAGGCTGCGAGTTCTTCGCCTTTGTTGGCGTAACCCAGTTGGCGAAAATCAGGGCGGTAAAATGCCAACGGCGTGCCCTTGTTGCTAAAGATGCCGCGGATTTCGCCGTTGTAATCGATGGCAATGCGATTGCCGCGCATGTGGATGAGTGTATAGAGCGGATCCCGCGAAACCATTCCTTCCGTATAAAAATTGCGGGAAAGATCGAGGAATGCGTCAAAATCATACGTGCCGAAGGAGGTGCCAAACTTGCGGAAATTGGCTCCGAGAGCTGAATTTTCTGATGGCGTAGACATGCGGGAGAGAAGTGATTTTACTTCCCGGATTTCTTCACTGACCCCCATGCGGAAATTCTTGAATGCCGTTTTGAGTGCCATAGCTTTCCCCTTTTTAAAAATTTGTTAACAGCTATTAAGCAAAAACTACAACATTCTTTTTCAAAAGACAAGAAGCTCACTGCATGAGAGGCCAGCGTGCCCTGGGTTCAGTATCAAGCGCCGAATATTGTCCGCGCTTCATCCATTCCACCCCTACCCATGCAATCATCGCTGCATTGTCCGTACATAAATGCACAGGCGGTGCGATGAGCGTAAAGCCAAAAGGCGCTGCCGCCTTTTCAAGGCATGTGCGCACATACTGATTGGCGGCGACACCACCTGCCACCACCAATGTCCGCGACGCATAGCGCACCGTAAAATCGGCAAAGGCATTGCGCATACGATCTTCAAGCACCTGACCAATGGCATATTGAAATGAGGCGCAGATATCGGCAATGTCCACATCCGACAGCGCGCCATCCACTGCAATTTCATCTGCCGCCAGCCGCACGGCCGTTTTTAATCCTGAAAAAGAAAAGTCACAGCCTTCGCGCCCCTTAAGCGGCAGCGGAAAAGTAAAGCGTTTCGGATTTCCCGTGCGCGCGCGCTTTTCCACTTCCGGCCCACCCGGATAAGGCAGCCCAATAATCTTGGCGGTCTTGTCGAACGCTTCGCCCATCGCAACGTCCAGAGTGCCCCCCATTTTACGGTATTTTCCGACATCCTCCACCGCCAGCACCTGACAATGTCCGCCAGAAGCCAGCAGGAGCAGGTAGGGAAATTCGACGGCATGGGTAAGCCGCGCCGTAAGCGCATGACCTTCGAGATGATTGACGGCAATGAAAGGTTTGCCAAGCGCCGAGGCGATAGCCTTGCCCGTCATCGTGCCGACGATGACACCGCCGATGAGCCCCGGGCCAGTAGTAGCTGCCACGGCGTCAATGTCGCTCCATTGCAATTGTGCCTTTGCAAGGGCGTCGCCGACGATATCGTCCATATGCACGATATGTGAGCGCGCGGCAATTTCAGGTACGACGCCGCCATAAGGACGATGCGCGTCATGCTGCGAAAGCAGCACGTTTGACAAGATCGTGCGATCATCGCTGACGATCGCCGCCGCCGTCTCGTCGCAGCTCGATTCGATACCCAATACCTTCATAATCAATGCATCTTAACGAATTTTGGGCTAGATAAAGCCGAAAACGGCGATTAGACAAGAATAATTGATGACTCAACTTTCCCATATACGTATCGGCACCCGCAAAAGCCAGCTAGCGCTGGCACAGGCTGAACTCGTGCGCGCCCAACTCGCCACGGCCTTTCCTGGACTCGCCGTGGCAATCGTTCCGCTCATTACCAGCGGTGACAAAAATGCCGACCGCACACTTGCCGATATTGGCGGCAAAGCACTTTTCACCAAGGAACTTGAAGAAGCGCTTTTGAGCGACAAGGTGGATATCGCCGTGCATTCGCTCAAGGATATGGAAAGCGTGCTGCCTGAGGGTCTGGCCATCGCTGCCGTTCTTGAACGCGAAGATCCGCATGACGCGCTTATTGCCAAGGATGCCTCCTCATTGGCTGGACTTGCCATAGGCGCGCGCATCGGCACGTCTTCGCCGCGAAGGGCAGCGCAGCTTAAAATCATGCGCCCGGATATACAGATTGTTCCCATGCGCGGCAATGTTCCCACGCGCATTGCCAAAGTCAGAAAAGGCGAGGTCGACGCCACATTGCTTGCGCTTGCGGGCCTGCGACGCATCGGCCTGCAAAAGGAAGCCTGCGAGATTATGGATACCCGGCATTTCCTGCCCGCTGCCGGCCAGGGGACGATTGCGATAGAATGCGTATCGGGCAGCAAAAGCGAAGTGATGCTGCAGCCACTTAATCATGCCGTGACCATGCACGCTACAATTGCCGAGCGCAGCCTGCTTGCCACACTGGGGGGTTCCTGCCGCACACCGATTGCCGCCTACGCACGCATGCAAGGGACATCGCTGCGGCTTGATACCATGCTCTTTACCCCCGACGGCGCATTTCACGTCAAAGCCATGCGCATCGGTGCCCCGGAAGATGCTCAGAAAATGGGCGAGGATGCGGCAAAGGAACTGCTGGCACAGGGCGGTAAGCGATGCCTGGCATGAAGACCATTGTCATCACCCGGCCTAAAGAAGACGCTGAGAAGATGGCCAAGCATCTTCAAAAATGCGGATTTAAAACATTGGTCGAGCCCATGCTCACCATCGAATCTATCAAAGCTCATGACAAAGCGCTTACGCAGGCGCTTCAAAAGAAGCCCGGCGTAATTCTTGTCACCAGCAGACACGCACTTGATTGCCTTGTACGTCTATCGGCTTCACAAAAAATACCCATGCTTGTGGTAGGAAAAGCCACGGCGCTCGAGGCAAAGAAACTTGGATTTATTCACGTTGCCGTGGCCGGCGGCACGGTCGGGACACTGCTTACCTATGCCAAACAACATTATCCCGCCGGTGCGCGGTTGCTTTATCTGCGCGGCGAAGATGTCAGCGTGGATATCGCAGCAGAGCTCGCTTCGCGTTTTACGATCGATGAAATCATTCCTTACCGCGCGCGTGCCGCGCGTAGTTTTTCTACCTCGCTGCGCAAGGCCCTCACGCAAAAGAACGTGGATGCGGTGGTATTTTTCTCTCTGCGCACGGCAGAGACGTATGCCGCACTGGCAAAGCAATATTCCCTGACAAAGCCACACCAGCAAGCACAAGCCATTACCATGAGCAAAGCCATCGCAAAAGGGCTTGGCAGCATGCGCTGGCGCAGTATACACATAGCGCTCAAGCCTACGCTTGAAAGCGTAATCAGTTCCATTAAACAGCACGTGTGCTGATAGAGGAGCTGTGCTATATAGCCTTTGCCAACCCCACGAGGACATTTCTCTATGGACGATACACCGCCTAAACCACGCTTCCGCTGGCTGCGCATTACCATCCTGTTTCTTCTGCTGATAGCCGCATTTGCAGGATACATGCAGTTCATCTCGCCACAATTTGCCGGCAGGCAGCAGGTCGGCGGGTCGCTGGATATGCTCGATGTGCGCATACAGGCACTCGACAGCACGGTGGCGCTGCAACAAAAACGCATTGAGACGCTCGAGCAAAAACAAGGGGTCGCTGCGCCCACGGCACCCGGCAGCACACCCGCTCCTGCGGCCGCCCTGCCCGCTGCGGATGAAAACCGCATCGCGGCGCTTGAGAAAGAATTGGCTACGCTCAAGGCAACGCCGTTCTCCGGCGGCAATACCCAGCTCTATCAATCCATCCGCCTGCTTTCGGCATTTCATCGCCTGAGCGAAAAGGTTATGGCGGGAAAGCCTTTTGCAGCGGAACTCTCGGCCTTTGAAGATTTGGCGGGTGAAGAAGAAACCAAAACGCCCTCGGTTTCCACACTCTCCGGGTATGCGGAAACCGGCATCCCTACATTTGCCACTTTGCTCACCGCGTTTGATCAGGCAGTGGAGACCCTCAACATTGCCGATGCCACGCCTCCTGCGGGGGCAGGCGCATGGGAGCGTTTTGTCTACAATCTCACTCACCTCATCAGCGTGCGCAAAATAGACGAGGATCAGACCGGCAGCAGTGCCGAAGCCATCATCGGCCGTGCGGAGGCGCATCTTGACCGCGAAGAAATCGAGGCGGCGATGGCAGAAATCAAAACGCTGCCCGAAGCCTCGCGTGGTAATTTCGCCGCCTGGCTTGACGAAGCCCAGATCGCCACCGATGCGCCGGCGCTTGTCGACCAGATCGAGGAAGACGTCATGCAAAAAGCCTTCCACACTGAAGCTTCTACTACGGCGGCCGCAACTAAAGGACCGCAGCAGTAATGCTCAGGCTCATCTTTCTCCTGCTTTGTATTACGGGGCTTTCCCTTGCGCTCGCATGGATAGCTGACGAGCCGGGCCGCGTCATCATCGACTGGGGCAATTATCACCTGGAAACCTCCCTTCTGGTGATTATCGCCTCTGTCGCCGCTTTGGCATTAGTCTGTGTCATCATTTACACCTTATTCTTTGCGCTTGTCCGCTCACCGCGCAGCTGGATGCGCTCACAACTTGCCCGCAAGCAGGCACTGGGGCTTAGCGCTCTTACCGATACATTTGCCGCTATTGCCACGCAGGATATCGCCGCCGCCCGCAAGCAGATTGCACGCGCACGCCAGTTGCTGCCGCATCAGCCCCTCACCCTCATGCTTGCGGCTCAGGTCGCACGTCTGGAAGGCAATGAAAGCCAGGCGCGCCTCTATCTTGAACAGATGCTCAAGGCCGAGGGCACCGAATTCATGGCCCTGCGCGGCTTCATCGAAAATGCAAGACGCAGTCATGATGATGATGCGGCGCTTAATTACGCGGAAAAAGCACTGGCGATAAAGCCGCAAGATAGCTGGCTGATAAAAACGCTCGTCGGGCTTTATGCACGCAAAGGCCGCTCGCAGGATGCATTGCGCCTTCTGGAAGTCTCTGCGCGCAAGCGGTATATCAGCAGGCAGGAATTTCGTGAGCTCGGTGCTTATGCGCTTTATGAAAATGCACTTACACTTAAAGAACAACGGCGCTGGGATTTTGCCATCGCGGTGCTCGAAGATACATTGCGGCGCAAGCCTGACTTTGCTCCGGCATCGAGTCTCCTTGCTGAAGCGTATCTTAAGCAGAACGAAGGTAAACGCGCATTGAAGGCTCTGACCCATGCCTGGAAAATTGCACCGCATCCCTTGCTTACCGAAGCGCTCATGCGATGCATCGAGGCAAGCAAGGAACAGAAAAAGACTGCGGCAGCGATTGAGAAGCTGGCGGCACACCATCCCGAACATCGTGAAAGCCGTTTCCTGCTTGCCACGCTCGCCATCCAGCAACGTGATTTTGATCTTGCGCGCCGCCTGCTAAGACATCTGGGGCAGAGTGAAGAAACCGTGCGTGTATGCGCAATGCTGGCAGAAATCGAGACGATGACTGAAAACCGCGAGCAGGCAGGCGAATGGTTAAAGCGTGCGGGCAAAGCGGCAAATGACCCTGCCTATAGTTGCGAGGCCTGCGAGCAGGTCACTGCGACATGGCATCTCACCTGCACCCATTGCGGCAGCGTCGCCAGCTATCACTGGAAATAAGGTTTACTGGGGTTTATCCGGCACCAGCGTTTTAGGCTC
The DNA here is from genome assembly GCA_013289445.1 of Alphaproteobacteria bacterium. The sequence goes on from JABCZZ010000013.1 coordinate 17,656, forward strand.
AAGTTCCGCCGGATCGAATATGACTTCCTTAAGCTGCTTTTTATCAGGATCGGCAGGCGTTGCAGCAGCAGGCGGGCTGGTCTGCGGCACAGGCGGTTCCGCCTTGGGCGGACCAAAGTTGCTGGGTAGATTGCGTAGGTTCATAGTATAGCCGGTTTTACCCGACGGCTCCTGATAGCCTACCATGCGGAATTCCTCGCCGGGAAGCGGCTTGGAATAACAGATGATATCCTCATAGGTATGGTAGCAGTAGCGTTGCTGCGGTATGTCTTTTGGGGGGGGCTTTTTCGACTTGGAGGGCACATCCATGATATCGCGCAATTCATTCCAGCTGGCACTGGTCTCATTACCCACCGTGTCCAACGCGCTGGAAGTCGTATCCTGCACCTTGGTGCAGGCCCCGCAGAGCATAAAAAACGCGGCAAAAATCGGTTTAAATCTCATAATTCATGGCCTTCCTGTCCTTAGCCCCAATATAGCGCATTTTTTCAGCAATAGTATTGAAATTTCCTGCAAAATAAAGTAGGGTGCTGCCCTATGAAAAAACACTCATTAATTCGCATTCTACCGGTCGTATTGTTGCTGCTTGCCACAGGCATGCTGGTGACTCGGATTTATTTTCCCGATGCCCCGCTTTCCGATGATAAAACTTGCAGCGTAATGGCAGCAAAAGACCCGGCAAGAGCCATGAAAGAGGCTGATGCATGGCGCAAACGCGATGGCAATTCGGTTGCCTCACAACATTGCGAAGCCATGGCGCTCTATGGCCTTAAGAATTATAAAGGCGCAGCCAGCCTGCTTAGCAAACTGGCCGAAGAAAACGCCCAGACCAATCCCACTCTTGCATTAGATCTGCTTTCACAGGCAGTGGTCGCTTCGCGCTCCGACGGCGGCAACAGTTCCGCTATTGAAATGCTTTCAGACCTGTTGGCATTACCGCAGGGCACTCTGCCTGATTCAGTGCGTGCAGGCGCGCTCACCGAACAGGCAAAGCTCTATCAGTCGAACAATGACTCCCTGCAGGCTATTCAGGATGTCGACCAAGCGTTGGCGCTAAAACCCAACGATGAAAAGGCGACAGCTTTACTTGCTGATTTATATAGCAAAACCTCCCCGGCGCGCTAATAAAATGCTTCCGGAATAGCTCTATTTTTATATACAAAACCGCTGTTTTGTAATTATTCCGTAACAATTATCTGGTATAGTTTAGCTATGGTAGATAACCAAACATTGTTCGCAACAGGTCAATTGAATGGCTCGGTAAACACCGAGAATGCCACAGGCAAAGCCATACAGGCTGCAGGTGCATTGCTTAGATTGAACCTCGGCGACGCCAACTTAGCAAATTCCTTCAATACGCAGGGTTTTACTGAGAAAACCATATTATCCACTTCATCGCGAAAAGGCCCGCCCGCTATGGACAGGTTACTCAAAAGCGGTCACCAGGCCTTAGCAGATGCAAAGCAGGGGGTTACTATTGAGGGTAATATTTTCTCTGTGGCGCCGATGGATACTCCCGGCCACAGCGCACCCACCGTCTCATTAAGCGGCAAAGGCGGCCGCTCTTAGTCCACGCTAGCGTTTCAGAAAAAAGTAAATCGTAAGCACCACACCCGTGGCGATGATAAAATGTCGCACCAGTAGTGGCGGCAGACGTTTTGCATAGCTTGCACCGCTATAGCCCCCCAGCACGGAACCACATAACATGACGATCGCCTGCGGCCAGGCGATGACATGGGCCGCGATAAAAATCACAACCGCCACGCCATTGATAGTGGAAGTGAGCACCGCCTTGAGCGCGTTCATTTCATGGATGTGGGTAAGCCCCATCAGCGCAAACATCGACAGCAACACAATACCCATGCCCCCGCCAAAATAACCGCCATAAATAGCAATCCCCATCTGCAGACAGAACACTCCTGCATGGCTGAGCGTAGATGGTTTTTTATCGCCACGCATTTTTCTGAGTTTTTGGGCAATGCTATTGCCAAACGCAAATAACAGTGTGGCAAACAACAGCAGGTAAGGCACCAGCCCGGCAAATGTCTGTTCGGGTGTTTTAAGCAGCACAATGGTGCCGATGATCGAGCCTATCAGGCTTATGATCATGAGCGCCGGAAGCTTCTGCCGGTTCGCGGCAATCTCCGGGCGATAAGCGACGGTGCTGGCCACCATGCCAGGCCAGGTCGCCATAGTACTGGTGGCATTGGCGATGATGGGATTCATGCCGGTAAAAAGCAGCATCGGAAAAGTAAAAAAGCTTCCACCGCCCGCCACCGAATTGATGACACCGGCAAATATCGATGCCACAAACAGCAATCCGTATTCCACCATGCTCAGCCCCATTCCTTCACGCGGGCGAGATGGTCATACGGTTGGTAACGCCCTGCCCGGCTTCTTGCCGGCACCGCACGGTATGGGTATGTAGGATCATTGTAGATACGAATAAGCGCAAGTAATCCTTCTTTAGCTTCGCGAATATATTCCACCGCATCTTTCTTATCGAGTGATTTGATAGCGCCTAATTTCACCGCACCACGCAATTGCCAGTATTCAAGCGCGCCCACACGGCCCCGCACTGCACTATCCCCTTCGCTGGCGATGAGGCCAAGCAGCGCAAGCTGGTTGGCGCTGCCGTCTTCGATTTCCCGCTGGGCGGGCAATGCACCGGTTTTATAATCGATGATTGCCAAGCTGCCGTCTTTGTTTTCCTCGATACGATCGGCACGGCCCGTGAGCAGGAAATCGCCGAGCCTTATCGTGCCCTCAACTTCCCCGGTAATTTTTACAATCGCTCCACGCCGCTCTTGTTCCTGTTCGATGACATAATGTGCAATACGTGTGAAACGCGGCCACCATAGTGTACGCGCTGACGCAAGATGAAAAAGCTCGGCAAATGCTTGTTGCCCACACTGCAAAAGCGCGTCATACGCATTAGCGGGCAATGCGTGCGGATAGGCTTTGACAAAGCGCTCCAGCGCATCATGCACGGCGCTGCCAAAATCGGCGCCGCCCGGATCTGCATCCAGCGGGGCGAGCGGTGTGAGCCCAAGAATCTCTGAGGCATAAATAGCGTAAGGATCGGCAAGCCACGCGGCAATCTTGGTGACGGACATCTGGCGCGGCCGGGCGGCGAGCGGCGGCGTCGGTGCTGGCGCAGCCACGGGGGTGGCGACAGCTGCTTCGTCCAGCGCACGTGCCCACTGATTCCAGCGCGTATCTATGAGTGTCGGTGACCCATCAAAGGCTTTGAGCATGGTCTCAAGCTTCACCAGCCATCGGCAGGGCGTAGTGGGCACGCCGCCGCTGCGCAGTGCGCGGGTAAGAAACACTTCCGGCGAAGCGGCCAGCATAACAAAATCATGCGCCGCCTGCCCAATGCTCCGCTCGGGCGCCGGAAGGCCGAGCGCCGTACGCATTGCACGGTTAAACCATGCATCGCCGGAAAATTCCGGCGGCCAGCTGCCTTCATTGAGTCCACCCAGAATAATCCGGTCAAAAGATTGCATACGCGCTTCGATGGGGCTCAGTATTTTAAGCCGTGGATGCACGCCATATTCGGGGCGCAGCACTTTTCCTGCGATCAGTGTATCGAATACGGCAGGATAGGCCGTGGGCGAAAGCGGTGATGCATACTCCGCAGCGCTCCGCACGTCAGCTAAAATAGCTGCCAGCATATGACCATCTTGGCCTTCCCACAATTCTTCGCCCGCAAGCGCCTCGCCACATTCCAAATGAGCCTTTACGAGCGATTTCAAGGAAATGGCCTTGTTACCTTGCTCAAAAATCGCCGTGAGTGGCGCAAGCATCTGTTCGAGCCTCTGCAGCAACAATTCAGCGTCTTTGGCGGGATGCTTGCTGCGATTAAGCGCCAGCCGCAGCCCTGCAAGTCCATGATGCATACGCACGCCACGAAGCACCGCAATTTCAATAGTGCGCGCCGCCTCAAGGCAGGCAATGCGTTCCATGCCCAGGTGGGTAAGCGGATGTTTTAGCAGCCCCAGCAGCGGAGCCGGTGATGCATTGCTGTCCGCCACTTCCAGCAACAGCCGCAAGAAACCTGCAACCGGCGCCTGCATCAGGGCGCATCCCGCTGAATCATCAATAGTGATGCCAAATCGTTCCAGAATGGCTGCAACCTGCCTTGCAAGCGTGCGATCGTGCGTAATCAACGCTGCCGTGCGACCTTTTTCTTCCAATGCCTCGCGCAGCATGAGCGCAACAATGACGGCTTCTTCACGGCTGCTTGCGGCATCAACGCGGCGAAGCCCTGATACAGCCCGTTCTATGTTTATCGCATCGCGCCGCCATGTGCCGGTTTCACCAGGACGCATCACTTCAGACAACAGATGCGATCTTTCACCTTCAGCTTCCCCGATAGTCACCACCGATTCGCGGGAACATTCGAGCTCTGCAAGCAGATGGCGAAGCCCCCATTGCGGATGACTTTCGGTAAGCGAAAAGAAATATTCGTTATCCGCCTGCGTATCTAACCCCGGAAGAACAATATAACCTTGAGGTGCCGCAACAATGCTCTTAAGCAAGTGGGCCGTAGCAGGCACACTGCCGGTAGTGCCCGCTGCAATCACCGGTGTTTCAGGGGGTGTTTCTTTCCAGTAGTAGGCAAGCGCGCTGAGCCTCTGACTGCGGTAATATTCGGGGCCCAGCAACCCCTCCTCTGCCGCCAGTTTAGGCCAATGTTCGGAAAGAATTTCAAGAAACCTGGTCGTCTCCTGCCAATGCTTGGCGAATCGGTCAGGCACCAGCTTCTGCAGTCCCTCGAGCGAGACTTGTTCACGCTCAAGCTCATCAAATAACGTGGCAAGTTCGCCTGCCAGCTTAAGGGTATTATCCATCCGCCCCTGCCCGGCAATATTGCCGCCGCTAAAACGTTCGGTAAGCTGCGCCAGAATGAATAGCCGCTTATATTCGAAAGCAGCGGCAGGCGGGTCTTGCTCAAAACCCGTTGGAAGCGGTGCGGACAGTAACATATCCTCGTCTACATCGCCAAGCGGCTGCATGCGCGGCAACAGCAGTGGCTTTCCACCCGTTACCTGCAGAAATGCCTCGCGTTGCGACAGGCATGCGCGCCTTGAAGGCAGTAACAATAAAACCCGCGCAAGCTGATGCGGCTCTTCGCCAAACTTCTCAAGCACCCACTGCGCAAGTGTTCTGGCAAACGGCTTGCCCGCAGGAATCGTAAAGAGTTTGTTTTTCATACATTATTAACTATCTCTATTTATAGTATCTGCAAAGTCAGAAACGCGCCGCTCAAAAAATGCGTTAACGGAGGAAGTATAATGACCGAATTCACTGATATATCCGCCAAAAGCATCAAGCATGAGCTTGAGACGCTCTGGGCGGCGCACGCGCAAGCGGGCCTGAAAGGCCAGATGTCGTTGTTCTCGCAGACTATACAGGAGCCTTGGCGCAGCAAGGACCCTGGCGTTATTTTTTGGTTCGGCCCGGACGATAGCGATAAAGTCATCGAGGAAATCAAGAAATACTACAATGACGGCAAATTGCCAAATACCCCTCTGCTGCTCAATCCCATTGTTCATGACGAGAACAAGAAAGCACTTGGCAGCGGTGTGGTCTGGGCGACAGGTTTCGCCCTCGGCGTCGATCGATTACACGAAAATCAGCGTGAGCGCGTAAGTGGTCTTGGCGCGCTGAGCTGTTACTTCGATCGTGGCGACGTAAAACAGGTAGGCCTTAAAATGCTCGGCTTCGTCAAGAAGGCGTTGCCGCCGCTTGAAGATGGCATCACAGTAGCCGGCTGCCATGAACTTTATGATGTTTCCGGCTTTAAAAGCGAGGAATACGGCCGCTTTTATCTCCTCTCAGGCATTTCCTATCTTGGCAAGCATGGCAGTTTCAGGCAGCCGAATTTTTTTGACTTGGTACCGGAAGGCACGGAGATCAAGAAAATCGTTGCTTCGCAAAAGGTAGATCCCAAATTTCTTGCCGACGCTTCTTTTTGCTGGAACGCTTATGATCGGCATCATTCGCTTTATATTAAGTTCGGCGTCGATCCTGCCAAGGTGGAGAACAATCTCAAGTTCTACAATCTTTGTGCGCGCGATATCGAACTGTTCGACGCTACCGGTGCGAAACATGCACATGCGGAAACCAAGGCCGAATTCGATTTCCTTGTTAAAGGCTGGATTCCTCGCGGCGCTATTTGCGTGGTCGGCGCGACAGGCGGTACCGGTAAATCCTCGCTTGCCCACAACCTTGCTGTGAAGGCTGCGATTGATTACAGGCCCGACGAGCCACGGCCCACCTGGCTTGGGTCGGAGATCGATTTGAAGAATTGCAAAGGCCTATGCATCTATTTTTCCGGCGAAGACGGCCCTGCCATCGTGCACGCGCGCGCCAAGGTGTTCGACCCGGAGGGGCGTGCCAACCGCGTGATGTTCCAGCGCACCGACTTTGGCGAAGGCGGCACTATTGGCACCTTCCTCAAGAAACTCATGAAGCTTCCGGATGTCTCGCTCATCGTGATTGACCCGGCGCGTAAATATCTTACGGGCGACGAGAACGATGCCGGTGTGGTGAGTGAGTTTTTCGAGGCTATCGAAGAATTCGCCATTCGCAAGCATGCCGCCATGGTGGTTGTTCACCATTTGGTGAAAGGCGCAAAAGTGAAACACGTCTCCGAAATTTACGATCTATTGCGCGGTTCACAGGTGTTCATCGACCGCCCGCGCGTGGTGGTGGGGATGTATAACGAAGGGCAATATACGGTCGCCGGCCTTTCCAAAAACAACATTCCGCCTCAAATGGGCATGATCCAGGGTGAACGGCTGTATGTCCGCGATGCGGCCCGGCTCGAGCTCGTGCTAGTGCCGGGTGAAAAAGGCATTCGCAATGCGAATCTGACCGAAGAAGAGATAGAGGCGCTCAAGAGCCAGTCCTAGACTAGCTTGCGTCAGACGGATGAAGCCACCAGTCATTGACAGGATGACGCGGACCGCAGGGGCTGCCTTCGGTGCCTGCGCAGGGACTTTTCAATTCCGTATGCGGCGCCTGGCAAGCAGCAAGCACACCAAGCATCAGGGTGATCATGACAGCAACGCGTATGTTCATGGCTTATCTCCGGTTGTTTTATTTATTATTGGCGGGCAGGCTACTACCATCCGCCGAAGAGGTCAACTGCCCACTATATTAAAAAATGAAGCCCTGTGGATGAAATAACTATTTACTTCTGATCGCTATGCGGAAGTTTCTTTTCCAGCTCATCGGTCGCAATTATCATCTTGCGGATGATTTCCGAGGTCACGCCCTTGGTAAATTCAAGCCTGAGGCGCTGCAGACCCGCTCCATCGGAAGAAGAACGGCAGGTAAAACGAAATTCTTCCGCAGCAAAACCGCCTACTTCCTGGAGTTTGCTGGACATATAATTTATCATGCTATTGGCGGAATCCCTGTCGAGCGCAAAAAGAATATTGGCCTGCGGTGACATCAGCGGGCGCGCGTAATGGGTTTCTTCCTTGAAACTTCCCTGCAATACATCCACCAGCGCGTTGATGACGCGGTGCGAGCTATCGAAATCAATTCCGTATGGTTCTCTGAATACTGCTGAGGTCGCCATAAATTGGATGCTCAGTGTTCGCGTTATTTATAGTCAAATACTAGCATAGTTTTTTTAGAATATGATTAATTTTCTATGACAATTGGTTAACATTAACTTTTAATGCTTCACAATTTGAGCATTAATCATTTCATGGCTACGCGAGTATTCTTAGAGTCAGACTTGATTTGCACAAAGTTCAAATCAAGTAATTTATTTCATTAGGACATAATATTTTAAGTATTATTAATATATTGTTAATAATTCTATGTCATACATGGCGCCTGCACAAGTAGCGCATAAGTTGTATTGAATAATTTGTAAAACAATTTTAAGTATAGGAAATATATGCGTAAGTCATTAATTAGTAAGGTTAAAATAGAAATTGAGAAACAGCTTAAAGATTATTTGCGTGAAGAAGGCATTGAGCTCTCGGTAGCCGCCAACGATAATCACGTGATTGGCAATCCTGTCGTCATGCTGGAGACTATCGAAGGCAAACCGCTTGAAGGCTATAAACTTCTGTCAGAAATACGCGTCATATTGGGGATTCTTGGCAAACCCTGGCAATGCGATGCGTTGGTCAATGGCATATACAATGCCCTGCAACCTCACCAAATCACTCTTTCAGAACTTACGGTTCTGCTTATGGGCTTGCATGTGGAATCTACGCATTGCGTACGGCCCCGCCGCCAGCGCAAGCGCACGGTGATGCGCTATATTGTCGAAGAAAACTAAATTATCGGGATGCGCGTGGCGTAGAGGAAGGCCCTTGCGGGGTAGACGATGATCCATGCGGCGTAGAAGACCCTCCCTGCGGCGTTGAAGATACTCCACGCGGCGATGAAGAGGGACCACGAGGCGTGGAAGGCGGCCCAAAAGTATAGGCTCGCTGCGGCGAAGCGATAGGTGTTGAAGATTGCCCGAACACAAATGGAGTGAGCGGGTTAAGTTGCTGCAGCTGCGGAATGGGTGTTGAGGATTGACCAAAGCTAAAGGGCGCTACAGGTGCTTGAATAGGTGTGGAAGACTGCCCGAAAGTAAAAGGGGTAAGCGGGGCAGATAACGGAGTGGAAGACTGGCCAAAAATAAAGGGCTGCAGCGCATTGGCAGTAGGCTGGACTGAAATAGGCGTGGAAGACTGGCCAAACGAGAATGGCGGCAAAGGCGACGGACTGGGTGTCGATGGCCCATTGGTAACAGGTCTGCCGCCGCCTGCCACTTCAGGAATAAAGGTCTGCACAGGCGCACCTCCTGCAACACCCTCTCCCCCCCCTCCGCCCGTTGGCACAAAGGTAGGCGTAGGCACTCCGGCCGCTGCTGTTGTGGGAACTGGCGGCGCAGATGTCGACGATAGCGAAGAAACATCCGGCGAAGCAATGCGCGGCAATGCCGGTATCACGGGTGAGGCTATTTGTGGCAGGGAGGGTGTTGCCGGGCTAGGTATGTCGGGAATCGGCGGTATCACGGGTGAAGGCACCGAAGTAAAGGAAGGTGACGCCGGTGTAGGAATGCGCGGTAAGGCGAGAGTTGAAGAATTGGATATAGTTCCATTTACTGCCGGCACAGTTGCAGAGGGGGTAGCCGAAGGTACGCCACTAATGTTTGGGATTACACCATTCACTGTCGCGGGAATGTTCTGAAAAGCCGCACCCGAAGGCACAGGCGGCGCAGGGGGTGGTGGGGGTGGCGGATAGAAAACAGGCCCGGGAACGGAAGGCGCAGTATCAGGCCTGGTTACAGGTGCATCGGCAGGAGCAGCGTCCTGCGCGTAAGCAGAGACAGACAGCAAGCCCAGTAAAGCAATGATCAATAGCGCGTGTAACTTTTTCATAGATATATGGGATGAATTATAGCAGAGCGCGTATAGAATATCTGCCCGGTTTTTTCCGTTGCGTTTGGTTAATGGCGCACTTATCGTGCCTCCAGGGCATTTTTTATGAGCGATACGAAAAATCTTCTCTCCAGAGTGAAGGAGAAAGTGGCGCATTCGGTGAAAGCCGCCAATACCGAGGACGCTATTGCTGATCCTCGCGCGCCTTCATGGATCAAATACGTAGCCATGCTGACCGGCGTGCTCGCTGCGTTAACCGGCTTTCTGACGGTGCGCGCCACCACCCTCACTAACGAAGCGATTTATGAAAGCAATCAGGCCATCCTTTCACAAACGGAAGCGTCCGATGCCTGGTCGGAATATCAGGCAGACAGTATCAAGGCGCGCATTGTGGAGACGCAGTTGCTTGCGTCCAGCACGCTGACGCCAAAAGAAAGGGAGATGCTCACTGCTGAAGATGCTGACTTGCGCAGCCGCCAACCCAAGAGCAAGGAAGCAGCCGGAGACAAGCTGCATGAACGTCAGGCCCATCTCAGCGAAGGACTCAAACGCCTGCAGCAAAAAGACATGCTGGGTTATGCCGGAATGGCGGCGCAGATAGGAATTGCCCTCGCGTCGGTGGCCGCATTGCTTCACCGGCGCATCGCGTTTGACGTAGGCGTAGCCATGGGTATTCTTGCCGTCCTCATTACCGCTTATGTAATGCTTTCGGCATTTTTGATACATGCCTGATACCGGACTGACGGATATGTATGGCAAGCCCGCAAGTTCATTTGTAACACTTGCTTTATGGCAAACGCTGATCGTCATCGCCTTGGTGCTGACTTTCAACAATGTGCTTTTCTCTTATGGGATAAAATATTTCATTAATATTTTTTCCATCGGACGCAGCAATTTTAAGATAATCTTCTTTCTGGGTTTTGTTTTTGCAGTGCTGCTGCTTCGTTATTTCCCGCCGCTGAAAATTCCGCCTTTCATACCGCCGCTGAATTTTATACTCGCCACTGCCCTCTATGTGTTAGGAGCGGCAGAATATTTCTACTTCACCACACTGCATTTCTCCGCACCGAATCACAAGGTATTCGCTTACTATATGGGCAGCGTCAGCAGCACGGAGTTTGCCCATATCCACAACGCCAAGCCAGTGATGGCCTGGGTGCTGCAATGGTTCCCTCATGGCGATCTGAGTCAATACGACTTCGGCCTACCCTATCTGTTCTTTTACCCAGGCTGGCTGATGGGGCTGCACAGCCTGTTATATTTTGTATTTTTTGGCCTTACCATCTACCAATTAAGAGCATACACGCGCGCATCGTTAAGTGTGTATGCGCTGTTTGTTCTTTGCTGTTTTATACTATTGCGCAATCAGCTGGACGGAGGATTGTTCTTCTATGAGTCGTTAGTCGCGTTTCCAATATATGGCTGCATTCAATGGCACTTATGGCGAAAGAGCGATACCGTGCGCAGCACGCCTGGATTATGGATTCCTATACTTCTAAGTCTAAATCTATTTGGTGCAATCCAGCTATTTAGCCATTGGCTGCACAGCAAGTGGCTTCACCATCCCCCCCTTCGCTATTTTAGCTTGTGCCTGTTTTTGCTTGCCGTGTATGCGGTGTTCAAGGCCATTGAGGACCGTAAAAAATGGTGGGCAGGAAGCATCGCCGTTGCTTTTGTGGCGGGTTACATATTCCTTGATTACAGCGGCATTTATAGTGCCCAGGACATCCATCAGCTGGATTTCGTTATTCAAAAAATCGATGGGGTATTCACAGCTCTCGTGCCGCAAAACGTGCTTCCCGAAGTACTGCAGAACCGTCGCATTGAAGTGCTCAAGCAACAAAAAGTGGGAGATATCACGATTGTCACGGCACGCCCTCAGTCACCCTTATATCTGTGGCAATTACATAAGGAATGGGGGCTGCCAATACGGTATGGAAGCATAGACCTGTATAATGGCCATTCCTGTTTAGCCGGAAAAAGTTATACGGTTACCGGGTTTATCTATATAATTTCTTCTCCTTTACCTTATAAATATTTCCAAAAATCCTATGGGGATATTGCCTTGCAATTTATACCCGCCAAGCCTGACAATAATTATAACAAATATGCATTAAGACTCATCTTGCCCGGATGTACGCCTGATAAGGTCGAAATTTTAAAAATGATACTGAAAGATATCGGAGTAGAGAGAAGCGTAATGGAAATTCGTATAAGTGATATTGACTGATGGCTAAATCTAAATGGCGCTTATATGTGTTGCTCACGCTACTCTTTTGCATCTTGGCGCTCGACCAGTTCGTGGCCTATACGCATGCCGTCCCAAGCTTCCTGAAGAGCGGCCAGTTTAATACGGATTTTTCCAATTATTTGCTGCAGCACCCTTTCTTATGCTACCTCGCCTACGCTGCCATCTACTTTATCCTGACTTCGGTGGGCATGCCGGGAATACGCTATGTTCTTATCGCGGCCGGCAGCATGCTTGATCTGTATCCGGCGATTATCATCAGCAGCCTCATAGGCACCTTGGGCACCCTGCCGGCCTATTTTGCCGGGCGGTTTGTTTTTCGGGCATGGATCCACTCACATTATGCGGGGCTCATGATGCGTATGCGCCGACATGCAGAAAAAGATGCGTTATCTTATCTTTTTGCGCTGCGCATGTCGGCAATAGTTCCCAATATATTTATCAACCTGATTTATGGCAGCGCTCAGTTTTCCAGATGGCCCGCGTATATTATAGTCAGCTTCCTTGGATTGCTGCCCAACGTCGCGCTCTATATCACCATGGGTCACCTGTTGCGCTTAGGAACACTTGGCCCCTTATGGAGCAGAATAGATCTGCTGCTCATCGCGATTTCCGTCATGCCACTGCTGCTGAAGAAAGCCCCTTTCTTCAAACGTTTCAATTTTCTCGACGAGTAAAAGGCTATTTGCCGGCTGCAGCAGCAGGCGGCGCACCCAATTTTTCCTTGGATGTTTCATCACCCTGGGCAGCCGCTTTTTGCCACCATTTGGCAGCTTCGGCCTGATCCTTGGCAACCACTACCCCTTTGGCATAGGCGTTGCCTGCGTATCTCTGAGAGATGACATCGCCCTGCTCGGCTGCTTTGAGCGTCCATTTAAATGATTCTTTGGGATCTTTTGCCACACCGTGACCATAATAATAGGCATTGGCCACGTATTTTTCAGATTTCATATCGCCCTGCTCGGCTGCCTTAAGAGACCATTTTACCGATTGCGCGTAGTCCTGCGGAACACCTTTGCCTGCATGATACGCATACGCCAGCGTTTTCTGGGATTTGAGATCACCTTTCTCCGCTGCAGCGGTAAGCGCCGCCACGTCCATGGCCGTAGCAGAAGAGGCAGACGCTGCCGGAGCTGCTGGCGAAGGAGCGGCTGCAGGAGGAGCTTCCTGCGCCATTAAAGTGGAAGCACTGAATGCCGCAGACAGAACTGCGGCAGCAAAAAACACGCGGCGGGAATTTTTCATTGTGATTCTCCTTTAAATTAGGGCTTGTCTCGTTTCTGCGGTAGGCGAAACACTAAATTCTCCCAATCTGTATGTCAATGGCTAAGGAATGAAGAAAAGCGATGATACTTCTCAAATTCGCATTTAGCTGCTACAGCACTATATGACCAAAGCAATATGCAGCAAAAAGCTATGGTATGAATCCATATCCGCCCCTCTATGAATAGCCCTGCCCCAAAGGTTAGCCGGCTTGATTCCGATACGGATTTCAGATACTTGCTTCGCTTGGTTCTGACATCGGCTCTGCTTGCTGCGTCGGCTGCGCTGCTTGCAGTTTTTCTGCTGGGCCAGCATCACACAGACCTTTTCGCCGATGCGCAATATACAGTCAATGTCATTCCCGTCTACAGTCCCTTTACCACACATATTGGCGATGTGCTTGCGACATTGTTGGTCGCATTCTTTTTAGTATTTGTTACCGGTTCGGCTGTGCTAGGCGCTTTTCTTTTTTCCATTCTTTATCTTGTCAATTTGTTAAAAATTTACGTCCTCAGGGTCCATCTCGTCCATCATGATATTTTTCTTTTAGGCGATTTGTACAAAGGCGTCGACTGGCTGCCACGCATCACCTTGATTGGGCTGATTATAATCATAGTTCTTGCGGTTTATTATGGCTTTTCCAGGCGCAAACTTTCTTTGCGTATAAGCGTAGCACTCGGATTCATCATAGTATCATCACTCTGCCTGTATAACGCGGATCCGGTGATGAACGCATTACTCACTTCAAAACTGGCGCATGAAAGGGAGCGCGACCCTTACGGTTCGGTGCTATATAACGGCCCCATAATGGCGGTGGTGGTATATGAGCTCAATTACCAACACATGATGAATCTCATGACGGGGGCGCATTTTCGCCCCTCCATACACCCCGAATTTGATTTCCGCGCAGTGCCGGTGGGAATGATAAAAACCAGACCCAATATTTATATCCTGATGCTAGAGAGTTATCTCGACCCCTATCATTTCAGTGCGCTGCATTTCAATGTTCCGCCGATAAGCGGGCTTTTTGCCGATTATGTCGGCAAAACTAACAGCTCGGCGTTCTATAACATCCGCTCTACTGCTGCGGCTGAATTTGAAGTATTATGCGGCCTGCCTAATCAGCCAGCCTATGCAGGCAGAATTTTTGATTACATGCTCGACCAAAGCAGTGAACTAAATTGCCTGCCACATTATCTCAAGACACTTGGATATAATACCATCGCAAGCCATCCCAACGTGGCGATCATGTATAATCGCGTCAACGCCTATCCCATCGTGGGTTTTCAGCGCATACATTTCTCGCCCGATCTGGACATGAGTGACAGGGACTCCATCTGGCTTAATGACGCCTCATTTCTCAATCAAAATTTAGAGATGGTAAAAAATCAGCTTAAAACGCACCGGCCATTTCTCAATTATGTCATGACCGTGGGCGGGCATTACCCCTATACACTTAATGAAAAACGGCCGCCGATGCTAAAGGTTCCCCAAGAATTAATGCACCTTGCCGATCGTTCACTCCAGTTAACCTATTATACCGGCAAAGCCGTAGATGATTATCTGAAAGCCATCCGCAGGCTTGACCCTAATGCCCTGATTATCATCATGGGGGATCATTTTCCCTATGTCATTAATGACAACGACCCTTTCATCCAATGGGCCCAAACCCATACGGTAGCCGATGCGCATTCTTATGCACCCGTGCATCATCTGTATGATCTGCAGCATCAGACCTTCGGCATGATGATATATCGCTCAAAGCGACTTCCGCTGCGCTATTTCGAGCAATTCGACGTCGCGAATATTGCCGTCAATATTCTCACGGATAATCGCTGGTGCAGTGAGCATACTTGCCTTCAACAGCGGCCATATATGCTTGTTGGCGACTCTATTCTTGACCGCGACACCCCCGCAGAGAATTATTGTCGCATACGTGATGCAACAGGCGAACATACCGTCCATGAGGGGCCTAAAGTCCAGCAGTGCTCACAGGCAACACAACTTCGGCAAACCTACCTCTCGCTATACCAGAAAATGCTATACCCGTTTTTTTATTAGGCAGGGCTAACGCATTGGACATTGCAAGGTGGTGTAATATGGTTAGAATCGCGCCGTCACGCTAACAGGTTATGGTTATTAAGATGCATAGCGCCCCAACAACTTCGTATAAGAAACTTGCTTTCTGCCAATGCCTGATTGCTGCGGTATTGATTTTATGCCTCACCTGCCTGCCCTTCTCATTTTTCATAAAGTTTTTTGTCGATATTTTCTCGACCGGACGTAGCAATTTTAAAATTATTTTCTTCCTGGGGTTTGTCTTTGTAACCCTTGTATTTCGTTATTTCCGCCCCGCTTCCATACCCCGCTTCCTGCCGCTGCTGAACCTTGTGTTAGCTACGACGCTTTTTGCCTTCGGCGTGGTGGAGTTTTTTATTTTTAGCAATGCTTTCTTTGCAGACCCGCAGCACATCACCCACGCACAATATTTCGAGTCGATAAGCAGTACGCGTCTATATCATACTCATAATGCCAAAACCGTGATGGCGTGGGTATTACAGTGGTTTCCGCATAGCGATCTCAGCCAATATGATTTCGGATTACCTTATTTTTATTTCTATCCCAACTGGCTTCTTGGCCTGCATAGCCTGCTCTATATCGCATTTTTTATTCTGACGCTTTATCAGCTGGCGGCATATGAACGGCTTTCGCTCGGTGTCTATGCGCTCTTTGTGATGAGCTGTTTTATCGTGCTCCGCAATCAGCTCGATGGTGGCTTATTTTTCTGTGAGCCACTTGCAGCCTTTCCCATTTATTGTGTTATCCAATGGCGATTATGGCGGCAAACCAAAACGGTTAGCCCTACTGCTGCGTTAGGCATCCCAATCATTATTTTGCTAACGCTTGTCACTCTGGCCATATTCTTAGACCACTATACGAGCGAACCATGGTTCTCGGATAGCCCCCTGCGTTATCTGAGCCTTTGCGCCTTTCTGTTTACTGTTTACGCTGTTTTCAACGCGATAGAAATGCACAAGCCCTTGCGCGCTTTGGGAATGACGGCCGCGTTTATTTTTACTTTTATGTTGATGGCCTATAGCGGGCTTTACGAAAGCTGGGGAGCTTACCAGTTTGGTTTTATCGTTCAGAAAATCGAAGGTAACTTTACCGCTACTATTCCCGATACATCCCTGGCAAGAGTGCAGCAAAATGCTCACTTCACCATTTTGAAGCTGACCAAGGTTGGGGATATAGACCTTGTCACCGCGCGCCCTAAATCCCCGATATATCTTTGGCAACTGCATAAGGAATGGGGCATTTATATCAACTACGCTTCCATCGATGTGCATGACAATAGTTACTGCAACGCTGACCATAGCTACACTACTCAGGGGGTGCTGTATGTGTTATCCTCCAAGCATCCTTTGGCAAATCTGAAGAAAACCTACGGTGACATCGTATTCGAACTTACACCGATTAAATCGGATCTCCCCTATAACAAATATACCCTGCGGCTTGTTTTACCCGGATGCACGCCCGATCGCATTGAACTGCTCAAGGTCATTCTGAATGACCTTGGAATCGAAAGAAGCGTCATCAAAGTCGACCTGATTGATATCGGCTAACTCATTAGCCGCTAGCATTAGTAAGCAACCGACGTGATTTCCAGACGATCGACCACTAGATCCAGATCATGGGGCGGCTCATAAACATCGTTGATGAAGGCGATCCTGACAGGATAATTGCCTTTTTTGAGCCGTGTACGCACGCTGAACCGGCTCATCAGCAGCTGATCTACCTTAAAGATTTTATTATACTCGTCGCCAATGGAAACTCGCGCTTCTGCCCACGTGCCAAAATATTCGCTGCTGCGCGCATACAGATCGATCTGGTATGTTCCATCATGAGGAATCTCCATATACCGCTCAATGTATCCGTTAGTGGCCATTAACAGCCCTTCGTTAGCTTTTTCAAAATATTCGATTTGTCTGCGTGAATATTCCTGGGCATGAAATACCTGCGTGAATTCCCCCCTGACCATAGGGAACTCAGGCACATGCATGGGTAACGGATGTTTCCTGGGTAACAGCCATTGATATATGCCGTAAGTGGCCACTCGTTCGTAGTTACGGGTAAGCGGTTCCAGCATGCTGGGGGGAACAAGCGAGTAGCCGTAGTAATTTTTATAACTTAAATCTACCACTGCAGAGAACTCGCACCGTTCCAGGCGTTTGGCAAAATCCGACAGATTTATCTGGCCCTGTGTTTCCAAATAGGACGCATTATAGCCGTCATATAACGTTAGGCCGCGATTGTAACGCAGACCTTCACCGTTTGAAAGAAAGAAAATATCCCCTTTTTTGTTTTTTATCAGCTCCTTAAGCATCAGTTGCCCATACGGAAAAAATACCTGCTCCCAATCTTTTGCCATGGAATCAAATGCCACCCCCGCAGCAACGACAACAGGAATAGCCACGAAAATAGTTTTGTTGGCCGAACGCGCCGCCAGTGTATGTAAAAAATCCAGGCACAGCGCTGAAGGAATGGCCCAAAGAAATAATGGCTCAAGGAAATAATTTTTGTCGGCACCGGCTTTAAGGCTCAACAGAAAAAACAATAGGGTTGAACAAAATGCCGTACATATCAGAAAAAATTTTTCACTGTCGGCAGGGTTTCGCTCCGGGTTATGCCGCTTGGTGTCGATGACTGCGCCACCTATTCCGAGCAGCAGAAGTAGCAGCGAGCCAGGCAGGACATTGGTGATAATCATGTGCGCAGCACCGTTCCATGACGGGGGCGCAAGATTTGCCATCATCGTATTGGCAATATACCAACCTCCTGAGAGCTTTTGAGTAAGCGCTAGTCCTGCAGCCAGTATAGCGCCAAGACAGAACATCCATTTGAAAGCCGACTTCCAGTCACGCTGACTAAGCAAGTAGCATCCCCAACTAAGAGGAGCTGCAATGAAAGAGGGTTTGATGAAAAAGGCTACTGCCCAGAAAATCAACGTGCTCAACCGAAGCCGGGAGCCCAAGTCAACGCGCAGTGATACAATGCCTAAAAGGGAAAATACCAAAGCAGAAAAATCAGGGCGAGTGCTTACTGCCCATGGAAAGACAATAGATAATCCGCATAAGAGCAGCGCTACGATACAGGCAGAACGTTGAGTGCCGCCAATACGTAAAATAAGCGTATGGACGAGCTTAATGCAGCCTGCGAAAGCCAGCAGAGAAACCGTCCTGCCAATAATATAGGCTGCCGCAACCCCACCCCCTGCAAACTTAACGATGTAGCCACATAATAAATAATATAGCGGGCCATAAGGCGTGGTCGTGAAAGGAAACTGGCTAAAATCGCGATAAAGCGCATGGTCTGAATTGGCCACACCCAGAATTGAATATACGATTGCTACTTCCGGGATGCTGGTATCCCATTGATCGGGGAAGCTCACCGACAGTCTTAGCAGATTAAAAACTGCCAGACCGAGCGCAATGGCGGCTATAACATAATCAATAGGGTTCCACTCAGCCCACCAATCAGCCCATTTAGTTTTTGATCCAACCATTAATACTCCATAGACTCGCAACATCTAACGTCATCGCTTGCCTGCATTCCAGCATAGCAATGTCTGGCATTTATATACTATAATAAATTAGTCCTTTCGTTTATTTTTGATCTTTATTCTGGCACAGGCGTCTGCAGCAATGACATTTTCAAAGCAACATCGCTCTCTTTTTATTGGCTTGCTGCTTGTCCTTGAATTGCTGGTGGCTTGTGCGGTGCTTTATCTTGTTCTACAGGCATTCGTGCAGCCAGTAATCGTCACTCAGCGGAATGAGCGTGATGAAATTTTTATGCTGGCAGCCTATGGCTTGGCTTTTAAGGAATGGGATGGAGATTATGGCCAACAAAAGCCTTTACGTGGCTCAAATGTCGCGGCAGTGCTGGTACAAGACGATAAAATCGTGGCTTATGGCCTGAACAGAGAGTTCGAAAAACGGCAGCTTTTGTACCATGCCGAGATGGACTTAGTGCTTACGTATCTGGACAAGCTGTCTCACACGCAAAAAAACGTGGCAACGTTAGAGGCGGCGACGGTGTATGTAACACTTGAACCTTGCTTAATGTGCTTTAGCACACTCAGGACACTGGGTGTTGAGCGCATTATTTATGGGGAACGGGACATGGCTCACGGCTCAATAAAAGCACTTCAAGGCAGCTATATGATCCACAGGCCTGAGCTTATCCCCGCGCCTACGCCCTTTGTTAATCAGCTTAACGTAGGATTTTCCCATGCAAGCACTGTGCAGGGCATGAGTTTGAGAAAATGGCTTCATCGACAAGCAGTGAAAGATATCTACCAATCTGCTTATTGTTCTTTGCTTGTCTATAAACTCAGGTACACCGAAAACAACGATGCTCTGAAAAACGCTCAAAATTTTCTGCAAGAAACCCCGGGCACAATGCCCACTTGCAAGTAATTGCGTTATTTTATTGGAACCGATGATATCTCGAGGCTCTGTACCTGCAAATTTAGGTCGTAGGGAGGCTTATATTGATCATTAATGAAACCGATTCTTATCGTATAGGTTCCCTTGCGCAGGCGGCCGCGCGTGCTGAATCGGCTCATTACAGGCTGATCGATAGTGAAAACA
This sequence comes from Alphaproteobacteria bacterium, assembly GCA_013289445.1. The sequence goes on from JABCZZ010000013.1 coordinate 37,233, forward strand.
TGTGAATATTCTCTGCCAACGGAAATATATGCCTGCGCCCACAGGCCAGGAAAATAACTACTTAAAGCCCGCAGGTCGAACTGATAAAGCCCACTACGCGGAATAATCATTTCTTTTTCAATATAGCCATTGGTATTCAGCAGCATCCCATGTATTTTTACTTCCATGTCGCCTTTGCTTTGTGAATATTTTTTTGCCATAAACCATTGCGAATCGTTCCCTGTCAGCGATGGAAACTCCGGCACATGGGGCGCGATGGCATGTTTATTCAATTTCATCCACAGATACGGCCCATAAATTGCTGCTGGCTGATAATTCCTTGCGATGGGTTCTATAAGGCTGGGCGGCACAATCGTGTGGCCGTAATACTCATCCCAATTAATGGAAAGAATCGCATTAAATTTTCTGCCTGCGATCTGCTGTGCCAGTGAAGTAAGGCTAATTTTGTTATAAGACTCCAGATACGAAGCGTTGTAGCCATCGTGCAGCGTAAGTCCCCGACGCAGTCGCATGCCTTCGCCATTTGAAATAAAAAGAATTTCGCCGGGCGTATGCTCTATCAGCTCATCCAATTCCCGCCGACCCGGTTTATCAACAGATTCAATTATATTCTGCGTGGGCGACCAGAATGGCGCATGAAACAGGCTCCAGAACATCCAGACTACGCCGCAGGATATCAGGGTCATGCAATCAACAGCAACGCGCCTTGATTCTGCAGCCCATTGGCGCAGATCGTCCATGAGAAGTGCAGTGAGTACGGCACACAGGAACATCGGCTCAACAAAATAGATTGTCCCGCCACCGGCTTTAAGATTGGCAAGGCTGAATAGCAGTGTGGATATGCCTGCAAATAATATCAGCGGATTCGCTGCCGGCTTTTCGCTTCGTCTGGTATATTGCAATAGCCCGCTTATAAGCCCAAAAACAAAGACAGATAATTCATAGGGTATCATTCCTTGCAGAACCCATAGATAAGATGCCCATCCCATTCCCTTCCAAGAAGGCTCGGTGATATTTGCCTTTATAACATTGAGTATAAACTTTCCGCCGGTCAGCCACTCTGCAAGAGCAACTCCGCTACTGATGGCCAGTCCGAATAAAACGGCCCACAAAAATGCCGGTTTGAAACCTTTCCTAAATAAAAGATAAAGCGTCCATGCAAATGGGCCCACGATAAAATTCGGCTTAATAAAAAACGCGATAATCCAGATCAAAAATGGTTTTAACTGAAATTCCTCGTTATCTGTGCGAACAAGCGACATACCCCAGAGTGAAAATGCCATCGCCAGAAAGTCCACGCGGCAGCTGGCTGCCCACGGATAATTCATTGGCATCCCGCATGCGAGCAATGTTGCGAATACTGCCGATTTTTTTGTCGCACCGGCACGCCTTGCCAGCACATATACCAGTGCGAGACTAAAGCCGAACGCGGCGAGTGAAATGATGCGGCCCGCTAAATAGGCCGCCGTCACTGAGCCCCCCATAAGCCTGGCAAACCCGCCTGCTAACAAGTAAAACAGGGGTGCGTAAGGCGTCGTGGTAAAAGGGAATTGGCTGTAGTCACGATAAAGCGCATGACCAGAACCGGCGACCGCAAGAATTGAATATGCGATCGAAGCTTCAGGATCAGTGGTATCCCACGAATCATTGGCAATCGCGATCAGACTTATCAGATTCAGAAGTGCAAAGAAGGCAACGATGGCCAGTAGAGGCAAATCGATTGCTGCCAGCTTCTTCGGGCTTTCCTCACGCTGACGTATGGCGCCTCTCCTTCAAAAAATTAATGCGCTATGTATCGCACGCCATGCCATATCTGTTCTATGTCCATTTGCTTGTCAAGTTCAGCGAGTATTTATGCTTCTTCGGCATTCGGCTGACAAAACACATGCTGAAAAAGAATCAGCAAAGGTTTATAATGAAGCCGGCCTGATCACAGGAGGATGCCATAGCAAACCGGATACTACCCAAAAACGCCCTACAGAGCCCGATAAAAAAGCGGAATGCAAGAATCTGTGCGTAAACGTATGGAATATTAGTTATAGAAGCTATATTAGCGGAAGGCCTTATCTTTATCAGCTGCCGGAAAGCCTTAACTTCATTGCCGAGGTGTTGAAATCTGAACACCATCAGAACGATTTGGCAAAAAAATTAACGAGTGCGCTTGAAGCCATAGAATATCTCAGTAGCTTCGTGCAGTCACGTGAGGTGCCGCCATTAACGGAAACCTCCGCCATACCACGGTGTAAAAGCGGCATCATCACTTCATTAGCCCAAATGCCGCCGCAAACCAGAGAGGCGATGAAGAATCTTTATGCGCTCGAAGAGAATGTCGAAAATGCTGTGCAGATATGCAAGAACGCTAAATTCGCGAGCCCTATTGCCGAACTCGGCAGAGTCATACCTGAGAGGATGCGCGCCATTGAGCTAAAATCCATGCTTGAAGCTGTGTACACAGGCATAGCGCCCCGGCGGTTGCGTTAAAAAACATAATTAAATACGCATTCCTGAGCTTTAAGGCGCAAGATAGATATGCAAGAAGTGCCCGTCTGGAGCAGTGGAAAAAAGCTTGTGCATTTCGCTATTA
>JABCZZ010000014.1 GCA_013289445.1 Alphaproteobacteria bacterium
TTGCACGTTCTTATGGCAGCTCTGCCATGCAACACCGGAACATTTCAAAGAGGCCTTATGACAATGCGTTTTATCCCAGCGGTTCTTTCGTTTATAGCATTTGCAGGCAGTGCGCAGGCAGCGGCGGAAACCTATACACTTGATCCATCGCATACCGGCGTTAACTGGAGTATCAATCACTTTGGCTTCTCCAATCCTACGGGCAAGTTTGCCATGGTACAGGGTTCGCTGGTGCTTGATGAGGCGCAGCCCGCCAATAGCAAGGTTACTGCGACAATTACCATTGCCAATCTGGTGACCGGTGATGCCAAACTCGAAGAACATCTCAAGGGCAAAGATTTCTTTGATGCAGAGCAATTTCCTCTCGCCACATTCGTGAGCGACAAGGTGGATTTGGTGGGCAAGGACGATGCCAAGGTGCAGGGCACACTTACGCTGCATGGCGTTTCCAAACCCGTAGTGTTGGATGTGAAGCTTAATAAAATCGGCATCAACATGATGAAAAAGAAGACCGCAGGCTTTTCCATCACTACCGAGCTTAAGCGTTCGGATTTCGGCATGAATGCCTATCTGCCGAATCTGGGGGATGACGTGAAAATCTCCATCGAATCCGAAGCCAATCTTCAATAGCAATGGGGCAGCAGCATGCGGGCATTACGCGGCTTTTTGCTGATCTGCATTGCCGGGCTGTTTTCCTGCACCCCGCCACCGCCGGTCAATGAATCACGCGAGGTCTTGTGGAAGGAATATGCCCATCAGTCGATCGATAAGGTGATTTTAGCCTGGGGACCTCCGGCAGCTGAAACCAAACTCACCAACGGTTCGCGCATGCTGACCTATAACCATGCCACCACCTATGATGCGTTGTCGCCCTATGAGCGCACGAGTGGCTGCGAAGTATCTTTTCTAGCGCCGCCGCCGCATTACCATATCGAGAATATCTCAATGAAAGGCGAAGCGTTTGAGTGCCATCAGCTGGCACTGGGGCGCACGGGCGTGATGGCACGGCCTTATATACCGCCTCCGCCGGTATTTTATCCTTCTTTTTATTATCGGTAACGCCTCTGTTTTGCGACAGGCGCAAATAGGTGTTTAACGGCCTATTCTATTGTTTAATATAAGCTATATAGCCGAGCGGCCTCGTATTTATTAACATAAACTTAATAATATTGGTCTATCTTTTAAGTAAGATAGCCGTGCATGGGGCATTCATGGGCGAAGAAATACAACGCGATCCGCAAACGGCCAAGTTACTCGAGAATTTCCAAAAGAAATTCCAGATAAAATTCGGCACGGACTTTACCTGCAATCCGCAGGACATTAGCGAACCCAACTATATGCATCCGTGCATGTATGCAGTCAAGGTAACGCGGAAATATTCAGGTGAGCCATTTACCGCCAAAAGGCTAGTCGAAATAGGATTTAAAGAACGAGAGCTGATCGAAGTGCCGGTGAAGAATTTGTACGTGCCAAGAGCAACGATGTTCGAACGTTTCAGACAAGTATGGAATGCCGAAAGAGGAGAGTTCACCGCCTTGACTGAAGAATACCTCAAAGAAAAAAAGGAAAATATGCTTACGGGAGCGCAGGCCATTGCCGATCTCACGAATACCATACGTGAGAAGCGCGATCCGGCAGAAAACCGGCCGGCTGATGAACCCGCCCCGCTCTGGGAATTTTCCAAAGTGCGCCTGTTCTGTCCGGTCAGGGAGGATGGCGGGATGCTGATAGTGAATATTAATCCTGGTTTTTCTGACTGGGAGTTGAAAAAGCTTTTTCCCGATCAACATGATTCGCCTGTCAAAGAGGAACTTTCCAATCAGGTGATGATATTCATTCCCACGCAAACCATGCGCCACGTTTTAGGCCCTTTGAGGATAAAGCTAAGTTAATTCATGCCCAAGAATATTATATACTGTGCTGACGGTACCTGGAGCCATCCTAACGAGCGGAAAGATGGCAAGCTTGCCGATACCAATGTGCGCAGGTTTTTTGATGCGCTGCCGGAGAATTCGCTCTCCCAGGTTAAGATCTATGACCCAGGCGTAGGAACGCAAGGCGGGAAATTGAGCCGTCTCTTCGGCGGTGCGTTTGGCGATGGGCTTATACAGAATGTCAAAGAAGGTTATCAACAGATTGCAAGCGTGTATGAGCCCGGCGATAAGATTTATCTCGTCGGATTCAGTCGTGGTGCCTATACTGCGCGCAGCATTGCCGGAATGATTGCCAGTGTCGGGCTTCCCGCCAAAAATAAGGTCGGCGCCCAGGCCATAGAGGATGCATTTTTAGCCTACCGCGATACCCAGGGCGATCGCCACCTGCGCATGTTAAATCTCGCGCAAAAATATGGCAATACCGCTACTCCCATCGAAGCGGTGGGCGTCTGGGACACGGTTGGTGCTCTGGGAATCCCCGGCGGGCTTTTTGCCAACTGGGATCAACAGCATTATGGATTTCTCGATACGACCCTGCATCCGAATGTAAAAGCCGGGTTTCACGCCATTGCTATTGATGAAAAGCGCAGAGCATTTGCTCCCACATTATGGACACCTCCTTTTGCTCCCGATCAGAAAATAAAGCAGATCTGGTTTCCAGGGGTGCACGGGGATGTCGGTGGCGGCTACCCGGATTCGGGGCCTGCGGATATTACCTTTGGCTGGATGATGCGCCAGATGTGCGGGGTGGGCGTAACGTTTAAACCGCATCTATTGCAAAAATACGCTCAGTCCGATCCTAAGGCGGCGCTGGGTGCGCTGCATGATTCTTGGAGCCCGTTCTGGTGGATTCCAAAACTGCGTGATATCGCCAAGGATGCAACGCTATCCAACAGTGTACCTATCCGAATGCAAAACTCCGCTTACCGCCCACAAAATCTGGCGGCGGACTTTCCCGCCAGTGCGTGCGGCTATGGTATCGAGAATACGATTCCCAACACGCCACTGCTTAACTGCAGTCGGGATAAGAAGGCGGGAGTTTCACTCTAAATTATCAGAGCGTTAAACGACTGCGCCCGCAGCACAACCATTCATTGCGGGCGCATCTTATAACAATATAAGGCCGTGAATTTATTCGGCGTTCTTGGACGCCTGAATTTCCTTACGACGGGCGTCACAGGCTTTTTTGATTTCCATCAGGGCTTTGCGAGCGCGCGTGCCTGCGGCTTTGTTGCCGCCTTCGAATTTTGCGTCTTCTTCCTGGAATTGCTGGACGAGTTCGGCGATTTTGTGGCTGGTAGCTGACATGGTGGAACCTCATTAAAATGAAATAGTAACCCCGGCAATCTAGCATATTTTACTGCGAACGAAACAAGATCTTACAACCATTCTCCGGCAGGTATTTATTTCAGTATCGCCACCAGCGCGACGCAGATACCGGCGTACTTAATGCCGTAATATACTTTGCGGTTCCAGTTTTTGAGGCGCTTGAAAAGGATGCGCACATGATACACCGGCGCGAAGAGATGGTTGGCAAGGCCGACCGGCTCACCCTCCACATTTTGCGTGGCAGTGATTTTCACCAGATGGTGAATGATAAAGCGATTGATGGCCGTGGGCAGCCAGCCTTTGAGCGGACGCTCGACATCACAGAATAAAATAAGGCGATCAACATTGGTTTCGTTCTTGGCGGCATGCACGTAGGTTTCATCGAACATGACCGCTTCGCCATCACGCCAGCTGTAACGGATGCCATCGACATCTATCCAGCACGCATCGCTGTTGGCGGTGCGCAGGCCCAGATGATAACGCAGGCTGCCTGCAAAGGGGTCGCGGTGTGCGCCCAGCCTGCCGCCGGCGGGCAACATGGCAAACATGGCGCCGTGTACGCTGGGGATGCTCTTGAGCAGCTCTACCGTCTTGGGACAGAATTGTTCGGCCGAGGGGAGGGGATCATCATACCATTTCAGATAAAAGCGCTTCCAGCCGAGGCGAAAGAAAGAATGAAACGCCAGATCGTTATGGCCGGTGGATGTGCGCACGAAACCTTCGTCCATCAGGCGCAATCCTTCATCACGGATGGCCTGCCAGTTATCTTTCAGCGGTTGCAGGTGAGGAAAGTCTTCGACGTTCTGGTAAGGCTTGGAAGGCACGCGCGAAAACATATAGATAAGTGCATTCAGCGGCGCCAGAAATGTCGAGTGATCCGTCAGTTGGCGTGCGAAGCGGTGGCGCACCTGTCCGCGGTAATGGACAAACAGTGCCGAGGCGAGCAGGGCGGCCAGAACGATGTAGCGAGTCTGAAAGAGGGTATGATAGTCAAAATGCATAGCGCCTGATATACGGTCTCAGCCGCCATTAGGCAAGGGTTTTTGGGGTCCAGGCGTTATCTATTTCTCACAATATATTCAATGAGATGTAGGCTTAGTGGAACTGTCGCCCGTCCTTGCCTGCATGTTTTTCCAGCCGGACATGCGAATAATCTTTGCGGCATTGCTCAAGCGCAATCTTTGTCGCCTGTTCTATCTGTGCCAAGGCGGGGGCAAAGCAAGGAATATCTTGAAGCGGGTTTTTCCCCTGGGCATCGGGATATTCCGCATGCATCAGCCCGTAGAGATTACAGGCCACTTCTTCCCATTTTTCATTCCAGCCGTAATTATAATAAAGACGGGATTTGAAATCGGCGACTTCGGCAAGTGTATTGGTGTCGATGGTTTTAAGCAGACCCGGTGGCAGATCAGACGGGTGGCGCTCAAGTTCGTAACCCAGCGTTTCTACGGAATTCTGCAACCGCTTTTTCTGCTCGCCGCTTAAATAACCGATCATGAGATGCATGGATTCATGCAGCACGGTCTGGCTTACAACCTTGGCCCGCAGCGCTTCGTCATTGGCAATATCCTGGGCATTCATCCTGTTGCCGTTGGAAAGAAAAATCATGCGGTAGCGACTCTGGCGGGTGCCGCTGCTGTACCTGCTTTCGTGATTATTCTTTAACGAAATTGCCGGAAGATTTTCCTTGGGATAGCAGGTACTGATATTGGAATTATTGGTATAGGCGAACATATAGCCTTTGCGGTAGAGCAGCTCCAGTGTCTCGTCGGGCAATAGCGAGAGCATCTTGTTGGCAAAGGCGGTTTTATATTCCGCAGGCGGCAGCGGTTGCGAGGTTGTAAACGTTGCCTCAATACGCTCCTTGATCCGGTCTGCACGTGTGTTCATGCCGCTTGCAATCCGCTCGGCAATGCGGCTATCGATTTTTTTGCTGCCCTCCTGGCTGGTGAGAGCAGCGGTTGCGTTGTAGGCTTCGCTGGCACAGAGGCCCTGCATGTTTTGCTTATTACCCAACGCGTAGGAGATGGCCAGATTAAGCGAAAGAAATTTTTGCGGTGACTCGATGACGCTTGCCAAGCGCGCATAGGCGCCGTGCATCTCATAGTCATCTTTAGTCTTTTCTTCCGACCAGTTGCGATCGCCATTTACGGTGAACTCGCCCTTGCTGTACCATTCGCTGAGGATTTTGCCGTGGCTTTCTTTCAGCCCAAGAATGTCCAGTGCCTGCATGGTGCGATCATAAAGGTTCTTACGGTCGGGATTTTCGTGTCCGGCGAGTGTGGCTCCCGCCTCGCGCATGGCGGTAAGAAAGGTTTTGGGACAATTCAGCCGGCTGCATTCGTCGGCAAGATACATGTAGAGTCCGAGCGTCAAGTGATGGCTGGCGTCCTCGGGCGGCATGCAAAGCAATGCATTTATTTCCTCGATATCTTTGAATGCGGTGGAATAGGAAATTGCATTGCGGATTTTCTCATCCAGCAACAGCCGATGCATCTGTACATCGCTGGGAAAGCAAATAAGCTCAGTGCTCAGTCCGTTGCTTACCAGTACTCCTTGCTCATCAATGTAAGTGCGCCCCGCAAGGCCGCTAAGCAGCGCGCGTCTCTTTCTTTGCAGATGCTGGCTTTTTACGGAGGATATGGGCTGGAGGTTTGACATGCATTTAGCGATGTTTGGTATGGATATATTGTAGGGCGTAATAGTTAAGATAGTGCCAATATTGTTGAGACGACAGAGACAGCCTAGTAACTCATTGTTATATATGTACCTCAGGCGTGTTTACCTTGCTTGCGATAAGCGCAGCTATCTTTATTTTTTACGCCGTACTTACTTGCATTCTGAAAGCAGTTTGTTATAAAGACGCCCTTCCTTGTCGCGGGGTGGAGCAGCCCGGTAGCTCGTCAGGCTCATAACCTGAAGGCCGCAGGTTCAAATCCTGCCCCCGCAACCATTTTTTCGGAATTTTAAGTGTTTTTGCTGTCAGGCGCTCATGGAGCGCACTGGCCGGGTAAGGTATTATTAATATTTCGCTGATAAAATGGGCCGTCGGTTGAATTTCCCCCCTTTTGTAACTGGAGTTAACATGGCTCGCATAGACACCCATCCTCCCGAATCATTTACTAGCAACGTGCCCGATCGGATTGCTAAATATGTCGAGAAATGGACTGCCCATCAGACCGAATTGACCGATCCGCCCAGAAGTCAGCTGAGCCGGGATGTAGCAACAATCGATCAAGTGCTGAAAGATTTATATGCTTCGGACAATGTCGTTCGGGATATGAAGCTTGAGAAAACGCCTAAGCTCGAAGAGAGGGGAGCGCATTTTGAAAGCAGACGCCAGGTGATGTTGCTTGCCGCCGCATTGCGCATGCAGGAAAAAGAATTCTTGGTACTGATGGGGATGGCCGAGAAAGAATATCAGTATAGCAAACCGCGTGCGCAAGTGTCGCTTACGCGTCAGTACCAGACGATGCTGGGTAAATCAAATGCCCTTCATGCGGCCTATAATGTGGGTGACCCCAGTCTTGTCGAACAGCCCCAACACGGCAGCCGCGTTCGGCCCTCTGCACCCGGCCCGCGCGAGCGATACTGATTGCTCTGAGGAATTGTTTTTTGAAGTCATTGTTCCTGGCTTCAACTGCGGTAGTTGAGGATACCATGACCATTTCAGTTCTATGAGCGCAATGACTACCGATGGCGATATATCCACTGCTGCATTTACCGTGGCATAGTTTTTCCCAAGACATGCATGGGGTGGGCGGTGTCAACTTCGGAAAAACCGGCAAACGCTTGGTTCAGACTGGCAACAAGATACAACACGTTATTTCAGGGTTTTATTCGACTTTTGAGAATCCCTCCATTTATATCTATAGACGGCCATGTAAGTCCTATTAACGATTAGCTAACGCTATAGCGGTTATACTTCAGCAACATGACAGAGAATGTTGAAGACATAGATACGCTCTATATCAAAGCCATGGGTTTGCCCAAAGAGGACCCACAAAGAGAAGCATTGCTGCTAAAAGCGTTAGAGTCGCGAATGATGGCAAGCATCAAGGATGCCAGTGATTTTAGCCCCAATGGAACACCACTTATATTGTTTTGTTACGATAATGCCATTTCGCCACGTTTAGGCCAGCGCGTCATAGATGAGCTATTGGATTATGTGCACTCTCCACGTCCCGTGCATCATAAAATTACCAAGAAAGCGGGGGGATTAAATCTCGGTGAGGATGAGAATGTCTATTTTACACCCTCAGAAGCAGTAAAAATTGTAGTGGAGGCTTTTAAGGCTTTCGACCCGGAAATGGCTATGATGGTTAGTGAAGCGTTTGAAGAAGGACGCATTAGCTTTGCGCCTTCGATTTATGGGGCGCAGTCGGCCGCTAGCGGTTATACCGCGACCGTTCCAAAAGACATTGAGGCCTTATCAGAAAGGCTAAGAAACCGTCCTTATGCATCTGTGCCGCTAAATGATGGAATAAACAAAGTATCACTACAGAATCTTTTTTTTCTTGCGCATGAATGCGGCCATTTATGTGCGTTCCAGAAATACGCCAATGCGCTACGCAGCGCCCCGGAACAAAAGCTGCCCCTTAGCAATACACCTTTGCAAGAAACATTTTCTGCCCTGGCCGAGAGATTGCTCTATCGCCATCTTTCCACGACATTCTCCAAGAACGACTTACTGGCGTACAATATAAACACCGTTTGGAAGAATAGGCTCGATGGGTTATTTTTTACTTGTGCCAAGAGAGCAGAGATGGAAGCAGCCTTGGTGCAAGAATACAAAAAGACTTCGGTTGATGGCCGTTTACCTGATGTTGCCAGGATAGACGCAATTACCAAAGAAATTATGACGGATGTACCCACCAGTCCTTGGCAGAACGAAATACTGATACGTTATGCCCCTTTCAGGCATATTGCTTATCCACTAGGAGCCGCCGCTTCACAAATTCTCTTTAATCGCTGGATGGCTGGCAACAATGTAACCAAAAAGAACCTTGCAAGCGATTGGTCGCGCATTCAGGAAAAGTGCCAGGAAACAAACTTTATGTCCGCCATGCGTGAAATGAAGATCGAGCCTGATAAAGATGATTTTTTGCAACATGCTATTGATGGCTACGAAATTCACGAAATGGCGTTAGAATCCGCACTGGATCTTGTTTATGCCTCACGCACTCGTGCCGGCCTGATAAACAGGAACGTAAATTCTATCCTCGAAAAAGGCAGCAAACAGCCACTCGCTCTTGCAGCAAATAGTTCACAACTTGGTTGTCTTGCCTATGACGGAAGGCAACTTTCGCAACCCGCCATACGTCGCAAATAAAGGGCAGAATTTATTCTACCAAGAATCCGGTTAATATATTGTGATATATGGCTTCTCTTTCCCTTGCCTTAATTCGATAATTATCTAGTAAATTCTAGCGTATTGCTCTTTAGCGGTGGGTCATGCTTTGCCAAGAGAGATCCTCCTGTCTACAGCGCGGCTATTATATGTATACGGCAGGGCCGAGAGAAGGCGAATCACTGAAAACGAATGGAGAGTACGCAGTTGATGCCTGCGCCGCTATTGATCTGCATGGAATATTGCTCGCTGCCCGAACTAGCATCATAACATGAGTTGGGACCGGCTGAGGTGGCGTCACCAAAATCGCCCGTTTGCGCAGGTCCGCCCGTTCCGGTATTAAAATCACCGCTTTCCTGTTGGCCAAAGTCAGGATCAAGGTTGCCATTGGCGGCCCACCATGCAACATCGTTTGGATACACTGCCATAACTCTGCCTGACTGAGGCATTCCATCGTCCATTTTTTTATCAATGCCGTAGGCTTGCGAGACTGTTAATCCAACATTTGAAGCGGGATTGCTGGCGACAAGCGGGTTCATAATTACGGAAAGGCCAAAATAATTATTGCCGTCGCTATTACCCAATTGGCCATTATTATAATAACTGATTTCAGACCAGCCGCCGCTCCACACATAAATATAATTGCCTCCCCCGATTTTTGCCTCGGGCATATACTGACCCATACCGGTTGCGGAGATAAAGGCAGGCAGCGCGGTCATACAATTATTTGTGAAACTTCCATCCACCAAGTCTGCTTTGCTTAAATCTACCCAAAACATCTCGGTTTCCCCGCTAAAAGGAATAAGCCCAACTCCCCAACCTGATGGACTATCACCCTGTAGAACGCCGTTTCCATCCCCTTGGCCTGCTAAAATACCACGCGCAGCAAAGCCAAACTGCGCTGCTGCCGTTGCATTGATGTCACCGGGTAAATAACCGAACTTTCCACGAAACGTATTAACAGCAGTGTTATATTTTTCAATCTGCGTGACGGTGGCCCGTACGCCGGCAGCGCGGATTAAGTCTTGTCCAACCAACACCCCGCCCACTATGAGCCCGATGATGACGAGCACGATGGAAAGCTCAATGAGCGTGAAACCCGCGCGAGGTTTGCTAGCTGTTTTCATTGAAATATTGAATATCATTACTGAAACTGGAACGATAGCGCGCAATTAACCTGCTGGGCATTGTTCTTCATTGAATATACCAACGGAAGCGAAGGAGCGCTTGGGTTAGAGTAGTCAAAACAGGTGGTGGTACTATTGGTATCGCTTGAGGCAACACTCCCTGCTGAGGTAACAGGCCCTGTTGTTGCTGCATCTGAAAGACCGCACAAAGTAGCTTGTCCCCCTCCGTCACTGGCTAGTGCGGATGACCACACACAATTATTTTGCGTATCTAAACCATAATAATCATTACTATCATCGAACATGGCCATCACCCGGCCGGATTGTGGAAATCCATCATCCATCTTATTGTCGATGTCATAGGCTTCTTTTACAGTGAGCCCCATATTGGCGTTTGGGAGCCCAACACCTGTGGATATAATTTGTCCGATACCAAAATAATTTATCGCATTACCCGGTGAACCGTTAAGTGATTCTACCCAGCCACCACTCCACACATACACATAATTTCCCCGCCCGATTTTGGCCTGCGGCAGGTACTTATTGAGTACAGTTCCGGACAGATTGTTACCGGGATTATTGGAATTCCACATGGTTGCAGGGGTGTATGGATTGAAACTGCCGTCAATCAGATTTATATTTAATCCGTTGGCTACGGTTAGATCCACCCAGAACATGCCCGTCTCACCACTCACAACAATATTTCCATTACTTCCACCGCTTCCTTCTAACAGCCCATTTCCATCGCCACTGCCTTCGCCTGCTCCGCGTGCCGCGAAGCCAAATTGAGTAGCTGCTGTAGCATTGATGTCACCCGGCAAATAACCGAACTTCCCACGAAAGGTGTTAACCGCAGTGTTATATTTCTCAATTTGTGTGACGGTGGCTCGTACGCTTGCGGCACGGATTAAGTCCTGCCCTACAAGGACAGCACCGACGATAAGCCCGATGATGACGAGCACAATGGAAAGTTCGATGAGTGTGAAACCGAAGAGAGATTCTCTAGACGTTTTCATTGAAATATTGGGTGCCACGCAAACCTCAGTATCGTCCATGCTCACCTGCACCTAGCAGAGTCTCCATCGAATCATAGGCATAAGTTATTGACCAAACCAGTATAATTCTCACTCGCCTTTTGCCAGGCACTTCGTTTATACCCCGAAATGAAATTGAGAGTGATTCATCAACAGGTTATTTAGCAAAAATGGAGACGGACTCGAACCAGCTCCAAAATACTTTGATATATATATACATTCATATCGGTTCGATCTCATTTAGTGATATTATATGGGTTCAAATAGCATAATAGAGTCACGCTCATTTGTATGGTAGAATGCGTCCGCATGATTAAACTAAGAAATATTCTTACCGTTCTGCTGGCAGTGGCAATTGCCACTGCGGGTATTCCTGTGCAGGCAGGACAAGGTTGCTGCGTTGGCGCCAAAACACAGATGATGATGAAAGATTGTAAAGATTGCCTCTCAAAAACAGGGCATCAGAAGAATAAAAGCTGCGATGGAGATTGCGTTTTGGGATGTTCGTCACTTAACAGTATGAATGTTTTTCCTGCCACTTCAGAAATAGCCGTATTGTTTTTTACACGTACCTCGATGATTCCTTTTGCTCGCGATAGCGCACTTACCTCGCACTTCCCACAAACCCAAGAACGCCCTCCTAAATACCTCTCATAGACTTGACTTCGTTGCAGGCATTGCCTGCAAGCGCGTTTATTTCTATCTGTGAGAGGATTTATGCTTAAAGCCATATTTACGCTGGCCTTTGCCAGCATCGCACTTGGTGTCTCTTTCTCAGCACAAGCCAAACCCATTTCTTATGTCGATGGCGTAATGGCAATGCAGGAGAATGACGAAACCGGCCATACTTTTTCCGTGGATTATACCATCACCCCTAACTATGCGGTGGGCTGGTATGACAAATGGGAAGAGAATGAACGGGACGGAAAGGACTTCTCGGTTCACGGGCCGGAGTTCAATACGCTCATTCACCGTTGGAACCTACCAGACGGTCAGGCTAATATTTTTAATTCAACAGGCGCCGGCATAGCCGACGGCGATGGCAAAACCAGAGGCGCTGCATGGTCCAGCATGATGGCCGATTACGAAACGCGGCGGGTTTACAGCTCCTATGAAGTTCGCGGCATGTTTGCCGACGACATCAATGCGTCTGTCTGGCAGAGGGCGAGGGTAGGGGTAGCGCCCTATCTCGCCAATTATGATGATATTGCCACATGGTTCATGGTGCAGGTCGATGATCATCCGAGCAAGACGGATACGTATGTTGTCACTCCACTAGTGCGGCTTTTCTACCAAAGCTCGCTCGTAGAAGTGGGTTACAGCAGCAATCACCGTTTGATGTTGAATTGGGATTTACAGTTTTAGGAGACTTTATGAAGAAAATTCTTATCGCATTTGTCATGATGATAACCCTATCCGGTGCAGCCTGCGCCGAAACCATCAAAGCGTCTATTAATGGCCTCGTTTGCGCTTTCTGCGCAACTGGCATTGAGAAGACGTTCAAGAAACAGTCCGGTGTTGACAGCATAAAAGTGGATTTGGATCATAAGCTGGTAACAATCAATACCAAACCGCAACAGACGTTGGATGATGCGACAGTGACGAAGCTGATAACTGATGCTGGCTACAGCGTCACTGGCATTACGAGAGAAAAGCCATGAGTACAAAGAACCGTATCATTACCACAGTGACGCTTTTTGGCTCGTTTAGTACGCTCTTGTGCTGCGCATTGCCTGCCTTATTGGTATCCATCGGTGCGGGCGCTGCCTTGATAGGGCTGGTGAGCGCAGTGCCTCAACTGATTTGGCTCTCAGAGCATAAAATGGGCCTATTTATCTTCGCTGGCATCATGCTCGTTATCTCCGGCATCTCATGCTATGTAACCCGTAATGCTCCTTGTCCGATAGATGCAGCTGAAGCAAAAGCTTGCAAGCGTCTGCGCCGCATCAGCTTCAGTTTATTTTGCGTTTCGTTGGCGATGTATCTGATCGGATTCTTTTTTGCCTTTATCGCACGCTATTTTCTATGACAGAGCCGGAATCGACCAGCGACACAGGGATTTCAGTCCCTTGCTCTACCAACGGAGCTATCTGGGCATCGCGCAAAGAGCCCTGCTTTGTAAAAGAAGGACAAGGCCTTGTCCATAAACGATTGAGAAGGCTCAAAATTCTTATAGATGAAGATAGTAGCCACCTTACTGGACAAAATTCCGTTTCAGTTCCAAGATGGTGTCGTGTCCCATTCCTCCTATCCATTTTCTGCAGCCGTTCTGCGCTGGCTCTATATCGACTTCAACAGTTATTTTGCCAGTGTTGAACAGGAACTGAATCCTGCTCTGCGCGGCAAGCCGGTGGCGGTAGTGCCGGTAGATACGGATGCCACCTGTGCCATTGCCGCCAGTTATGAAGCCAAGGCGTTTGGCATCAGGACAGGCACGCCGATTTACGAAGCCAAGCGTATGTGCCCGGCGCTTATTTGCGTGCTGGGCCAACATGAGAAATATGTCGATTATCATCACCGTATCCTTAAGGAAGTCGAAAGCCATATTCCTGTCACCGCAGTGTGTTCGATTGACGAAGTCGCCTGCTGGCTGATGGACAATGAAACGTCGGTGGCGCAGTCTACCGAGATTGCCTTGTCTATTAAGCGCGGCCTGGCAAAGAATGTAGGCGAATATGTGAAATGCTCCATCGGCATTGCGCCCAATCGCTATCTGGCAAAAGTCGCCACTGATTTAAAGAAACCCGACGGATTCACCCTCATTGAGGCCCCCGATCTGCCCCACAAGCTGTATGGCCTTAAACTTCGCGACTTGCCTGGCATCGGCAGGAGCATGGAAAAGCGCCTGCTGCTTGCGGGCATTGGCGATATGAAATCACTGCTGGCTCTCTCTCCTGATCGCATGCGCGTGATATGGGGCAGCGTATGGGGTGAGAAGATGTGGTACCTGCTGCGTGGCAAAGATCTACCCGAAGAAGAGACCACGCGCAGCACCATCGGCCACAGCCACGTGATGGCTCCGGAACTGCGCGAACCTGCCAAGGCACGTTTTGTTGCACGCAGACTTACCCTTAAAGTGGCAAGTCGTTTGCGCCGCCTTGGCTATTATGCTTCGCATTTTTCAGTCACCGCGCGTATTGAGAACGGCCCGCGTGTAGAAGCGCATCTTGCCTGCTGGCGTGCCCAGGATACCCCTACTTTCCTTCAACTGATGGAGCGGGGCTGGAATAGGATGGTAAAGGAAGCACGTGGCAGGCGTTTTAAGAAAGTATCCGTTACGCTTTCAGGTCTTACCGCTGCCGGCGATTTACAGCCAGAATTATTTACCGCATTGCCCAATGTGGATTTAAGACAGCGCGCTAAAGCGGAGCGCATGTCGGCAGCACTTGATAAAATCAACCATCGTTTTGGCCGCGATTCGGTACTGGTGGGCATGCTGCCGTCACAGGGGCGTAGTTTTTCCGGCACCAAAATTGCATTTACGCGCATTCCCGACGTTGAAGAATTCCTGGAATAAAAACTTAAGCAGCTTTCTTAAGCAGATCCGCCATGGTTTTGCCAAGTGCCGCGGGAGAATCGGCCACCTTGAAGCCTGCAGATTTCATCGCGTCAATTTTGGATTCCGAACCGCCTTTGCCACCGGAAATGATAGCGCCGGCATGACCCATACGACGTCCCGGAGGCGCAGTACGTCCAGCGATGAAGCCGACAATCGGTTTCTTGGTTTTACTCTTCTTGATGAACTCTGCCGCGTCCTCTTCCGCGCTGCCGCCGATTTCGCCGATCATGATAATGGCGTCGGTTTCAGAATCAGCCAGGAACATTTCAAGCATATCGACAAAATTGGTGCCGTTGACCGGGTCACCACCAATACCGACACAGGAAGACTGGCCAAGGCCTTCGGCAGTGGTTTGTGCCACGGCTTCATAGGTCAGTGTGCCTGAGCGCGAGATGATGCCGATGCGGCCTTTTTTATGGATATGGCCGGGCATGATGCCGATTTTGCATTCGCCGGGCGTGATCACGCCCGGGCAATTGGGGCCGATGAGACGCGTCTTGCTGCCAGAAAGCGACCGTTTGACCTTCACCATGTCAAACACGGGAATGCCTTCAGTAATGCAGACGACGAGTGGAACTTTCGCGTCAATGGCTTCGAGGATTGCATCTGCCGCGTAAGGGGGCGGAACGTAAATCACCGATGCGGTAGCGCCGGACTTTTGCACTGCTTCCTCGACGGTGTCGAAGATGGGCAGGCCCAGATGCTGGCCGCCGCCCTTGCCCGGAGTAACGCCGCCGACCATCTTGGTGCCATAGGCAAGCGCTTGTTCGGAATGATACGTGCCCTCACGACCGGTAAAGCCCTGGCAGATAACTTTGGTATTTTTATTGATGAGAATGGACATACACAGATTTTTCCTATCAGAGATTAATTTTATTACGTTCAGATATCACGTCAGTTGCGTTGGTCGGCCTGCTGTGCGGTTTGTACGGTCTACAATCAGACCAAGCCTTCTGTTGACTGCTGCTGTTTCCGACCATGCAAGTACTTGGCCGTCCCTGCCCGGATGTACCGCTATGTAAGCGATATCGAGCATGAATATATCTTTGACTGCGCGCGATTTAAAGCGGCCAAAAGGCAATGTGATTTTCAAGAATGTTTCATGTGCCCGCGGCGTCGGCAGTTCGGGATTCCGGGAAGAAGCCTCTGCGGTCTTGGCTTTATCAGGTGTGCCCGCCAAACGCTTTTCTACGGGCGGAAGTGTTTTGCGCAATGGGAAGACATCCTTGCCGAAACTATCGAAATGATCTGTAGGCATTGCGTAATGCTCATTCATAAATGTTATAAATTCCATTGCCGCCTGCGCGTGTTTTGGCGCAAAATAAAAACAAGCATTATTTCCTTCCTGCGACGTAAGCACACATTCTTTAAGTAAGTCACGCAACGTCTCCTTGTGCTCGTCGCCGACAGTGGACATAGGTCACGCTGCCGCTTTTTTTACTGCTTTTACAATACGTTCCGCTGCGTCAGCAAGATTATCGGCAGGCAAGATAGGCAAGCCAGAGCCTGCGAGCATTTTCTTGCCGAGTTCTACGTTGGTGCCCTCTAAACGTACGACAAGCGGCACGTCGAGACTTACTTCGCGCGCAGCTGCGATGATGCCTTCGGCGATGATATCGCAACGCATAATGCCGCCGAAGATATTGACCAGTATACCTTCGACATTCGGATCAGAAAGAATGAGTTTGAAGGCTTCGGTGACTTTTTCCTTGGTGGCGCCACCGCCGACATCGAGGAAATTAGCCGGCGTACCACCGTAAAGTTTGATAATGTCCATGGTCGCCATCGCAAGACCGGCGCCGTTAACCATGCAGCCGATATTGCCATCCATCTTGATGTAGGAAAGGCCGAATTTGGCGGCCTTGCGCTCGAGCGGATCTTCCTCGTCCTCGTCGCGCATCTCAAGAACATCATGCTGACGGTAAAGCGCATTCTCGTCGAAATTGAACTTGGCATCGAGTGCGATGATCTTGCCTTGCTTGGTGATCACGAGCGGATTGATTTCAAGCTGGCTGGCGTCCTTTTCGGTGAAGGCGCGGTAGAGGTTCATGATGAATTCATCGAACGTGCCCTGCATTTCCTTTTTGATGCCCAGAGCGAAAGCGAGATTACGCGAATGGAAATGCTGGATACCAGAGGCGGGATCGACATCGACGCGGTGAATTTTTTCAGGGTGTTTTTCGGCAACTTCCTCAATTTCCACGCCGCCTTCGGAAGAAACCATGAAGGTGATGCGTGAGGTTTCGCGGTCAACAATCATCGACAGGTAAAGCTCGGCTGCGATGTCGCTGCCTTCCTCGATGTAGACGCGCTTTACTTCTTTGCCTTCCGGGCCGGTCTGATGCGTCTTGAGCTTCATGCCGATCATGTGCTTGGTGAGTTCCGACACTTCGTCGATGGAGCGGGCGAGCTTAACGCCGCCGCCTTTACCACGACCGCCGGCATGGATCTGGGCTTTGACCACCCACAGGCCGCCGCCGAGTTTGCGTGCAACGTTCTCGGCTTCTGCCGGAGTATAGGCTACGCCCCCCTTGGGCACGGGCACATTGTATTTCGCTAAAATGGATTTGGCCTGATACTCATGGATATTCATGGTCTGCTCTTCTGGCTGTTTTTAATGAGAAGGAAATTTTTAATCCAAACGCAGGCAAATGCAAGGGAATCCATCCGGTTTTAACCAACCGCCCTGCCTCTGCGAAGGATTTTAATATCCCGAATTAGAGTTTGGCGGCCTTGCAGAGTTCGGCCACAGCGGCGACCGACTTATCGAATCCGGCTTTCTCTTCTGCATTAAGAGAGATTTCGATAACTTTTTCCACGCCGCCTGCGCCGATGACCGCAGGTACGCCTACATACAGATCTTTTACGCCGTACTGGCCGGAGAGATGTGCGGCACAGGGAATCACGCGTTTCTGGTCGAAAAGATAAGCCTCTGCCATTTTAATGGCCGAGGCGGCAGGAGCGTAAAACGCTGAACCGGTTTTGAGCAGGCCAACGATTTCCGCACCACCATCACGTGTGCGCTGGATGATTTTGTCGAGCGCTTCCTGCTTGAGCATGCCCATTTTCACTGCGTCGGGCAGGGGAATGCCACCCACTGTGGAATAGCGGGCGAGAGGTACCATCGTGTCGCCATGGCCGCCGAGTACGAAGGTCGAAATGTCTTTCACCGAAATGCCGGTGGCTTCCGAGATAAAATAGGAGAAACGCGCCGAGTCGAGTACGCCTGCCATGCCCACTACTTTGTTATGAGGCAGGCCGGAGGTTTCGCGCATCACCCAGACCATGACGTCGAGCGGGTTGGTGATGACGATGACGAAAGCATTCGGCGCATGCTGCTTGATGGCAGCGCCCACGGTCTTGATGACGCCGGTGTTGGTGCTGATGAGATCGTCGCGGCTCATGCCGGGCTTGCGCGGAATGCCGGCGGTGACGATGATCACGTCCGCGCCTTTGATATCGGCATAGTCGTTGGTGCCTTTGATTTTCACGTCAGAGCCATCCACGTCGGTGGACTGGATGATATCGAGCGCTTTGCCCTGGGGCATACCTTCGGCGATGTCAAACAGTACCACATCGCCCAATTCTTTTTGCGCAATGAGATGGGCGAGCGTGCCACCGATCATGCCGGAGCCGATGAGTGCGATTTTTTTGCGTGCCATAAGGTTTCTCCTTGTTTTTAGGCGGGATATCGTCGCATGAAGTTACACTTCTGCTTTAAGAATACAAAGTATTTTATGCAACGGGTTTAGGAACTCTGTGCCTGCGGCGGATAGAAAAACCAGCGCTTCACATGCAGTATGCGGCGGATGGGCGTTTTAACGACGATGAGCAGGAAGCCGATAGAAAGCAGGCACCAGACAGCGGGGCGCTCATTGACGTTATTGGTCGACATGATCGCAAGCATGGGCCCCATGACATAGTGATATAGCGTCATACGCCAGGAACCGTAAATTACTGGCAGGGCGAAGCCTACGAACATATAGGAAAACAGCCCGTTTCTGAGCGGAGGGAAGCCCATGCGCCAGAAGAAATTACCGATGCCGTTAAGCGGGACTTCCCACGCAATATGCCAGTTGCCTGATACCGAGCACAGGCGTGTGGAGCACATAGAGCGGCCAATCTGGCAGATCCCTGCCCAGGGAAACGGAAAAAGCTGGATGATCATAATGATCGCCGACGCAAAGCATAGCGTATACACCGACACCTGTATTTTTTTGCGCACTTCGGGCGGGATAAAATACATCGATATCGCGTTTATAAAAAACGGCTGGAAGGTAATATGAAGATACCCCAGCAATGTCGCGATCTGATTGGCGGGATTGCCACATTCATTGATGACGGTGTAGGTGTAAGCCTGCAAAATCTCCATCAGCGAGAAGTACATCAGCGGCAGGTAAAGCGCTTTGTCTTCCTTTTTGTACGCGGCATATAGCGAGGCGCTCATGCCTACTGTAGCCCACACCGTCGATGCTTCACCACTCCAACACATGCGCAGGACATTAATTGGTGAAAGTTAATTTGCAACCTTATATTCGATTTTTTCGGTCGCAAGCGCTTTGGCATAGTAAGGTTGCTTAATAACTTTGGCACATAATGCCTTGGTTTTTTCTGCCAGTGTGATGGCGGGGGTAATGGCTTGCGACCAGTTGGCGATGACGGTAAGCACGATGTCGCCAACGGCGATGCCGTTGCCGCAAAGATAGGCGCCCCGCTCAAGATTGGTCTCGATGTCTTCCCAGAGTTTCTGGATACGCTTGGAGCAAATACGCAACACTTCGGTACGCATGGCTTCATCCTTAAGCACGCGCGACATCATGAAATAGGCAACGTAGGCCTGTTGCAGTGTGGTGGTACAGAAGGTGAGCCACTCAAGCGCCTTGGCGCGCTGCCAGGGCTCTTTAGGCAGCAACGGGCTTTGATGTTTGTCGATAAGGTAAAGTAGAATGGCGGTGCTTTCGCGCAGTATCTTGTCGCCCTCGATGAGTATCGGCACCTGCCCGCGCGCATTGAGTTTGAGATATTCGGCACGGCGATTTTTGCCGGAGTTAATAGAAGTTTCTACCAGTTCGAACGGTACGCCAAGGCTGTTTAGAACCGCATGCACCGAAAACGAAGAGGCGCCGGGCGAGTAGTAAAGTGTGTACATCACTATTCCTTACGACGTTTGCCGGTCAATCATCGCGCGCGCCATTTTATAAGTAAAGTGTGAAAATTAGCGGCAGACTGCGTTTAGTCAGCCAAGTTTCGCCTTGTCACGTGTTGGCGGCGCTTGTATCTGTGGCATAACGTGCCCGTAGCTCAGCTGGATAGAGCAACAGCCTTCTAAGCTGTAGGTCGTGCGTTCGAATCGCGCCGGGCACGCCAATTTTTAAATCAATGCGGCAGACTTATGGACAAGTAGAACTGGTATTATAAGTAAGGCTGCCTGTAATGGCACCACCGGAATGGCTACAGTTGCTAGTGATGTTTCCAGTACTCGAATTACCCGATCCGCTAAGCGCTGCAATGGGGCTATTCATAAAACTAATTCCAATACCTGCGCCATTGTTCGTCTGTGAATTGTTATACGTGAAGTTGGTAATGGTGTCGCCATTAAGATAAAAGCCGTAACTGCCTGCGTTGTTCGCCTGCGTATTGGCAATCGATAAATTAGTGATAGCCCCGCTACTCATATCAATGGCTACGGAGGTTGCATTGTTCACCTGCGTATTGGCAATCAATAAATTATTAATAGACCCACTGGTCGTCTCAATGCCTGCGATGGTTGGGTTGTTTATCTGCGTATTGGCAATCGATATATTACTGTTGTTGCTCTCAAGAAGAATACCGTATTGCGGGTTGGTAACGGTTAAATTGGAAATGGCCACATTGCTTGCTCCATTTATAAATAGCCCGGCCGAAGGTGATGCTAGGCTGACATTAGCAATCGTCACAGCATGAGAACCAGAAATGTTCATTGCAAGCACGCCAGTAAAATTGAGGTTATTGAACTGCGTATTGTTAGCCATAACAATCGAATCCGATCCACCTCCGGCGACCGTTGGAACTGCTCCGGCGTACGTGTAATTGTAAGTTGTCCCTGTGTTTGCGGCTGTGAGCACAACTGTGCCGCCGCTGCCCAACACGGTCTGGCCGGATTTAAGGGTAACAGTTCCCCCTGTGGCGACATTCCCGCCACCACCGTTTACCAGAATAAGGGAATTAGTGCTTGCAGCATTGATTGTTGTCGCAAGATTATTGGTTGAACTGGCAGCGGCCACACTGGTGAGCGTGACGCCGTTGGCCTCCACCGGCTGGAGTCCGCCGCTGTCACCATTACCAGATTTCTCAACCACATCGATGTCACGCACGATGAAATTGTTCATGCGCTGATCGAGCGTGCTGGTCGTGTCATGCACCGCGCCGCCAAACGGGATTTTGAGCTTCAGCAGCGCAAAGCTCTGGGTGCCGCGCGTATCGTCATGTTCAATCTCACCGCCTACGGTAATTTCCGCGCCCCATGGGATTTGTGGGATGTATTGATCATTAAGCGTGAGCTCTAAACGGCCACGCGGACCGGCCACAATGCCAAAGTTATCCGCCGTATAACGATACCCGCCGCCGTAAACGCGCACGTCAGCAAAGTTGAACGGCAGCTTCTGACCCAGTTCAAAATCTTCCCCCGGCAATGCACGTTCCATGCTGCTGGCGATACCGATCTGGTTGCCGACTATTTCCACCTGCCCGCCGCCGTGCACGCCGTGCACCGTACTTTGCGGAATATAGACGTTCACACGGGCATCGTTATTGATGCTGAGTGCTTCCACACCGAGAGTGCCCTGCGAATAGAGATAACCATCCGGACTGTCCAGCTTATCAAAGAAGCCGTAGCCACCCAGTATCCAGTCCGAGTTGATTTCCTTGCGGTAGCCTAGCCCGATATTATATTCCTGTGATTGTTCGTTATCGAAGCGGAAACGCAGATCGGTAAACACCATTGAATCGTTATTCTGCCATAGTGGCGCCATGATTTGCGGTAGGCCAATATCGCGGGCGTTATGGCCGATACCGATATCACTCTCAAGCTGCAGTTCGGGGCCCCATTTTGTGGGTTCCGGCGGCGGTGCGCTGCTTTCATCCTGGGCTATGGCAGCAGACGATACGATTAGTAACGCAAGCGCAGAGCCAGTGAACAGCAAACGACGATTAAATATGATAATCAGCTCCCAACGTGATGACGCGCATTTTCTTATATTTATATATCACGATTTAGGTTGCTAAAGATATGGTATATATCTATGCAAATCAAAGTCCCCGCATTTCCTGCAACGTAATTGATAGATCAATAATGTCTTGGCAGTAATCAGTTCGCAAGGTGTCTATTAAGGCACGCCAACATCCAATTAAACACGGCTTTGCAATGTGGCTAAGCCGATTCCTCAAATACACGCCGCGCAATACCCAGCGCCGTGCTGGCAGTCGGCCAGCCGGAGTAAAAGGCAAGATGGGTAATCACTTCCATAATTTCATCGCGGGTAACGCCGTTTTGGATTGCCAGTTTGAGGTGGTAAGGCAGTTCATTGGTGCGGTAGAGCGAGATGAGGCTGGTAATCGTGACGAGACTGCGGTCACGTGGTTTTAAGCCGGGCCGCTTCCAGATATTATCGAATAACACATTATCGGTAATTTCTGCCAATGCCGGGGCGACATCGCCGAATGCTTTTTTTGCCGTGGTTGATTTTCCTGTCATGGTTCTTCTCCTTAATCAGGGATTACTTCAGCCAAATATTCTTTGTCGGTGACTTTCTCCATCCACTCAACGACCTTACCATCGAGCGCCTCCTGAATGGCAATATGGCTCATGCCAGTGGTTGTTGTGGCTCCATGCCAATGTTTCTGACCGCAAGGACAAGAGACGACATCACCTGCACGAATTTCCTTTTTGGGGCCGCCCCAGCATTGCGTCCAGCCAACACCGGATATAACAATCAAGTTCTGCCCTAGCGGATGGGTATGCCACGCAGAGCGTGCGCCGGGTTCAAATGTCACTAATCCCCCCGATATGCGGCTTGGTTCAACGGCCTGAAATAGCGGGTCAATTCGCACATTGCCGGTAAAATATGCTTCGGGGCCTTTGGCTGAGGCTTGAGCGCCGCTTCTTTTAATGGTTTGCATAAGAACTCCTTCTGAATTATGGCGGCCAACAACCATACATCGGCTCTAAATACAGCAAAATTTATGTAAGCGCTATGCCACCTGCAATGGGTTCATTAACTTATGGGTCAATTAGATTGGTTTGAACACCATCAGATAAAATACAACAACAATAGCGGGAAACGCCATGCAGCCAAGCGCTGACCACCACTTATCCATTTTCCAGTAAAGAGCGGGGCAGTTCGGTATTATTTTCAAGCGCGTGCTTAGCCATGTCGCGCATTCTGATTTGCATCCACACCACTGGCAGCCAGCAAGCCCCAGCGAAGAAATAAAGTAAAAGCCCCCACAGTAGCCATATGCTGCTTAGTGGGTATCCGTTGAGATGTGCCATACAAAGCCCAGTTGCAAGCTGCACAATGACCGATGGCATTGTAAACACCCAATCGGCAATCACAACATGCCGTGCGGCAAAATGGATACTGGCAATATTTTTGCATCGGTTGGCCATAAACATGAAAAAGGCACTCCCTATACCGGTGCCAAACAAGATGGTGGAACTAAGGATATGAATCCATTTCAGCAGCAGGTAATCCAAAGGTTGTATCCTTTTAGTGACGCAGAACAACCGGCATCCTATTATAACCTCACCTAAAATCCAGAACTGTGTGGGCATGACAAAAAACGATTCGCAGCCGCAAGACGATATACCGATTTTTAAGTCCGTATTCGGCCATCAATGGCAGAGCCTACCCTCTGTCATGCATAAGCACTATGCAAATCGTCCGTATAGTAACGATGTGGTCACGGTGGAAGGAAAGATGCAGGTGGAAGTATCGCGTTTTGCGCGTCTGCTATCGCCGTTGTTGCGTTTAGCAGGCGCGTTGGTGCCCTATGCCGGAAAAGATATACCCGTCACAGTACGCTTTTGTAGCGAATCAGATTCCAATGTTTTTTGCTTTGATCGTATCTTCTATTTTCATGGCCGTGCTCCTTATCATTTTCGATCTCGCATGGTGCCGGTGAAAGGGGGCGAGGTGATTGAGTTCATGCGTATCGGTATCGGTTGGAAGGCGCGTTATCGTTATGATGGTCGTAAGGTTATTCTCGAGCATCGAGGATATGTAGTAAAGTTTCTTGGTATACTACTGCGCTTGCCGCTGGAACTATTGATGGGTAGTGGTTATGCCGAAGAAGAAGCTATGAGCGATGATCGTTTTCGCATGTATATGGACATTCGCCATTTCTTGTTTGGCAAGGTATATGCCTATATGGGGGTATTTACCGTAACGGGGATGGCAGTCAATGAATAAGGTACTTATTCTTGGCGGTTACGGAAATTTCGGTAAACGGATTGCCCGCGCCTTGGTAATGCATGGCGTTCCCGTTATTATTGCGGGCAGAAGTCATGAAAAAGCTGAATCTTTCAACCATACGTTGCCCAGCGCACTATCATCCATTGCTGTCTTTGATGTTAAACACGATCTTTCTGCTCAGCTTAAGACGCTGAAGCCTGTCGTAGCCATCAACACCTGTGGCCCTTTCCAAACCAGCAATTACAATGTTGCACAAGCGTGTATCGAGGCAGGCGTGCATTATATCGATCTCGCCGATGGCAGAGATTTTGTCACAGGCATTAACACTCTCGATCAACAGGCCAAGCAAAAAAGTGTCGTAGTAATCAGCGGTGCCAGCACGCTACCGGGATTGTCTTCGGCAGTGTTAGAAAAATACAAAGATGAATTTTCAGAGATCGAATCACTCGTCTTTGGTATCAGCCCCGGTCAGCGGGCACAGAGGGGGCTGGCGACAACGCAAGCCATCATGACCTATGTGGGCAAGCCACTTAAAGTTTTCGCGGGCATCAACACGCCTGTCTATGGTTGGCAGAACATATATTTGCAGGAATATCCGGAACTCGGCAAACGTTGGATGGCTAATTGTGATATCCCTGACCTTGACTTACTGCCTTTACGCTACGGCATTCGTTCCATACGCTTTTCTGCGGGTTTAGAACTTAGTTTTATGCATATAGGACTATGGCTAAGCTCATGGCTGGTGCGGGCCGGTGTGCCTCTGAACCTTCTAGGCCATGCCACTACATTGCTGAAAATAAGTAATTGGTTTAACGGCTTTGGTACGGCAGATGGTGGTATGCACATGATCATCAGGGGTAAGGATAAAACGGGTAACACTCATGTGTGCCGTTGGTTCATTATTGGTAAAAATGGTGCTGGGCCTCAGATTCCTTGTATTCCCGCTATCATACTGGCAAAGAAACTTGCCTCTGCAATACCGCTGAACACTGGTGCCTACCCTTGTGTAGGACTCATCTCACTTGAAGAATATTTGAGTGAACTCAAGAATTTTGATATCCGACAGATGCGCGTTTTGGATGGCTGAGTTCGCAACACGCCAAAGCCGTGCAATTTTTATAAATCAGAATGTTAGCTTCCACTATGCGATTGACGATGTATCGTCAGCCGATTACGTTCAACCCATAAATTGGGGAGCAATCGATGACAAAATATAGAAATTTTTGCATTACCGCAGCCATTGTCTTTTCTTTTTTTTCGTTACCCGCATTCGCAGATGTAGATCCCGAACTGCTTGCTGATGCCAACGCCGGCGAGGCCCATGCGCAGGCAGTGGTTGGCGCTACGGCACTCAAGGAAGAAAAATTTTCTCTGGCAGTCGAATGGTTTAATAAAGCGGCGGCTCAGGGATCTATCAATGCCGATCTCTATCTCGCTTTCATGAGCGGTTATGGCATCGGCGCTGCGCAAAATACCGATGTTGCGCTCAAATGGTTCCATCGCGCACTCGCGGAAAAAGTGAGCAACAGCGAGTTAATCGCGGCTTTTATGGAGCCCTATTCCATCGGATTGCCGGCACATGAAGGTGAGGCTCTGCAATGGTTTAGAAAAGGCGCTGAGCAGGGCATTGTTGAAGATCAGTATTATACGGCATTCATGATCGGAAATGGGCTTGGGGTTGCGCGCGATTACATCACGGCGCTCAAATGGTACCGCAAGGCGGCTGCCCAGAATTACGCTCCTGCCTTATTTAAAATTGGCTATTATTACGACATGGGCCAAGGAGTGGCGCCTGATTACGATCAGGCCATACGCTGGTACCGCAAGGCCGCCGACCTGGGATTCTCACCCGCGCAATATCAATTGGCCTATATTTATGGCTATGGCAAAGGTGTGCCGCGAGACAATACCGAAGCGCATAAATGGCTGCAGAAAGCCGCCGATGCGGGGAATGCCGATGCCCAGCTCGACCTGGGACGTTTTGCCGAACGCGCAGGCCATGAGCAGGAAGCCATGAGGCTCGATAAAATAGTGGCAGATAAGGGCAATGCGTACGGCGATCACAACATGGCGGTGTATTATTATTACGGGCAGGGCGTGCCCATCAATTACCCCGAGGCCATGAAATGGTACCGCAAAGCCGCACTGCGCGGACATGTGACTTCCATGTTCAAGATGGGAGAGATGTATCGTGAAGGGCAGGGTGTGCCCATAAACTATGAAGAGGCGATGAAATGGTTTCGTATAGCTGCCGCCCATGGGCAGGTAAACGCAGAAGCCTCCATTGCCCAGCTGTATGACCGTGGCTGGGGTGTGCCGAAAGATCCTGCAGAGGGTGTGAAATGGCACCGCATGGCAGCAGAGGCAGGCGACTCCTCGGAACAATTCAATATGGGATCGGCGTATTATAGCGGAGATGGAGTTCCCAAAGATCATGCGGAGGCCAGAAAATGGTATCGTATGTCTGCCGAACAGGGAGTTCCTGCCGCGGAGAATAATATGGGAGCCGGCTATTTTGACGGCGATGGCGTTGAGCAGGATTATGTGCAGGCTTATGCATGGCTCAATGCGGCAGTGGAGCATGGATTTGAGCATTCACGCGATAAACGTGACAGGGCACTTAAAATCCTCAAGCCCGATGAACTCGTCCGCGCTCAGGCACTCTATGAAGAACACATGAAAAAACTGGGCGGCAAGCAGGAAAAAGACAATGTCGCTGCCATGCGTACAGAGGCGGAAAAATTTAATGATCCGCAGCTGCAATTTAAACTGGGCAATATTTATCATGACGGCAATGGGGTGCCAAAGGATGATGCAGAGGCCGTCAAATGGTGGCGCAAGGCTGCCGATCAGAATTTCTTTCGTGCTCAGTATGCGCTGGCTCTTGCTTATCAGAAAGGCGAGGGGGTACCTAAAGACGTGACGCAAGCGGCAAAATTATTTCTCAACATTGCCGAGCTTGGCCATCCCGATGCACAGGTCAGCCTGGCCTACGCCTATCAGAAGGGTGAGGGTGTGCCTCAGGATTATGTGCAGGCCTATGTGTGGTTTGGATACGCCGCTGCACAGTTTTATGATGATGGTGTCAAGGGACGCAAAGAACTTGAAAAAATCATGACGCCAGAGCAGCTGGAAAAAGCCAAACAAATGGAAAGTGGCACGCAGCCGGCGCAAAAGTAACGCTGTGTTATCGGCTTATTTGGTGTGGGTGAAACTCTGAGGCCACTTGTCTCTTTGGTAGAAATCCATCTCCGGGCAGATATAGACGAAAGGCTGTCCGGACTGCGCGAATTGTTCAAGCACATCATCGCTGTCCGCGCTTCTGGCGCCTGCCTTTGTGCTGCGAATCACTATGGGTTTGGCACCGCTGCCTTCGAGTGCAAGCGCCGAATTCTGGGCGAGCTTAATTTTGCTTTTTGAGACGCGCAACAGACCAGTTCCTTGCCATGGCTGTACCAGATCGCTATTGGTGCTGTCGACCGCGAGGGCAATCTGTCCGGGCTTGGCATGGGTTGTAAAACGTATGGCGTTAGGCACAGCGATGGCAACCGGGTCGTCCATCAGCGTGCGGTCGGCGACCACGCCTGCCATATACACCATCGTTGAATGCCAGGCTTCCGCGAGCATACTGCGGCGCAGATGTTCCATGATCTCGGGTACGCTGGGTTTGTCTTTGGCGTTTTGGTTCATCAGGTAGCCATGAATGCGATCCTGATCGGCTTCCGTAATATCGGCGTAAGGTTTAAACAAATTCTTTGTCAGTTCGCGGTACAATGCACCAAATTCCTTAGCATTGAGGGATTCCATATCGCCGACTGCATCGAGCAATGTATATCGGATATTATAAATGGTGGATTTGAAAAGCGGCACGAAGCGTCCTTCGGGATTAGCCGGGTCAGTATAAGGATCGGCCACGATGGCCTTGCGCAGTGACAATTCCACATTCATGGGATCCAGGGTTTTGCCCAGTTTTTCTTCCATCAAAGCAATGGCCTCGCCATAATGTTTTTGGCGTACGGCTTTTTGTTCACCTGTCAGCGAGCTCTCAAGCAGATGCTGGTAGTCATTGATGATGACAGCGTTTTCTATGCCGAGTTGCTTCGTCCACCATTTGAGCGCCGACTGGTAGCGCCCGACAACGTCTTTTTTGGTTTTCCAGGAAGAAGCGATGTGATTGCCGTCGCTGACCACGGTGAACTGTGCCATCTGTTTGCCGGCAGATGCGGGATGGCCTTCTTGATAGAGTTTATTAATCATGCCGGCTATTTCACCCAGGCGGGCAAGCAATCCGGCTTCCGCCATGCAGGGAAGCTCGCCTCTGCATTTAAGCGGACAGGCGACTTTGTTGGGCATCATGGGCACCACGAGTTTGATGGGTTCACCCCGATGTATACAGCCGCGTACGTGATCGCGGATGCTCAGTTTTTGCAGTGGTGAAACCGAGCTCTTTCTGAACCAGTGATCGACGATGGCTTCGGTAATATATTCGGGTGTGCCAACGCTTTTCTTGCCGGCATATCCATAATCGCTGAAGGCTTTTTCGGCTTTTTCTTTGGCGGCTAAGGATCTTTTCTCGATGACGGCCACCGCTGCGTTTTTAAGCATCGGGATCAAAATGTCGCGGGCTTCCTCTGGAGTGATGGAAAGCGCTTCGGTGGCAAATTTCTCCGCCGTATACATTTTCCGATCCGACAGATTCTGCGTATGCATGAAATGGGAACTGACGACGGATTCGCCTGTTGTTAATCCGCGTACATATTGATCGTTAGCGTCATTCTGCGGCGAAGACATTACGTCTCATCCATATTTTATTGGCGTCAAAGGATTATACCCTACTGTCGTTAACATTTTGTTACGCGGAACAGTCATTATATAATATATTGATTACAATAGATATTTCATGGGTTCGTGTATTCGAACCGTTTACTTGATATTCGGCAGATAGCTGCATTAGCAGGATAACCCTGAGAGTAAATTATGCTATATACAAAAAAAGAAATAGCGCAGAGAGGGGGCTCTAGATACGTAAGCGGCATGATCAGCATAGGTAACAAATCATATTCAATTGAAGAGGCCGCCGTCTTGGCGGGTCAGGCACATAGCCTTGGAAATTTGCAGGCGGCATTAGGTATTTATGCCCTCATACTGGCGCAATCGCCAAATCATGCGGTGGTCTATAGCAATCAGGCCAATGTCTTAATGCAAATGCACCTGTATGACGCGGCGCTGGCAAGTTACGACAAGGCGATTGAATTTGAACCCGGTTTTGCTGATGCACACAGCAATCGCGGCACTCTCCTGCAGGAGATGAAACGCTACGGCGAGGCGCTGGCCAGTTACAACAAGGCCATCACGCTTAATCCCCATCACGCGGTGATGTATTTTAATCGCGCCAGCCTGCTGAAAAAAATGAAACATTATGAAGAAGCGCTGGCCAACTACGATAAGGCAGCTGCGCTTATGCCGGAGCTGGCGGATATTTATAACAATCGCGGCCTTACTCTTTTTGAAATGAAACGCTACGACGAGGCGCTGGCGCAGTATGATAAAGCCATTGCTCTGCGGACCGACTATGCCGATGCCCATAATAACCGCGCCAATCTTCTCAAGGAAATACACCGGCCGGCAGAGGCGCTTGCCAGTTACGATAAAGTCATTGCACTCAGGGGCGACATTCCTGACTACCATAGCAACCGGGGTGCTGTATTGCAGGATATGAAGCGCTATGAAGAAGCGCTGGCAAGTTATGACAGAGCTATCGCCCTGGATCCCGGCTATGTCGATGCCTATGACAACCGGGGCGTTACCCTGCAGGAAATGAAACAATATGACGCAGCGCTGGCAAGCCACGAAAAAGCCATCCATTTAAATCCTGAATACGCGGAAGCGTATTGGAACAAGGGCCTGCTCAAACTCCTGCTCGGCGACTTCGAAGAAGGGTGGAAATTATATGAATGGCGCTGGAGAAGTTTTAAGAAAGTCGATTTTACTGCATTCCAGAAAAAACTGTGGCTCGGCGAGGAGTCATTGGCTGGCAAAACCATACTCCTGCACGCAGAACAAGGATTGGGCGACACGTTACAATTATGCAGGTATGTACCTTACGTTGAGGCACTGGGCGCAAAAGTAATATTAAGGGTGCAGGCGCCATTGATGGGGATGATGGCTACCCTCAAGGGTAATTTTCAGCTGATAAAAGAAAAAGATCCTGATCCGCAATTCGATGTGCATTGTCCGCTTTTCAGCCTGCCGCTGGCGCTGCAAACGCGGATGGATACTATTCCTGCCGATATTCCCTATCTTCACCCGGATCCAAAAAAACGTAAGTTATGGGAGGAGCGATTAGGCTCCAAAACGAAACGTCGCGTGGGGCTTGTCTGGTCGGGGGGCACGACCCATAAGAATGATCGGCATCGCAGCATTGCGCTTGAACGCATGGCGCCTCTGTTGCAATGCAATGCGGAGTTTCATTCGCTGCAAAAAGAATACAGGCCGGCGGATGTTGAGATGTTAGCGCAGTATCGTATGGTTTCTCACGCAGAGCACTTAAAGGACTTCACCGATACCGCTGCCTTGCTGTCGCAAATGGATCTGGTGATTGCGGTGGATACCTCGGTGGTGCATCTCGCTGGCGCGTTGGGCAAACCAGTATGGGTGCTGCTCACCTGTGTGCCGGATTTCAGATGGCTGCTCGATAGACAGGACAGTCCCTGGTATCCCACCGCGCGCCTGTTGCGCCAGGACAGCGCAGGGGATTGGGAAGGCGTCATTGCCAAAGTAAAGACGCAGCTGGAAAAACAAGGTTAAGCTTTAGCCTTGTCTGCCCCAAGCATGGACTGTAGGATCTGATCAGAAATATCTTTCACCGTTCCGGGCGAATGCGATACGAAAAGCGTATTGGTTTTGTCGCTTTCGCCGATGGATTTGAGCGTATCAAAATATTGCGTGACCAGTACAAGCTGCATGACTTCCGAGGCAGTGGCATCACCGATGGCCTTCTGGAACTGCTCAATGGACGTCTGAAGCCCTTCAATGATGGCTTTGCGCTGGTTGGCGATACCCTGGCCCTGGAGTGCCTTGCTTTCGGATTCTGCTTCGGCTTTTTTCACCACCAGGATTTTTTCCGCTTCGCCGCGCGCATTTGCCGCCACCTGCTCGCGCTGGGCGGCGTTGATGTCATTCATGGCTGATTTCACCTTGGCGTCAGGTACGATGTCGGTGACCAGCACATTGACGATTTCATAGCCAAAGCCTGCCATATCCGCATCAAGCTCCTGCTTGACTGCGGCAGCAATTCCCGATTGGCTTGCGAACACCTCATCGAGTGTCATGCCCGGAACATGGCCTAAAATCACCTGTTCGACGTAGGACTGAATTTGCTGTACCGGATTGGCAAGTTTGTAATAAGCATCATACACTTTTTCCGGACGCACGCGGTTTTGAACCGAAATAGGAATGGTGACGAACACGTTGTCCTTGGTTTTGGTTTCCATGGTCAGAGTAATCTGGTTGACGCGAAGGCTCACTCTGCCGGCCACGGAATCAATCACCGGCCATTTCCAGTTAAGTCCGGCTTGGGCAATAGTGAGGAATTTGCCAAATCGCGTGATCACCGCCACTTGTGCGGTATTTACCGTGAAAAAACTTCCCAGGAACACGCACAAGGCCAAGAAGCCTAGAAAACCAAGAAAATACATTTTATCCCCCTTTGTTATATTGTTAACAAACCTTCCCTGAAGGGCATGTTACTCATCAACCCCGATAAAGCCAGTACAATTACAGGCAGTATACCGATGGGGGATTGCAATCGTATCCGGGAAATTTTTAAACGGACTACGCCCGCATCACGCCGACCGGTTTGTAGGAATTAAATCCGGGAAAAAGCGATTCTACATGCAAATGCGGCATGCGGCTGGTAGCAATTTCCGTGAGCACATGGCGGTAGTCGGTGGTCACGGCAAGATCGACCTGGTTATCGAGCTGTTCGGTCGCAAGGCCCGGCCAGCGGCCATAGATATTGCCGCCTTTCACGTGTCCGCCCAGTACCAGCATCACGTTGCCGTGCCCGTGATCGGTACCGCCGGAATCATTGCTTTTCAATCTGCGTCCGAACTCGCTCATCACAACGACAGTGAGCCGATCCTGGTATTTTTCCATGTCGCTCCAGAATGCCGTAAGGCAGCGTGAAAGACCATCCGCCAGATTAGGGAAACGTCCGCCCTGGCCGATATGTGTATCCCACCCGCCGTAATCGGCAGTGGCGACACGCACACCGATATCCATCTTGATAAGCTGTGCCAGGGTTTTGAGCTCGTTACTCAGTTCATTGGCGTAGCCGTCGGTCGGATAACTGGCGTTTTTCTCGGGCGTATAATCGAGCAGTTTTCCATGCGCATCTTTAGGCAGGCGTTTGGCAAAAATATCGAGCACTTGTAAACTATGCGCGCCATTTGTCGCGACGATGCCATCGCCCTGGTAACGCGATTTGAGCAATGACTCCCTGACCTCGGCACCCTGCAGGGTCATGCGTTTGGCATTGGGGACGACGATGGCGCTGCTGCAGGCAAGCAGTGAGGTAGGAAAGCTGTTGCTGGTGGAAATGACAGGCGTGAAGCCGGACAGGTGTTCTTGTGATACCATGCGCGTGAGCCAGCCGGTGGAGGTATTTTTATTTTCCGGTGTGCCGCGCTCCATATAATCGATTGCTTCGAAATGGCTGCGTGTACCATTGGTCAGGCCGCAGGCATGCACAAGAGCCAGATGTTTTTCATCGTAAAGTGTTTTGAGCGCGCCGGCTTTAAAATGAAGGCGGAAATCTACATCAGCCAGCGTATTGGCAAGCGGCAGGCCGGGAGTGTCGCCGTCGCGTTCTACCCGTGTCTCGGGGCGACGTTCAGTTTTGTAAATGGCATCGGCGGAAGGTCCTAAGAGATTGAGACCATCACAGCCACCGCGCAGGAAAATCACCACCAGCATATTATCGGATGCGGACATATTATCCTCGCCACTGAAATTCAGGCAACATGCCGATGGTCGTGACCATCTGTTGCAGCGGTTCTTTAAGGGCAGCATTTTTAAGATCAGGCACGAAATACGGATCGTTCGGATGCGGCATGAACTGCAGCAGTGCGGTATATAATGCGTTATCCGGTGCCCTGCCGGTAAGCCGCATCACCCAGTAAGTGACGATCTCACCCGAGCTGCGCACGGAAGGGGGCGTCTGCTGAGCGAGGTCGAATGTGGCGATTTTACCGCCGCCCGCCATGGTGGAGGCGAGCATATTCCAGCTGGAAAGCGTGGTGTTGGTGTTAAGCCAGTATTCTGCGATATCCGGATGGCCGGTCGGTGTGGGCCATTCAAATTGACGATAACCGGTACCGGTAAGAGTATTAAAGGCATTTTCATTGGGCTTCACCTCGGCGCCTGTTGCGCGCAGGAAAGACACCATAAATTCAAACGGTCGTTTTACTTTTCGGGCTTGCGTCTGGGCAAATTCGGGCGAGAGCAGGATTGTCCTTAGCACGCGCGCGACCTGATCGGGCTTCTTGTACGATTGCTGCCAGACTTTGGCGGCGCGCTTAATCAGCCCTTGCGGTGGGTCGTCGGCGACAAAACGGCGGCAGAGCTTGGTGCAAAGATACATGGCGGTGCCCGGATGGCTGGCGATCAGATCGAGCACTTTTCTGCCGTCAGTCATCGGCGCGGTATTGGGGTCGAACTCGGTGCCCAGTACGCGTTTTTGGTAATTGTCATGCCAGCCGTCGAAATAGGTGAATTTGCCGGTCTTGGGAAAAATGGTGCCGCGGCCTGTATTGGAGCCGTCTTCAATCGTCCAGCCGGTGAATGCGCGAGCGGCTTCATAGACGTCCTGATCGATATAGCCGATGGGATGGCCATGCACGGCGCCGGGCACTTCACGCCAGCGGTTGTAGAGATTATTATAATAATGATCGGCACCCAGCGTATGCAGTTCGAACAGTTCGCGCGCATAGTTCTCGTTGGCGGGGCTGGCTTTGCTTTTGGCGTTATTAAGGTAAAACTGCATCGCGGCGCTTTTGGCAATTTCTTCAAGGAAAGTGCGGAAATTGCCGAAGCAGTGATTGCGCATTACGCCGTCATAGATAGGAAAGGTGGCGCTGATCTGGGATTGGCTGGTGGCGTTGACGTTGAAATGATTGTGCCAGAATTCTACCATGACTTCGCGTAATTGCCACTTGCTGTAAATCGCGCGAATCCACGTCGCCGCGCGCACTTCCTGCACGGGGCGGTTACGCTCCTTGCCGTCCATACGCACGCTGTTGTCGGTAAGTTTCCACAGCTCCTCCACCGGCATATTGAGCGTGCGAAGTGGCCTGTCCTCGTTCATTGCCGGATAGTCATTCTCGGGCTTTTTCTCCGCGGATTTTTTATCGTCAGGCTTTTTATCTTCGGGCTTGTTTTCACTGGCCTTGTATTCGATATGCAGTGTTGCTGCCGCCAGACGTGCATTGCAGTAGTCATCCTGTGCCTCAACGGGATGAAGCTGTGCTTCGAGATATTTGCTAAATCCGGTCTTGGTAAAGTCCTGATAATCCTGAAGCGTGGCACCAAAACTAATGCGGCTCAGGATGGAAAATGTCTGGGAATAATCATAAGAGGTCGGGGGTTTTGCTGCCGCTTGCGCTCCCGACGCTACCAGAGAAAGCAGCGCAGGTGCCACAGAGACAGTGCCCAGACTGGCCGTTCCTCCCAATACGAATTCTCGCCGCGTGATGCGCATAAGACTGAAAAATAATGTATGTAGAGAACTATCATACTCCCCTGCGGATTGTAAGAAGCTGATGGGTATATTAAAAAATTACAATATTGGCCGGTTTGCACGCAGAGGGCGATAATTGCTCTTGGACTTATGAGAATCGTACCTCAAAAGAGGTCTGATTTTTAGATAAAACGATACAGACCCTCATATTCCGCACCACGACATTCTGATAAGCCAGCACAGGAGTAATAAGCAGTAAAATATAGTATTTCTCAAAACAATAAACATTGCATTTGATGCGTAAGCATATCTGCCGGCGTTTATAATCATTCTTGAAACCGCGCTTGTCGGCCTTTAAGAAGCGCTCACCTTACCCACTCGCTATAATGACCCGATAATCCTTGAAATCATATACTGATGTACTCCCGATTCTCCCCCTGTAACAGAAACGCCTACACGCTCGTAGAACTTGCCATTGTGTTAGTGGTGGTGGGGTTTGTGGTCGGTGCAGTGCTTATAGGACATGATCTTCTGCGTTCCTCGCAGACGCGTTCTGCCCTGGCCCAAATAGAGCGATACCAGCATGCTGTCAGTGTTTTTCGTGCCAAATACAACGCGCTGCCAGGAGATATGAATGCTTCCCTGGCACGTACGTACGGTTTTGCTCCGCGCGGCGCTTATGCCGGTGAAGGCGACGGAGACGGCGTGATAGAAGGGGTGCACGCTGATGCGGCAAGAAGCAATTGCGGTGTTTGCGAATCGGCCGGTGAAACCGTGCTTTTCTGGGTGGATTTGAGTGCCAGCAGCGATATTAATGAGAACCTGATTGGCAAGAATTTCGTGGCGGCTACAGCGGCGAATGTGCCCGATAAGATCGCACCTGCCGAACTTGAGCATTATTTTCCTGTCGCCAGGCTTGGCAGTAAAAATTACTTCTACGTGTACAGCAAAGATCGGGTGAATTATTTTGGGCTCTCTGCCATAGGGACGGTGCAAGCGGATGGTGTCATGCGCTCGATCCCTATGATTTCTGCCGAACAAGCCTATAGTATCGACCGGAAAATTGACGATGGCTATCCGCAATCGGGCGAAGTGACGGCGCAATATGTCAATGGCGGGCAGGTAATCTGGGCGGGCCCTGCAGATACTTCCGCCGCCACGCCTGCGGTAAGCGGCTGTTACGATAACAACAACGAAGCCGGCGCTCCGCAACATTATTCTGTGTCAGCTAATGGCGACAATTGCGCGTTGTCGTTCCGTTTTCATTGATTCACTGGCGGCTGATACCAAACGCGCGGTCATGCGTCAGCGAAGGTATCATATTGCGAGCTTGTTTGATTTTATCGGTATCAATCGTGGCGGTGATAATGCCGGCTTTGTCCTCGCTGGCCTCTGCAACGATGTCTCCCCATGGCGCAACGATGAGTGAATGCCCATAGGTTCTTCGTTTGCCCGGATGCATGCCGCATTGGGCCGGGGCAAGCACATAGGCGCCGTTTTCAATCGCCCGGGCACGCAGCAGACTGTGCCAATGTGCTTTGCCGGTGGTATGGGTGAAGGCCGAAGGCACGACAAAGAACTCCGCCCCGGTCTGTGCCAGTGTACGGTATAAATGGGGAAAACGCAGATCGTAGCAGACGCTCATGCCCAGTTTGCCCCAGGGAAGATGGGCAATCACCGCCGCACCGCCACCTTCAATGCGTGCAGATTCCAAATAAGCTTCGCCCTTGGCAAGCGTGACGTCGAAGAGGTGGATTTTATCGTACTGTGCTGCCTGTTCGCCCTTGGGATTGATAAGCAGTGAGCGATTGAATGACTTGCCGCTTTCCTGTGGATATTGCACCGAACCCAGCAACAACCAGATGTTATGTTCCCTTGCCAGGACACAACAGCGCTCAATCGCGGCTTGTGGCGAAGGCGGCGGACCTTTGCCGGGCGTCTGCATCCATAAGGCATTTTCAGGCAGCGCAATGAAATCCGCGCCTTTCTTCGCCGCTTTGCTTGCGAGCGTTTCGATCGCACGCATATTGGCGTTCATGTCATCCTGGCTGTTTAACTGCAGGCAGGCAGCGACGAATTTTACCATCTGGGACTCTCCTTGCGGCCGCAGTATAAACCACTATGGGAATTTCATCCAGTCATGCTAAATTGGCCCATATGATGAGTTCTGTCCATAATGCCCGCGAGATTATCCATAGGGCATCGATAGAAAAACGACTAGGCAAAACCGCCTCGCTAGCGAAGCTGCGGGAGGTGGCGACTCCGCTTATCCAGGAGGCGTACCGTCACGGCAAGGCAGTGATCCTGCGTCGCTTCCGTTCCGAGCCCAGAGCCAGCAATGCCGTGCTCGAGACATCGTATCTTATAGATACAATCCTTCAGATTCTTCATGACGCAGCCCTTCCTCATCACGCCCGCAAGGAGCATATTGCCATTCTGGCGG
Organism: Alphaproteobacteria bacterium; assembly: GCA_013289445.1. The sequence continues at coordinate 36,967 of JABCZZ010000014.1, forward strand.
TAGGCGGTTATGGGCGCGGCGAACTCTTTCCCCATTCGGATATCGATTTACTGTTTCTGCACGACAAGAAAAATAAGGCCACCGGGGTGTTTGCCGAATGGCTGCTCTATAACCTCTGGGATTTAGGCCTGACGGTAGGTCATGCAGTGAGGACGGTGGAAGAAACCATTGCCCAGGCAAAAGCCGACACTACCATCCGCACCAATCTGCTGGATGCGCGCCTGCTCTGCGGGGATGAGAAACTCTATCAGAATTTTGAACATCGGTTTGAAGGCTATATCGCCGATCAGGGGGTTATTGATTTCGTCGAGGCCAAACTTGCCGAGCGCGATGCGCGCCATCAGCGCTGCGGTGATTCGCGTTATGTACTAGAGCCCAATCTCAAAGAAGGCAAAGGCGGCCTGCGCGATCTGCACACGCTCTACTGGCTTGCGCGGTACATCTATCACATCAAATCGCTCCACGAACTGGTGCCGCTGGGTCTGCTGACGACAGCGGAATTCAAATCCTTCATCATGGCCCGCGATTTTCTATGGCTTACGCGTATGCATATGCATCTTATCGCCGGGCGCGCCGAAGAACGCCTTACTTTTGACATGCAGCGCGCGGTGGCCGAAGCGATGGGCTATTTTGACGATGGCAGCGCACGTGCCGTCGAACGATTCATGAAACAGTATTTCCTGGTGGTGCGCGAGGTGGGCAATCTCACCCGCAGCGTCTGCGCCGTGCTCGAAGAGGACAAAAAACGCAAGCCACGCATGAAACTGGGCGATCGCCTGCAGGCCGAACAGGTATTTGGCGAATTTCATCTTGACGGCGAACGTCTTGCGGTAAGCGGGGAAAATGTATTTGCAAAAACCCCGCTGCTGCTGATTACGCTTTTTGCGCAAGCGCATACGCATGCACTCGACATCCATCCGCGCACGTTGCAGTGGGTGACGCGCAATTTGTCATTGATTGACGCCTCATTGCGCAAGAACAAAGACGCCAATGATGCGTTCATGGGTATTTTGCTTTCGCCGCGCAATCCCGAACCGACGCTCAGGCGCATGAGTGAAGCGGGAGTGCTCGGCCGCTTTATCCCTGATTTCGGGCGGGTTACCGGCCAGATGCAGTTTGACATGTACCATGTCTACACCGTCGATGAGCACACTATCTTCGCTATAGGCATTCTGCACGGTGTCACCGTCGGCAAATACAAGGAAGAGATGCCGGTGGCCACGGAGGTCATTCATCATATCAAATCACATCGCGTGCTTTTTCTCTCGCTGTTTGCTCATGACATCGCCAAGGGCAGGGGCGGGGATCATTCGATACTGGGAGAAATGGTCGTGCGAAAACTGGCGCGGCGTTTTGGTTTTGACGAGCATGAGGCGGAAACCTGTGCATGGTTGGTGCGCTATCATCTGCTGATGAGTCGCACCGCCTTTAAGCGTGATGTCAACGATCCGCAGACGATAGACGATTTTGTCGGCAAGGTGCAGTCGCCCGAACGCCTGCGTTTGCTGCTGGTGCTCACTGCCTGCGACATACGCGCCGTGGGCCCTACCGTGTGGAACGGCTGGAAGGGTGCGTTGCTGCGCGAGCTTTATTATCATGCCGCCGAGAAAATGGGTGCAAGCGAGAACACCACACGCACCGCCCAGCGCCAGAATCTACGCGAAGAACTGGCGAAGCTGCTGCCGGACTGGAAAAAGATGGCCATCGACGAATATATGGAGGAAGGCGATACGTCCTTCTGGGCGAGCCTGGATGCCTCTACGCATGCACGTATCGCACGGCTTTTACGTTCCGCTGAGAGTGCAAAATCATCACTGTCGCTTGACACCAAGAGTGATCTTTTTCGCTCCATTACCGATATTATTTTAGTGACGCCCGACCAGCATGGGCTGTTTTCGAAAATATCGGGCGCCATGGCGCTGGCCGGCGCCAATATTTTAAGCGCCAAGATATTTACGTTGAAAAACGGTATGGCAGTGGAAATGTTTCATATTCAGGACGAAGGCGGCCACGCCTTTGACAAGCCCGACAAACTTGCACGCCTCTCGGTGTATATGAATAAAGCGGTGGAAGGCGAGCTTGATATCGTCAAGGAAATCGAACATACGCATCTAACCTATCCCAGCCGTATGGAGGTTTTCAAAGTGCCTCCCCGTGTCTTTGCTGACAATAAGGTAAGCGCCAACCACACGGTAATTGAGGTGGGAGGGCGCGATCGCATCGGGTTTCTGCACACAGTGACACGTGTGCTTGCCGATCTGGGGCTTACTATCGCTACCGCACATATTTCAACCTATGGCGAACGCGCGGTCGATGTGTTTTATATCAAAGATGGCTACGGCATGAAGATTCTCCACGAGAGCAAGCTCAAGCAGGTACAAAGCGCGCTTATAGAAGCGCTGTCTGCCGGCAGCGAAAAATTAAAGCAGGTGGGATAATGGCCACGACTTTTTCCTGGCTTTCCTGGCCTCAGACACAGACGCTTAGCAA
>JABCZZ010000015.1 GCA_013289445.1 Alphaproteobacteria bacterium
GGCTATGCCGACGCCCATAACAATCGCGGGCTGGCTCTGCATGAAATATGCCGCTTTGACGAAGCGCTCGCAAGCTATGATCGTGCCATCGCGCTCATGCCGGACTATGCCGATGCATATTACAACAAGGGACTGCTCAAGCTATTGCTCGGCGAATATGAAGAGGGCTGGAAACTCTACGAATGGCGCTGGAAAAGTGTAAAAAAACATGACTTCAAAACATTCCCCGCTCCTTTATGGACAGGCAAAGAATCCTTGGCAGGAAAAACATTATTGCTGCATGCCGAACAAGGGCTGGGTGATGCGATTCAGCTATGCCGCTATGTACCCATGATCGAAGCACGGGGAGCAAAAGTACTATTAAAAGTTCCGGCGGCGCTGGCAAGATTGATGGCCACACTTAAAGCATCTGCGCGCATCCTTCCGGAGGATGAAGCCCTGCCGGCCTTTGATCTGCACTGCCCGCTATTCAGCCTGCCTTTGGCGTTTGAAACGCGGCTGGATACTATTCCTGCCGATGTTCCCTATCTGTTCGTCAATCCGCAGAAACGCGAGGCATGGCAGCAACGGTTGGGGGTAAAAATAAAGCCCAGAATTGGGCTGGTCTGGTCAGGGGCGCCCAAACACAAAAACGATCATAACCGCAGCATTGCATTGCCGCTTCTGCTTGCATTGCTGCAACATGATGCCGAGTTTCATTGCTTGCAGAAAGAAATAAAGCCTGAGGAATTGCTGATGCTAAAGAAAGAGGCCAAAATCCAATTGCACAGCGAGCATTTGAATAACTTTGAGGATACTGCTGCCTTGATTTGTGAAATGGATCTTGTCCTATCCGTTGATACCTCGGTGGCGCATCTGGCCGGTGCAATGGGCAAACCCGTATGGATACTGCTTCCCTTCGTGCCGGATTTCCGCTGGATGAATGACAGGCAGGACAGCCCGTGGTATCCCAGCGCGCGATTGTTTCGTCAGTCTCAGCGGGGCGACTGGAAGAGCGTCATTGCACAAGCAGCAACATCATTGACGCAGGGGTATTTATGACCAAGCCCGCGCAACTTTCTTCTGCGGATATGCTCTCCAAAGCTATTGCCCTGCACCAGGCGGGTAAGCTCAGTGACGCCGAAGCGCTCTATCAGGCGATTCTTGCGTCAAAGCCAGCCGACGTTGACGCGCTCAGCCTGCTTGGCACCATCCATGCGCAACGCGGCAACTGGACAGAGGGTTTACGCCTGATTGACAAAGCGATTGTGCTTCATCCCCGCTATGTCGGCGCGCATGCCAATCGTGGTCTCATTCTGCAAAACCTCAAACGCTATGAGGAGGCGCTGAGCAGTTACGACAAGGCACTCGCGCTTGCGCCTGACGCGGCGGATGCCTGCAGCAATCGCGGTGTCACTTTGAAAGAATTGAGACGGTTTGAAGAGGCGCTCGCAAGCTTTGATAAGGCCGTGACTCTTGCCCCGAGCAACCCGGCCTATCATTACAACCGCGGCAATATCTTAAAGGAAATGCAGCATAATGATGCGGCGCTCATCAGCTACGACAAGGCAATTGCGCTTAAGCCCGATCATATCGACAGCTATAATAATCGCGGCCTCTTGCTGCATGCGATGGGGCGATATGAGCAAGCATTCTCAAGTTTTAATAGCGCGCTCATTTACAAATCCGATTACGCCGAAGCCTACGATAACCGCGGGCTGTCCTTGCAGGCGCTGGGGCGATATGAGGAAGCGCTGGCAAGTTACAACATGGCCATTACCCTTAAGCCCGGTTTCGCCAATGCTTACAATAATCGCAGCATTCCATTGCAGGATCTGGGTCGTTACGAAGAAGCACTGGCAAGCCTTGCTCAGGCGATCACCCTTAAGCCGGATTATGCCAAGGCCTACAACAACACGGGATTCATTTTACAAAAAATGAACAGGTATGACGAAGCCATGGCACATTTTGATAAGGCGATCAGTCTGGATGCTGGTTATGCGGATGCACAGTGGAACAAGGGCGTGCTGAAGCTGCTGCTGGGTGATTTTGACGAAGGCTGGAAACTATATGAATGGCGGTGGAAAAGCGCTAACAAAGAGGGCATCAGGATTTTTCCTAAACCCCTATGGCTGGGCAAGGAGCCGCTCGCCGGCAAGACCCTGCTGCTTTACGCCGAACAGGGCCTGGGCGATGCCATTCAGCTTTGCCGTTACGTGCCTATGGTCGAGGCACTCGGTGCCAAGGTGATATTGGAAGCGCCAGCCTCGCTGATGAAGCTGTTTTCTACACTCAAGAGCAAATTTCAACTGGTGACGCAAGGCAGCCCGCTTCCCGATTTTGTTCGGATCTGCAATGCCCGCTATTCAGCCTGCCGCTGGCATTGGGTACGCAGCTCTCTACCATTCCTTCTGATATCCCCTATTTATCCGCTGACCCGCAGAAGAGCAGAATCTGGCAGGAGCGGTTGGGTAAAAAGGACAAGCGACGAGTGGGCCTGGTCTGGTCGGGTGATGCAAAACATAAGAATGACCGTCACCGCAGCATTGCCTTTTCCCTACTTGCCCCCCTGCTGCAATGCGACGTTGCGTTTCACTCGTTGCACAAAGAACTCAGGCCGGAGGATGTGCCGATGCTGGCACAGCGCGGCATAGAGTCGCATGCGGACAGAGTAAAAGATTTTGCCGATACCGCCGCGTTACTGAGTCAAATGGATCTGGTAATCTCCATCGATACTTCCGTCGCCCATCTCGCCGGCGCGCTGGGCAAACCGGTATGGATCTTGCTTCCCTTCGCTCCTGACTACCGCTGGATGACAAAGAGGCAGGACACGCCGTGGTATCCCACCGCGCGCCTGTTTCGCCAACCGGCAATGGGAGATTGGACAAGCGTGATTAAACAAGTGATAACCGAGATGAGCCATCATACCTCTGATATGGAACCGCGTAGTGTATGAGTGAGACTGACCAACAACCCACCGCCCCACAAGACGTGCTGGCAAAAGCCATTTTCCTGCATCAGACAGGCAATGTGCGTGAGGCGGAAACGCTTTACCGCAGCCTGATTGAGACTGACCCGCATCACGCCGAGGCGATGCATTTGCTGGGCACCTTGCATGCGCAGCAAGGAAACTTCGAAGAAAGTCTGCGACTGCTCGACAAGGTCATCGCACTTAAACCCAATCATGCCGAGGCGCATTATAATCGCGGATTGCTGCTGCAAAAACTGAGGCACTACGGCGACGCACTCGCCAGTTATGCAAACGCCATCACCTACAACTCCGGCTATACCGAAGCTTACGTGAATCGCGGGGTTACCCTCAATAAAATGGGCCGCTACGAGGACGCACTCGCCAGCTTCGACACCGCCATCGCCATGAACCCCGATCATGCAATGACGCATTACAACCGCGGCCTCGCCCTGCAGGCGCTCGCACACCATGACGATGCGCTCATCAGTTTTAACAAAGCGGTTGCCCTCAGGCCCACTTATGCTCTGGCCTACAGCAATCGCGGTTCCTCGCAGCATGCAGTTGGGCAATATGACGAAGCACTTGCCAGTTTCGACAAGGCCATCGCGCTTAAACCCGATCATGCGACCTCCTACTACAACCGCGGCCTGACACAGCAGGAGCTCAAGCAGCATGACGGCGCGCTCGCCAGCTATGACAAGGCCATCGCGCTTGAGCCCGACTTTGCCGACAGTCACAGCAACCGCGGAGTCATACTCAGGGAACTCAAACGTTACGACGAATCCCTCAAAAGCTACGACACCGCGATTGCACTCAGGCCCGATGAGGCACAGTTTCATTATAATCGCGGCAATCTCTTAAAGGACATGACGCGGTTTGAAGAAGCGCTGACAAGTTATGACAAGGCCATCGCGCTTGAGCCCAATTCTGCGGATTTCCATAGTAACCGCGGCGTGACGCTCAATAAGATGCATAAGCATGATGAAGCGGTGGAAAGCTACGATAAGGCCATCGCGCTTAATGCCAATTACGCTGAAGCCTATGATAACCGCGGCGTCGCACTTCTCGACATGAAGCGTTATGATGACGCACTGGCAAGCCATAACAGGTCCATCACTCTTAAATACGCTTCTTCCGAAGCCCATAACAATCGCGGTGTGACACTGCATGCGCTTGGCCAGTATGAAGAGGCGCTCGCCAGTTATGACAAAGCGATTGCGCATAATTCAGAATATGCCGAAGCCTACAGCAATCGTGGCGTGACGCTGCAGGACATGAAACGCTACGACGAGGCGCTCGCCAGCTTCGAAAAAGCCATTGCCTTGGAGCCGGACTACGCCAATGCCTATTGGAATAAGTCGTTGCTCAAGCTTCTGCTGGGAGAATTTGACGAAGGCTGGGAACTCTACGAATACCGCTGGAAGTGCATTCTCGTCATCAATACGCCTTCGTTCCATGAATATATATGGCTGGGCAACGAACCGCTGGCGGGCAAAACCATCCTGTTGCATGCCGAACAGGGATTCGGCGATACTATCCAGCTTTGCCGCTATGTGCCGCTTATAGAAGCGATGGGTGCGAAAGTGATCCTGCGTGTACAAACGCCGCTGAAAAATCTGATATCCACCCTCAAAGGTTCCTATCGTCTTGAAACGCACGATGATCCGCTTCCCGGTTCGGATCTGCATTGCCCGCTGTTCAGCCTGCCGCGTGCCATGCGTACACGCGTGGACACGGTACCCGCGCAGGTGCCGTATCTTTCTGCCGATCCGGCGACGCGCAAGACATGGCGGGACCGGCTGGGTAAAAAGACGCGGCCGCGCATCGGGCTTACCTGGTCGGGCGCACCGGAACATAAAAACGATCGCAATCGCAGCATCCCGTTACAGTTGTTTGCGCCCTTGCTAACGTGCGATGCAGAATTTCATTCGCTGCAAAAAGATATCAGGCCCGAGGATGCGGCGTTCTTCGCTAAAAGCACTATTATCCCGCATGCCGATGATTTTAAGGATTTTGCCGATACGGCTGCGCTGGTCAGCGAATTGGATCTGGTGATTTCCGTCGACACTTCCGCAGCCCATGTGGCAGGCGCACTCGCCAAACCGCTATGGATCCTATTGCCGTTCGTGCCGGATTACCGCTGGATGCTGGACAGAGAAGACACTCCCTGGTACCCCACCGCCCGGCTGCTGCGGCAACATAAGGCAGCCGACTGGCCAAGCGTCATCGCCAGGGCAGCAGGCGATCTTAAGGCCTTTATTGCCGCCGCTGCGCAAGAAAAATAACCACCCAGCCTGTGATACTAGCCCTTGCCAAGCCTTATGTTACAATATAACATCCGGCCGGATAAAGGAAAAGACCATGCATAGCAAAGAATCGCCGCTCTCGCCGCACGGTAAAAAAGTGCTCGAAGTGCTGGCAAAAAGTGACCGGCCGATGGGCGCATACGAATTGCTGGGCAAATTGCAGAAATCCGGCATCAAGGCGCCACCCACCGTGTACCGCGCGCTTGACTCCTTGATCGAACGCGGTCTGGTGCATCGCATCGAAACGCTCAATGCTTTCGTCGCCTGCAAGGACGAGCATGACGACATGCATGCGCAGTTTGCCGTTTGCCGCGCCTGCGGCGATGTCATCGAAATTCACGACCGCCGCCTGACCGATTCCATTAAGGCTCTTGCCAAGCAGCTCAAATTCCGCATCGAACGCGAGATGCTGGAACTGATGGGTCTGTGCAAAAAATGCGATGGCAAGGTAGGAGCATAACCATGTTCTACTGGAGCGCTGCCAAGCGCATGAGCGCTGCGTGCATGCTGCTGATCTGCCTTTGGGCGCTTGCGCTCTGGGCGCTGGGAGGCCACGGGTAATCGCATGTCTGTTGCCATTACGCTCGACAACGTCACCTTAAGCTATGCGCGCCATCCTGCCGTGCATCATGTCAGCGGCATTTTTACGCGCGGCTCGCTGACCGCCATTACCGGGCCCAACGGGGCGGGCAAAAGCACGCTGCTGAAAGCCATCGCCGGTCTTCTGCCGCTCGATGAAGGCCGCATCACGTTTGAGGGGGCGGATCGCACTGCCATCGCCTACCTGCCGCAGATTGCGCAATTCGAGCGCGATTTTCCGCTCTCGGTCATGCATCTCGTCGTCACCGGATTCTGGCAGAAAGCCGGTGGATTTTCCGCCATCACGCCAAAAATGAAAGAACGAGCCAAAGAGGCATTGGCTGCGGTGGGGCTGACTGGCCTTGAAGACCGCACGCTTACGCAGCTTTCCGCCGGGCAGTTCCAGCGCGCCCTATTTGCACGCATCATCGTGCAGGACGCGCCGCTCATTCTGCTTGATGAGCCTTTCACCTCGATCGATAACGATACCACGACCCATCTGCTGGCCGTCATCCGCGACTGGCACAGGCAGGGACGCACCGTCATCAGCGTGCTGCATGAGATGGATCGCATCCGCCGCCATTTCCCTTCCTGCCTGTTACTCGCACGCGAATGCATCGCCTGGGATAGCCCGCAGACCGCGCTTGCGCCCGAACAGCTCGAAGCCGCACGCTTCTTTCATGCGCCCGAAAGCGGTGAAGGCGAAATTTGTACGCAGGCCGTATGATATTCAGCCATCTCCTTATCGATCCCTTTATCAATCACGACTTCATGCGCCGCGCATTGGTGAGCTGCCTGGCGATTGCACTCAGCGGTGCGCCGCTTGGCGTATTTCTGACGCTGCGCCGCATGGCGCTTGCGGGAGATGCGCTGTCGCACGCCATCCTGCCAGGCGTCGCCGTCGCGTTTTTTTGCTGCGGTCTTTCCACCCTTGCCATGGCACTGGGGGGCATTATTGCCGGCTGCATCGTGGCGCTGATCTCTGCCGCGCTCACGCGCTACACCTCCCTGAAAGAAGATGCGAGCTTCACCGGTATTTTCCTGATCTCGCTGGCGCTCGGCGTCATGATTGTTTCACTGCATGGCAACTCTGATGAACTCGTGCATATGCTGTTTGGCGACGCGCTTAAAATCACAGAAATCTCGTTCAAACTGATCGTGGGCATTTCCACTTTCTCGCTTTTGCTTCTGGCGGCGATTTACCGCAGTCTGGTGATGGAATGTTTCGACGCTGGCTACCTGCATATCAGCGGCGGGCGCGGTGCGCTGATCCACTCGCTGTTTCTCATACTCGTCGTGTTAAGCCTGGTGAGTGCATTTCAGGCGCTGGGCACATTGATGGCGCTGGGTATCATCTTGCTGCCTGCCATCGCCGCACGTTTCTGGACCCATACCATCGACACCATGATTGCGCTTAGCATGCTGGGTTCTTTTGCCGCTTCGCTGGCCGGCCTGTTGTTCTCCTATCATCTGGGCGTGCCTTCAGCCGCCGCTATTGTGCTTTGCGCAGGCGCGCTCTATCTGATCTCGGTTTTATTCGGCACCCATGACAGTGTGCTGGCCCATTTCCTGCCACGCCGGCATTTCGCCAGTTAATATTTATATTACAATATATTAAGCGAAGTTCACGCCGCATTCACTGGTCTGTCATAAATACTTAACCTTCTGGTGCTATACTGATTCTAAGAAATTCAGTGCGGAGACCGTTTATGATAGCTCTCAATTCTACCATCGCTTTAGACGGCAAGGCGCTTTCAAACGAGCACACTGTCGATCAGGTGCGCGATATGTTTGGCCGGCTCAGTGAACAATCGCAGGGAAAATTGATCGATGCGCTTCGCGAGATGAAGACGCTGGGTTTGCTTCCGCATCATGCATTGCTAGGTGAGAACGAACCCGAAGCAAAAGATAAAAGAAAAGCGGCTCCGGCAATAACCATTCAGCGTGGCGGAATATTTTCTGTAGAAAGTGATGATGCGCCGGGCTTGGTGGGCCTTACTCAAAAAACGAATGGTGAGTCACCGACGACTGGTTTGCAGCCGGAACCCTCTGGCGGACTTAACGGCGCTGGCGGCCAGCAGCCGTCACAAGAAGAGATACTGCGTGCACAGGCCAGCTTTTTGCTGAACCTGCTGGTGACGGAAGATCGCAATCACAAGAATCTCGATCTCAGAGTGATGAGTGATTTACGCGATAACGCCAGCCTGCTGACGCTCATGCACGACCTGGCCGAACTTGCGAGCAAGGAACATGCCGGCGGTCTTGGTATCGGTCTGGAAGTGGCCGACGCAGGTAAATTTCCGCGCGCTTGTGAATTGCATCCTATGCCCTGTCCTGATGCCAGACCAGAGCACCGCGAACGCTCTGCGGAAGTGGTTGCCCAGCGCTAATATTCCGTATTTCAGCCTGTTTAATCCGGCGCGCCTTGCGCCCGCGAACGGCCTATGAGTGCACGGCTTGCGACTCTGCCGGTGTGCGCCTCAAAATCGTAAGCATAGCAGGTGTGGCCTGCATGAAAATGACGGCAATAAAAAGGCTCGGTGAAATTGGCGTCCTGCCAGATCCCAATGGCGCGGGCTTTTGCGCGATCTTCCTCGGATGCGTATTTGTCGGTGAAGTAGCGGTAGGCTATCGCATTGCCGGACGCCACCATGGCGGCGTTGAGATCGCGCCCGTCGGCAAAGCAGATGCCCAGCATCCGGCGATAGCGATCTGCACCGCTGATCTTGCATTGCACCTTGTGTCCTGTCACGAGTTGGCGCAGCCGGTCGCGCGCGGCGATGCCGCAGGGCCAGAAATGATGGGCGTTGTCCTTGCATGCCTGATCGTGCTCGGGCGCATCGATGGCATCGAGGCGCACTTCCACTCCGCGGCTGAACATGATCGAATCGCCATCATAAACAAACGGCTTACCGCTGATCACCGCGTCGCTTCCCCGCCAGGATGTTCTGGCATGTGCGGCGGGTGTAAAAACAATCACACAGCACGCTGTTATCGCCAGCAAGCGATATACCTTACGTAAATTCAGAAAGTATGTGTAAAGATGTGGCATGCCAAAAATTATAACAATCTATGGTAGAATATTCAATAATATTTCTCCCATATAAGCTGTACTATTTTAATACATATTTATAATTATCAATTGAATAACGATTTTATTCACACAACTTATAATAGATTAAATATCCTATTGTGTTTCTAAGTAATAATGATTATCACTTGCATTATTCCATTCATTTCATTCGCCGCCCTTAACTTTTTTCGATGGAGCCCTGCATGCGCGCCCGTTTTATTCTTCTTCCGTTTCTTCTGCTTGCCGCCCCCGTCCACGCGCAAGATGCCGCGGATGATTTCACCCTCAAGCTGAAGGGCGATAAATTTTCTCCCGATCCCCTCACTGTTCCGGCCGGCCAGAAGGTGAAGCTAACCGTGAAGAACGAAACCGCCGCCACTGCCGAATTTGAAAGCGCTGATTTCAGCCGTGAAAAAGTAGTGCAGCCGGGCAGTCAGATCGTTGTGAACATCGGCCCGCTTGATGCAGGCAAATACACTTACGTCAACGATTTCCATCGTGAGACCAGCGGCACTATCATTGCAAAGTAATACGGTTTAGGATTCGTCTCATGCTGTCGACCGCCATCATCATTTTCCGTGAGATTCTTGAGATCGCCATGATCCTGGGAGTCGTGCTCGCTGCCACGCGCGGCCTGCCTGCCCGCGGCATCTGGATTGGTGGCGGGTTCGGCGCGGGTCTTCTGGGCGCTTGCCTCGTGGCGGTATTCGCCCGCGCCATCTCGGATGCGGCCAGCGGCATGGGACAGGAATTTTTCAATGCAATGATTCTCTTTACCGCGACACTGGTGATCGGCTGGACCGCCGTGTGGGTGCGCACCCATGCGCGCGAGATGGTGGCGCACATGCGCGAAGTCGGCAAGGACGTGAGTATCGGCAAACTGCCGCATTATTCCCTTACCCTCATCATTGGTCTGGCTATCCTGCGCGAAGGTTCGGAAATCGTACTCTTTATCTACGGCATGGTGCTTTCGGGCCAGAGCGTATTTTCCATCGCTATGGGAAGTATTCTGGGTCTGGTAATGGGCAGCATCGCCGGCACGCTGTTTTACCTGGGCCTTATCAAAATGTCCGTGCGCTACATGCTCAACTTCACCGGCTGGCTGCTCATCCTGCTGGTGGCAGGCTTAAGCGCGCAGGGCGCCAGCTATCTCTCGGCGGCGGGCTATTTCTCGTCGCTTTCCACGCCGCTATGGAACACGTCATGGCTGCTCTCGGAAGACGGCATTCTGGGCAAAGTGCTGCACACGCTCGTGGGCTATAGCGCACGTCCCACCCTCGTCATGGTCTATTTCTATTGCGGCACGCTCGCTACCTTGTTTGCCATCATATCGTGGATGGACCGCCGGAAGAAACCGGCGGCCGCGATGGCCGCACGCTAGCCTTTACGCCTGCCGATAGCCGGCAGGTTCGGCAAATTGACGCCCAGCATGCCTGCAGCGCCCTCAAAAAAATCACGCTCGATGGAACGAAGCTCTTCGCGCTCGGTGGCTTGGCCTGGATTGAGCCCTGTGATTTCCGCCAGTCGCTCGCGCAGAATGCCCAGCATGCCCCCTGCATTCGCAGGAGTGGGGGTTTTGCCGAAAAGAACTTCACTCTGCAGCGAGGCCATCGGGCTTTTTCTTTCCGTACGCTTCTCAAGCAGCAGCATGTCTTTCACCATGTTGATGAACGGCGCTCTGGGTATTTCTTCTTCCCCCTGCTCCAGCGCGTCGCGTTTCAGCCCGTTTCTGAAATCGGCAAGCATCATATTGACATAATCCGCCTTACGATCCTTATCCATCGCAAGACATGCCGAGAAATTGCAGAGCAATGCTTCTGCGATGTCCTGCTTGACGAGCTTGCCTGCAATTTTTCTGACCTCGGCACTCGGCTCTTTATTTCCGTCCGCAAGCGCATCTCCCAATAGCGCCATTTCGTCTTGGGTCACCTGCTCCAAAGGAATGCGATTGGCATTATGAAGCAGCGTTTTCATGTCGCGGATATCGATGCCGAATTGCTTGAACAGACCTCCCTGGAGCTGGCTTTCAACATGTCTTACCGCCGCTTCCGACTCCTGCAAAATCTGCTTCATCATCGGCTCCCATGGAGTTCCGGCGCCAGGGAAGCTGTACTGGTTAAGCACCTGCACCGTCTCGTGCATCATGCGCACGAATTCATCAAGATACGGGCCTTTCAGAGGCACTGAAACCAAATCACTTCCGGAGTCTTTGTCAAAGAATGTGCTGGTCATGGTTATTTCTTTTTATCGTCCTTCATTTCCACCGAGTTGTCCCACAGGCCTTGCCAATTGCTGAGATAGCGTTTGGCAAGATCGGGGGCGCCCGCAATAATCAGCAGCGCGGTGGCGTTTTTCTGGCCTTCATCGGCTGCCGCGATACCCGCGATTTTGCCGACAATGATTTTGCTGTCGTCGATAATCATATAGCTCGCGTACAGATGATCATATTTGACCGCCATGCGCGGCGGCTGGCTCATCGCCAGCAGGAAAGGCGCAGCGGAAGTGCCGGTATGGTCATTGCCCTTGTCGAGCACAATCTGCACGTCTTTGCCCGAACGCTTGGCCGCCACCAGCGCCTCGGCGACAGGCTTGGAAGTAAAGAACTGCGCTGCGACGCGAACCGATTTCTGCGCTGAACTGATGGATTTCACCACCACCTTATCGGCATCTTCTCCAGGAGAGAATACCGTATCGAAACTGGCGCCGCTTGCCGAAACGGTCGGGCGCGGATCATCACCAAACATGGCGGCCTGAGCGCAAAACGGCAAAGCAAGAAACAGGCAGAAGGCAGGCAAAGTACGTTTCATGATCATGTCCCTAATGTAGTGATTTGACTAAAGCTTCCGTGACCTTCTTGGCATCGCCAAACAGCATCATGGTATTATCCTGGAAAAACAGCGCGTTTTCAATACCCGCATATCCCGCATTCATGCTGCGTTTGACGAAGATGACCGTCTTGGCGCTCGCTACGTCGAGCACCGGCATGCCGAAGATGGGGCTCTTGGGATCGTTTTTTGCCGCTGGATTAGTGACATCGTTAGCACCGATCACATAGGCAACGTCGGCAGTGGAAAATTCGCGGTTGATGTCCTCAAGCTCAAACACCTGATCGTAAGGCACATTGGCTTCGGCAAGCAGTACGTTCATATGCCCGGGCATACGGCCCGCCACCGGATGGATGGCATAGCGCACGGAGATACCGCGTTTTTCAAGCGCTGCCGCCATTTCACGCACGGCATGCTGCGCCTGCGCCACCGCCATGCCGTACCCCGGCACGATGATGACGCTAGCGGCATTCTCGAGCAGAAAGGCAGCATCTTCCGGACTGCCCGTTTTCACCGGCTGGTCATCCTTGACAATACCCGCCGCCGACGTTGAGGCATCCGTGCCGAATCCCCCAAGGATAACATTGACGATCGAACGATTCATCGCCTTGCACATAATATAAGAAAGAATCGCACCGCTTGCGCCAATCAGCGCACCGGCAATAATGAGCAGCGGATTGCCCAGCGTGAAGCCGATGCCAGCGGCTGCCCAGCCAGAGTAGGAATTGAGCATCGAGACCACGACGGGCATGTCAGCGCCACCAATCGGGATGATGACAAGAAATCCGATGAGAAAGGCCATCGCCGTCATCAGCAGAAAGAGATTCTGCGACTGGGTGTGGCAGAACATGACGAGCACGACGACAATGGCGGCAAGCAGCAGTGCGTTAAGCAAATGCTGCCCGGCAAAGCGCACCGGTGCGCCCGAAACCAAGCCTTGCAGTTTAGCAAACGCTACTACCGAGCCGGAAAAAGTAATGGCGCCAATGACAGAGCCGAGGCTCATTTCAATGAGACTGGCGAAATGAATATTGCCCACGCTGCCAATGCCATAGGTTTGAGGCGCAAACAGCGCGGCACAGGCAATCAGCACCGCAGCAAGGCCTACCAGTGAGTGAAATGCCGCCACGAGCTGAGGCATCGCCGTCATGGCAATGCGCCGCGCGATCACCATGCCTACCGCCCCGCCGATGACGATGGCGGGAATAATAGTGTGGTACCCATGAATGGCGGGCATATTTAGCGTGACGAGAATCGCCAGCGCCATGCCGATCATGCCATAGTAGTTGCCACGCTGGGCCGATTGCGGCGAAGACAGCCCGCGCAGCGTCAGGATGAACAGAACGGCGGCAAGCAGATAGAGAAGCGAGGTGCTGTTGCTCATGCGTTGCCGATCTTGTCGTTGTTGCATTTGTGATAGATAAGACCGAGCACGATGCCCGCAAGCAAGCCGATGAGCGCATAACCCACAAGCCACGAAAGCGCCAGCGACATTGGAATGGGAAGGTATGCGACCGTACCAAAATTGGTGATGCCGATGATCACGCCGATCTTAAGGCCGAACTTCGCGCCTTTGCCCACAGGGCATTTGCCCTGTTGCACGGCCCCGCTGGCAATGCAGTTATAAAGACAGGTCATGATCAGAGCTACTACTGCATTGCGGATCAGATGGATGTAGAAATAATCCTGCATCTGCGCCGCTGGCCGCCAGACAGCGGCCGTCGCCTGATAGGCAGGCATGAGCAGCACATGATGCAGCAGCCCTTCGCTAAGCATAAAGACGACAAAGACCGCGAAGGCAGGCAGAAGGCAGCTTTTTACCACGCAGCATTTCTTGTGATCGGTGGCGCATTTTGCGCCGCAGCTATTATTATCCATGAGAGCCTCCTTTGGCAGTGGTGGGTTTCTTTTTAAACATCTGCAGCATGCGCGCGGTGACGGTGAAGCCGCCGAAAATATTGACCGACGCCAGTGCAATGGCGGCCGTGCCGAGAATCGCAGAAATGCTGCCGTCGCCCGGCCCCGCCGCAATGATGGCGCCGACGATGATGATGCCCGAAACTGCATTGGTGACCGCCATCAGTGGGGTATGCAACGCCGGCGTGACACGCCAGACGACATAATAGCCGACAAAACAGGCGAGCACGAACACGGTAAGCCCGAAGATAAAGGGGTCAATGGCAGGATGCGCGGTTTCAATAATTTCTACCATGGATTCCTCCTATTCCTGTTTAGCCGTTCAGAGCCTATCAAAGCTTGGGCACGGGTGCAAAATATTCGGACTCGATCTTCATGTAATAAATTTCCCATGCGCGCTTGGTGTCGCCTTTTCTTACCGTAATGGCTATTTTCGCAGGGCCGGCATCATATTCAGCAGCGCAATGATAGGTCGCAGCGGCATATCGTTCAGAACCAACGGTCAGTGTTGCCGTATTCATCAGATCGCAATTGGCAGGCTTCTTGAGCTTGCCTAGTGTGCGCCATACGGCAAAAATCTGCTCCACTCCCTGCCCCTTGCCATTCATGGCTTGCACCAGCCCCGGATCGGCGCGTTTCACAAAGATCTTTGGATCCCATGTGCCGGAAAATGCCTCCAGTGAATTGCCGACAAAATAACCCGACTGGTCGGCCACTTCTTTATAGCCGAGATAGCTGTAAACGCCGAATGCCGCGATACCGGCGAAGACAATAAGGAGAAGTGCGGAAGTTTTCTGCATAGGCTTACTTGAATTGGGGATGAACGACGCTGCCCTGATGCGTAAGCAGCGTGCCTTTGACAAGCTCGTCCTCGAAATTGATCGCGAATTGTTTTTCCTTATTGAAGAAGGTCGCGATGAAATTATAGAGATTGCGCGCATACAGCGGCGTGGCATCCGCTGCCACACGGCTGGGCATGTTGGTATGGCCAAGAATAGTGACACCGCTTGCATTTATCACCTGGTCAGGCTTGGAAAGCGGGCAGTTGCCACCGCTTGCCACCGCCAGATCGACGATGACCGCGCCTTTTTTCATCTCCTTCACCATCGCCTCGGTGATGAGCACAGGTGCGGGCTTTCCCGGAATAAGTGCCGTGGCAATGGCAACATCCATGGCCTTGAGCGTCTCGGCAATCAGCGCTGATTGTTTGCGTTTATAGTCTTCGCTCATTTCCTTGGCGTAGCCGCCAGCGGTTTCTGCCGCCTTGGTCTCTTCCGACGGCACTTCAACAAATTTTGCGCCTAAGCTTTCCACTTGTTCCTTCACCGCCGGGCGCACGTCAAACGCCAGCACCACGGCACCCAGACGCTTGGCGGTGGCAATCGCCTGCAGCCCTGCCACACCCGCGCCGAGCACCAGCACTTTGGCGGGTGGCACGGTGCCGGCCGACGTCATCATCATCGGGGTGGCTTTGCCCAGCGCCGCCACTGCGTCGATCACTGCGCGGTACCCTGCGAGATTGGCTTGGGAGGAAAGCACGTCCATCGACTGCGCACGCGAGATGCGCGGCATCAGCTCCATGGCAAAAGAAGTGATACCCCGCGAGGCAAGCGTCGCCAGCATCGCTTTATTGGTATAGGGCGCAAGCGTGCCTATAAGCAGCGCGCCTGCAGGCAATTGCTCAATGATCGCGGCCGGGGGCGGCTCGACACTGAGCAGCATCTGCGTGCCAGCGATGGTATCTTTCGCAGTGCTCTTTATCTGCGCGCCCGCCGCGCTGAACGTCTCGTCGGCAATGCCCGATGCCAGCCCGGCGCCCGTCTCGATATTTATCTGCAATCCCAGCGCGGCATATTTCTTCACCGCGTCTTGCGATATCGCGACGCGGCGTTCCTGCGCTCCTGTTTCCTTCAATACCGAAAGAATTGCCATGGCTGGATCTGACATGGTCAGCAACATAATGTCAATGAGTATAGGCGCTTGCGTGGGCAGGCGGAGGAGCTTTTACGACGACCTTGCAGGGGAGATTTTGTGGAACAACATCAGGGGCGGCGCACCCCCTGCTATTATCAGACGACTTCTTTGCTGCTTTTCTTGTCGCGGTACATTTCCGCGTCAGCACCGGCGAGCGCGGCTTCGGCATCGTCGCCCTTCTTCACTTCGTAGGCACCCACCGACGCCGTGACGGTGATGGGCTGCTTGTCCCAGATAAAGGAGCTCTGCGCGATACGCTCGGCGATCTTCCTGCCCCGCATGCGGGCAGAGGAAAAACTTGCATAATACATGATAATGGCGAATTCATCGCCGCTTAAGCGCGCCATGAAGTCCGAACCGCGCAACGATTCGAGCAGTACCTTGGAGATGTGACGAATGGCCATGTCGCCTGCGGCATGGCCGTAGCGATCATTGATCATCTTGAAATCGTTGAGGTCAAAATAGAGCACCGAGCAGGCATGCCCGTAACGCTGATGCATGGCGACCGCCCAGGCGAGCCTGCGCATGAACGCGCGGCGGTTAGGCACGGGAGCGACGCAGTCCACATCCACCAGACGCTCAAGCTCGGCGAAATTCTCCTGCGCCTGCGCCAGTTCATGCGTGACGTCGTCAAGCTTCTCCAGCAGCGCCGAGACGGCCAGCTGTACGGGTTCGGTCATTTCTTTCGCGGGAATGCCGAGCGAGCGCATGCGCTCCTGCACGGACGATTTGGCATGGGCGGCCAGGATGCCGCCGAGAAGATCCTTCATTGCGCTGGGCGTGTCTTTATCGCTCTTTTTGCCTTGTTTCATGCGGCCTCTGCGCTTTCGTATTCACTTACTTTCGCTATACCACTTTTCGTATATTCGCGAAAGAACAAGTTGACAGCCGTTTTCAACGCATGTTACCAAGACGGCGGTTTTAACAATGACGGAGACTTCAGTGTCTGACGGCCGAACGACGTCGATTATACGGCTTGCAGTCGTTTCCATGGGTTAGGTGAGCTGCCTTCCCCGGATACGCCGCAAGCGCCACGGGGAAAAAGTACGGGTAGAAGATTAAGCGCGCCTTGCAACCCTTTAACTCTTTCTTTGACGTATCTGAATCGACCCGCAAACATTCTTGATTTTAAGAATGTCCGCCGTCACGCATTGTCGAAAAAAACAAGAAAGTGTCGGCATATGAATAAGACGGTGACATCGATTATAAGCATGGCTGGCGCCAAGGGACAGGGCGGCAAAGACTCTCTTCGTATCTCCAGCCGGTTGATTGAATCGGCACGCTCGTCGCTGGATGATTCACTTACTTCGCTTGCATCAAGCATGCAGGGCTTAAGTGAAGAGGAAGTGGAAAACCGCCGCCGCCAGTACGGCCGCAATGAAGTGGCGCATGAACGTCCGCCCGCATGGTACACTCAGTTTCTTACCGCATTCTTCACTCCTTTCAACGCCATTCTCTTTTTCGTAGGCACCGTCTCGGTCTTTACCGACATCATCTATGCCGCACCCGAAGACCGTTCGTTTAAAACGGTCATCGTGCTGTCCACGATGATCCTGCTCGCAACCGTCTTGCGTTTCTGGCAGGAGTTCCGCTCGAGCCGTGCGGCGGAAAAACTCAAGGCGATGGTGCGCACCACCGCAAGCGTGCAGCGCCAGGGCTTCGACAAGCCGCAGGAGATGCCTATATCCGAGCTGGTGCCGGGCGATATCGTCATGCTCTCCGCCGGCGACATGATCCCGGCCGATATGCGTCTTATCACGTCTAAAGATCTGTTCATCAGCCAGGCGGTGCTCACGGGCGAATCGATCCCGGTGGAAAAATACGACACGCTCGGTGCTGTCGTCGGCAAATCCGCAGGCCCCGAAGCACTGGCCGCCGGCGCAAGCCCGCTCGAGCTCGCCAATGTCTGTTTCATGGGCACCAATGTGGTGACCGGTTCTGCCACAGCTGCTGTCGTCGCCACCGGTAATAAAACCTATTTCGGCTCCATGGCCAAGGAACTGGTCGGCAAGCGCCCCCTGACAAGTTTTGACAAGGGCATCAGCCGCGTAAGCTGGCTGCTCATCTGCTTCATGTTCGTTATGGTGCCTGTGGTGTTCCTCATCAACGGGCTGACCAAGCACAACTGGATGGAAGCCCTGCTCTTCTCGGTCTCCGTCGCTGTAGGCCTTACACCCGAGATGTTGCCGATGGTAGTGACCGCTAACCTCGCACGCGGCGCAGTCGCTATGGCGCGGCGCAAAACTATCGTCAAACGCCTCAACTCGATCCAGAATTTCGGCGCGATGGATATTCTGTGCACCGACAAAACCGGCACGCTCACCCAGGATAAGATCATGCTCGAGCGTCATCTTGATATCTTCGGCGAAAAAGATCGCAAGGTGCTCGAGTTCGCCTATCTCAACGGCTTTCACCAGACGGGTCTTAAGAACGTGCTCGATGTCGCCATTTTACGCTTCGGTGAGGAGCATGAACTCCAGCATATGCAGAAGAGTTACAGCAAGATAGACGAGATACCGTTCGATTTCATTCGCCGCCGTATGTCCGTCGTGGTGCGCCCGAACGATGCCGACCGCAACCTGCTGGTCTGCAAAGGCGCGGTCGAAGAAGTCCTCGCACTCTGCTCGCATGCCGACGATCACAAAAACCTGCCCGTCGAAAATGAAACCCCGGCACAGGAAAAACGTCGCAAGGCACGCGCCAAGCCGCATAAATTTACCGCCGAGATGCGCAAGAAAGTCCGCGCCGTCACCCGCGAACTCAATGAAGAAGGGCTGCGCGTACTCGCCGTGGCTTATAAATGGGTGCCGCCGGAAGATCGCACCTATACCGTAGAAGACGAATGCGATCTCGTGCTTGCAGGCTATATCGCGTTCCTTGATCCGCCGAAGGAAACCGCACGTACCGCTATTGCTGCACTGAAAGAGCACGGCGTCGCGGTCAAGATCATCACCGGCGATAATGAGGTGGTGACACGCAAAATCTGTCACGAGGTAGGACTCGAATCCAAGCATATCATGCTGGGCAAGGATATCGATTCGCTTTCCGACGACGCATTGGCAGACAAGGCAGAGCATACGACCATCTTCGCCAAAATGTCCCCGATGCAGAAATCGCGCGTCATACGCGTATTGCAAGGTGTGGGCCATACGGTGGGCTATCTGGGCGACGGCATCAATGATGCGGCAGCGCTCAGGGACGCTGACGTCGGCATTTCCGTCGATACTGCCGTGGATATCGCCAAGGAATCCGCCGACATCATTCTGCTCGAAAAAAGCCTGATGGTGCTCGAAGAAGGCGTGCTCGAAGGACGCAAGACGTTCGGCAATATCACCAAGTACATCAAGATGACGGTAAGCTCGAATTTCGGCAACGTGTTCAGCGTGCTCATCGCCAGCGCATTCTTGCCCTTCCTGCCGATGATCGCCATTCAGCTTCTGACGCAGAACCTGCTCTATGATATTTCCCAGATCTCGATTCCCTGGGATAACGTCGACAAGGAATACATGGAAAAGCCGCGCAAATGGGAATCGGGCGGCCTGGCGCGTTTTATGGTGCTCATTGGCCCCATCAGCTCTATCTTCGACGTGACCACGTTCTGCCTGATGTGGTATGTGTTCGGCGCCAATAAACCAGAGATGCAGGCACTCTTTCAGTCGGGCTGGTTTGTCGAAGGGCTGTTGTCGCAGACGCTGGTGGTGCACATGATCCGCACGCAGAAAATTCCGTTCTTCCAGAGCATGCCGGCGCTGCCGGTACTGGCACTTACCATTGCCATCATGGCGCTGGGTATTTACATGCCCTTCTCTACGATCGGCGCAGAGATTGGCCTGGTGCCCTTGCCCATGAGCTACTTTCCTTGGCTCGCGGTTACGCTGCTGGGTTATTGCGCACTCACTCAAGTGGTAAAGTTCTGGTATATAAAGAAATTTAAGCAGTGGCTGTAAGCGCGCCATTAAGAATGCCTTAATCTTTGCCTGTTACCCTAAGCGTAACAGAATTCAAAGAGAAGAGGCTTGTGGGCACTGTCAAAACATCGGTTCGGGAATTGTTCTTTCTGCTCGACGACGTCACGACCATGGCGACGCATCTTGAAAGCGTGGGAGCAAACAAAGAAGGCGTCCATATATCGAAAGAGGCCAATGCCCTCATTGCAGCCAGACCCGTTTTTCACACGGCGATGAACCGCATTGCCGACGAATTCAACGCCTTGTCCAAAAACGATAGCAGTGGCAACGCCTATATTTCGCCCGCGCGCCAGGCATGGGAAAATAAAGTCGCCGGTGAAATGATTGTGCTTCTCAAACAGGTGCAGCCGTATGTGAATACGATTGCGGTCAAAGATCCCGGCGTCAATATTGAGGCGGAACAGGGATACTATGGCAGGCTCACCAGCCTCAGCATGAAAAACTACGTGAAGGACGTACTTGCCAGTGAACAACAGGGCATCGGCAGAGACCGCGGCACCTACAATTATCGGCCGTTTGGCAATTATAAACCCAAAGTCGTGCCCGCGACGACGGCCCCAGTTGCTGCGGTGGTTGCTGAAGAGAAAAAAGCAGCCCCTGCGCAAATGGCAATCGCGCCCGCGGCGGCTGAAGCAAAGCAGGTCGCTCCGGCGCTTAAGGTGCAAGTGCAGGAAGCCAAAGTATTGTCTTTTGAGCAGCATGCTATTACGGGCCTGCGTCAGATGGATTACGGGCTTGAAAAACCCGTCTCTTATATCCACGCGACCATCAATCATCCGGGCTCCGCCATAAGCACCCTGCAGGAGGACGCTTATCCTACCGCCGTCGGCAGGAAAACAATGATGGACATTCAGACACAAATGAAGGTGAACGAAAATAAAGAGGCTGCCGTTAAGCAGGCACTGACTGCCAGCAATATCAAATGCAGGCACAAGGAAGGCTCCAGCGTCATTTCTGCGGAGGCAACAGCGGATAGTGTTGCCAAAGCGCTGGGCAAAAAAGGGCTTCTGCCCGCCTCGCTCGCTTCTGAAATCGCCAATGCAGCGGATGCAGCCCATCCGGGGCAAAAGCAAATTGCCGCTCAGATAAGTGATGCCACGGCGGCGTTCATCGCGGGGATTGGCAACGGGGGCACATTCCTCTGGAGCCCGTAAGCCGGCGCAAAAAATCCCCTACCGCACTTAACTCTATTGACTCACGCGCAGGTTAGCGAGCGCATCACCGATCTGCGCGAACACAGTTGCAAGCTGCGCATTGGTCGGCGCAAGAAAGTAATAGCTCGAATTGGTCGCGCAGGACTGAAGCAGTGAACCGTTTACATAGGTTGCGCAGGAAGAGTTGTTGCAATGGCTGTTGATGACAGTGACACCGTCAGCTGTGCCAAATCCGATCGTGTAAATCGTGATGCCATTATTCTTCATCGCCGAACAAATAGCCAGTGTCCTGCTGTCGAGACTGGAAATTGAAGGAATGGACGATTGATTCTGATAGCCGCCAGGATAAGTGCTGCTGGAGTTGTTCACGCCGTCCGTCATAAGCACCACGACCTTGTTCATCAATGACGTTTTGTACTGAAGCGGCAACTGCGGATAAGTAGGATTTCCGGTTGCCACCATCTCGCCCTGCCATACGCCCGCCCAGTTAGGTGAAAGCAAGCGCCAACCCCAAGCCATGCCGAGGTTGATCATCGTGTCGCCTGACGCTGTCATGGCGTTGATCGTCGACTCAACCGTCGATTTCTCTGCCACCATAGGCAACAGCGGCGTCTGAGTGCAGTTGTTGTTCTGAGTGCTGTTGGGGCCGATGGTAAGCGTAGAGTTGGTGGGCCAGACAGGATAATAGACTGTCGTGACTTTTTTGGAGCTGCCGCTGCCGCTGCTGATGTTGCAGTTCCATTCATTGGTGGGGCTGCCACTCGTGCTGCAATAATAACTGGGCGAAGATCCGGAAGTAGTGGTGGAACTGGTAGCGTTGAAATAAGGCGGGAATTTCGTTCCTGATGTTCCCGTCGTCGTGGGCGTATCATCCGACTCATCGAGTGTGAGGCCAAGGCTGGAGGTAGCCGATTGCGATGCATCATAGCTCGAAGAAGCGGTACCGTTTCGCGCATCGATACAGCCGTTCCAGTTGCCCGAAAGCCCGAAATTGGTCGTGGTGGCGTTGGTGCCCTGCATCAGATAGTCGCAGCGCTTGATCGAACTGCTGGTGTTGTACGTGGCCGTGATTGTGGTGCCGCTGGGATTACCCGTATAGCTTGGGCATGAACTGCCACTGATCACCGGGCCGAAATCGGAGTTGGCCGTGGTATCAATCCAGGTCGGGTAACTCGTACCGATATTCACCATGTAGGAAAATGGCACTACGCCTACCCATAGGTTTGTCGCCGTATTATTGCCGGTGCCGTACACGATGTCGAGCAACCCACCCGAGCCGGCGATGGCCGTTTGCACCGCCGAAAGTTTTGAGACACTGCTGTCGCTGGAATTTACTGGGTCCGACATCGAGCCGGTGTTATCCAGCACGAGCACGAGTTCCATACCCGAATTAGCGCGCGTGATGGTCGAACTGGCACCGATAGAAACCGTCTTGATGCCCACCACCTGCAAAAAAGTCGTTGCTTGCGTTCCGCTCGCAGTGAGACTGATAGTACTCTTATCGGCGCTCAGTACTGCCGATACCGTGATAGTGCTTGAACCTAAATAACCATTGGGGAAATTGGCATTAAAATATTTTTGCGCCTGCGTTTGCACGTCTACTGTGTTGGCCGTAGCCCCTGCGGCCAGGCCCGCCGCGTCGAGCGCAGTGGAAATTTTCTCCTGCAGCGTCTGCGCGCGCGCCATATCCACTGAAACGCCGGTCGCCGTAATCAGCACCATGATGGCGAATCCAACAATAATGAATACGTTGCCTTGTTCGCGTTTATAGAACTGCAGCAGCTGCGTGCCCAATGTCTTACCCATAGCCACCCCTTGCGACAGATGCCGTACGGCGCCGATAGCCCCGTTCAGAGCTAATAATAGACAGAATATACGCTTTGGCATCCCTGTTATTGTGCCGTAAGTATAGCATAACTTGCGCAAAGAAAGATGCATTAATAATGCGCGCAATAAAGCTAAAAAATTGGCAGCAACTATGTAAAATTACCGCAAAATCCCAGCAGTGCGCTTACTGGCTGACGCGCAGATTATTCAGCTGATTGGCAATCGTGATAAAAATATTTCTAAGCGCAGTGGGGGTATTGGCGAGATAATAATCGCCCGGCGACGCACAGTATTTCAGTAATGGCCCGTTCACATAGGTTGCACAGGTAATGTCGTTACAGTTGGGATCATAGACGGAATTGGGGTTGCCCGTTACGGTAGGACCACCGTCAGCCGTGCCAAAACCAATCGTATAAATAATAATGCCCTGGGCTTTCACGGCGTCGCATTCATTTTGCCATTCATTGTTAGAAGCCGTGGGATTATTGTAATTATCCATGTAGGAAAAACCCGTAATGCCCTCACCGTTATTATCTCCTACCGTATCAATATTGGGCGCGTACCATGTGCCCGGCACAAGGGTGTTAGTACCGGCAGCATGAAAGTCCTCATACGCGTTAGGATTATTTGCGACATAATACGTGCACTGATCCTGGGTTTGCGCATCTGTACACTGTGTGTAGCCGCAGTCGTGCGGATTGGAATTAACTATATCGTCGGTCGGACAGCCATTCCCCCAGCAGCATGAATAGTATGAATTATAATATCCTGCAGTGCAGATATTATCGCTGTAATTTGTACACACATAATTAGTATTACCGCATTCGGTGCTGCATGTTTCTCCCGGATCAATACTGCATGTCTGGTCGTAGCAGGTCTCGGGATAAGGCGCTTGCGTGCAGCAGGCATTGGGCCAGGTGGGGGACTGGGGCGAAGTGCAGCCAGTCCAAGCGGTACATTGGACGCCGGGATCGGTGTTGGCGCCGTCCGTCATCAGGATGATCACTTTCTTGCGCGTGGTAATACCTGTATCGGAATCATAAGAAGAGGCAACCGAGGATAAGCCGGACCACCTCTCGATCATCCTCCATGACCATGCAAGGCCAATATTGATTAAGGTGTTACCCGTGGCATACAAACCCTGAGTGGGGTCGGCGCATGTCGGGTCTGTCCCGCAGACAGCCGTTATGATGGCCGACTTGGAACTGCTCATGGGCACCACCGGTTTGGGGCAGGCAATGTCAATTGTTGCGTTGTTGTCCCAGCCGGAAGTATCAAGAGGAGTGAATGTCGTTGCCGTGCTAAGTGACAGGTCAGAACTCAAATTGCTGGTACAGGCGCTGCCTACGCCGCTGATGCAATTGTCATTGCCATAAAAATTGGACGTGACACCGGTAGCCGGCGTGCGGGCATCGATGCAGCCTGTCCATACACTTTTACCAGAGGACGAATTGCCAGGAAAAGGAGTGGTGGCCGGGACAGCATCGGCTGAAGGGGAGAAATAACTGCCGGGCAGGTAGCTGCTGGTGTAAGTGGTTACCCCGTTATCCATCGTGCTCGTACCGCCGCTTGGATTTGCCACATTCACCATGTCCGTATAAGGCACCATGCCGACCCATACGAGTGGTGTGTTGCCGCTGCTGCCGCCTAGCACCTGATCATTGCCTGAGCCATAAATCTGATTGAGCAGCAGCGGAACCGCACCTTTTAATGCGACAATTTTTGAAATATTGTCGGCGGGGATGGCGCTGGGCAACACGGTGTTCATCGAGCCTGTGTTATCCAGTGCCAGCACCACTTCCAATCCCACATCCGTGCGGCGCAACACTACTTCCGATACAGCAGCAACCTGCAGTGACGGCTTGCCAAATATTTTCATGAACCTTGTGGCCTGATTGGTGGTCGCCTGCAGATCGATGGCGGTGCCGTTCCTGACCAGAACCGCGGTGACCGTGGGTGAAGCCACAGTGACCGTACCCGTGCCATCGACATTGCCGCTGTCGATATACCCGGTCTGGAAATTCGCAGCGAAGTATCGTTGCACCTGCTCCAGCACCCAACATCCGTTGGCGTTAAGATTCTGCTGCGTGCAACTATCGCTTACCGTATAACCCAGCGGAAGTGAATTGGCCGTGGCGCCCGCTGCAAGACCTGCCGCATCCAGTGCATTTGACATTCTGTTCTGCAATGTCTGCGCGCGCGCCATATCCACGGCTACGCCGCACGCCATCACCATCAGAAATATTCCCAGCGCAACAAGGATAACGACGTTGCCACTTTCAGCGGCGAGTAGTGAAGGGCGTTTGTGCGGCACTTTAACCATAGGCTACCTCATAAAACTCACTTAAGGACAACTCGAGGGAACGGGACTTGGCTCGGGAGAACTGCCGCTATAGGTGCTATTGGGAACATACGACGTAAGCGCGCCCAGGCGCGGCATGAATGCTGCCATGCGATATAATGTGGCCGCAGTCAGGAGCTTCTGGTTGGTGATGGGTAAATAGGCGTAATACACCTCGCCAACCACGAGCTCTTCGCTGGTCTGCATGTTACTTCGAAATCCCGAGGTGCCCGTGGAAAAACCGGCAGCACCAAATTGTGCATCGGTGATGGTGCATGTGCTGCCAGCCGTACAGCTGCTCGTATTACCCAGCTTGCTGTAATATGAGGTACCGCTGAGGCCGCTGCGACTGCAGAATTGCCACATGATGACGGGGTTGGGAGTGGCCGTACTTGAAATATTCTGGATGTCGGTGATGATGATGCGCGTATTGGAACTGGTGTAGGTATTGCTCATAGTGGTATAGGGTGACATCATGTACTGCACGGCATCCATCAACTGCGACATCTCTAAATCGGTAAGCGGAGAGGTGCTGGGATCGGTCTGGGTGACGACGTCAGCAACTTCGCTCACTGTCTTCTCCAGTTTCTGGATGATGATCACATAACGCGTGAGTTCCACGCAACCCAGGAACAAAAGCAGCAGAATGGTAATCGCAAATGCGAATTCGATGAAAGCAACGCCCTCTTCCTGTCGGGTAAATGTTCGTGCCTTGTGTTTAAGAAAATGCATCAAACACATGTCATCGGCTCGTAGAGTAAGGTTCGTTCTTCACCACTGCGCTTGCACGAAGCATGAAGATGCCATTCGTTCCCAGCACGTTTTTAAGAAATGGCGTGATGACTTGCCAGGGATACTGCACCGTAAAAACCATGATATCACCGGCACTGCCAAGGTTACTGCCGCCCATTCCCGCGCACAGCGCCGGGCTCTGCGTGCCGCCCGGACCTGAGGTATTGACCGTATCGGTACAATTACTCGTAGGATAACCTACGCCCGAAATGGAACTATATCCTGCAGGGTAGTCCGATGCGCTCACCTGCACACTGGAAGATGTGAGCAACCCTGCAACGCGAGTGCCTACGATGCAGTTGATGTATGCTACCTGCGTCTGGGTATTGGAAGAAGAAGGGCTGGGGCATGTGCCCGTGGTGGCGGCATTTACATAGCCCGTCTTGGCCAGGCGCGCGGCATAATTGGTGGCGCCTTCAATCACTGCTTCGCCGTACATCACCAGTGAATATTCAATAATGCCCATGATGAGCAGCAACAATATAGGCAGCACGATGGCATACTCGATCGCAGTAGCACCTTCTTGCAAAAGCAGCAGACGAACGCGACATAATTTCTTCATAGATTGCTTCTGTTTATTATTCTGCTCACACAATTATAGGATTCTAACATAATTGCCGGATGAATAATATAAGCGACCACTCAGGCATTTAGGAATGCCGCTTTAAAAGGGAGTTAGCCAGAGCGTCATGATATATGACAAATATATTAAGCTACTAAATTAACTAAATATTAATCAACTTTTAGTAATATTTAGGATGGATTGTTTTTTGCAAAAATTCGGGGCATAGCAGTGACTTCACATTGGCTGCAAAGGCTGCACAAAAAAATAAAATACTTTGCTGTATTTTTGCTGGTGCTTGCGGAAGGCGCGACTGCGATCGAGTATGCCATCATCATTCCCGTACTGCTGGTCATCATCATGGGAATTGTCGAGTACTCCTTCGTCATGTATGCGACTTCCGTACTGGATGGTGCCGTTGAAACAGCGGCACGTGCTGGAAAGACAGGTTATTCTCCTACCGCTAGTACTGCAAGCCGCTGGAATTATGTAAATGATTTACTGGATACGCAGGCAGGTGGCTTGCTGAGCACAAGTGCGATTAATCTTACCGTAACTTCATATGCGAGCTTTGCCGATGTGGGCCAGATAGAGCCCTGCCAGCAAGGTATTCCTGAACCCTGCAATCAACCGGGACAATTCGTCGATGTCAACGGCGACGGCATACGCGATGATCAGGGAATTTCAGGGCCAAACGGTGCAGGCCTGGGCGGTGCGGATGACATTGTGGTCTATAGTGCAAGTTATCCCTGGCCAATCGTTCTGCCTATGTTACCCGTATTCGGCAACTCTGTGAACGGTACGGTTAACATCACCACAACAACCATAGTGAAGAACGAACCTTTTGCACCGCCTCCGGCACCCACACCCGCTCCGACTCCGACACCCACACCCATTCCGACCCCGACACCCACACCGGCTCCGACTTCGGCGCCCACTCCTGCTCCGACTCCGGCACCCACATCTGCTCCGACTTCGGCGCCTACATCTGCTCCGACCCCGGCGCCCACGCCCGCTCCGACTCCAGCACCCACACCGGTTCCGACTTCGGCACCCACAACTGCTCCGACCCCAGCACCAACACCCGCACCCACTCCGGCACCCACTCCTGCGCCCACTCCTGCGCCCACTCCTGCGCCCACTCCTGCGCCCACTCCTGCGCCCACTCCTGCGCCCACTCCTGCTCCGACTCCGGCACCCACTCCTGCGCCCACGCCCGCTCCGACTCCTGCTCCGACTCCTGCGCCCACGCCCGCTCCGACTCCGGCACCCACTCCTGCGCCCACTCCTGCGCCCACTCCTGCGCCCACTCCTGCGCCCACTCCTGCTCCGACTCCGGCGCCCACTCCTGCTCCGACTCCGGCGCCCACTCCGGCACCGACTCCTGCTCCGACTCCGGCACCCACTCCTGCTCCGACTCCGGCACCCACTCCTGCTCCGACTCCGGCGCCCACTCCTGCGCCTACTCCGGCGCCCACGCCCGCTCCGACTCCTGCGCCGACTCCGGCACCCACTCCTGCTCCTACTCCAGCGCCGACTCCTGCGCCGACTCCGGCGCCCACTCCTGCTCCGACTCCGGCGCCCACTCCCGCTCCGACTCCGGCACCCACTCCGACGCCCACTCCTGCTCCGACTCCCGCTCCTGGTCCGACGCCAGCGCCTACACCTCAGCCTTGTGCGCCAGGCAATCCGAATTACCCGGGATGCCTGTTTGGCTAGTCCAATGAAAATATTCAGTTTTATAAAACGCCAAACGCTAACATTCCGACAATCCACCCAAGGACTGGCACTTATAGAATTCGCACTTGTGTTGCCGCTGCTTCTACTACTGTTGTTTGGCACCCTTGAAGTGTGCCGCTATCTGCTGATTTCACAAAAACTGGAAAAAACAATCTACACCGTTACCGATGTTCTCACGCAAGCACAGCCCGGACAAATCTCTGCTACGGATCTCCAACAGTATCTGGCGGCGGCAAATGTACTCATGAATCCGTTTGCATTAGGAGCTAGCGGCCTTGTAATCCTTACAGGCGTAGAGACGGGAACAGATCCCACCAAGCCTACCATAAGCTGGCAAGCTTGCGGTGGTGGCACACTCACACAGACGAGCACCGTGGGCAGCCATATAGGCTCAGCAGCGAACCTTCCTGCAGGCTTTACTATGACTGCGAATGAAGAGGTCGTCGTCGGAGAAATCTATTTCTATTATATACCATTGACGATACAAAATATAATTCCTCCTACCACTCTATATCGCTATACTGTTTTTAAGCCTCGTCTTGGCAGTCTTACCTCCACTTCATCCTGTCCATAAATGAAAAATTCATCAGCCATGTTTTACAATTTGCGCAGAATGATCCGGGGTGAAAATGGCAACGTTTTAGTGCTTATCGGCGTATCGCTATTCTTGATTGTCATGGTTATTGGCGCCGCGGTAGATATGACGCGCGCACAAACTTTGCGCATGCGCTTATCTTCTGCCCTCGATGCCGCGGGTCTCGCAGCAGCAGCCGTGGCCAATACGCCAGGTGCTGCCTATGTCAACGGCAGCAACATCGATTATAATGGCTGGGTACAGGAAGAAGCGCAACGTTACTTCACCGTAGAATTTCCTAGTGGCACCCTCGGCGCCACGCATGTGAATATAAGCGCCATAATCTGCAATACCGGCACTGACCCCACTTGCTCCAATCTCAATACTATCACGCTGCAAGCGACCGCCATGCAAAAACCGATCTTCATGTCTATTTTCGGTATCAGTAACTTGAGCGTGGTGGCTAATTCACAAGTTACCCGTAGCAGCAATGGCCAAGGCCTGGAACTCGTACTGGCAATGGATAATACGGGCTCCATGTCAGATACATTGTCGGACGGTACTACCAAGATAACGGATCTGCAAAATGTTGCCGTCCAGTTGCTCGATACTATTTACGGCAGTGGCGACACGGTTTCAGGTGTCTATGTGGGGGTGGTTCCCTTCTCACAGGAAGTCAATATCAACGGTGCGTATCTTTCAAACTGGATGGATATTAGCGATCCTAATTTTGGTCAGTTTGATAACGCAGATACTGGGGGAAGCTGGCAAGGATGTGTCTTCGCACGACAACTTTCCTTTGATACATTTGACATCACGGATGCGCCCCCCAGTGCGGGTGCTTTTGATAGATATATATGGCCTTCGGGCATTACTGCCGTTCCAGGTTATATCATAAATCAGTGGATCAACACTCCCAGTCCGTTAACATACAATACGCCCTTCAGTAATGTCGGCAACGGCCCCAGTCCTAACTATGAATGCCCGCAGCAGGCGATCCAGACGATGAGCGCCTCTAAAACAACCGTTAAGAATGCCATCGCTGGCATGTATCCATCTGGAGATACACTTCTGCCCATCGGCCTCGCGTGGGCGTGGAGGTTGTTGTCACCCAATTGGAGAGGCTGGTGGAATAGCGCAGAAATGTCCTTACATAACCTGCCGCTTGATTACACCGCACAGGACTCGGTAAAGGTAGTAGTGTTCCTAACCGATGGCACAAATCACTTTCAATCCGTGAATTATAATGCCTACAAACTGCTGAGCAATTTTGAAGCCATCGCCCCAATAGCTGCAAATGTAGTAGATGAACCTTCGGCAGAAGCATATCTTGATACGGTGACATTACAGGCCTGTGATAATTTGAGAGCAGCAGGTATAACCATTTACACTGTCGGTTTCGGCAATCCGCCATCCGCATATCCACTTACAGCAGCGGACCGCTTGCCTAACTCGGGTGTTGTGGACACCCAACTTCTTGCACAATGCGCCGGGCCAGCTGGATCCGCTGGAGGTATTACAGGCTATTCCTTCGTTGCTTCGACCTATACAAGCCTTACTGTTTCTTTCAATGCGATTGCCAATTCGATCGAACGGCTGCGTATAAGCCAATAATCCACACAAACTGCACCGCTTGAACGTAAGCGTGGCCTGCTCATGCTTGCTTTATTCGACGATGTAATTCCTGCGCAGGATAATACGCAGCACTTTTTCAGCGGCATCGGGTATATGGGTGCCGGGGCCAAAAATCGCCGCGACACCTGCATCTTCTAAAAATGCATAATCCTGCTGCGGAATCACACCACCGCAGACGACAATGATGTCTGCCCTGCCTTGCTTGCGAAGTGCTTCCATCAGCTGCGGCACCAGCGTCTTGTGTCCCGCCGCATGCGAAGAAACGCCGATCATATGCACATCGTTCTTTACTGCCTGGCTTGCCACTTCCACCGGTGTGGCAAACAAGGAGCCGACATCGACTTCAAATCCCATGTCAGAGAATGCTGTGGCAATGACCTTGGCACCGCGATCATGTCCGTCCTGCCCCATCTTGGCCACAAGAATGCGTGGGCGCCTGCCTTTTTCTTTGGCAAAATTCGCTGTCTCGGCCAGAATCTTTTTTAAGCCCTCGCCGCCGTCATACGTTGCGCCGTAAACGCCGGAGATAGTTTTGATTTCAGCATTGTAACGGGCCCATACTTTCTCCAGCGCCATCGACACTTCGCCGACCGTGGCACGCAGCTTCATCGCCTCTACTGCCAGCGCCAGCAGATTGCCGCTGCCGTCCCTGGCCGCTGAAGTAAGCGCTTCCAGCGCCGCCTGCACTGCCTTGGCATCACGTTTTGTTTTTACTTCGTTGAGGCGCTTGATCTGCGAATTGCGCACCGCCGTATTATCGACATCGAGAATGTCGATCGGATCTTCTTTCTTGAGCGCAAATTTATTGACGCCGACAATCACCTGCTCGCCGCGATCGATGCGCGCCGACATGCGCGCCGATGCCTCTTCGATTTTCTGCTTGGGCATGCCTGCTTCGATAGCCTTGGTCATACCGCCCATGGACTCGGCTTCTTCCATCAACGCCCAGGCATGCGTCGCCAGCGCATGGGTAAGCGATTCGACATAATAGCTGCCGCCCATCGGATCAACGACATGGGTAATGCCCGTCTCATGCTGCAAGACCAATTGCGTATTGCGTGCAATGCGTGCGGAAAAATCCGTAGGCAGCGCAATGGCTTCATCGAGCGCATTGGTGTGCAGCGACTGCGTGCCGCCCAGCACCGCTGCCATTGCCTCGATGGTGGTGCGGATAACGTTATTATAAGGATCTTTCTCGGTGAGCGAGACACCCGATGTCTGGCAGTGGGTGCGAAGCGCTAAGGACATTGCCTTCTTTGGCTTGAACTCCGCCATGGTTCTTGCCCAGAGCAGCCGCGCCGCGCGCAGTTTGGCAATCTCCATAAAGAAATTCATGCCGATACCGAAGAAAAACGAAAGTCGCGGCGCGAAATCATCAATGTTCAGACCTTTAGCCAGAGCCGCACGCACATATTCGCGCCCGTCGGCAATAGTGAAGGCGAGCTCCTGCACTGCGGTGGCGCCGGCTTCATGCATGTGATAGCCGGAGATTGAGATCGAATTGAATTTCGGCATGTTCCTGGCCGTGTATTCGATGATATCGGCGACAATGCGCATCGACGGCTCAGGCGGATAGATATAGGTGTTGCGCACCATGAATTCCTTGAGAATGTCATTCTGGATGGTGCCGTTAAGCTCGCTCAGTGCTACCCCCTGCTCAAGCCCAGCAACGATATAGCCCGCCAGTATCGGCAGCACCGCACCGTTCATGGTCATCGACACCGACATTTCCTTGAGCGGAATACCGTCGAACAGGATTTTCATGTCCTCGACCGAATCGATCGCCACGCCGGCTTTACCCACATCCCCCACCACGCGCGGATGATCGGAATCGTAGCCGCGATGCGTGGCCAGATCGAACGCGACGGAAAGCCCCTTCTGACCCCCCGCAAGATTGCGCCGGTAAAAAGCGTTGGATTCCTCGGCGGTGGAAAATCCGGCATACTGGCGAATGGTCCATGGGCGCATCGCATACATGCTCGCGCGCGGGCCGCGTATGAACGGTGCAAACCCCGGCAAGCTGTCGGCATGTTCGAGTTTCTCGAGATCAGCAGCGGTGTAAAGCGGCTTGACTGCGATTCCTTCGGGCGTTTGCCACGTCAGCGATTCGAGTGACTTTTCCTCGCCGATGTCCTTCTCAGCGAGCTTTTCCCAGTCTTTGAATGTTCTCTTAGGAAATTCAGCCATATAATGGCTTTAGCATGTTCATTTCGAAATGTGAATGCAAACCGTCGCCAGGGATTATAAAGCCCGGCGAGGTTTGGCGTCACCCTTGACGGGGGGAACGCCGGGTGTTTCCTTTGCATTTTGCAAGGAATCAGGCTTGCCGTCTGAAGAAGG
Organism: Alphaproteobacteria bacterium; assembly: GCA_013289445.1. The sequence continues at coordinate 32,558 of JABCZZ010000015.1, forward strand.
ATCAACCTTAAGCACTACCGTAGCTTTGGCTTTGCGCACAGCGTTTGCCAACGCATCAGAAAAGCTGGTCAGTCCGCCTTGCTGTTGCCCGGCTTTTTCTTGCCTGGTTTCTTGGTGCGCTCCTCCTTGAGTATCTGCTGGAATAGCTCCTGGGCTGATGCTCTCTCTTGCGTCAACTCCTTCTGCTGCGCGCCCGTAAGCGGCAAGGCCGGGGGCGTGCTTGAGGATTGCGTGGAGGGCTTCTCGGGCGGCGTGCCTTCGGGCTGCGGCGGCTTCTTGGAGTTCATGACCAATTCTCTGAAAGAGTTCGTCTTGGAGCGTTTTACCATAAGGAGGCACCTCATTTCTATTTTTATATTCATCAACGAGCAGATTATTCGCAGTCGTAAAGGATTTAAGCTCACCGCTGGTATAAAGGCAGTGCGAGCTGTCGACGCCAAAGATGCTTTGATGCAGCGCGTCATAATTATTATACCCGATAGCCTGTCTGGCACGGGCAATATCCTTTTGCGTCGGGCGAAACTGGGAATTAGGACCACCGCGGATGAGTGTACTGGCACACACCACTTTGCCGCCATGGGCCTCTATATGATCCATCAGATTGCGCAACGTGCCGCCGACGGTGAAATGATCGTCAACGATGAGGTAATTGCGTCCCGCCTGCACAGGACCCGCAAATTCTGCCTGCCGGACAAAGCGCTCTACCTTCTCTGCGCCGGTGCGCCCTGCCATGTTACTTTGCTGAATCGGTTCTTTACCGTTGATGCCGTCAACTTCCCATCCTGTGCGCTCGCCAAGCACCGAAGCAAACGCAAGCGGAATGGGATTATACTTCACCTTCTGGCCCTGCATGAATTCCATACCGTCCACCGGCACAATCACCGGATTGTCCTTGGCACACTGGGCTTTTATCTGCGCAAGCATGTCGGGGTTGGCATCGAGCAGATGTTCGGCATACGCGATGGCCGCGGCCTTATCGCCTTTTCTTTTGGTAAGCTCAAAAGCTTCCTGCGGACTCATCAGCTCATCGACCCCCGCGCACGCTAAGTATTTTTTCCTGATTTTGTTTTTGCGCGGCAGTCGCGATGATAGTTACCACCTCAGGGTGATGCACAAGCCAAGGACGCCGCCCGGTAATATACGGTTCATGATTTATATTTTGGCCAGTGTCTTTGCTAGCGGACATGCTGCTTCCCTATCCCCTTAGACTAACAGAGAATGGTTAAGCATTTATGACGCGTGGGAACGCAAAATAACATAATGATAAATAACATTTTTATTCATCATTCTGCAGGCAAATCCTATGGTTTTGCCCAAGGCCGCGCAGCCCCCTTGAGTGAGAAGGACAAATGCGTCATAAGAGGCGCCATGGAGAGGTGGCCGAGTGGTTTAAGGCACTAGTCTTGAAAACTAGCGTGGGTGCAAGCTCACCGTGAGTTCGAATCTCACCCTCTCCGCCAAGATTTCACTGTATTGCACTATTTAGAGATAGCCGTCTTCGGCCATGATGAAACGTTCTTTATATCTGTTGTTCATGACGGTTGTGATGGCAGCTTGCAGCCCGGTTATCAGGCCTTGCCCCCATCCACCTGCGGGCGATGTAGTATATGTAGTCGGGCAAGGCTGGCACGCCGAAATCGGCATTCCGGTCGAAGAACTGAATGAAGATTTGGCCTTCTACCGGAAAGTTTTTCCCGGAGCCCGCACTATAATGTTTGGTTATGCCAAGAAGACATTCGTTACCTCGCCACCTGAAACTATAAGTGAATATATTCTTGGTCCCTTGCCAGGCACTGCCACCGTTCATGCAGTCGGGCTTCGGGTCACTCCTCTTGAGGCTTACCCTCCCGAAGCAACTATAACACTTTCTCTGCCGCCCGGAGGAATCAAGGCACTCTGCGCCTATATCAAGAATGATCTGGCCACAGATACTTCCGGTAATCCGCGCATAGTGGCTCACAGCACGAACCCTGACGGACTGTTTTATGCCGCACGGAGTCAGTACAATCTATTACATACCTGCAATACATGGACGGCAAATGCTTTACACCAGGCAGGGCTTCCGATTTCTGGCGACGGCGTTATTTTCTCGGGTCAAACAATGACGCGAGCGAACAACGTAGCCGAAACCCAGTGCAGATTGCGCTAAGGGACTACTAGTTTGAAGGAGGTACTACCACAGTTACGTCATTAGGAGGACGCGAGCCATCGCCAACGCTGGAACTACATGCAGCAATCGCCAACATGAGCAGAGTAAGTGCGGCGGCAATAGTGTTTCTACGGGTCATGGGTAATATCCTTCGTTGATGAAAAATGCCAGAGGGACTTTGACTTCCATTTGGCAGGATAATAATCAGCTTGCTTCGTATAAAAAAGCAATGTGGCGATTATGAACGTGTCTTGATGCTGTCTTTACAGATATGCACCCTGCCACGCTTGGGAAATAGATAAGGCACTCCATAAGGTATTAGGTGCGTGAATATCATTCAACACCCCATATGAAAGATACTTATATGTTAAATTATGTAATCACCTTCTTCCTTCTGGCGGTAGTCGCTGCATTTCTGGGTTTTGGAGGCCTTGCAGGCACTTTTTCCCAAATTGCACAATTACTGGCGCTTGTCTTTGTCGTGCTTTTTCTCTTTAGCCTGATTCGCCACACGGCCAGTGGTCGCAAGGATATGCCGCCGCTCTAAGCAAGAGTATAGGTAGAACTCTTTGCGCTGATTATTACCGGACGATTGTTATAACGCCTGCAGAAGAGCAAGTACCTTGCCTTTTGCAGGCGTTACAATGATGGAATACACATAATTCATGAAATCGAAATATCCCACCTTTAAAGATCGGCAAGCGATATTAAACGAGTATCGCAATTTGAAAATGGCGCATTCGCCGCATGCCTATGTCCGGGGCAATACACTTAAATTTTATGAATGGCTGGAGACCGCAAAAGGACAATCTCTGCCCAGTGGGCCTGCAGTGTGGATTTGCGGCGATTGCCATACCGGCAATCTGGGGCCTATTGCAAATATTAAAGGCCATATCGATATTCAGATTCGCGATCTCGACCAGACCGTGATAGGCAATCCAGCTCATGACCTGATCCGACTGGGACTCTCCTTGGCTTCCTCTGCACGAGGTTCGGCGCTTCCGGGCATCACTACCGCAAAAATGTTGGAAGAAATGATGGAAGGCTATCAACAGGCCTTCACCAAAGGGGCTGAGAGCGCAAAAAATCATGTTAAAAAGCCTGATTCCGTCAAAATTGCCATGAAAAATGCATTGCGGCGCTCATGGAAGCATTTGGCAAAGGAGCGCATAGAAGATACGCAACCCACTATTCCCCTTGGCAAAAAATTCTGGCCTCTCACCAAAGAGGAGAAAAAAGAAGTTAAACGTCTTTTCAAAATGGATGAGGTGCGTAATCTTGTGACCTCGTTGCGTACGCGTGATGATAATGCGTGCGTCGAAGTCATAGACGCCGCCTACTGGGTAAAAGGATGCAGCTCGCTGGGGCGTATTCGTATCGCGGTGCTTGTCAGTGTGGGAAAGGGATCTCCTAAAGACGAATTATGCCTTATAGACATTAAAGAGGCGGTGGCCGCTTCAGCGCCCCGTTACGCCAAAGCAGAAATGCCTAAAGATAATGCGCAGCGTGCGGTGACGGGCGCACAGCATCTTTCGCCTTTTTTAGGCAAACGCATGCTTGCTACACGTTTTCTTGGGCATTCGGTTTTCCTGCGTGAGGTGCTGCCCCAGGATCTGAAACTGGAAATTGATCAAATGACACGCGATGAAGCCATAAAAGCTGCAGGGTTTCTGGCGATGATAGTAGGTAAAGCGCATGCCCAGCAAATGGACAAGGCTACCCAACAAAAATGGCTGGCGGAATTAAAGCGCAATCGTTCCAAAACGCTGGATGCACCGTCCTGGCTCTGGTCAAGTGTGGTGGAACTCGTCGTTAGTCATGAAGCTGCTTACCTTGAGCATTGCCGTAAATACTCCCTGATTATGTCTTAAACGTAGGGCAATGCCCTCTGGCTTCGTTAAAATGATTTTTGTGGCAGGTGAACCATACAGTTTCTTTATAAGCAACCATGCACAGTCCTAATTAAGTTAATTTAAAAAAACAGGAGACTATTATGGGTCGCGGAATTCTTCTTTGGTTATTGGGCGTGCCAATCCCCATCATCATCTTGCTTGCACTCTTCTGGCACTAAGATTCAAAAAAATGAAGGAACATGCTATGTATAACCCTACCACGGACAACACTGCCTCCATAAATAGCCCTTCTTCCGCTGTGGCGTGGCCCGCAATATGGGCAGGTGCTTTCGCAGCGCTTACATTGTCCCTCATTCTCTCCATCCTTGGCGCAGGCATTAGTGCCGCTTCTTTACCTACATCAGATCAGGTGAGGGCATCTGCCACCGCGCTTACTTCAGGAGTGGTCATCTGGCTTATATTTACGCAATGGCTGGCCTCGGGTTTTGGCGGCTATCTTGCGGGCAGGCTGCGCACCAAATATATTTCCGTGCATACGGATGAAGTATTTTTCCGCGATACCGCACATGGATTTTTGGCATGGGCTGTTGCCACAGTAATCGCCGCTGCATTCTTTGCTGCAGCATTCACCTCAACTATCGGAGCAGGGGCGCATATCGTAGGTGGCGCTGCGACCGCCGCCATGGCCCGGCCCGGCCCGGAAGGCCCTATGGCTGGCCCGGGTGAAGCCAATGCGTATGCGGTAGACGGATTGTTTCGATCCGACCAACCACAGGTTCCCGTAGATCCGCAGACGCGCGGCGAAGTCATGCGTATCATTCTCACCGGCCTTAAGAATGGCGATGTCTCACAAGCCGACAGAAACTATCTTGCAGGACAGATTGTGGTGCGCGAAAGAATTACACCCGCAGAAGCCTCCAAACGCGTGGACGATGCTATCACGCAAGTGAAGGCGGCGCAGGCGAAAGCCTTGGAAACGGCAGAAACAGCCCGCAAAGCAGCTGCAAAGCTTTCTATTTTTACAGCGCTTTCGTTATTCGTAGGTGCGTTCATCGCAAGTGTTGGCGGGGCATTGGGCGGAAAACGACGCGACGAGTATTAATAGCATTCTTTTTTATCATGCAGAGTCAGGGTGCTTATGAAGCTCTTTGAATGCCAGCAGTGTCATCTTCTGCTTTCATTTGAAAATCGTCATTGTGGGGGTTGCGGTCATTTATTGGGCTACCTTCCCCTGCAAAATCAGATGAGCGCCATAAAGCCCAGCAATGGGCTGTGGCAGGCGCTTGCAGCGACAGACCATTTATTTAAGTTCTGTGCGAACGTCCAATATGACGCCTGCAACTGGCTTATTCCCGTTGAATCCGGCGAAGAGTTCTGTATCGCCTGCCGTCATAACCGCACCATTCCTGATTTGTCCGACACAGAAAATCTTCAAAACTGGCGCAAAATGGAGTTTGCCAAACATCGATTATTTTACACGCTTCTACGGCTCAATTTGCCGCTGGCTAATCGTGCGGATGATCCGCAGCGAGGCCTGGTATTTGACTTTCTCGCAGAGCCGCCCCCTGGTGGTTATAAGGTAATGACGGGTCATGATGATGGCGTCATTACGCTGGCGCTTAAAGAAGCCGACGATGCCACGCGTGAAGGGCGGCGCACCGCCTTGCATGAGCCCTACCGTACATTGCTTGGGCATTTCCGCCATGAAATAGGCCATTATTATTGGGATCGTCTCGTCACCGCTGAAAATCGCCAAAATGAATGCCGCGCGGTCTTTGGCGATGATCGTAAGGATTACGACCAGGCGCTCAAAGACCATTATCATAACGGCGCGCCCTCAAACTGGCAGCAATATTTCGTCAGTGCGTACGCTGCCAGCCATCCCTGGGAAGACTTTGCCGAAACCTGGGCGCATTATC
>JABCZZ010000016.1:0-525 GCA_013289445.1 Alphaproteobacteria bacterium
GGAGAGCACCGCTTCGGTGAAACGTCGGCGCGTATCAAGCTGGCGGTTGGCTTCAATCAAATCTTTGCGTTGACGTTCAAGCTCGTCGGTCATGCGGTTAAAAGCACGGGCGAGCGTACCCACTTCATCGTCCTTGGGGCCTTCGGCGACGCGCACGGTGAAATCACCCGCGCGCACACGTTCGGCGGCACTTACCAGCTTGGTGATGGGGCCGATGATGCGCGTGGCAAACTGCATGCCGTACCAGACCGATGCCAGCAGCAACAGCAGCGCGAGAAGCACGAAGACGATGGAGAATTCAATCTGGGTGGCGGAGATATTAGATTTCAGCCGGCGATATTGTTGCACGCTGCCGTTGGCCGTATCCATGTGTGAGATCACTTTGCTGTCGACGAAACGTCCGATGAGCAGATAGGCATTGGGAAAATTCGCGTTATTGAGCTTGACCAGCGCACGCACCTTGTCCTGATCTTCAAACAGCACCACAACCTCGCCCTGATCGGCGCGTTCGAGATATTCCGGTGG
>JABCZZ010000016.1:535-37450 GCA_013289445.1 Alphaproteobacteria bacterium
GTGGCAGCAACGGTTCAAATGCGAGCGAAAAGGTAAGCTGCGTCTGCGCCAGGAACTGCCTTTGGTTGCGTTCCTGCTGGAAGATGCTTGCTTCATCAAGCGAGCGCAGCGCGGCTTGTGTGTTGATGATATTATTGAGCAGTCCGGGGGCGACATTATTGTCGAGCTCATGATTCAGATCGCCGGCCATGGCAAGCGCGTCTGCGCGGATAAGGCTTTTATGCTCATTGAGATAGGACTGGGCAACGCGGACCGATTCTTCAAGCGCGGTGGATACGCGTTCATCGAACCAGGACTGAATGCCGAAATTGAAAAATAGCGCCGAGAATACCGACACGATGATAGTGGGCACGATAGTAACGATGGTGAACATCGCTACCACGCGGGTTTGCAGGCGCGAGCCTACCGAGCCTTCCTTTAGCGATGCCCACAGGCGCACGGCGCGGCGTGCGACAATGCCGCCCAGCGTAAGCAGCAAGGTCAGGTTGACCAGAATCAGCGCCACGATGATTTTGGCATCCGGTGCCAGCGCGCCCGAATGGCGCGTAATGGAAATATAGGTGGCGATGAAAGAGGCAAGCGCGGCAAGCACCAGCGCACTGGCAAGGGTACGTGTGCGCAACAGCGAGGAAAGCCAGCGATGCGAGGACGATTTCGTCATGAGAGATGTGAGTACCGCGAACTGCCTGCGGCGTCAAATAAATAGGGCCTGAGCGAGAGGTGTTTGGGGTCAGTCAGCGGCGTTTTTACGTGCAGATTTGCGTGCGGGCGCAATGCCCAGCTCGACAATCTTTTTGCGCAGCGTATTACGGTTCATTCCCAGCACATCGGCGGCCTTGAGCTGGTTGCCCTGGGTGGCGGCGAGCGTGATTTCAATGAGCGGCTTCTCAATGAGCGGCATGAGGCGGTCATACACGCCGGGCGAGGGCAGACTGCCTTCATGGCTCTTGAAATACGCGGCCACATGCCTGCGCACGAGTTCGCTCAGCGGCGTATCGGTCTGCTCATGTTGTGAATTGCTATCGGCAAGTTCCTTATGGACGATGGGTGCGTCGATAATCGGATCGGGATATAGCGTGGCCAGACGGTAGATGAGATTTTCAAGTTCGCGTACATTGCCGCCCCAGTGATGCGCGCGCAGCAGGGTGAGGGCGTCACGTGCGAATTCCTTGCGCGGCAGGCCTTTTTCATGTGCCTTGGCCAGAAAGTAATTCACCAGCTCCGGAATATCCTCGCGTCGTTCGCGCAGCGCCGGCATGCGCAGCTGCACTACATTGAGGCGGTAAAACAGATCTTCACGGAACACATCTTTTTTCACCAGCTGCGCAAGATCGCGATGCGTGGCGGTGATGATGCGCACGTTCGACGCACTGGTCTTAGTGCCGCCCACCCGCGAATATTCTCCCTGCTGCAGCACGCGCAGCAAGCGTGTCTGGGCATGAAGCGGCATGTCGCCGATTTCATCAAGAAACAGCGTGCCGCCCTCGGCCTGTTCAAACGCACCGGATTTGCGCGCATGCGCGCCGGTGAAGGCGCCTTTTTCATGGCCGAAGAGTTCGCTCTCGACGAGTTCGCGCGGGATCGCCGCCATGTTAAGCGCGATAAACGATTTGGCTTTGCGCGGCCCCAGGTTATGCAATGCGCGGGCAACGAGTTCTTTGCCGGTGCCCGATTCGCCGGTAATCATGACGGTAAGATCGACATTCACCACGCGTGCGAGCGTGCGATAGATATCCTGCATGGCGGAGGAACGGCCGATAATATGCGCGCCCGCACCCTTGTCTTTGGCATTTTCAAAACTGAGCGTATGGCCACCGCTTGCCAGCATGGATTTCTCGACGCACTGCATCAGCGTATCGAGATCGAACGGTTTGGGAAGATACTCATAGGCGCCGAGCTGGTTGGCTTTCACGGCCGTCATCAACGTGTTCTGTGCACTGATGACAATTACCGGCAGGTCAGGGCGCTTGGCTTTGATTCTGGGCAGCAGGTCAAGTCCGTTGGAGCCGGGCATAAGCACGTCGGTAATCACCACGTCACCTTTGCCTTCTTCCACCCATTGCATCAGCCGTTCGCCGCGTTCAGTGGTCAGCACCTGATAACCCTGACGCCGGATGGCTTGCTCAAGGACGGTGCAGATCGCCTTATCATCGTCGGCGAGAAGAACAGTGATTTGCGCCATCAGCTTGCCTTTTTAATCGTGCGGCGGAAGGCGTGGCGCTTGCGACCGGGGGCATAGTCCGGAAGCACGGCGAATTCTTCATAATCCATGCTGCGGTAAAATTCGGGAGCCTGCCAGCTCTGCGTCCACACCTCAATGCCCTTCAGCCCCGCTTCGACGGCATATTTCTCAATTTTGTACATAAGGCTTTTGCCCACGCCTTTGCGACGATGCGCCTCGTCTACCCAGAAGAGATCGATATGCAGCCAGCGCAGATAAATCTTTCCCACGGCACTGCCGATGATTTTGCCCTGCTCGGTGGCAAACAATCCGAAGGGTTCAAAAATGACTTTCTCGCCGATGGCTTCTTCCGATAGCTCGCGAAGGCGCTGGGCGATGTACATCTCCTCCTGCGCGGTGGCAGGGCGTAATTCGTAAGCAATCTGCGACATAATAGTCCTGTTTACGCGGCGGGTAGGTGAATAATAAACCGCGTGCCTTTCTTGATTTCTGTATCGAGTTCGATGTTGCCGTGATGATCGGCGACGATTTTGGCGGCGATGGCAAGACCCAGGCCTTTGCCACCTTCCTTGGTGGTAACGAATGGATCAAAGATGCTCTTATGTAAATCCGCTGTAATGCCTGGCCCATTATCCTCGACGCTTATCACGATGGGCAAAGACAGGCTGGTGGCACTCTCCTGTGGTTTAACGCGAAAGCCGCTCTGGTACGAAGTCGCAAGGGTGATGACCGGATCGGTGCTTTCGCACAGGGCTTCGGCGGCGTTCTTGATGATGTTGAGAAAGAGCTGGATAAGTAAGCCGCGATGTCCCAGCACATCAGGAATCGAAGGATCATAAGACTCTTTAAACGTTACTTTGCCGCTGCCTTTTTCAACAATCGGGCGCACATATTGCAGCACCTCATGGATATTGACCGGAGCCGTCGCGAGCGAGGAGAGATCGGAAAAAATTTCCATTTCCTCAATAACGTTCTTGATACGATCCACTTCGTCACAAATAAGCGTAGTGAGATTTTTGTCTTCGGCGTTTACCGTCTTGCTCAAAAGCTGCGCCGCGCCGCGAATACCCGAAAGCGGATTCTTCACTTCATGAGCGAGAATGGATGCCATGCCGCTGGCTGAGCGTGCATTGTCACGGTGCAGCAGATGTTGGGAGAATTTGCCCGCCATGCCGCGATCGTCAATGACGATCAGTGCTTCTTCCGCATTATCAAGTGGCAGGACTTGCAGCGTCACGCCGCGCGATTCGATGCGCGGGCCCGATAGCACAAAATCATGCTCCTTGAGGATCACTTTTTGCTCAAAGGCTGCATCGATAAGTTCGAGCAGGCGCGTAGCCGGATAAACGAAATGCGCCAGCTCATGACCACGCAATGCCGTAAAACTGCTGCCGAGAAAATGTTCGGCAGCGGCATTGACGTAGCGGATGACATATTTTCTCGTAACCGTGATGATGCCGCTGGGAAGTGCCGCGAGCAATTCGTTGCTGTGGCTGGCTGCCGCTGCATTGCCTGCAAGATTGGGATGCAGGATTTTAGTGGACGGTTTTTTGCTCATGTTCGATGACGCTGGCATAAAAACGGGTGATCAGCTGTTTGACTTCCTGCGGGTCGCTGGTGCGGTTGGCATTGAAGCGGAACTCTGACGAATTATGCAACCCCGCAGAATACCAGCCAATATGTTTGCGCGCCACCGGCACGCCGTTATGGATGCCGTAAAGCGCCAGCATTGCATCGTAATGCTCAAGCACCACCTGCAACTGCTCGGTCAGGCAAGGATCGGGAATTTTTTCACCGGTTTGAAGGTAATGGCAGACCTGATTGGGAAACCAGGGCTTGCCGTAACTGCCGCGCCCGATCATCACGCCGTCGGCGCCGGATTCGCTGAGCGCTCTGTCTACATCCTCATAGGTGGTGATGTCGCCATTGACGATCACCGGCAGTTTGACGGCCTCTTTCACGCTGCGGATAAAACCCCAGTCGGCCGACCCTTTATACATCTGGCAGCGCGTGCGGCCATGCACGGTGAGCATCCTGATGCCGGCGTTCTCGGCGATCTTTGCCATCGTCGGCGCGTTGAGTGACTGGTGGTCCCAGCCCATGCGCATCTTGAGTGTGACGGGAATCTTCACTGCCTTGACCGTCGCCTCTAAAATCTTCGCTGCCAAGGGCTCGTTGCGCATGAGCGCTGAGCCTGCTTCGCCGTTGACGACTTTTTTTACCGGGCAGCCGAAATTAATATCGATGATCTGCGCGCCGCGTTCTTCGTTGAGCTTGGCGGCTTCCGCCATCACTTCCGGATCGCAGCCGGCCAGTTGCACAGCCATCGGGAACTCTTCAGGCGTATGGCTTGCCATGCGCAGTGTGTTGCGCGTCTCCATGATCATGGCGCGGCTGGCGATCATTTCGGAGACGACAAGGCCCACGCCGAAACGTTTTACCAGACGGCGAAAGGCCAGATCGGAAACGCCGGTCATCGGGGCTAACACCACAGGATGTTCGAGCGTGACGTTATCGATGGTGATTCTATTCATTCCTGGAATTTACGCTATTGCTCGCGTGTAATAATCTAAACAAGTATCAGACTCAAATCAATTATGGCAAAGACCGCTGTTGCTCTTATCGTCGCTGCTGGCGAATCGCGTCGCGCCGGGGGTGATATTCCCAAGCAATATCAGGTACTGGGCGGCAAGAGCCTGATTCGCCGTACTGCCGAGGCGTTTCTCCAACATCCTGATATTTCTGCGGTAAAAGTGGTCATTCATCCGGCCCATCAGGGCTATTACGACGAGCATACGCGCGGCCTTAATCTCATGCCGGCGGTCTATGGCGGCACCACACGGCAGGAATCCGTGAAACAGGGGCTGCTGAGCCTTGCCGATGAAGCCCCCGATTACGTGCTGATTCACGATGCGGCGCGCCCCAACATTGCGCAGGAATTGATCTCGCAGACGCTGAGTGCACTGGAGCAATCCCCGGCGGTGATTCCCGCGCTGCCGGTGATTGATACGCTCAAGCATGTTGAGGATGATCGTATCGTCGGCACCATTGAGCGTAAAAAGCTGTTCCGCGCGCAGACGCCGCAGGGTTTTCATTTTCAGGAAATCCTCAAGGCGCATCAGGAAGTAAACGATGCGGATTACACCGACGATGCGGCAGTAGCCGAAAATTCAGGGTTGGAGGTCAAGATCGTGCCAGGTTCAGAACATAATTACAAAATCACCACCGCCGAAGACATGCGCGACGCGCAGCTTCTGCTCGAACAGCAATTTGAAGTGCGCGTGGGGCAGGGTATTGACGCACATAAGCTCATCGCGCATGAAGCGGATACGATTGCGTCCAAACGCGTGATCATGCTGTGCGGCGTACCCATTGCGTTTGAATTTGGCCTTGAGGGCCATTCGGATGCCGATGTCGGGCTACACGCCATTGTCGATGGGCTGCTGGGTGCCATGGGCGAGGGCGATATCGGCGCGCATTTTTCACCTGCCGATCCACGCTGGCGCGGCATGACTTCTTCGCGTTTCATACTGCATGCCTACCAACTGCTGAAACAAAAACAGGGACGCCTGATGCATGTTGATGTCACGCTTGTCTGTGAACGTCCGCGTATCGCCCCGCATGTGCAGCAGATGCGAGAGACGATTTCCAAACTGCTCGACATTTCCGCTTCACGCATCAGCGTGAAGGCCACCACCACCGAAAAAATGGGTTTCACCGGGCGCGGCGAAGGCATCCTTGCCCAGGCGGTGGTCACTGTAAAGCTGCCGGCAGATGTCCGCTGACCGCAGTACGCTTCCGCTATCGCATCCCGCCAAGCTGGTGGGTACCTGGTTCGGTGTCGGGCTTGCTCCCAAGGCTGCGGGTACGTTCGGCTCCATCGCCGCGTTGCCGTTTGCCTATGTGATACAGGTATACGCCGGCAACATTGCGTTATTTGCTGCCAGCATCGCGGTATTTTTCATCGGCTGGTATGCCAATCATGTCTACCTGCGTTACACCGATGTGCTCGATCCACGCGAAATGGTCATTGATGAAGTGGCGGGGCAATGGCTGATCCTTGCCTTTCTCTATCCGACGTTCATCTCTTATATGGCAGGCCTTGCGCTGTTTCGCTTTTTCGACATCGTGAAGCCCTGGCCGATCAGCGTGGCGGATCGTAAAATTCACGGCGGATTCGGCGTGATGTTTGACGATATGCTGGCGGCAGTCTATCCCTTACTGATTGCTTTTGTCGTCCTGGGGTGTGCCCGTGTGCTGGGTCATCCGCTCGACACTCACCTTCTGGCGGCCCATTATGTTTTCTAAGAACCAGCTCATTCTCGCACGCAAACTGCTCATGGCTTATGAGAGCAGGCATCTGACGCTTGCCACGGCGGAGTCCTGCACCGGCGGGCTCATTGCCGCACTGCTTACCGAAATTCCCGGATCATCGGCCGTGCTTGAGCGTGGATTTGTCACCTATTCCAACGCCGCCAAGCGCGAAGTGCTGGGTGTGCGCCTCGTGACCCTCAGGAAATATGGGGCAGTAAGTGAAGAGGTGGCCAGGGCCATGGCGCAAGGGGCGCTCAAGCGAAGCCATGCCCGGGTGGCAGTGTCGGTCACAGGCATTGCCGGGCCGGCAGGCGGCACCAAGGCAAAACCGGTGGGGCTCGTCTATATCGCCGTGGCAACCAAACGCAAAGTTTTCGCTCAGGAATTCCGCTTCAAGGGCACGCGCCGTAAAATCCGTCTCGAGGCGATGCGCTCTGTGCTTGGCCTGCTTATGGCGCAGTTAAGCCGTTAGCAAATAATATTTTTCTTGATTCAGTGGTCTTAAGATACGCAAGGAAATTGCGTGCCGGCGTCATGTTTTCTCCGGCGACGATGGCCGCAGTGAAATGGGCCGTCTTTGATCTCGCAATCTCCTGGATGGAATAAACATCCACTAGCCCCTTGATTTTTAACTGTTCGATGAGTGCAGGGTCGGAAGTAATAAAAAGATCGGCCGATTCTCCGTCCTCGATCTTTTTTTTCTGATCAGCGCTCACGCCGAATGAGCCGGCCACACTTATCATGCTTTGCTGGGCAAACCTTGATGCCAGCTCGGACAGCGGCACGGCAAGCCGCGCGTCGGCAAGAACCGTGACCGAGTCGATTTCCTTGGCATCGTCGGCAAACACCGGCATGCAGCCTGCAGAAATAACGGCAAAAAATGCAAAAATGCGGCTAAATCTAAACATAATCCTCTAGGGGCGGGCTGAAAATAAACGTCTGATCCGCGTCATAATCTGGACATTTAAGCGAAAATGGTTAATATACGCAACTATGAACCTACGCACATTTACAGTATTGTTCGCAGTTATTTTGCTGCTCGGTACGGCGCCGGTATTTTTTGTTGAACCCTCAGGTACAGCCAGTGCGGGGCTTGCTTCTGGATTCGCCATTCCGATGGAAAATATTTATCATGTGTTTGCGCTGGTCACTATCGGCCTGCTTGCCGCATGGCTGGGGCGCGAGGCGATGCTGGTGCTGCCGCTTGCCGCCATGCTCATGCTTGCCATCGGCGCGATGATGCAGATCGATGATCATCAGTTCACGGCGGTGCGCATGTTCATCGTCGGTTCGATCATTCTGTTTTCACTCAGCGTGAGCCTGCTGCGTCACAAGGCTTTCCTGCTCAGCATCCCCCCGATTGCGCTGTGGGCCTATTTTGCCGGTAACAGCTATATCGCCAATGTGCCCACTATTACCACACCGCTGTATTTCCTCATGGGCATGGTCATCAATGCCTCGCTTATGCTGGCAATTGGCGTAACACTGGGGATGACGATCAACGAGAATATCAACGCGTCGATGGAGCGGCTTAAGAACTTCCCCGCAGTCTCCTCATTCCTGTCGTTTTTCTAAACGGCTCAGCTTTTTAATTTTTCAAAAAAACAGGTCATTTCACCCGTGTGGCAGGCGGGCCCAACCTGGTCGACCAATGCCAAAAGCGCATCGCCGTCACAGTCAATGTGCATTTCCCTGAGCGTCTGCGTATTTCCTGACGTTTCACCTTTGCGCCAGAGCTTCTTGCGTGATCGCGACCAGTAGGTCATCTGGCCGGTCCGCATGGTGTTGATAAACGCCTCGCGATCCATCCATGCTATCATCAGCACTTCATTCGTACCATGACGCTGCGCGATGACGGGCACAAGCCCGTCAGCGTTGAAGGCGATTTTGGCGAGATAGGATTCTATGGCGTCGGCGATAGCCATTACGCAGCTCCATTGAGTCGTTCGAAGCCTTTTTTCAGGTCGGCGATCAGGTCGTCGGGATGCTCAAGTCCGGCATGAATACGGATGCACAGCCCGTCATGCGTCCATGAAGGCGTGGCAGTGCGCTCGGGCGTAAATGGAATAATCAGGCTTTCATATCCGCCCCAGGAAAAGCCCATGCCGAAATGTTCAAGCCCGTCGAGCATGGCGGCGAGTGCCTTGTGCGGATAGGGTTTAAGCAGGATAGAGAAGAGTCCGCTGGCGCCTTTGAAATCACGTTTCCAGATATCGTGCCCCGGGCAGCTGGGCAGGCCGGGATGCAGCACCTTCACTACTTCCGGGCGTGCGGCAAGCCACTTGGCGAGAATGAAGGCGGTTTCCTGATGCTGCTTGAGACGCACGGCGAGTGTGCGCAGGCCGCGACTGGCGAAATAGACTTCGTCAGCACCGATGGCCGCGCCGAGATTGCGATAGGTACGGCGCAGTTGCGGATTAAATTTCTTGGAATGGGTGATAAGGCCCATCACCAGATCGGAGTGGCCGCCGATATATTTAGTGCAGGAGTGAATGCAGATATCGACATTCATTTCCACCGTACGCAGATAGAGTGGTGTCGCCCAGGTATTGTCAGCGATGACGATGGCGTTCTTCGCATGCGCTGCCTTGACGATGGCGGGGATGTCCTGCACCTCGAACGTGAGTGAGCCGGGACTTTCAATATAAATTACCTTGGTGTTGGGCTTCATGAGTGACGTGATGCCAGCGCCGACGAGCGGGTCATAATAGGTGACCTCAATGCCGTAACGCGTCAGTTCCTGATCGCAGAATTTGCGCGCCGAGCCGTAAAGGCTGTCGGGTATGAGCAGGTGGTCGCCGTTGGAAAGCGTGGCGGTAAGCGCAATCACGATAGCAGCGAGGCCCGAACTGGTGACGATGGCGCATTCCGCACCGTCGAGCTCAGCAAGCGCGGCTTCGAGCTCGCGCACGGTGGGCGTGCCTGAGCGGCCGTAGACCAATGGCCAGCCAGCTTTCTCCGCGGCCTCGAAATCGGCAAGGGTGGGAAAAAGAATGGTTGATGCATGATACACCGGCGGATTGACCGCACCTTCATGTTCTTCCGGTGAGCGTCCGATGGAGGTAAGCAGCGTTTCTATTTTCATGGCTAATTCACTATCAGAAATTGAGGGTAAAGGGCATGGTTTTGTGCAGAGTGACTTCGAGAGATTCGAGTTCTTCGTTCATATCGTTGATGACTTTTTTGTCAGTATCTTCGTTGGTGGAAATTTCGGCAAGCAGCTGTTTGGCGTTTTCTACCGCTATGTAAGCAGCGTCCTTAAAGTGATGTTCGGTAAAGAAGCGCGTAAGACGAAGAAAGAGATGTGCCTGCTCGATCGGTGAAAGCCGTTTGGCCTGCGATTGGATGCGATCGGCTTTGTCATTGAGGGCCTTACGCAGAAGGGCAGGATCCTTTTTGGCAAAATCGTCGAACGATTGCGGTGTAAAAGTGGCGATTTTTAATCGGATTTCACGCAATACCAGCGGTCTGTCGCCCAAGGCATTCATGACGTCGAGCAGAGCAGGAAACTGGCTGCTATTGTCGGTTAAGCTGATAGGCGCCGCAAAACGCTCCGTTCCTTTTTCACCTTTCATATCGTATTCGAGTACGACCAACGGCTGAAAGGCGCTGACATCTTGCATCGCCGTAGGGGAGCCTAGGAGGGCCAGATGTGCTTGAGCTTCCTCAAGGGCAGGAGGTTGCTGGGTAAGGGCGATTCTGGCCAGTGTCAGCTGAAGCACATACACATCGGCCTGGAATTCAGCTTCAGGCGTTTTTGCCTTGTGCTGCGCATGTTTGACCATAGGCGGCGGCAAATCGGAACCAAAGCATCCAGCAAGAGCAAGCGACAGTAATAGGGTGCCCGCATATCGCATAACGCAGGACGCCGGGAGAAATTTACTATGCACAGGGAGCCTTTCGGGTGTTTCCTTAACAAGGAAACGCATGGTATTATATGGCTCAGGTGAGTCAAGCTGGATTCAGGCTAGATTTGAGGGGGTTGCGGTTTTAATAAAACCTAATAGTATTTTTATACTTTCTCCTCCAGCATTAACCACTCGCGTAATACGGGCAACACAACAAAAAACAATGGCACAAAAACAATGATTTCGGAACATTCAGAGACTTCTGATAATTCCACACACCTCGTTATTGCCTGCATTACGGATCATCCTAAGGCTATGGCACTGTTGCGTACTGCCCGTAGCCGTGCGCAGGATCTGGGCGTGAAATGGCGCGCAGTATATATTGAGGCGCTCACCTATAGCACCCCCGTGGAAGCAGGCATCCAGGCACGCATGCAACGTCTGCTTACGCTGGCCAAGCAAATGGGCGGCGAAGTACAGCATATGGTGTCAGAAACAGTAGAGAAGGGCGTAAGCCAGCTTATTGCTGAAGAAAAAGATCGCCTGACCATGTTTATTATCGGCAGCGGTGCGCGCGGGCCCAAAGGCAAGCGGCATAATCTGAACTGGGATCGTGCGGTACAACTGGCGCGCAAACAGCATATCGCGGTGGAATTCATTCCGCTCTCAGGCCAACCCTATCGGCGCACACTCAAGCAATGGGTAAGCAGCATCCGCCCGCTGCATATCGTCTACGGACTCCTGGCGGTGGCGGTGGCATTGCTGGGCGCGGTGTTTCTGGAGAGTGTATTGTCACCCGCTCTTTTTCGCGTCAACAGCCAGAATGTCGGACTGCTTTTCATGATTGCCTGCGCATTTTCCGCAGGCCGGTTCGGATTATTGCCGGGCCTGATCGCCTCGGTGGCGAGCTTTCTTATCGTTAATTATTATTTCACCCTGCCGTACCATACCCTTAAATTCGATAACGTCACCGATACCATCAACATGGTGCTGTTTTTGTCGGCGGCATTGCTCATTTCTCTTTTTACCAGCCAGACGCGCAGCTACGCCGAAAAGGCCGCCCGCCGCGAACTTGATACCCAGGCGCTGTTCACCCTTTACCGTATGGCGACGAATGCGTCTTCACGTCGCCAGGCATTGGAAGAGCTTCAGGTCAATCTGGCGCGCATGCTGGCGATGGACGTTGCCTTCTTTCTGCCCACGGCGTTCAATCCGGATGTCGTAGAGGTGGAAGTCCCGTTGCAGCTTCAGCTGGTAGGCATGGATCGCAAAGCGCTCGATCTGTGCTGGCGGGAAATGAAGACCTCGGGCGCGTCGTCGCCGTTTTATACCAGCAGCGACTGGCGTTTTGAGCCGATGGTGGCGCCTGGCGGCGAAATTGGCGTGCTTGGCATCAAACCACGCAAGATAACGCAGCTCGATGCCTGGTTCGGCCGTTTGCTTACCGCGATTGCCGATCAAACAGCATCGGTACTCGAGCATATTGAAATGGAACGATCCATGGAGGACACGCGTCTGCGTGAGGATCGTGAAAAGCTTCGCTCGATGCTGCTCTCCAGCGTATCGCATGACCTTAAAACACCCCTTGCTTCCATTGTCGGCGCACTCAGTATTTACCGCAGTCAGGGCAAAAAACTGACCCCGGAAAAAAGAGAGATGCTGATTGAAACCGCACTCGAAGAAACCGTCAGGCTCGACAGCTTTATCACCAACATTCTCGACATGACGCGTCTGGAAAGCGGCAAGATCGAATTCAGGCGTGAATGGCATCCGATAAAAGATATTATTCAGCGTGTGGCAAGGCGCCTTGAACACAGGCTCAAAAAACATCCTCTGACGATACATACTTCAACGCCCATCGAGATATTTTCCGATGGGATGATGATCGAGCAGGTGCTTCAGAACGTGCTCGACAATGCCGGTAAATACACTCAGCCCGGCACAAAAATCAGCATCGGCTGGAAAGGCGATGATACTACAGGCTTTGCATGCGAAGTGCGTGATTTTGGCAATGGCATTCCTGCCACAAAACTTGAAAGCGTATTTGATAAATATGCGCGCCTGCAAAAGCAGGATTCTCAGGTTGCCGGCACGGGCCTGGGGCTTGCCATCTGCAAGGCCATGATGGAAGGGCTTGGCGGCAGCATCACGGCAAGCAATCATCCCGAAGGTGGCGCGGTGTTCACGTTATACCTGCCGCAATGGCGTCACCATCGTGCAGCCAAATACGAAGTGGCATAGCGCTTCCAGCAGCGCAATCTGAAACTAGCCGACAGCTTTGGTACGCGCCGCGCCATTATTGGAAGCAGCCTCTACCGTTTCCATGCGGTAACCAATACCCGGCTCGGTAATGATGTAAGTCGGATTTGCAGCATCGGTTTCGATTTTTTCACGCAATTGGCTCACATACACGCGCAGATATTGCATATCGTCGACATGGGCGGTGCCCCAGACGTCCTTGAGGATCTGTTTGTGGGTAAGCATTTTGCCACGATGCACGAGGAAGTAGCGCAGCAGATCATATTCTTTGGGTGTAAATACGAGCTTCTGATCCTTCACGAACACTTCGTGGCGTACCAGGTCCATACGCAAGATGCCGTTGGTGAGTTCGGGCTCGCCCGCTTCCTGGGTGAAAGCTTTGCGCAGGCAGGCATGAATGCGGGCCAGCAGCACGTCGGGGTTGAAAGGCTTGGTTACATAATCGTC
This sequence comes from Alphaproteobacteria bacterium, assembly GCA_013289445.1. The sequence continues at coordinate 13,586 of JABCZZ010000016.1, forward strand.
CGCGCCCATTTCGAGGGCTTTGATGACTTCCTCATCACTGTCGCGTACCGAGCAGACCACAATCGGAGTCTGCGCCCATTCGCGCACGGCGCTGATGATTGTTTTTCCGTCCATGTCCGGCAGGCCCAGGTCAAGCAGGATAAGTTCAGGGCGGATGGAGGCGGCCAGGCGCATGCCCTCGCTGCCATTATCGCATTCCACTACTTTATAGCCTGCTCCCTCAAGGGAGATATTAAACAATTTGCGAATCGGCGGCTCGTCCTCAATGACAAGCACGGTACTTTTCTTCTGGTTCATTTTAAGCTCCATGAAAGTGATTCGTTCAAATAGCGTGTAAAAGGCTATAACACTTCATTCCCGGCGTATATATAAAAATTCCAAATCCACTATAATTGACAAAAATAACGGCGAATTACGCGGATTTTTAAATATATTTATGGGTTATTTATGTGATCTGGGGGTTCACGTATGGTTGATTTAGGATGCCTCTGATAGATTTTATAGATACACGGAAAAACTGTATCCAGGAGATACCAATGATCATCGCTCCTAAATGGCTGGCCCGCTTAACTCAGAATCAGTCGCGAGTCACTGATGACAGCGCCGATACTGGTTATTATCCGCAATCGCATGCTTGGGAAAAAGAGCACAATGCCCGCAGCTGGCTGGCAGGGCATGCCTATAATATCACCTGCAAGTGGGAGCCCTTCCGCGAGCAGATTCTGATGCAATGGAACCGCCTGAGTGCCAGAGAAATTGACGAGGTAGGCCCCAATCGCAGCCGTTTGGCCGTATTGATTGAAAATAAGTATGGCGTAGCCGCCGGCCTTGTGGAAAACTACCTGCGTAATTTTGAACGCACATTGCCATTGATGTAACCCACTTTAATTTAGGAGATACGTGCCATGAGCAAGAAGTTTTCCCTGCTGCCGACATTGCTGGTTGTATTATTAGCAAGCGCTCCCGTTTATGCCGCGGAAGATATGCCGGCTGCCCCCGCGCCCTCTTCTGATGCTACTGCCACTGCCCCCACTGCAATGTCTTCGGATGCAACCGTGAGTACAAACGCGGTGCCGATGATTTCAGGCGGCGTGGGTGAAGAAATGGATCATCTCAAAGCCGTCGAGAACCAATATAACCTTAAATTGCTCATTACCGAAGCGAACGGTACCTTTCTGTCGGATATTGGCGTGCATATCGTAGATAAGAATGGTGGCACCGTGCTCGACACCGTTACTAAAGGTCCCGTGTTGCTTGCAACGCTTCCCGCCGGTGCTTACACAGTGACGGCCACGCGCCATGACGGCGAGGTCAAGGAAGTGAAGGCAACCACTGAGGAAAAAGGCCTGAAAGCCTATCAGCTGACCTTCAGCAACACGGATCCCAAGATCAGCGGTGATCCCAAAACCACTCCTCTTAAATAGTGAAGCATAATCGTATAAGGCATAAAGCCGCCTGCGCCCTGTGCCTTATGCTTGCGCTCTCGGCGTGCGGCACCACCACGGTGGACCGCTCGCTGTCGGGTGCCAGCATCGGTGCGGGCATAGGCCTTGCTGCGGCAACACTTCTGCATGCCAACCAGCTTGGAACATTACTCATTGGCGGTGCTGCGGGCGGCGTGGTCGGAGCAGTAACCGATTCCAATCAGATATATCTGGGAATGCCCATCTGGGATAAGCTGCAGCGCTAAAAAAATCCCGGCACCACCATAAAGACGGGCCGGGATTTAGATTTGGCGCCCAAGGGAGCAAGGGGGCACCATAACGGGGACACTCGAAGCGACTCAGGGGAGGGGCACCAACCCCAAGTCGCTATTCATCTGAACACGCATTGTTCACAATCCGAGTATGCAATTTCACAGCTAAAGACGCTATGTGCATCAAAGGCGCATCGTATAAAGGAAGTATAAAGACGATTATTTTTCAGGAAGTTTTGTTCTGATTTTCGCCAGAATCCCTGCCCGTTACTATAGCGATGTAACGGGCAGAGCGCGCAGGGACTCACTCAATGTCCCATAATAGCACATTACAATAAAACGTTATTTCTCGGTGGTGCTGCCGCCAGCGATTTTATTGCAAAGCCCTTTGGGGACAGCGAGGAAACCCTGGCCATCCGCGGTGGTTTGGCCGGCGCAGGAATTGCCCGCTTTTTTGCTGGCGCAGTCATTCTTACCCGCTTTGGATATACCATAGCATTTTTCTTTGGCACTATCATCGGCGGCGGAAACGGTAGTGGCAGCAACAGCGATGATCCCGGTCAATGCGGCCGAAATCAGGTAATGGGACATTTTCATAGCAGACTCCTGTTGGATTGATGGATACCGGTATTGCCCGGTACATCATTATTCGTAGAGACAAAAACAAAAGTTACAACGGGAATAAATTCTGCGCCCGTTTAAGCTTTATCGGCAATGAATTTCAGCGCCACGCCGTTATTGCAGTAACGCAGACCCGTAGGCGCAGGACCATCATTGAACACATGACCCTGATGGCCGCCGCAGCGTGCGCAATGATATTCAGTGCGCTCCATGAACAGCGAAGAATCTGTCTTAGTTTGCACATGGCCTTTGATGGTATCAAAGAAGCTGGGCCAGCCCGTGCCGCTGTCGAATTTGAATTTCGAGGGAAACAGCTCCAGGCCGCAACCGGCGCAGACGAATGTGCCACTATGTTTCTCGGTATTGAGCGGGCTGGTGAAGGGGCGCTCGGTACCTTCGTGGCGCAGTACATCATACTGTTCAGGGGTCAGGCGCTTTTGCCATTCGTCGTCTTTTAGGGTGAGATGGTCGGTCATGGTTTCCTCCGCAATAGCCAGGTTGCTTTTGAGTAATCCGCTAAACGCCAGTGTGCTGACGCCGCCCAGTGCCCAGGTGATGAACTGCCGCCTATTCACAATATTTGCTCCGGCCTTTGAATGTATATTAGAATGCTTACCTGAATATTCGCATTATAGCTCAAAAAAGTTACACCACCAGCGGGATGCGGCCCGGGTGGTGAGGAAAAGCACTCAAGGCAGCGGACTTTTTTATACGCGTCTGCGCGAGCTTTGCCGCTATACTGCTGGCATAAAATTTTTTTATCTGTTAATTCTTCGAGAGTTTTCTAGCTCTTGATACATATTCATAGTGGGGTATGAGTCCATGCCCAAATCTTCGGCTGCGCCGCGCAAGGCCCAGAGCCAAGGGACTGAGGGCGCAGAATCGCTGCCGGTATTCGCCGCACTCGACCTGGGTACGAATAACTGCCGTTTGCTTATTGCCCGTCCGACGGTGTATCCCAGCCGGCAGGCGCACGGTATTAAAGTGCTCGATACCTTCTCGCGCATCGTGCGCCTGGGCGAAGGCTTAAGTACGGATAATCTGCTCTCTGCCGATGCCATGGGACGCACCATTTCCGCGCTTAAAGCCTGCAAGAAGAAACTCGAGCGGTTCGACGTGAAATACGCCCGCTTTGTGGCCACGGAAGCCTGCCGCCAGGCCGGCAATACGTTTGAATTCCTCAAGCGCGTGAAAGAGGAGGCGGGGCTCGATATCAACGTGATTTCCAATGAAGACGAGGCCAAGCTTGCATTTCTGGGCTGCTCGACATTGCTTGCATCGAGTTCGGAACATGCCGTGGTGTTTGATATCGGCGGCGGCAGCACCGAGTTCATGTGGGTGAAGCGCGACAATATGGCGCCGCCTGAGCTGCTTTGCGAACACCGTATCGTTGATTGGCTATCGCTTAATCAGGGCGTGATGAATCTGTCGGAAAAATTTGGAGGTGCGGCCTTCGCCGAAGTGTATTTTGACGAACTTGTGGGCCATCTCACTAAACGCCTGCGTGCGTTCGACAAGAAAAATAAAATTGCCGAAGCGGTCAAGCAAGGTCAGGTGCAGATGCTTTCCACCTCAGGTACGCTGACCACGCTCGCGGCCATTCATCTGGGGTTGACGCATTACGAACGATCGCGCGTCGATGGTTTTACTTTTTCCATGGATGATCTGCGCGATGCCGCGCAGAAGATACTTGCCATGCGTCCCTCGGAGCGTTTTGCCAATGCCTGTATTGGCCCGGATCGTTCGGACTATGTTATTTCGGGCTGCGCGATTTTCGAAGCGATATGCAGCCTCTGGCCCATCCCTGAAATTACTATTGCCGATCGCGGTGTGCGTGAGGGTATAATCCTGTCGCTCATGCAGGAATACATGCAGTCACAAATATGACCGATAAGAAAAAACCCGCTTCCTCCTCGCGCGGCATACATGTGCGGGTAAAGACAGCCAAAAAGAGAAGCACGTCTTCTACGCGCTGGCTCGCGCGCCAGCTCAACGACCCGTATGTGGTTAAGGCCAGACGTGAAGGATACCGTTCGCGCGCGGCCTATAAAATCTCCGAGCTCGACGACAAGTATCATTTTTTCAGGCAGGGTTTGAAGGTGGTCGATCTGGGGGCTGCGCCCGGCGGCTGGATGCAGGTGGCGGTGGAGCGCTGCGGCGAAGACAATGTCATCGGGCTGGATCTGCTCGAGGTTGACCCGATCCCCGGCGCCGAATTTCTGCAAATGGATTTCATGGAGGACGAGGCGCTTTCTGCGCTTGCCTCGCGCATCGGCAAGGCCGATATCGTGCTGAGCGACATGGCACCCAATGCCTCAGGCCAGCCCAGCCTCGACCATCTGCGCATCGTCACGCTGGTGGAAGCCGCGTTCGACTATGCCTGCGGCGTGCTTAAACCCGGTGGCGTGTTCGTCGCCAAGGTCTGGCAGGGCGGCACGGCGAACGAGCTGCTCAGCCGCATTAAAAGCCGTTTTGACACGGTAAAACACGCTAAACCCAAGGCTTCCCGGCAGGATTCGGCTGAAACCTTTCTGGTGGCAATCGGGTTTAAGCATGGCTGAGGCCGTATTTTTGCAGGTGACAAGCGGCCCTAGTCACGCTATAAAACCGCGAACTTCTTAGATTGGGGTTCACATGGAATTGACCGAAGCGCTTACGTTTGACGATGTCCTTCTCAAACCGCGCGCGTCTTCCGTCCTGCCGGCCGAAGCCAGCACCCGCACCCGCCTTACCCGTGAAATTCAGTTAGGCATACCGCTTATCTCCGCTGCGATGGATACGGTGACCGAAGCACGCCTTGCCATCGCCATGGCGCAGCATGGCGGCATTGGCTGCATCCACAAGAACCTTTCCGCCGAAGCGCAGGCCGACGAAGTGCGCAAGGTGAAGAAGTTCGAATCCGGCATGGTCATCAACCCGGTGACGATTCATCCCGCCGCGACGCTGATGCAGGCATTGAACCTAATGAAGGAAAATCACATCTCCGGCATTCCGGTGGTGGAGCCCAAGACCGGCAAGCTCGTGGGCATTCTTACCCACCGCGATGTGCGCTTTGCCTCCGATCCCAAACAACCCATTCATGAACTGATGACGCGCAAGCTCGTCACCGTCAAGGAAGGCGTGGATCGTGAAGAAGCCAAAAAACTGCTGCACCAGCACCGCATTGAAAAACTGCTCGTCGTCGATAATAAATTCCGCTGCATCGGCCTGGTGACGGTGAAAGACATCGAAAAAGCACGCGCCTTTCCGATGGCCTCGAAAGATTCGCTTGGCCGCCTGCGCGTGGCCGCAGCGGTAGGCACGGGCAAAGACGGCATGCTGCGCGCCGAAGCATTAATCGATGCAGGCGTCGATGTGCTCACGGTAGATACCGCGCATGGCCATTCCAAAGGGGTCATCGACGCCGTGAAAGCCATCAAGACCAAATTCAAAGACATTCAGGTGATCGCAGGCAATATTGCGACCAGCGAAGGCGCAGAGGCCTTGATCAAGGCGGGAGCGGATGCGGTGAAGGTCGGCATCGGCCCGGGATCCATATGCACCACGCGCATTGTGGCGGGCGTAGGCGTCCCGCAGTTGACGGCGATCATCGACGTGGTGAACATGGCACGCAAAAAGGACGTGCCGGTGATTGCCGATGGCGGCATCAAATATTCCGGCGACCTCGCCAAGGCGGTAGCCGCGGGTGCCGATTGCGCCATGCTGGGCTCGCTCTTCGCCGGAACCGAAGAAGCGCCGGGCGAGGAGATTCTATATCAGGGCCGCTCCTACAAGGCATATCGCGGCATGGGGTCGGTGGGCGCGATGGCGCGCGGATCAGCCGATCGTTATTTTCAGCAGGAAATCACCGACAATCTCAAACTCGTGCCCGAAGGTGTTGAAGGCCGCGTACCGTTTAAAGGTCCGGTCTCAAGCGTTATCCATCAGCTGATGGGCGGATTGAAGGCGGCATTGGGTTATACCGGCAACGCTACCATCGCCGAGCTGCACAAGAACCATGAATTTGTGCGCATCAGCAATGCGGGTCTTTCCGAGTCGCATGCGCATGACGTGGTCATCACCCACGAAGCGCCCAATTACCGCCGTGACTGAAATCGCCCGCCGCTTAAGCATAAGCGGCCGTGTGCAAGGTGTGGGCTTTCGCGCTTTCGTTAAACATCACGCCGACGCACTGGCACTCGACGGATTCGTACGCAACCGCAAGGATGGCACGGTGGAAGCACTTGTCTGCGGTGACGAGCAAAAAATCGAAAAGCTGATCACTACCTGCCATGAAGGCCCGCCTGCATCGAAAGTGGAGTGCGTGGAAGTCGAGGACGCCCAGGGTATGGTCGACAAGGGCTTCAAACACCTGCCGACGGTTTAATAACTTACGCCAGCGGTAACAGCTGAAGCTGGCCTAAGCGGCAGGCTGAGTTTTTCAATATAGCCCTTGAACCGCTGTATGGCAGACGAATCATTGAGATGTAGCGAACCAAGCCATTTGGTGTCGAGTAGCAGGTACTTGCCGAGTGATTTACGTTCACTGTTTGCAGGATCAACCACTGGCTTGGCTAGATCTGAAAGCACCCATGCAATGTGCGGATCGCCGCAAGCAAGCATGCGGGTGATTGCTCCGTTTTCATCTGATGTGAGTTGGGCAGCAACCTTCTGATGTTTTTGGCCCAGCAGTTTGGTGAGTTCCTGCCAGTCGGCTTCACCAGGGGTGAAGCCGAATTTAGCCCAGGCATACCCTCCTATGGCATCGGTATCAAGATTGATGGAAACGATATTCGGCGCCTGCGTTTGCGCAAAATCGAGAAGATTGGCTAACGCTTTCTTGCCAGTGCTGATACCTTGCTGCGGGGATACATTGACGTTGATGATGTTGAAGTATTGCGTACTGTCCAGCGGTACAGAAGTTTCCATCAGAATCTCGCATTGATTGGCGCCATCGCGCTGATGGAGATAGATATTGCTAGGGCTTTCCACCGGCAAGCCAATCTGGGTCTCTCCAAGATTGCGTGAGAGCGCCTGATACACCGCTTTAGGGCGCAGTAAGCCGAAATGCTGTGTCCACAATCGTAGTTGCCTGGTTTCATCATCGGCAAACGGCGAGACATATGTGCCGTTTGGCACCCGGAAAATAATTTTTCCGCGCAGTTCCTTCAGTTCGCTCAAGATGCTATCAGCTTCACTCATGAGCGAGCAGACTCCGAAGGGTTTCGAGCTTGATGCCGAGCGCGGTCGCTTTCTCAATAGAGCTCTTTTTCAGATCCTCAAAAAACTTTGGATCAAGCGCCTCACGGGCGCTGATTTCGCGTTCCAGAAGGACGATAGCTTCAAAGGATTGCGGATGGGTCATGCGGCATACACTGCAAACATGCCAAACTATATCAAGCAGCCGTTAACGGAGGATTAATTTTACGGCTCGTGGCTGAAAAAATACTTAAAATTATCGACTAACTGCTTGTCGACGTCGTTCAGGCTGGCCTTGACGCCAAGCGCCGCCATCGAAGTAACGCCGTATTCGCTTACGCCGCAAGGGACGATACCCTTATAATTCTTTAAGTCAGGATTGATATTGATGGAGATGCCATGCTGGGTCACCCATTTCTGGATGCGTACGCCGAGTGCGGCTATCTTGGCTTCCTTGCCATCGGGCGTTTGCACCCAGACACCGACACGGCCTTCGCGCGGTGCGCCTTTAATGTCGAAATCCGCAAGCGTCTTGATAATCCAGTCCTGTAGCAACTGCACATAGAACCGCACGTCGGTCTTGCGCTTATTGAGGTCCAGCATCAGATAGACGATTCGCTGTCCCGGGCCATGATAGGTATATTGGCCGCCGCGGTCGGTCTTATAGACCGGCAGCTTGGTGCGATCAAGCAGGTCACTTTCCTTGGCGCTTGCGCCTGCCGTGTAGATAGCGGGATGCTCCAGCAGCCACACCAGCTCTTCGGCCACGCCCCGTTGTATCTGATCCACGCGATCCGCCATATCGAGCAGGGCTTTATCGTAAGGGACGGGTGCGTGACTGACTTGCCATTGCATGAGCCTGTTATAGCTGGTTTTAAGGCTTTGGGAAATGGTCTTTATCATTCCCTGCGCGCGTGCCTTGATAACACTCCTTGATATAGGGGGGGCGATTTGCTACAGAAGCGTTCCCCTGCGGTCGTGGCGGAATGGTATACGCGCTAGCTTGAGGTGCTAGTGGAGCAATCCATGGAGGTTCGAGTCCTCTCGACCGCACCATTTTTCAAAGACTTCACAGCTTTAAGAAATGTTTAACGGATAACTGCTGTGTTTCAGGAATGAATGATGATTCAGGTTCTGAACCCTCACCTGACGATATACTTCGCCAATATACGGCCAACTCGCTTCAAGCAGTAACCAGTTGGGGCGTGAACTTTTTATTTACACGTAAAATTGGCCAAACGATCATTGCTTCAGGCGAGCAGGAGTTTCTGTCCGAACTTGAAGGTTTGCTCAAGCGTGGAGCCTATCCGAATACACGACTTAGCGGCAATGGCAAGATCCTGGATAAAGAGACGCCACTTGACTATTACCTGCGGCGTGAAGCGCTCTACGTGAAGACTGCGGAGGACGAAAGAACATTAGAAATGACAGATGCGGCGGGAGAAGCCGTTTACACTTCCAATGCGGTCATCGCAAGGAATGTGGCGAACCTGTTGAGAAAATACGGCGCGAAGACATCAGAAGAATTGGATGCCCCAGAGAGCAATGTTCCGAAAAAACCCGGACCTGCGCGATCCTGGCCAGGATTGCGATAGATTGGCAGGCTTGACGTTCTTATCAAGTCCTGCAAGACCTCACTTGTATGAATTATTGTGCTAATCTCGTCCGCACCCATGACTATGACCGCTATCTCTGCGCGCTGTTTGCGCCGCCAGCGGTGCGCGCGGCATGGTGCGTGCTGTTTGCCTTCAACCACGAAATTGCTTCCATTGCTGAAATCGTAAGCGAAGAAATGATAGGGTATATCCGCCTTGCCTGGTGGCGCGAGGCGCTCGATGAGATTTACGCTGGCAAGCCCGTGCGCAAGCATCCCGTGGCAGAGGCGCTTGCAGAGGTCATCCACAGATACGATTTGCCGCGCAGCGAGTTTGATATGTTGCTGCAAGCGCGCGCGCATGATTTTCAAACAGAACCGTTTGCGGACATGGCAGCACTGACAGAGTATTGCCGCAATACCTCCGCAACGCTTCTGCGCCTTTGCGCTATCGTGGCCAAAGTGCCGGTAAGTGAAGCGCTTGATGAACTCGGCACTGGTTGGGCGTTTGCCGGCCTTGCGCGCAGCGCAAAAGAGAACCTTCCTGCATCATTTGCCGAACTTGCCACGCAGGCGAAGTCACATCTGGAGAAAGCCCGGGAGGTTGCAAAAATATTTAGGCCGTTCCTGCGCGTGGCGCGTTTTTATACGCGTCGACTTGAAGCGAACAAAAGCACCGCGCGCTGGCGCGTGGTGATGCATCTGCTGTTTTAACGGTAGAGATCGGCGCGGGTAGGGGGCAGGCCGGCAGTGCCTTTTTCCTTGGCGCGCTTGCTGGCGAGTGTCTGGTAAATGAGGATGGAGCCTGACGAAAAACCAAAGGAAACGCCAGCCAGATAGGCGACCCAGAGGTTATAGCGCTCCGGGCCGACCAGGGCGATGGCCTTATCTTTATTGGCGGTGAGGCGTTCGCACCAGAGTTTGCAGGTGAGCGCGTAATGCTCGCGCCAGCCTTCGACATCGTGAATCTCAAATCCATGCGCTTCCATCACATTTGCGCTGTAACCCACAGGCGCAAGTTCGCTGCCCGGGAAGATATATTTAAGGATGAGGCGCTTTTCCGGCGTGATGCCGCTGAGGGCCTTTTTGAAATCTTTTTTGCTGCGCCGCGCAATCGCATGATTGAGCACCAGCCCGCGATCGGCCAGCAGCGAATGGATTTTCTTGAAATAGGCAGGGAAGTTGGCAATGCCGATATGCTCGAACATGCCGATGCTGGCGATTTTATCGTAGCTGCCTTCAAGCTTGAGATAATCGCGGATTTCCACGGTTACGCGATCTTCAAGCCCGAGGGCGCGGATTTTTTCTTTCGCGTGATCATGCTGCTGCTGCGAGAGCGTGATGCCGTGGGCCTTCACGCCGTAATGCCTGGCGGCGTAGCAGATGAGCGCGCCCCAGCCGCAGCCGATATCGAGGAAACGCTCGCCAGGTTTGAGGCGCAGCTTGCGACAGATCATCTCGAGCTTGTCTTGCTGCGCCTGGTCGATAGAGTTGTTCCAGTCGGTGAAATAGGCGCAGGAATACAGCATCTCCTTATCGAGGAAGAGCTTGTAGAACTCGTTGCTGACATCGTAGTGAAACTGGATGTACGCCTGATTGTTTTTATTGCTGTGACTGGCGCCGGTATCGTCTTTGTCAAAACCGTGGCGCGGTGCAGCGCTTTCGCCTTTGACCAGCAGGAAAGGCCAGAGTCGTGAAAGCAGCAGCGCCTTGTTAAGCCGTTTGAGGTCTTTCTTTTTGATTTTGGCGCGCACGGCGGTTCCGGTGGCGATCAGATCGCCGTCGAACGTAATATTTTCGGTGGCATAATGGCGCACAAGATTCTCAAGCGTCGGGCGTTTAAGCAAAGACGCAATCACGCCCGGCGTTCTTATGGTGAGATTTGCGCGCGCTGGCTCCTTGCCCAGCGGTGTGACTGAGCCGTCCCAAAGGCCAACATTAAGCGGGATATCAAGTGCGTCAGCGACATGCTGCAACGCTTCCTGCGCTGCTGCGGATAGTTTTTTTGTTTTCGGGGATTGCACCATAGGTGCCGGATTTTATGCAGTCTGGTGGCAAATGCAATCGCAGTATTTGCTGATTATCGCACAGGTGCGGTCTGGCTTGCCGCTTTATCTGCCTGCTCAAGATGAGAGGTGGGGGCAATAGGAGCTTGCTTTTGCACTGTCTGGGTAAACTTCGCTCCCGGTTTATTTATCTCTCGGGGAGATTGCTGATTATTGAAAGGATCAAGACCCGTTTCCTCTATGGCGCGCTGTCGTTCCCGTGCCATCTGCAGGCTGCCCTGAAGTCCTGCCTTGTAGCGCGGCACAAGACGAAACAGCTCGACACCGTTATTGAGGACAATGCCTGCGGCGGCTACACGCTCCGCGATCACCCATTTTTTGTTTTTCATATATTCGATAGGGATGGCGATTGCAAGTGCAACCAATGTCTTGATGCCTACCCACAGCAAGGGTTCGGACACGTCCTGGGTAAGACCGGCACCATCGCCGCGCCGCCTCACTTCAAACTCGATCATGCGGGCGAATTTGGGATCGTTCTTGGCGTATTTATCCACGGACTTGGCGACAAACTGTTCCGTGATACGGTGCAGATAGGGCTGTACCCATTCGGTAATCTTTTGAACGGCGCGCTCGTAGAAGCCCGTTCTTCCCATGTCATTATTATTTTCTGCTGACATACAAATGCTTTTTAGATAGTGAGCGGATAAAGCCTCCGGTTGTCCGGTCGTCCAATACCCAGATAATACCATAAAGCCCTGTGGCGTTCCGCACGAAAAACATGACGATTCTGTGACAAGTTTTCCGGTCAACAGAAGTCGACTTAACTAACTGAATATAAAAGAATACTGCAACGATGCTCTAATCGCTTGTTTACGCATATCCTCTAGGGACGCAGTATTCCGGGGAGCCTTTGACCATCAGGTGATGGCTCCGCGGGTAGGGCTCGAACCTACGACCGATCGGTTAACAGCCGATTGCTCTACCACTGAGCTACCGCGGAACAGGTGCATTAAGCAGGGCGGTTTGTATAGCAAAACAGATAAGGAAGTACAGGACTTTTTGTCCCTTGCCGGGTTTAGGGGGGCGCGTTGCCCTTAAGGATAGCCGCGCACCGTATTGACCTTAATCTCGGAATCAAGCACCGCTTTGCATTTGGAGCCCGTGAGGGAAGTGGTATCGCAATTGCGCAAGACATAGGTGGCTTCCTTATCGCATCCCGATACGTCGAAGGTATAATTATTACTTCTTACCAGCGTCAGATCAGATGACTGGCATTGAAAATCCCACGCAGCCCTGGTGAGGACATGGTTGACGCGCTCATTATCGCTAATGGGGTGTGGAGCCGAATAATTGCAAGCCGAAAGTAAGAGGGGCAGGCATAGTGCCGCATGTTTAATCAGCTTCATAATACCTCCTCATGATAGGGTGATATTAGCGGTCGTTGAGAACGATGCAGCTTGCACCGGTTTCCTGTAATTTGTTGCACAGGCTGTTAGCACTCACCTCGCTTACAAACGGCCCGGCACGCAGGCGGAAATTCGCACGGCTTGCGCTGCTCATCGGTGGTGTGGTCACCGTAGCATGCACATGTGCGAGCAGCTTCTTGTTATCGTCTTTCAGATCATTCCAGTTGTCCCAGGCAGTATCGGGAGAACGATAGGTGCCAAGCTGTACCCAGTAAGTGGCGTTGTGCGTATCATCCGCGGACGGAGAAGCGGCCGCTAAGGAGCGATCGTCAAAAGCGGTGCTGTAAGCGGCGCGACGGTTAGGCGTATTGGCGGCCACCGAGTTGCTGATCTCACGCACCACTGTGCAACGTGCACCACGCTGGTTGGCGGCAGCGCAAATAGTGCGGACATCGCTGGTGCCGGCAAACGGCCCGACTCTCAGTGAAACACGGCCGGCGCTGCTGCTATAGGGGCGGGTGATGCGCACGCGTACGCCATCGGAGAATTGCGGATAGGCGGCATGGAAAGATTCGTAGAAGCTGCGTGCCTCATTTTCATCCGCGAAATAACTGATCTGAGCCCAGACGCTCTTGTGATTGGGAGCGCTTGGGAAGCCACCAAGCCCATGCACGGGCGGCAGTTTGGCCAGCGGTTTGCTGGGGCCGCCGCCACCGCTGCCCAGGGGCACGCGGATAGCTTCGGCCACATTGACATTGCCCACGACATTGGGTGCCGGCGGAACAACAACAGGGGGTGTGGTGAAGGCGGGCATGGAAGTAATCGGTGCGACGGTTGGGGTAGATGGCGCAGCAGGAGCAGCGATAGCAGTGGGTAGCGGTGCGACAGGCGCCGGCACAACTGGCTCAGCTGCAGCGACAGCGACAGGTGCCGGAGCTGGAGCGCTGCTGCCAAACATGCGGCCGAAGAATCCGGGCTTCTGTGCTTCAGCTGTCGGCGCTGGTGCTGACTGATCGGCAGTGGGAAGCAGGATCACGCCGGGGGCAACTTCTTCGCCCGAAGGTGCGGGCACTGACGGAAGAGTCGGTGGCGGCGGCGCAGGAACATAGGCGATAGTCGGTGTATCGGCAGGTGCTGCGGAGGGCGCCATTTCCGGTGCTGCCATCGCCATAGCGGCGGGTGCTGCCGGTGTTGCAGCTGATGGTGCTACGACCGGTGTGGCCAGCACGGCAGCAGGTGCAGGAGTTGCTTCTGCGGGTGCGGCAGCTTGTGTCGGTGGCGGCGCAGGTTCAGATGAGCGACCAAACAGGCGGCCAAAGAAGCCGGGTTTGGATGCTTGCGGCGCAGGCTCGACCACCGTGATAGGTGCGATAGCAGAAGAAGAGGCGGACGCAGATTCATCGCTCAGCGGCATGGGTGTATCTTCAGCAGGCGCCATGGCAGCAGAACCAACATTAGGCGAAGGAATTACTGCAGGCGCCGCCATCACGGCCGGCGGAGCGCTCATCACAGCAGCAGCCGGCACGGGCGAAGGCGGTAATGCTACCGGTGCTGTCTCGGTGGCAGCGGGCAAGGTAGAGGCAGGAGCCACCACGGTGGGCGGTGTATCGTTTAATGCCTGCGAAGGCAGCGGTTCGGAAGTGAACATCGCGGTTTCCACCACATAACATTCCACACCGCGGCTTTGCAGCGTCCCGCAGAGCGCTGCGGCATCATCGTGCGAAGAAACCGGGCCGGCCTGAGTGCGGTACATAGTGGTATTGTCCGGCGGCAGAGCGACTTCGGCCACATGCAGGGTGAGCTTGCCTACCACGTCGGTATTCTTGGTTTTTATGTCGGTCCACTTCTGTTCGGCCTGCGCTTCCGTATTAAAAGAGCCAAACTGCAATAGGAATGTGCTTTCGGCGCGCGCGGGAGCGGTCATTAATAGTGCAGCGGAAAAAGTAAGCGCAACCATCAGAAATGAAAGCGATGTGCGGCTGGAAAAATGCATCCCCGGAGACCTTAGTTCTTGGCGAAATAGTGTTTTATTTATTAACAGTCCTTAATAACAGGCGGGCGCAATATAGCAACAGGATTTGAAGAATAAAGGAAAATTTTGCACCGCTGCAGGGCTTTACAGGCGCATCGGCTCACGCTATTGCTGGATGCCCTATGACCAAGACCTATGGAAAATCCCAGCTGCCCAGCCGTCATGTTACGCAAGGGCCCGAACGCGCACCCCACCGCTCGTATTATTATGCTATGGGTCTGGGGAAAAAGCAGATTGACCAGCCGTTTGTCGGCGTAGTGACGACATGGAACGAGGCCGCACCCTGCAATATCACGCTTGCGCGTCAGGCGCAGGTAGCTAAGAAAGGCGTTGCTGCTGCCGGCGGCACGCCGCGTGAATTCACCTCTATTACGGTGACGGACGGCATTGCCATGGGCCATCAGGGCATGAAATCATCACTCATCTCGCGCGAAGTTATCGCCGACTCGGTGGAACTCACCGTGCGTGGTCATTGCTATGACGCGCTCGTCGGCCTTGCCGGGTGCGACAAGTCGCTGCCCGGTCTCATGATGGCAATGGTGCGCCTCAATGTACCTTCCGTCTTTATGTATGGCGGTTCCATCCTGCCCGGCAAGTTTAAAGGCAAGGACGTTACCGTGGTCGATGTATTTGAAGGCGTCGGCCAATTTTCCGCTGGCAAAGTGGATGAAGCCTATCTCGACGAACTCGAGCAGGTAGCATGCCCCTCGGCGGGTTCCTGCGGTGGTCAGTTCACCGCCAACACCATGGCCTGCGTGTCGGAGGCCATTGGCCTGGCACTGCCGGGCTCGGCGGGTGCGCCCGCACCTTATGAATCACGCGATATGTATGCCTTTGCGTCAGGCGAGGCGGTGATGGCGCTGCTGAAGAACAAACTGCGCCCGCGTGATATCGTCACGCGCAAGGCACTTGAAAACGCGGCGATGGTGGTGGCGGCCACCGGTGGTTCCACCAATGCTGCGTTGCACCTGCCCGCTATCGCACATGAAGCCGGCATCGATTTCGATCTGCATGCGGTGGGCGAGATATTTAAAAAGACACCGTATATTGCAGACCTCAAGCCGGGGGGGAAATACGTCGCCAAGGATATGTATGAAATCGGCGGTGTTGCGGTGGTGATGAAAGAATTGCTCGGTATCGGATTGTTCCACGGCGACTGCATCACCGTCACCGGCAAGACGCAGGCCGAAAATCTGAAGGACGTAAAATTGCCCGCCGGTCAGGATGTCGTGTTGTCTGCAAAAAAACCGCTCTCGCCTACCGGCGGTGTGGTAACGCTTACGGGCAATCTTGCTACCGAAGGTGCCATTGTCAAAGTTGCGGGTATGAAGAATCTGCAATTCAAAGGCCCTGCGCGTTGTTTCGATTCGGAAGAGCTGGCGTTTGAAGCGGTGGAAAAACGCAAATACAAAGACGGCGAAGTGATCGTCATTCGCTATGAAGGGCCGCGCGGTGGCCCCGGCATGCGCGAGATGCTTTCCACCACTGCGGCATTATACGGACAAGGAGCAGGCGATAAAGTCGCGCTCATTACCGACGGGCGTTTCTCGGGCGGCACGCGCGGCTTTTGCGTCGGCCATGTCGGCCCCGAGGCAGCGGTCGGCGGACCCATCGGCTTACTCAAGGACGGCGACATTATCACGCTCGATGCCGTCAAGGGCACGATGGATGTCGCGCTTTCCGACGATGAACTTGCCAAACGCAAAGCCGCATGGAAACCGCGTGAGACCGACTACGCTTCCGGCACGTTGTGGAAATATGCCCAGCAGGTAGGCCCCGCCGAAAAAGGCGCCATCACGCATCCCGGCGGCAAGTTTGAAAAGAAGCAATACGCGGATATTTAGCGTAGCTATCCGGCAGGGTTAGTCACGCTTGCACTGGGTAAGCAAATCTTAACTTTTTGAAAGTATTCTGGATCTTCAGTGTATCCTCTGAGAATTTTATGCAACAGCCTGTGCCGCAACCGCTGAGCGCAACCGCAACCCGAGCCTATATCCGCGCGCGTATAGGAAATAGTAAAGAAGCGGCGGCACTGCTTACCAAAGTACATCCGCAGGACAGACTGATCCTTGGAGCAAGGCTGGGCGATCCCAAAATGGTAGAAGATGCACTTAACGATGGCGCCAGGGTATTTGAGCATGGCACCGCCGCTGCAAGCTCGATTGCGGCGTCTGCATTGTTTCTGGTGCTGTACGAAGCCAAATTCAGTCGCCATGAAGAAATGGACGCGTTGCTTGGCCGCTATGTAAATGGCAACGAGGATACCAAGAATCGGGTAAAAGTAATTGCATTGCTTGCAAAAGCAGGAGCAAGAGCCGGTGATGATCACCCTTTTATGGCATCTCACGGTACGCTTGATGAATGGTTTAAACATGAAATGGAGAAAGGCCATTCATCGGACCTGCGAATCTTCAATGCAATAAGAAGGATGGAACACGCAGCGGCGGCTTCTAAATTTGTCTCCGAAAAACGAGGCAGGGGTAGGGGTGAGGATTAATGGCGAGTTTATATCCACATCGCTTCCTTACATGCGCCGTTTTACAGTGAAGCTACTATTGACGTAATTTGTTTGGAGAAGTGCATGAAGAAGATTTTTATCATCACTATGTTAGCGCTGGCATCTGTGCCGCTGTGCGGTTGCGTGGTTCAGCCTTATCCATACTATGGCGGCTCAGCACCTTATTATGGCACGACCTATCAGCCCGGCTTTGCGTTTGGCGAAGTCGGCGGGTATTATCCGTCTTATCCTTACGCGCATGGGCGTGACTATCATCTTGGATACTGGAATCACTACTACGCAGCGCATAATGGCTGGCATGGTAACGCGGTCTCGCACAATAATTTCGCGCGTGCCGGCGGCGGCGTTTCCCACGGTGGCGGCCATGATGGCCATCGTTGAAAAAGAGCGCGGCTGCATTAAAGAAGTGTCTTCATGAACACAAGTTTTATCCGCGCTCCTTTGCTGGCGCTTCTCGTTGTGGCGGCCTGCGCGCAGCAGCCATCATCCCATTGGTCTAATCCCAAAGTATCTTACCGGCAGTTCATGCAGGATCGTTACGCCTGTATCAAAAATTCTCAGCCGAGTGATGCAGGCCCAGGCGTAGCCGCCAGCCAGACGGTCGTGGATAATGATGCGTTCATGAAGTGCATGCAATCATTGGGATACGTTTCCGATCCTCACGGCCCGCTTACCCCGCCGCCGGTCGGGAAAATACAGGTTATACATTAACGCTGTTTACGCGGCCTGCCGCATGGTGAGCCAGCTTTGCGCTATAGCCGATTCACCCTTGTCGAATACTTTTATTTCCGGATGAACAAATACGCTGGCGATACCTGCAATCCAGTGCTGCCATTCATGGCCTGCGACCAGCGCGATGCGTTCGATGCGTTTCTGATGCTCGCGGACGAAGGAGAAATGACGCGAGGCAGTATCCATATTCGCCCAGCCGTCAAACTGCGTGGCATCTATCATAAGTTTAAGAGCCTGATGCGTCTTGATGATGGGATCAATTTTCTCTTCAAGCGTTTTAAAATCATTCTCGTGTAATTTACCGATAACATGGACCTTAAAAGCGCCGCCCGAAATAGGTTCTATGGTGATCATAAAAGCTCCATTATTTACTGTAAGAAATTAACTCCACAAACCCTAATCCGGGGAGCCATCAAATCTCTATAAGGAATCTCAGGAGCTCTGCTCCGGGGGCTGCACCGCGCTAATTATTGCGATATAAAGAATGGTCAGGGTCAACTGGTAGAGATAGCGCGTCTCAATATGAATAATCACCAGCGGGCCCCAGACAGCAATCACGGTGCTAAGCAGCATAATCGTGGGTATAGGGCGCGGCTTTTTAGCGTAGCACCATAGCAGAAACACGAGCAGTCCGGTGATTACCACCATTTCCACCGAGCCATCGAACCAGAAGTCGCGCATATAAGGCCATTTATACTCCATCCATTTCAGCGGATGATGCATAAGGGTCTGCATGGCGAGCAGGTAATACTCATGATTCGTGTAAGTGACGCCGTGGCTGATGTTGGTGTGAATCTGATCGCAAAGCACGGGGTCCACATTGCAGCCGGCCAGTGCGCCGCTGATACGGTAAAAATTCAGATCAGGCGTCAGTTCCGCTTCGCGCTGCCAGTTTGCCCACCACATGGGGTTGTCGGTGTATGCAATCCAGTGCATGTCATGTGCGGCGCGGTATGGCAGCGTCAGCAATTGAAATGCAAGCAGTGCAATCGCCGTTACTTTAAGCCAAGGCGTTGCGACAAGCGTATTTTTGATCGAGCGCAGATACAGTGAGCGATCGCGCCAAAGGGTTTTAAAGATAACGGCAGTACACCATAGCAGCAATACGATATTCATCACCATGTCGGTCTGGGCGCGCATATAGGCAGAGAAAGCAAACCATGCGCCTGCCTGCCATGCGAGCGCGGTTTTTTCCTGACGATGCGCTTTGCACAGCGCGCCTATGGCCATCAGGAAGCCAGCGATGGAAAGCGATTCGCTGTAAAATAGTCCCGTACGCAGGAAATAGAAAAATCCCTGATTAAAAAACAATGCCAGCGGCAATAGCAATGCCAGTAGGCGTGAGGCGCCGTAACTGGCCGCGGTGCAGGAGAGTTCAGCGGCCAGCCAGCTCCACAATGCGCAGGAAAGCAGAATAAGGATAAGGGCCACCGGCATATCGGAAGAAATCCAGTAGAGAAATGTTTCGATCGCCACCATGCCCGGCGGCCAGAATGGCCAGGTGGAAATATGTCCCCAGTCATGCTGTGCAACAATTTCGTGCGCGCGTTTAGCGATAAAAGCAGCGTCCGCGCTGCCAAAATAGCTCGTGATTTGATCGTTGGTCGCCAGAGGCAGCAAGCTGCAGGCATGCTGCGGAGTGCAGGGCGGGCTATTGGGCACCAGTGCGGTATGCATGCCGTGGGGCAACGCCATGATCAGCAACAGCAGGAAGTATGCCGCCATTATGAGCAGTTTGCAGGGAATGCGACATGCAGTATTGGGCTGTGACGAATGCATCGCCGTTTGTGCAGGTTGTTAAAAGAGCCCCACTATAACCACTAACTTACCCTGCGTCGCCAGCGAATTATGCAAGCGTCGACAGCAGGCACTTGCGGCTATTGCTCAGTATCTTTCTCGCTCAGTAGGCCGATTTCAATCAATGTCGCCGGATTGATGGGCACACGTCCACGCGATATAGAAGAACGTTTGATCTGTGAGTTGATTTTTTGTGAAGGATTGATAGGGGCGGAAATACTATCAATTGGTTTTTTAATGGAAGCAGGCATTTATCTCTCTCTCTTTTTATTTTTGTTGAGAGAAGTCTTATAAGCAAATAGCGTGCAGGCAGATATGCATAACAACTCATGACAGCCTGCCAAAATGCACACTTGACTTTGCCTGCGCACAAAATTTTTTAACTACCCTGGCAGGCTTTATAAAAATCAAGTGCTGTTATCGCAAAAAATATTTTTTTAAACGAGTGATGATCCTTTGCTACGCAGGAGTGTCGCGCGCTGTTTTATGCGGGTTGAAATACAGGAATATAATGCACGCAAACGACATAATACGTTGTTATTGTAAGGTATATTAAGAATGCACCTTTACATGAAATGCCGCAAAATCCGGGCTTTCTTAACCATGCCTTAAGAGGCGGAAGCTTATAATAAAACGAAATAATTGCGCGTCTCACACGCAGGTCATGGCAAAGAAATTCTTCAATAATATTACCACCTATTACACCGCGCTTGCAATCGGCATCGCTTCTTTTGCCCGAGGAGCGAAAGCTGCGGATGCACCGGCGTCTGCCGAGCCAAAAGCTCCGTCTGCTGTTAACGCATCTGCGGACACTGATGCATTGCTCTACAAAGAATTAATAACGTTTGAAGGCTATGCGCCCGTTTCTTATAAAGATGGTCACTATGTCGATCCTAATACGCATGAAGTATCCGTAGGCCATTCGATTTATTATGGTCACCAGTTACGCCCCGGCGAAATACTCAACCTTACTCAGGAACAGGCAAAAGATTTGCTGCGTGATGATATTGCAAAAAATAAGCAGATTGTAAAACGCTGGGCGGCGAATCCTTTATTTCAAAAACATCCCACGCATCATGTGACGCTCAATCAACATCAGCTTGATGGTCTGGCGGCATTGGTATTCAACATTGGCCCCAAGCCTATTTATTCCGGCACACTCGGCAAGAAACTGATTGCAGGGGATTACGAAGGCGCAGCCGCAGAATTTCTGAAATGGGATAAAATCCTTAATGAAAAGACCAAAGAGTATGAGGTGAATCCGCGCCAGAAATTGCGCCGTGAAACCGACGAGGCGATGTTTGTGGGTGACGACGCTAAGGTCAAGACAAAAATAGGTGAGGTGGCCAAAATCAACCAGCCGATACACCACCATAAAAAGAAATCCTCGCCCAGCAAATAGGCCGGCAGCGCGTCTAATACGTGTTTGAAGATTTCGCTGATATCGACTATCCTCGCATCATGAAAATAAGGGTTGCAGAGACTCCGCCAAAACGCGTTTTGTGGGCCATAGCATCTTCGCCGGCGGGTACAGTGATTGTGGGCCTTAGCGAGGAAAGTGAAGTCGGTCGCGTATCCTTTCTACGCGGGCGCAAAGCCATGGATATTATTGAAGAGTGGCAGACGCAGTGGAAACATACCCATTTCACCGCGGGCAAAACCGTAAAGAATTTTACAAAATTACCGGTACGCCTCGTAGGCACAAAATTTCAGACCGATGTCTGGCGTGAAATAATGCATATCGCGCGCGGCAAGGTCGCCAGTTACAGCGAAGTAGCCCGGCGCATCAAAAAGCCCGGCGCAGCGCGTGCCGTTGGCACGGCCTGTGGCAGTAATATTTTGGCCTATATTGTTCCATGCCATCGCGTGGTTTCAGCCAACGGCATTGGCGGATATGGCCCGGGCGGACTAGATACAAAAAGAGCGCTGCTTGCAGCCGAGGGTGTAACTCACTATGCCATAAAAGGACACTAACTCTTTATTCTCCTAAACATGCCTCATCGTCATCTGTCAGTGGACTGACAATCAATAACGCTTCGATCGTTCTTCTTACCAAGGTCTATGGCGAGTTCCCGCCGAGCGCATAAAGATGACACAACTACATATTGTGCCGCTGTCGCGTCAGGCGATTGCGATGCTTGCTCGTTTAGGCGGACGGTGCAGGTGCTTTAAACGCAAAGGCAAAGTATGCAGCCACGCCAAGGAAGGCAAACGCCACGAGATAATTCCACGCGAGCTTCTCTTTCAAGAATAGGATGGCGAAAACGATGAAGACAGAAATGGTGATAACTTCCTGAATGATTTTGAGTTGAAATCCTGAAAACTGTCCGTAACCGAAACGGTTGGCGGGCACCGCCAGGCAATATTCACACAGCGCAATACACCATGAGACCAATATCGCCTTCCAGAGCGGCCAGCTATGGCCGTATTTCAAGTGACCATACCAGGCGAAGGTCATGAAAATATTAGAACAGGTCAGCATGAAGACGGTGATCATAAGATGGGGTGCTTTTTAAGTGGGTTTGAGGAATTGTTTATCACGGGTTCCCGGCATAAAGAAGTAAAGAATGCAGAACGCCACCGCTGCCACTGCTGCCAGAAAGAGAAAGCCCGCACTTGAGCCAAAGTGATGGACAATGGCACCGGCGATGGTCTGGCTGAATGCTGCGCCAATACCGACCGCCGTGCTGATGGCTCCGAGCGTGAGATTAAAACGCCCCGAACCCTGCGTGAGGTCAGCAATCACGAGAACGGAGACGACGCCGAATATAGGGTCTATTTCAAGACGGCTTGATTTAAACCAGTATACTGCTGATTTGATTGCGGCGCCACAAGTGGCGAGGGCTAGTATAATAGTCATCATTTTGCTTCGCCACAGCTTGAGACATCAAGAACTACTATTTCGCATACGGGAGCATCTGGTGAAGCGATTGCAATTTCTAGGGCCAATTCTTTCAAACGAATTACCACTTCGTCAAAATCAATAAACGTATTGGTCTTGGTATCCTTCCATCCTTTTTGCCGTGATTCCTGACGTACTAAAAGTAATATACCATGATGCGCATTTCTGTCTCTTAGGTATCGGCCGGCAAGCTGAATTCTTAACGCGTCCTCAAGCTGTTGAAGGGTCCATCCATCAGGATTGGTTAATTTAATTTCGATAGGAAGACTTGCATTACTTGCTTTCGCACGTAACCGTACATCCGGTTCCTTTTCATCGGCAACGTGTGGCTCACGATCGACTGAGTAAGCAATGCCTTTCTTAAGGTCGAGTCTGTCTGCTATCCATCTCTGAACCGCAGGTTCATCGGGTTGTGCTTTTAGTGTGTGCCCCTGCTGAAATTCATGATTCAGAAGTTCATGCTGCATATCCTCAAACCGACTTATTGCGACTTGCTGCAAGTCTTTTGTTGTTGCTGTAGCTTTTTCTGCATTTTTCTCAAATAAAATAACGTCAGATGGATCCCATGGAGAAGTCTCGGAATCTTCGGCGGCTCGAGTGCTTACTAATTCTTCAAGGCGTTTTTTTGGTATAGGACAATCTGGATTGTCCATGAGCCTTTGTAGAGCGGCAATAGTTGCCAAGCCGGGGGTTTCAATTAGCTGGTTGAATACTATATGGGAAACGATACCGGAGATTTCAAGAGGCAGCAATTACCCGAATTTACCGTCAACTGCTTCCCCCACGCTTCCCCAAGGGCTTTCTCGAGCTGGTGCAGCTTTCCGCGCCATGTATAAAATATTGATAAATAACAATAATTCTGGTAGGTGATACAAGACTCGAACTTGTGACCTCTGCCGTGTGAAGGCAGCGCTCTAACCAACTGAGCTAATCACCCATAAAATCTACTATGCTTGCCGTCCTGCCTGCTTTTTGTACTTCCGCTGCTTACGTATCTTTGCATACGCTGCGCTGCGGGTTGCAAAAAAGCCGCGCATCCGGCTTCGTCTAGCGATTTTAAAACGCCTGAAGGAGCCGTAAATTAGCGAAAAACCGCCAAAAGGCAACTATTCCTTGAAAAAGGCCTGAATGCCAGTGATGGCGCGGCCCAGGATGAGGGCGTGGATATCATGCGTGCCCTCATAGGTGTTAACGCTCTCCAAGTTTACCACATGGCGAATGACATGGTATTCGTCGGCTACGCCGTTGCCGCCATGCATGTCGCGGGCGGTGCGCGCAATCTCCAGCGCCTTGCCCGCCGAATTGCGCTTAATCAGCGAGATCATTTCGGGCACCTGACGGCCTTCATCAATCAACCGCCCCACGCGCAGGCAGGCCTGAAGA
>JABCZZ010000017.1 GCA_013289445.1 Alphaproteobacteria bacterium
TGGCAAAACTTCGGGTCCAGCCAAGCACCTTGCCTACGGCTACCTTGCCGCCGATTTCGGCGGGCTGGTCTTGTGCGCCAAAAAGGAGGAACGCCGCCAGTGGCAGCAATGGGCTGCCGACTGTAACCGCACCGATGACCTTGTCATCGTGGACAGCACCGGCAAATGGAGGTTCAATTTCCTCGATTGGGAGGCCAGCCGCCCGGACGCCAGCGGCGGGCTGACGATTAACATCGTCTCCATTCTGGACGAAATTGCCGGGGCAATTGCCAGCTCCGCAGGTAAGGACGAAACCGGAGGCGGGGCAAACAAGTTTTGGGAGGACGCCCTGCACCACATGAACACCAATTTGGTGGACCTGCCGGTCTTTGCCGGACTCCAAGTTTCGCTCCCCCTCATGCGCTCCATCGTCAATTCCGCACCCCAAAGCATGGCCCAGCTTGCAGACGCCCAGTGGCAGGAATCCAGCGTGTGCGCCCAAACGCTGGCCGAGGCGGAAAAGGCCACGGCCAAAGCGTCCGACGATGTCCGCTCCGATTTTGAGGAATGCAAGCAATACTGGTTGCAGGAGTTCCCCGTCCTGTCAGAGAAAACCCGCAGCATCATCACCCTGTCGTTTTCGATGCTGGTTCGCCCGCTCATCACCCGCCCGCTCAGGAAGCTCTTTTCCACGGACACGAACATCAAGCCGGAGGACGCTTTCAACGGGAAGATTATCATCGTGGATCTTCCCGTGCAGGATTTCCGGCTGGCGGGCAAAGTTGCCAGCCTTGCATGGAAATACTGCTTTCAGGTGGCCGTCTTGAGACGGACGCCCCCGACCCAACCGGACACATATTTGCGTCCGGTTTTTTTATGGGCGGATGAAGCCCACAATTTCGTGACCGACTTTGACGCCGAGTTTCAGGCCGTCGCCCGTTCCGCCGGCGGATGCACTGTTTACCTCACCCAAAACCGCGAGAGCTACCGGCGCGTTTTGGGAAACAGTGACGCCGTGGACTCCCTGCTTGGAAACTTGCAGGCCAAGTTTTTCTGCCAGAACAGCGGAGAGACAAACGAATGGGCGGCAAAACTTTTGGGCGAACGCTACATTGACATCACTAGCACCAACGTCGGAAGAGGCGGGACAGAAGGCCAAAGCGCATCGTCCGGCGTCTCGCGCAGCGAGCAGCGCCGCTATTTTGTCGAGCCAGCACGTTTTACGACGCTCAAGCGCGGCGGCGCAAACCACAATTTCCAAGTCGAGTCCATTGTCTATAACGGCGGCCACCGTTTCCCGACAGGCGCACCCGGCAAGGAAGAATTGCTCCCCTACAAAATGATCACATTCAACCAGAAATAAATTATGCCAAACGAAAATCAGGATTTTTTAGACATGACATGGATGGAAAAAATAAACTTCGTCCGCGCATTCTCGCGGTTTCCGGCCATCACCGTCATGGTGTTCATCCGGCGAAAAATCGGATTTCGTATGATGAATCCGACGTGGCTAATCATCTTGGCGATTATCATGTTGCTGACTCCGGTGATTTTCAAAGCCGCCGCCGCACCGTTCGGTTTCCTCATGGTGATCTACGCCCTGGCATTGCTAGGGCTTGGATTTTTTCAACGCTGGCAACGCTGGCAGGAATTGTGCAACGGTGAACGCTGGCACACTTACAGCCCCGGTATTTCATACCTTGAAGCCTTGCCATTGCCGCCGTTTTTCAGATCGCACGGGCGCGTCGGACGCTTCCTTGACCCTGCCGCCGTTGCCATCGTCGCGCTGCTAGTCGGCATAATTTTGTCGCACGGTCTTGGCTTGTGGCTATTGCTCTCCGCTTTTTTCCTCTATGTGCATGAGCAGGATGCCTATCAAGCGCAGCTAAACCGCGACCTTGACACGCTCGACGGCTTGGTTGCCGCCGAGGTGCAGGCCGAAACCGTCAAACATTTTGAGGGCAAGCAGCCGGAGGAACAGCGCAGCATTGAGGAAACGGCGGGCATCCCCACCGGCCTTGCGCCCGACATCCACAGGCAGGTTGAATTGCGCCGCGCCAAGCAGCGCAAGCCCGCGCCCGATAATCTTGCGCCGGAGACGCCAGAAGGCCGTGCGTCGTAATTTTTGCGCAATGTGCGATATTGAGGCGTTGTTGGTTATTAAAGTTATGCCCAAAAAAGAACTAAAGCCATTGAAAATGGATTCTCCTGAAAAATTCAGGGGCTTCATCCGTAAGTTGTGGGATGAATTATATTGGGCAAATTTTTACTATGAAATTTTGGTTGAGGTGTCTCGACTCTGTGAGGAGCATAGCAAAGCTGCCAATTTATCGCCGGTTTTCTGGACATACACTTTACGAGCGCATTATCAGACTGCGATGGTCTATTTGCATCGAATTTACGACCAAAATAAAGAAAGTTTTAACCTTCACCGATTCCTCCTTACAGTTCGGGAAAACCGAGAGGTATTCGACTCGGCAAACGTCCGCAAGAGGCGTGAAAGCGATCCCCATGTGGATGATTTAATGGGAGCCATTGGAACCCTTGATCTTGTGCAGCTTAATAATGATATTCAGTTTTCGAGTAATGAGAATCCAGAAGTGAAAAATCTCAATGCGTGGCGTGACCGTGTCACTTTTCATAATGACGAGAGAGAATTGTTCAATCAGAAGCGGTTTGAAGATGAAAATCCGCTGCCCAACATTGGCCTGCTTATTGAAAAGGGATTTGAAATACTGAATCGCTACTCCCAATATTTCGATACAACTGTTTACAGCAAAGGTTGTCGTGACTGGAAAGACATGAAATTTGTCTTTGAGGCGTTGGTGCATTATCAGTCTAATCGCCTCCATAAATAATATTGCCGGTAACGCCACGCGGCCTTTCTGATTGGCACGTTGAAGTCCCCGCCCGTCCGCGCAATCAGAAAATCGGTTCCCCCTGAAGGTTGCCCCCAATTTACAGATTTGCCCGGTTCGCTTCGCCCCGGCTGAAAGGGACTTCTCTTTTGTGCCATCAGGCCGCGATTGGCGCAGCCCGAAACCTAAAAAGGAGACTTTCAATGACTGAATCTACAAACGAACAACCCGTTTCCAAGACACCGACTCACATTGCTTACCATGTTCGCAACCGCGAAGGCGGCAAAGGATTCTGGACACGCATCGGCAGTGCTTGGGCGCACAAAGACGGCAACGGCTTCAACATCCAGCTTGAATCCGCCCCGATAGATGGACACATCACCCTACGAATTGCTTCTGAAAAAACCAAATAACCCACTTAGGGCGGGCAGCAATGCCCGCCCTAAATGCCCACAACACTATAGACACTAAAACAATATCCTCTAAAATCCTGTCATCTATCGGATTAGACAAACAACCAATGGATTATAGGTTAACCATGGATCAGCAGGTTCGTATGAAAGATGATGAAGGGCGTTCTCGGCTGGAGCAATTAGCCGAAGAATGGGTTCATAATTATCTCCAAGGCAATGGAATTAGTAAACATTCCCAAATGAGTCGCCTTATCCAAAAGGTCTCAGAACGAGCCACTGACTATACGTTAAAAAATGGCTGTCATCCAGAAACTCTGAAGACAGAGCTTCACCAAGCGTGTGATTTAATATCCTACATTCGTGCGACCGCAAATGCACAATATGTCAGTCACAGTATGGAATTGGCAAAATGGATTGTAAGCGTGCCCGAAGGAACCGAACCCGATCCTAAGCATTTGGCTGCTAGAGCGGAACTTGAAGGCCGTGTCTGGAGACATTATGATCCAATAAGAGCTTTCGAGGAAGGATTAAACTCATCTGAATCTGTTGCAGTAAATGCCGACGAATTAGAAGAATACATTAAGGAATATATTACTCATAAATGGCTACGAAGCACTTTTCTGGAGTGGGTCTTTATAGATGCGTTGATTTACAGTGAAATCATTGCATTTGGTGATGCCATAAAATTAAATGCTCCCGGCCCATCAGACTTTCTAGGAAATAAAGCATACTTTACAAGCAAAGGTAAATTAAAGGCCATTTTAGAGGCCGAGCTATACAATAAATTAGCGTGGAGCGCTGGGAAATTATTTATTCCACCGCTATTGGCCTGTGGCTGTTTTTATTTAGCTTCACTCACAAATATCACTGGATTGTTGATTGCAGGGTTTATTATCGGTGCCCCTTGGCTTTTAATCGTGTCTTTGAAACTTGTGAGGTCGGCTCTAAGTTATATTCTTTCATTATTTGGTAAGAGACCTGATAATATAATCACTCCTTTTGAAGCCAATGTGCGGCTCTGGTCAAAGATGAAAGATGTATATTTATTATTGAAAGGCAATATTCTTAACCCACAGTTAATACGGGATGAATTGATAAAAACAAAAACTGAAGGAGCTGTCTGGAAAAACTCCATATATGCACTCATCGGTCTCATTATAGCACGTAATCCGGAAACGTGGATTATTGAATACTAAGCATGGCGACACCCTAATTACCGGGTAACGCCAATTTAGAAAGCGGCGGCAGACTGACGACCTTTGCTGCTCCGGCTGCCTACGCTGGCAAAATCGCAGACTGCCGCCGGGGAGGTTGCCTGACTCCGCCAATTCCTGCCGTTTCCATTCCGCTCCATCGTCGCGCCCCCCGCGATCCGCTCCGCTGGCTCGCGCTTTCATTCCGCTGCATTCCACGTCCTGAATTGTGGAGACAGGCCGGATGAATCGCCTCTGTCATGCCTCATGCAGTTGCCATGAGCCACGCCAGTTTCGCCCGCTGACGCGGATATGGTTTGAAAAAATTCTTGCCGTTTTCAGGTCTTTTTCCCGCTGCGCTCCCTTCTGCTTGTTTCGCTCTGTCGCCCTCACCAGTCCGCTTCGCAGGGGGCCGGGCGTGGTTCCTCCTGAAGGCGACCTCCACTGGCCGCCCTGCTTCACGGCCTTTTACGGTTGAAGGGCGACAGACCGAAACCGAACAGCAGAACACAAAAAAAAGACCATGAAAACTAAATCACAAAATCAAAAATCGGGACTCAAGAGCCGACCCGAACAGCTTAACACAAAGCAGTTGCCGAAGATTGACTTGGCATTGCGCCGCGCTAATCGCGCATTGAAAACGGAAAACTTGCTGGCGTTGCTCCGCAGTCAGACGCCGACCTTCTTTGAGTTTGCCGAGGTTGTGGGCAAGTGGGTTTGGGTTCAGTTTGACGGGAAACAGCCCGCCACCGTCACCAGCGTTTTATCAGAGCTTGGTTTCCATTGGAACAACACCCGCAAGGCGTGGCAGCATCCGTGCGGCACGGCCCCGGTTGAAGCCGCGACGTATGACCCACGTAGGCGGTATGGCAGCTACTTCGCTGCTGATGTTAAACCCACTTGAAAGGAGTCCTTTTTATGAACGACAATCAAAACCCATTCGGCGAAGTCATTTACGCCTACACCCGCTCGCAGGCCGTTGCAGACGGCTTTCAGGTTGAAGTCACCAAGACCGCGCAGGAGGCGGGCATCAGGTTTCCGGTGTTTCTCACGCGCACGGCGTTTGACGCTTACGTGACCGTGCCCCCAAACGTGACCGGCCAGGACGAAGCCGGACGGCTTTGGGATATTGTCTGGATGCTCCGCTTTGCCATCCGCAAGGCGCAGCCCGGACAAGCCCGCCTGCCGTTTGCGCTCTACGTTCGCAACTACAACCGCCAACCACGTCTCGTTAAGCTGATCGCCGCTTGCGGCGCACTCGACATTGACGACCCGCAGCCTGCCATCACGATAATGATGCCGGACGAGGATTGACTGCCCTCACCACCATGCGCCCGGCTGGACTGAAAACGGTTCAGCCGGTTTTGCCATGTTGGGGACTCCGCTGCCGTCCCCAAACCCCGCCGCCAGAGGCATCGCCTCTGGACTCCATTCATCCGCTCGCGCTGGCCTTAACTCTTACGCGCCCTTTCCGGCCATCCCCCAATGGAGTGTTGACTTTTCTTGCGAATCTGATGCAATAAAATCCGAAGAGCTATGCGCCCATTTTAAACATTCGGTCGAATCGCTGACACCGAATAAACCTTAGTCGGAAATGAAAAAAATTGACCTGCATCTCCATACCAAACCTGCGCCGGGCAAAGACGCGCACTTTGTTTTTGATGCTTCAAAATTTGAGCAGTATACAAAAGCCCTATCCATAGATGCCGTTGCGATAACGAACCATAACCTATTCGATAAAACACAGTTTGCGGAAATCACGAAGAAACTAACGAACACGGTCGTTTTTCCGGGCATAGAGCTCGATTTCGAAGGGGGGCACTTATTATTAATCGCTGACACCACAGCCTTTGCTGATTTTGCAACTAAGTGTGACCTTATTCCAAACGAGCTTAAAAAAGGGGCCTTCATAACCATTGGCACATTGAAAAGTATATTTGGCGATTTGCACCAATATTTACTGATACCGCATTACGATAAAAATCCCAAAATTAAACAAACAGTGCTCGACCAGTTAAGAGAATATATTTTTGCGGGAGAGGTCGCGAGCCCTAAGAAATTTAATCGCATCATAAAGGAGAGGGAATCGCTCACTCCAGTTCTATTCAGCGACGCCAGGATCAGTACCAACCTTGATATTGATGCGCACCAAGGCAGGCATACCTTTATACAAACTAAAGCCGTTTCACTCGCTAATCTTAAGCTCGCCTTACAGGACAAAAACAAAGTCTTTTTATCGAATACCGGCAAGCGCGACTTCTTCCAGGTATTTCAAGACGGGCAAGAATTATCCAATGGGTTAAATGTTGTTTTGGGCGGGCGGTCATCCGGCAAGACGTTTTTTCTCGATAGGCTTAACAAAGCTTTCAACCCAGACGGCAAGTCAATAAAGTACATCAGACAATTTGATTTGGTTAGGGAAGACGAGGATAAGTTCAATGAACTCGTGGAGAAAGAAAAAAGTGAAGTTCGCGAAAACTATTTGGAAGAATTTCAGACCGTTGTGGCAGATGCTATCGCCATAGACCGGCGCGGCACGAATCACAAGCTCGAAAAATATATTGAAACGTTGGTGGAATTTGCGTCAAATGAAAAACTGCACGACGAATATTCAAATGCAGCATTGTTTAAGGAGACTCCGTTCCGCTTAAGATATGACACTGATTTAGAAAAGCTGATCAAGGCGACAAGAGTCCTGCTTGAAACCGATTCGTACAAACAAGTCGTAAATAAATACCTCCCGGAGGCTAATTTAAGGCAGTTATTGGCTGATCTTGAAACTCGATACAGAGCAATTACAGAAGAAAGATTGAAGCAGAGCTGGGTGAACGAGGTCATTGAAACTATAAGCCAAAAACTAAAGCAAAAAACAGCCAGCCCGAATATTCAGTATAATGAAATCGCTTTTTATGACGTCAACATCGAAAGGGAAAAGGTCAAAAGATTTAACGCGATAGGATATGCCATAAAGAAGTCGAAAATTGTCGACGAGAATCCGTCCCTTGGCAAATTTAAAATACAAGCGCTCGCTGGTGAGTTTGAGGGCGCAGGTGAGTTGGTAAGTGAAAGCCGAAGAAAGCTCAGCTTCGCCCAGGCCTTTAGACAGTATGCTTCTCCGATCAATTTCCTGGAAGAACTAAAGGCTATGTCCGGCCTAGAGAAGTCAGAGCTTTATAGATACTTTTGCAAAGTCACGTACCATGTTTTAAATCAATACGGAAAGAAGGTTTCAGGCGGCGAGAGGGCAGAATTTAACCTGCTCAAGGCATTGCGGGATGCGCGACAGTACGAAATGTTGCTGGTTGACGAACCTGAATCATCCTTCGACAATCTGTTCCTAAAAGATAATGTAAATAAGGAAATAAAAGACCTGTCGGCGGAACTGCCGGTCGTTGTTGTGACACACAATAGTACTGTTGGGATGCTAATGTATCCAAGCTACATTATATATGCACAGAGGACGATTGTGGACAGTACAGACGAGTACAGGATTTTTTCTGGCTCCCCCGGCGATAAAGAACTTAAAACTGCCGATGGCGACGCGATAAATAGTCACGGCGTTTTAATGGATACCCTAGAGGCTGGAGAGAAGGCATATGACACCAGAAGAGATTTATACAAGGGATTTAAAAACTAATATGGGCAAATATCTAAAAATCGAGGATAACAAAGGCTACTATTGGGATGGCGCTGTTTACCAAGAAATCGATAAAATTAACAAGAAGGATATCCTTGCC
Organism: Alphaproteobacteria bacterium; assembly: GCA_013289445.1. Next base: position 8,181 of record JABCZZ010000017.1, read on the forward strand.
TTGTTAAAGGCGGCAGAGGCCGATGACTTTCAATTTGATGCCTATGATGAGAGTCTTTTGGGGAATAAGGCGCACCAAATTATATATGAAAATCTTGCCTCCAAGTTTGACGAATTTTTGAGCGACAAGGAGCAATTCAAGCGGGAGGTTGATAACCTATACCGCGACGCAATAGGCAAGTACTCGGCAGAGATAAAGGATGAGGAAGAGGAAGGTAGTGGAGAGGGGGGCGCTAATGATGGAAGCCAGGTGCAAGGGAGCCAAGATGATGACGTGCCATTTTAAAAGCCCAACCAAAATCCACGCCGAACAGCGGCGCGAAAATTTCAATTCCGATCTGCGGGCGGGCACTGTCAGTGAAACTGTCAGTGAAAGGTCATTCTAGTAGTGAAAAATAGTGGCGAATTCTGGCGAATAGTCCTTGATTTTACAGGGGATTTTGCTATTTTATTGGTATCTGAATCGGTGACTTAGTCCGATTCCGACCCTCGCCTCCAAGTTTTGATGCGTGTGCATCAAGGAGTTACGCCGGGCGGAATGGCCACTGTCAGTGAAACTGTCAGTAAACCGGCGAGTGTCAGAACAATTCGCCACTATTTGCCAGTATTTGCTGAAACTCGCCAAAACTCGCGTTCTTAAACGCGGATGAAACCGGACTGGTTTCTCGATCAGAGAAATCAGTTATGAAAACGAGATTCATCATGTTTAACCGAGCGGGTGTTTATTATTCGGAAGACACCACCACTGGCAAGCAGCACAGCCTTCGCACGAAGGACGAAGCCGAAGCCCTTGCGCTCCTGCATTCCAAGAACGAAGCCCATCGGCAGCCCGTCTTGAACCTGCATATCGCGCGGACGTATTTGACGGCCACCGACCCCGAAGTGGCGAAGCGCACTTGGCAAGTGCCGATGGACGAAATGACCAAGACCAAGACCGGCTCGACACACGCCCGCCATGTGATAGCGATGAAGGACAAGGCGTTCGACCTCATCCGCAACCAGCCGATTCTCGAAACCTACTCCGCGCATTTTTTGAAAGTGTTGGAACTCGGAACCGTCTCGACAAATGTTTATCTGCGCCGGATTCACAACTTCGCTTTGGACATGAACTGGCTTGCATGGTCAATCCTGCCGAAACGCCAATGGCCGAAAGTGAAGTTCAAGGAGAAACGCGCCATCACCCTTGAGGAACACCAGCGGATCATCGCCGCCGAGGTGAACCCCGAACGCAAAACCCTTTATCAGTTGTGCTGGCACTTGGGCGCAAGTCAGGGCGACATTGCGAACCTGAAAGGTGAGGACGTGGACTGGACGAGCAACACGGTGAGTTTCACCCGCCAGAAATCCGGCGTGGCGGTGCTAGTCCACTTGGGCGCGGAGGCTTTGAACGTGTTCAAAGACCTGCCCGCCGAAGGGGTGTTGTTTCCGTATCTGTCCCGCGTGCGGGCTGGCGACCGTGCCACGGAGTTTGGGCAACGGTGCCGACAGCTTGGCATTAAAGGCGTTACCCTGCATTCCTACCGCTACGCATGGGCGGAACGTGCCAAAGTTGCAGGGATGCCCGAAAGGTTCGCGCAGGAGGCTTTGGGGCACAACAGCAAAGCCGTTCATCGCGCCTACGCGAAACGCGCTCTGATGAAGATTCCGTCCTTGGAAGATTACGAGAGGAAGGCCGAAGGCGCGGCAGTGGCGAAGGCGAGTTAATTGGCCGCCGAAAGAGTCATCATGCCGATGTCGGGGGTATATTTTCTACTCGTCCACGTCCCTAAATAGATTGGCAAGCGGAGTTGAGCGCGGAGTCGAAGACGCGATTGGCGCTGACGTTGATGAACTCTTTTCATAGTCCACGTTCATGTTTGATACGGCCAAGCTAATTTTGTTGCGGGTCGAACGCAAAACTGCCTGGTGATCCTCGCCATTGCCCAGTGCGTCCACAAACAGCCCGATAGACCGCTCAAAACCGTCGAAATAATCATCAGGATCATATTCCTTGTCCCACTCATCGCTCAGCCGACCCACATGATAATCAATTCTCGGAAGCACCTTTATTTCTACGTCAGTCAGAATGGAATTTTTCTCGGCCTCGGTTAATACCGCTCCTAGCGCTTCGTCGTCGAAAAGACTTGCGTCTGCTTCCTCGACAGCCGCGCGACGCAACTCCTCCACAAAATTCAGTCGAATTTCTTCGGGCAGCAATCCTTGTTCGTGAAGCATCGCTACAAGGTTAGCATCAGTGTCCTCCTTGATTGGAATATAAAAATCTTTAAGACGATCAAGAATGTCTGGTCGCCTTTTGAGCATGAGTGCCGAAAACGCGCGGTTAGAGCGATAGGACAGGAAGCTGACAAGATAGTAGCCCTCTAGCGCATCAATCCGCTCCGCTAAAATCGGATGCAAGCTATCTGGTATGACGACGAGCGCGCCAGAGACTTCTATGCCTGCGCAAACCACTTCGTGAACGATGGATTCCGGTTTTGCGCCGCGAAGATAGATTTCGACCAACTCAGGCGTGCCTGCAACATAGCGTGCAAAGGCATCGCTAACGGTCGGATGCTTATAGGTCCAGTATGGTCCCACGTCATCTTGAGCCAATAGCAGCAGGCTGCCATTCAACGCATCCAATTGATCCCGCGCTGCGGCGACAGTTACACCAAAGGCGTTAGCTGCTGGCTCCAGATCGGCTGCTGGAATAGGCGAACGAACCTTCCCACCGTTCATGAACACAACAGCGATTGCAGCACGACAGTCCGCCGCGAGATTGGAAATCGTCGCTAATAGGAAATCCTCAGGCTGCTCGAAAAACGCTATAATGGAATCGCGCGTTTCGGATAGTTGGCCAGCGAAAAACCTTGATCCAAGGCGACGTGCTGTCTCGGGAAGAAAGTCTTTGCGTTCTGCAATTTCCGGCAGGAATTCTTTGACCGCCGCACGGAATTTAGTCGGCTGATCGCCAAGTTTCAGATGATTGTAAAGTATTTGCGCCCTTTCCTGTGTGGACAACTCCTGAACATTGATAATCACTTGACTGCGGTTCAACACCGGGATCGACTGAAGCTTAAGGTCGTGTTGGGCCGCCTTCCAGATGTAATCGCGAGAAGTTAAGAGGAAGCGCGTTCCTTTTCTCATTGCTCCTTGCATTAGTGGAAAAACCTGATTCCACGCCTCTGCGGTTTGGCGCTGATATTGCGTATTGCCCCAGGCATCATCAACCCAAAAGAACTGCGAAGTGCCGGGGCTGAGATGTCGCTGAATATCTTCAGGCGATGTCGCACGAATGGTTCCGCACTGCCAGATGTCAGCAGCACCGATGGCGAGACTCGCGCCAATCGTTGATTTCCCAGCTGCTGGTGCACCAAGAAGAAGAACAAGATTATGTTCACTGACGGCTCGGACGCTCTTACGGTGAGCGTCCGTGACGACGAGCCGTTGCAGATCGTCTCCCATCGCGCTCAGTATAAGTTGCGCCTGTCCATAAGCGCGTGCATCAAGGAGATCGCTGAGGTCTCCGAGTCCATATAGACGCGGTGCCATCATTCGTAGGCGAGGTGATGACCGAATTTGCAGCACAATCCAGTTGTAGCCGAAGACCCGACAGCGACCCACACCCGCTGCCTCGAATGCGGCCCTGATCTTCAACTCGCTCGCCCCGGTGACGGGATGGTTTGTAAGAATGATATAATCAGCAGCCAATCCCTTGGCAGCGAGTGCCTTTGCTTTCTCCAGTTCATCGACAAGCATGGAGAGGGAAAGGTTCGCGGCAGCCTGCGATGTGAACTTGCACTGGATCGTGGACTCCCCCGCCGTCAAGTCGGCTCCGTCCCACCTACCAACGAAAGCGCCGTCCCGTCCGGCGTCATTGTTTGGCAGGAAAGTTTGGACAGGGCGCCGCAGGCACTCTTCCGCTACGCCAACACACAGGTCTTGAAAGGCTTTCCAACCCAAGAGATGAAGTGGATAGGCCCCAGCCACGGAAATGACCGATGCCGCATTCTGATCGTTCTCATGCACTGAAGAACAATAGCAGGGACTTTCTAATTTCACAGCAAGGATTGCTAAACGCTTGCTGCGGAAGACAAATTTAACACCGAAGAAAGACCATTCCGCGTGCCGTTCACAGAATGGTATTTTTTCCCGTTCTGCTTTTGCCAGTGCGCGTTGATCGCCGATGTCATCTTGACCAGCCAAGAGCGGTCTTTGGCCGTTTCCAGAAGGTCTGCCGTGGCAAAATACTTTGTGCCGTTGGCAGAGGGGTTGCCAAGCGGCTTGAGCAGGCGGGCATTGACCAGCGCGGGAATGTCGTGCGGCTGGCAGTTCAGCACCCAACCGGCTTGCTCCGCCGTGAGGCGGAGGGGCAGTTGACCGAGCAGCGACAGGAACCGATGTTGATCTTCTTTCATTACGCAACACCAGTCGCGCAGACGACCAAAACCGAACAGCCGAAAACGATTGCCACGCGGGAGCGTGAAGATTTAGGCTTTGGGGAAATCCGATGGACGATTTGATCAAACTTGTCCGCACTTACCGGCTGACGGCAGGGCTGGCAGAGCGCATCCGGCTGGCGGAAGAAATCTTCCGCCGCATTGAGCCGGACTTGCGCGTGTTTGTGTTCAGCAGCGTTTCCCATGACGCCGCCAAGGACGCCTTGCAGGAAGTCTTAAAGGCTGTTGCCACCAGCTTGAAGCAATTCAAGGGGGACACGGTGAAGGAGTTTTGGGCATGGTGTTACCGCATCGCACGGAACAAGCTGAATGACCAGTTTCGCAAACAATACGCCGACCGGATACAATCCATGCCGCCAGACGAAATCTGGCAGATGATGGAAGGAACGGCTCAGGACGTGCCCCTGTCGCCCGCCATCCGGCACGATCTGGATTACGCAATCAAATTGCTGACCGCCGCCAAGCCGGAATGTTCCGATTTGCTTTGGCGGCATTACGTCATTGGCCTCGACTACGCGGAAATTGCGGAGGAACGAAACTTGAGTTACGATAATGCGCGGATGAAAATCGGGCGATGCTTGGACGAAGCCAAATCGCTCATGTCCTGATATGGCCGAGCTATCACAAAAAGAACAATTGGCCTTGCACGAATTTAGCGTGCGGTATCGCGCTGCATTGGCGAAGCAGCACATGACCCCGGAGCAGAGCCTTGACACGGTGAAAGACGCCGTGCGGGAGCAATACGAGCAGGAGCAGGACGCGAAGCGCAGTCCATCCGTTGAACCGTCAAGCCCCACGCCGGAACGCGAGCCGGACGAGCCGGAGCCTTGACCGTTAAATTCCCGCGAGCGAGAAATGCCACCGTAACGAGGCACCCTTTGGGTAACATTTATGGTTCGCCTGTGATTTCGTCTTCAACTTCTTCACCAGTCGGTGGGCCAGAACTAAATTTGGTAAGCTTTTCCCAAAGAATATTATTTCCCGCATCGCAGAACATGGTGCGAAAAAGCTCTGTGAACTCATCCACTACCAATTCATATTGAGCCAAAAATTCAGTATTGCGATCTTTTGCCTCGTGGCCGAGAGGTTCGACAATGTTTAGATACGTGTTTTCGTCGCCAGAAATCAGCGCCCAAAACCTGCTTCCGCACAATTTGATGTAATCCCCTTTGTGCTCAGACGTGGTTTTCAACTTGCCGTAGCAGCATCCATTGACGCATTCGACCGGCAAGCTATTTTTGTCCTGACCGTAAATTTTACGCACTTCCTTAAAAACCATGCGCAGCTTTTTAATCTGCTCACTATTGCCCCAATTCGGGCCAGACTTGATCGACACGAAATACTTTTTTCTGTCCTTTACAAATTCCAAATCAATTCCGTTCGCGGCCGACTTGCCGCCACCGTAAACCTTGCCGCAAATGAACACGGCCAATCCTTCCAGAAAGCCGCCAAGAACCGTTTCCTCTGATGATGAAAGGTGAGCATCCAGAATAGCTTTGACTAGCTCGCGTGAAGTGAGCAGCCCCTTTGTTTTGAAAAGGTATGGATTTTTACGCGACAGAACCTTTTGCAGTTTCAGCTTCCGCAGCTTTTCAAGCCGTTCCTTGTGGAAGTCTGGTATGTGCTTTTTGACGTATTCTGTTATTTGTGCTTGAGTAATGCCCGTTGCCATTCTTCGCTGCCTCCTTTTGATGGTCATACCCATTACCATTCTTTGTTTTCGCCTTTTGGTCGTCATTTTTCCTTTCTGCGGCCAAGTAGCTGTTAGCCAAATCTACATATTCCGGCAGGGAATCAACCCCTACTGAATTGCGCCCAAGCCGATGTGCTACCACATTCGTAGTTCCAGAGCCAGCAAATGGGTCTAAAACCCAATCCCCTGGTTTTGTGAACAGTTTAATAAACCAATCAGGCAGAGCTTCCGGGAAAGTCGCTGAATGCTCTTTATTGGCGCATTCCGTAGCAAAGTGTAGCACGTTGGAGGGATACGCCATGTCACGGCCAATCCAATTCTTTATGTTTTTGCCGAAGCCGCTGCCCACTTGAGAATCGAATCGAACCACGTCATTTTTGCCCAAATTCTTAAGACGCGCCTTTGCCCAATCACCCATCGGCACTTTGACCTCGTCCTGATACATGTGAAATTTCTTTTCTTTCGTGAAGTGCAGACACCGCTCCCAAGCATCCCGAAAGCGATTTGACCACTTCCCAGGATGGCAATTTTTCTTATGCCAGATGTATTCCTCAGTCCAAAGCCAGCCCTGTTTGCGAAGTGCCAAAATCAATTCGAGCACATAAACGTGACGCTCTCCCTCGTTCACCCTCTCCTTTATGTTTAGGACAAAAGAGCCGGTCGGTTTGAGCACTCGCTTGAATTGCTTTGATCGTTCGAGGAACCACTCCACATATTTGTCAGGATGAATGCCACCGTAGGTTTTTTTCCTTTGATCAGCATACGGGGGCGACGTAACAATCAGGTCGAACGTGCTCTCAGGGAAGCGCCTCAGCACATCCCGGCAATCACCACAGTAAAATTTGGTTTCCATCTTCAAATCCCGCACATTGTGAACTGGTTTTGGCAGATTTACAATACTCATGCAAAAGTTTTAGCGATTTAACGGCTGGCGGTCCAGAAAAATCTTTTCTCTCTCGTCAGAGCTGTTTTCAAGTCGGCGGGCGGCCATTTTTTGGATTGCACGCAGCAGCTAACGCTTTTTTGCCACGCCATCAAGATAATCACCCCACCATTGCATCATTTTCCGGCGTTCCGGCAGATATTGCGCGTGATTGTAAGCGGCCCTGACTTCGTTGCTCTCCGCGTGTGCAAGCTGGCGTTCAATCACGTCAGGCGGAAAACCATTCTCGTTGAGAATGGTGCTGGCAGTGGCACGGAAACCGTGGCCGGTGGCCTTGGAATGATACCCCATGCGATACAAGGCAAAGAGCATGGTGTTTTCACTCATGCAGCCTGACGGCTTGTGCTGATTCGGAAAAACAAACTCCCATTGGCCGCTAAACGCCTTCATTTCCTTCAAAACGGCGACCGCCTGACGCGAGAGCGGAACGATATGCAGTTGCTTCATTTTCATGCGCTCCACGGGGATGCGCCACTCGTTCTTTTCAAAATTTATTTCCATCCATTTTGCACCGCGCAGTTCCGTAGTGCGGACAAAAGTGAGCAGCAGGAATTTTAATGCCAGCTTGGTTTGCAGGTTGTCATAGGCTTCCAATTTTTTCAGATACGCTGGCAGTTCGTTTTCTTTCAGATACGCCTGATGCTTCCGCACCGGAGATTTCAACGCGCCGCGCAGGTCATTCAGTGGATTGTATTTGGCGCGGCCAGTGGCAATGGCATATCTGAAAATCTGGCCTGAATACTGCAACAGACGCATGGCGAGATCGAGCGCGCCGTTTTTTTCGACCACACGTAAGGCGGAAAGAAATTCAGGCGCATCAATTTCTGCAATAGGACGGTTGCCCACTCTTGAAAAAAGGTTGTGTTCCAAACGATCCATGATGGACTTGCCATATTTTGCCGACCATCTGTGCCTGCGGGTTTCAAACCATTCCTTGGCAATGGTCTTAAAAGTGTTCTCGCCGTTGAGCACGGCTTGCCGTTTGGCCTCCCTTTTTTCCGCTCCGGGGTCGTTACCCGCCGCCAGTGCTTTACGCGCCAGCATGTGACGCTCCCTTGCTTCCGCAAGGCCGACATCAGGATAAACCCCCAAGGCAAGGCGTCTTTCCTTGCCTGCAAAGCGGTATTTATACCGCCAGTATCTTCCGCCGCTAGGCGGCACTTCCAGATAAAGCCCGCCACCGTCAAACAGCCGATACAGCTTGGCTTTGGGCTTTGCGCTACGGACTTGAATTTCCTTAAGGATCATTCGCCCCCCTTTGACCCATGAGCCAGAGAGACTCGAACTCCCAAAAAAGAGACTCGAACTCCCAACCGCATTTACAGGGATTTTGTGTTGACGAAAAATCTAGGATTTCTGCGCCTGAGAACACCATTTGGGGAAACAAATACTCTTTTGAGGAAACTGACTTCCCCAATTATGCCCCCATTTGGGGTCGAATGTCAATAATTGTTAACGAATGGCCGCGAGTCAAAATCTTCTATAATCGGCTCTGAGTCTAGTTTTCACGGCGATTGCCGAACGGCGACGAAACTTAAAATGGCGCACCCGGAGAGACTCGAACTCCCAACCGCCAGATTCGTAGTCTGATGCTCTATCCAATTGAGCTACGGGTGCGTACTTTAAGGGCGCGCACGTTAGCAAAACAGGGCGGAAATTCAAGTAAATTTCGCGCTGCCCGCAAAGCCCTGCATTTCCTCTGCCTCATGATTTAATCCTTTTAAATTAGCCAAACCTATGGCATTTTTGGCTCCCGCGAGGAGAATAAGGGTAAAATCTATGAAACATGGCATTTACGGCGCTTTAGCAGCATGCATCCTGTGCTCTCTGGCCATAGCTGCGACAGCGGCAGCCCCCACCTATGAAACCGAATACACCAATGAGACGCCGCTCATCGTCATCCGCTTCAATCAGCCGCATGTGATGTACGAGCGTCCCCTCTATAATGTTATTTCCCAGGCGCTGGAGGCCAAACCCTCTGCTACCTTTGATATCGTATCGATTTCAGTGCAGACGCGTGATAGCCGTAATCAGCAATACAACAACCAGTTAGCCACTGCCAATACGCATAAAGTACTCGCCACTTTGCAGGAGATGGGCCTCCCGCAAAGCCGCATTAACCTGACCAGCGCCGCCGACAATGTCAGCGCCAGCGAAGTGCGCATTTTCGTTCACTGAAATATAGCAAGCGTACGGCAGCCGTGCAGCTTTCAGCCGCCGACGTTGCAGACTTATTCAGAAGTTATCCTTAAGCCACTGGACAAAGCGTGCAAATGCGCCGGATTTGCGCGAGGGATCGTGCTGACGATCTTCCAGTGTCTTGCGACGCGCATGTTCGAGCATACCGATAGAAGAAGAAAAAGCCGGCCCGCTGACCGCATCTGCAAGTCCCGAAATGATGCGCGGCTTGGCTACCCGTATCTGTTTGCCCAGCACACGCGTGGCCAGTTCCCGCATGCCTAGAAGCTGGCTGGCACCGCCCGTGAGCACTACACGCCTGCCGGCAATCGCATCCATTCCCGCCACTTCGATCTTGCTGCGGATCATCTCGAAAATTTCTTCCAGTCGCGGACGGATTATACCCACCAGCATCGAACGCGGCATGAGGTTACCGCCGTCGCCACTGTCTTCTTCGCCGAGCTGTGGTACGTCGATCATCGCCTGATGGTCGGATGACGTCGGCACCGCACTGCCATGCAGCGTTTTTAAACGCTCGGCATGAGCAATCGAGGTCGATAGTCCCTTGGCCAGATCGCTGGTGACATGCATACCGCCGATCGGCACTACGTCGGTAAACAGATTTTTGCCGCCCGCAAATACGGCAACGCTGGTGACACCGCCGCCCATATCGACAAGAGTGACACCCAGCTCCATCTCGTCGGGCTCCAGGCAGGCCAGCGCTGACACATGCGGTGAAGCCACGAAATCAGCGGCATTGAGGTGGCAATGCGCCAGGCAATTGGTGATGTTGCGGATCATGGTGGCAGGTGCAGTGATGATATGCAGATCAGCGCCAAGTTTCTCGCCCACCATTGAACGAGGATCGCGGATGTTCTTGACGTCATCGAGCGTGTATTGCACCGGGAAACAATGAATAATCTCAACATCGTCGCTCTCAACGCTCGCACGCCCCTCTACCAGAATATCCGCCAGATCGCGCTCGGTAACGCTGCCGCCCGAAACGGTAAGCTCGACCGTAACGCTGCGTGAGGTTAAGCCTGCACCAGCGAGATTGACCACTACGTTTTCAATGGTTTCATCCGCCATCTGCTCAGCGGCATGCACCGCGGCAATTACCGAGGTTTCCGCCTCAACGATATCGACAATATGCCCCGAGCGTATGCCTTTGGAAAGCTGATGGCCGATACCAGTGATGCGGATAGCGCCGTCAGGCTGCAAACGCGCGATAAAACATGCGACCTTGGTGCTGCCAATGTCTAGCGCCGCGATACTGCCCGTAAATTTCTTGATTTTCTTGGCCATGCCACTTTCCGTACGCCTTATGTGTAGCGCTTTGGCCGGCGAGGTCAAGCCGCAGATGCTGAAAAAGAAGCGAGTCAGCAGACGCGCCCTTTAATGGCCGAAGGTCTCAGGCACATCGCGAAGGTAAGCAGACCGAAGCGGGAGCAATTATATACGTTACGTCTCGCTGCCGCCGCTGCCTTTGCCAGGCTTAACCTCAGGCGCGGTCTTGATGAAGATGCGATCGAAAAGTCGCATATCGATGGACGTGACCGCCCGGCTAAGCACATGGTTTTCCCGATCCATGCGCGCAAAATTCTGCCAGGCCTCTTCGGGTTTCTTTTCCGGTAATTTCAGTTCGACCCCGTTCTTGAAACGTATGTTCCAGCGGCGCTCGCCTATACGTTGTGCTGCAACCACGTCCTTGGCAAGCTCAGGCTCTAGCGCAAGCGTGTTAATCAGATCATGGGTGCGGCCAGGTGCATCTTCGCCCACCACCAGCAATAATTGCTTGTATTGTGCCGGGTCGGCATATTCCATCACCACCCCGTCCTGATCGATGAGATGGAGCTTGCCTTCGTTCTGCCACACTGCCACCGGCGCACGCTCAACAATATGCACATGCAGCTGATCAGGCAGCACGCGCGCCACTTCAGCATATTTCACGCGTGGAATCGCCTCCAGACGCGCACGCATATCGCTCAGTGAAAGCGCCATGATCGGCTCGCCGATTTTGATACCGAGCGCGTGATTGATATCGTTTATCGACGTGTACTTGCGCCCTTCAAGATAGACATTCTCGACGCGGAAGCCCATGCGTGCGGTCTGCTGCCAGAACCGACCGCTGATGTTATTGGCCACCTGTTCGAGCTTTCCCGAATGCCAGAACCACCAGCTGCCGCCGGCGAAAATAAGGACGCCCAGGGTGGTGCCAAGAATAAGCGCCCGGCGCGACGTGGTCTGCCACCATTTGCGCACCGCGCGTTTGCGGTTGATTTTCCGGCTTTCCTTTTGGCGCGTCGTGAGTTTCGCTTTTGCCATATACTCTAAATAATGCCTTGAGCGTTACTGCCCGAGTTTTGCGCCCTTAACGAGCGTATCGACCAGCTGATTAAACCCTATTTTCGCGTAATTTGCAATCTCGGGAGACAATGACAGCGGCGTCATGCCCGGCTGCGAGTTGAGCTCAAGGATATAAAATGTGCCGGGTTCACCCTTGGTATCATCGTAGCGGAAGTCGGAGCGGCTTAGCCCGCGGCAACCCAGCACGCGATGCGCGACAAGCGCCATCTGCATGACCTCTTCGGTCTTTTCCTTGGAAAGCGGCGCTGGACAGAGATGCTCGGTCTTGCCCGAGGTATATTTATTCTCATAATCGTAAAATCCTGCCTTGGGGCGCAGCTCGACAACACCGAGCGCCACGTCGTCAAGTACGGCGACGGTCACTTCACGGCCGGGTATATATTGTTCCACCAGCACCTCTTCACCGTAAGGCCAGCTGGCTTCATCGAAAAAGTAATTATCGCGCTCCTGCACGATTTTCACACCGACGCTGGAGCCTTCATTGACCGGTTTAACGACGTAAGGACGCGGCAACACATCTTTGCTCAGCACATCATGTTTGCTTACCGTCCTGCCCTCGGGCACCAGCAATCCCGCGGCAGCGAACATCTTCTTGGCCATGGGCTTGTCCATCGCCACTGCGGAAGCGAGTACGCCGGAATGGGTATAAGGAATTCTGAGCAATTCGAGCAGGCCTTGAATGCAACCGTCTTCACCCCACCTGCCATGCAGCGCGTTAAACACCACATCGGGCTTAATGCGCGCAAGATGTGCAGCAATCTCGCCGTCTACATCGAGGGGCGTCACTTTATAACCCAGTTCCAAGAGTGCGGTGGCAACCGCTTTACCGGACGTCAGCGACACTTCACGCTCCGCCGACAAGCCTCCCATCAGGACTGCCACATGCCGGGTCATCAGGCCACTGCCTTGCGTGAGGCTTTGGCAGAGGCAAGACCAATACGCTTGATTTCCCATTCGAGGGTGATGCCACTATGCACCAGCACGCGCTGTCTCACTTCTTCGCCCAGCGTTTCCAGATCATGCGCCGTAGCGTTGCCGGTATTGATCATGAAATTGCAATGCTTGCGCGACATCTCTGCACCGCCTACATGCAAGCCCCTGCATCCCGCCGCTTCAATCAACTGCCAGGCCTTTTGGCCTTCGGGATTCTTAAAGGTGCTGCCGCCCGTGCGCGAACGGATGGGTTGCGTATTTTCGCGTGCAACAGAAATTTCCTGCATGCGTGCGGCAATTTTTTCGCGAGCTTCTTCTTTGCCCTGCAAGGTCGCGCGGGTAAAAATCCAGCCTTCGGGCAGGCCGCATTTACGGTAAGTGTAATGCAGTTTTTCTGCGGAAAGCACGTGGATATGGCCTTGCGGATCGATCACTTCCGCCTCTACCAGTACGTCCTTGGTTTCACTGCCATAGGCACCGGCATTCATCATCAGCGCGCCACCCATCGAACCCGGAACGCCGCTTAAAAATTCAAGGCCGCCGATACCGTGATCCTTTGCCACTGTAACGGCATTGCTGTTAAGGCAACCCGCACCGACGATGATACGATCGCCTTGCGCATGACAATCGGCAAAATGCCTGCCCAGACGCAGGGTGACACCTTCAATACCGCCGTCGCGCACGAGAATATTGGAGCCCACGCCCAGCACCGTGACGCAAACATCTGCAGGCTTATGGGCGAGAAAATGGGCAAGGTCATGCGTGTCTTCCGGCTTGAACAATACTTCCGCCGCACCGCCGACCTGAAACCAGTTGACCTTGGAAAGGTCTGCCTGCGCACGCATCCGGCCGCGTGTATCGGGCAGGCGCGCAATGAGATCGGAGTGAATTTCTTTTACCAGCACGTCCGTCATACGGCCTTCTTCTGTTTCTTCTGCAATGCCGCCAGCTCTTCCGGCAGACTTGCAGCCCATTTAGTAACACTACCGGCACCGAGGCAAACGACAAGATCACCCGGCTTTGCTACTTTTACTACCAGCTCAGCAAGCGCTTCCGGTTTTTCCAGCACCTCAACGTGACGATGGCCCGCGCTTCTGAGTCCCGCCACCAATGCGTCACGGTGGATGCCTTCAATCGGCTCTTCGCCTGCCGTGTAAACGTCGGACACTATAACAGAGTCGGCATCGTTAAAACAGGTGCAAAACTGCTCGAAAAGATCGCGCAGGCGTGTATAGCGATGGGGCTGAACAACGGCTATCACCCTGCCCTCTGTCCCGGCGAGCGATTCGCGAGCCGCCTTGAGCGTGGCAGCGATTTCCACCGGATGATGCCCGTAATCGTCAATGACCGTGATGCCACCCGCTTCCCCGGTTTTGGTGAAACGGCGTTTGACGCCCTTAAACTGCGCGAAGGCTTTCTTGATGACTTCTTCCCCCACGCCGAGTTCGAGCCCTACCGTCGTCACTGCAAGCGCATTGCGCACATTATGCTCGCCGTGCATCGGCAGGAAGACATCTTTCATCATCTTGCCGTCGTCATATTCAATATCAAACCGCTGGCCCGATGGATCACGGCGGATATTGACCGCACGCACATCGGCTTGTGGAGAGAGTCCATAGGAAAGAATGCGGCGGTCGCGCACCTTGGCAATGAGCGCCTGCACTTCGGGGTGATCGATGCATAGCACACCGAAACCGTAGAACGGGATATTCTCGACATATTGCTGAAACGCGGCACGCAGATTGTCAAATGAACCAAAGTAATCCAGATGCTCGGGATCAATATTGGTGATGATGGCAATCGTGGAGGGAAGACGTATGAACGTGCCGTCGGATTCGTCGGCTTCCACCACCATCCATTCGCCGGTGCCAACACGCGCGTTGGTGCCGTAGGCATTGATGATGCCGCCATTGATCACGGTGGGTGCAAGGCCCGCCGCATCAAACAGCGAGGCGGTAAGCGAGGTGGTTGTGGTCTTGCCATGGGTGCCGGCAATCGCCACGGCCATTTTAAGGCGCATGAGTTCGGCCAGCATTTCTGCACGTTTGACCACGGGGATACGTTGCGCGCGCGCGGCCACGACTTCCGGATTGTCGGATTTCACCGCCGAAGAAATCACCACCACCGAAGCCGCCATGAGATGCTCTGCCCTATGACCGATGGCCACCTCGATGCCGAGTTTGCGCAGTCGATCAACGTTGGCATTTTCCGTAATATCCGTGCCCTGCACTTTATAACCGAGATTGTGCAAAATCTCGGCGATACCGCTCATGCCGATGCCGCCAATGCCAACGAAATGCAGCATGCCGACATTGAGCGGCATGCTCTTGGAAAGGGGAAATGCCTTGGGGCGGATGAGGGACATAATGCTCATGCGGCCCTGCTTACTGAAGGGTGAACAAAAGAGAGATCGGCAATTTTGCCGTTGCCCGCAATATGCAGCGCTAACGTTCCCAAATCACGCGCCGCATGAATGCGACCCGCCTTGAGTGCATACTCTGCTGCACGTGCAAGGCTTGCAGGCAGGCCGAGGAAAGACTCAATGCGTGCTGAGAGCGCTGCGGCGGTGAAACCTTCCTGCAGCATCATCCATCCGCCGCCGACTTCTTCAAGCGCGTTGGCGTTGTGGTACTGGTGATTGTCCATGGCCGTAGGCAGAGGCACAAGAATCGATGGCCTGCCTGCTGCAGTGAGCTCGGCAATGGTGGACGCACCCGCGCGCGCAATGACCAGATGCGCCGAGGCGAGGCGTGCCGGAATATCGCTGAAGAAAGAGGAAAGATCGGCGCTTACATTCATTTGCGCGTAGGCCGCGCGCGTGGCTTCCAGATCGATTTCGCGGCATTGCTGATCGATGCGGATGCGCGAACGCAACGCACCGGGCAGCGCGGTGATGGCGGCAGGCACAATCTGGCTGAACACGGAAGCGCCCTGACTGCCGCCGGTCACGAGAATACGGATATTGCCGTCGGTGGAGAGTTCCGGATAAGGAATTTCGCAAAGCACGCGAATGGCCGTGCGCACCGGGTTGCCGGTAAGGACCACTTTGGAGACATATTCATCGCCGATGAAACGCGTTTCGGCAAATGTCGTGGCGATGGCACCCACGCGCTTAAGCAGCAGACGATTGGCACGTCCCAGCACTGAATTCTGTTCATGGATTACGGTGGCAATGCCAAGACCGCTGGCGGCGTAGACCGTCGGGAAAGAGGGATAGCCGCCGAATCCCACCACGGCATCGGGCTTGAGTGCTTTGAGCAGTTTGCGCGCCTGAAAGATGCCTACGAATATATCCGTCACTGCCGTGATTTTGCTCGCCATGCCGCGCCCGAACGTGCCGGCGCGAATGATATGGCGCTCAAGTTTGCTAAGTGACCCCTTGTAATCAGAGAAACGTTTGTCGGTGATGAGCACAACACGATGCCCGCGTGCCTGTAATTCCTCGGCAAGCGCTTCGGCCGGGAAAATATGCCCGCCCGTGCCGCCCGCCGCCAGTACAATCAGGGAAGAGTCGCTCATGCAGCCGCCTGCTTAAGTTTAAAGAGCCCATACAGACTGATGAGCATCCACGCACATTCGAGCAGAAAAGAGGCAAGATTCCAGAAACGCATGAGCGAGATCAACACGAGCACTGCGCCAAAAAGATTCATCCATAAGTAAGTACGCCCGCCGCTGACAATGGATCCCTTCTGCTGCAGAAAGAATGCTGCAAGCAAAACCACCATGCCGCTAAGGCCGATCGCGTTAACAACTATATCCACTGTTCACCTCTTTGCCGCCGCATGGCCATAGCGCCTGCGGGTGAGCGCCAGCATCATACCCATTCCCAGCGCAATCGCAATCAGGGAAGAACCGCCGTAGCTCAAGAAAGGCAGTGTCATGCCTTTGGCAGGCAAAAGATTCACCGCCACTCCCATATTGATGATAGCCTGGATGCCGAATTGCGCGAGCAGGCCCGCTACCGCTATCATGGTGAAAAAATCGTTTTCATTCCATATTTTAGCCATTCCGCGGATCACAATAAATGCGAACAAAAACACGATGATAAGGCAGGCAAACAAACCAAATTCCTCCCCGGCCACGGCAAAGACAAAATCGGTATGAGAATCGGGCAGCAGCAGCTTTACTTTACCTTCGCCCGGCCCCTGCCCCAGCCACCCGCCATGATTGAAGGCTTCGAGTGATTTGGCCACCTGATAGTTATCGCCCGAGGATGGATCGAGAAAATTATCGATGCGCTTCTTCACATGCGCGAAGAGATGATAGGCGCCAAACAATCCTGCCCCGCCGCCAAACATCAGCGCGATAACCCAGAGAAACGGCAGGCCTGCGAGAAAAAACTGCAGCGCCCACATGCAGGAAATAGTCACCGACATGCCCAGATCAGGCTGAATGAGCAGCAAGATGATTACGAGGGCATAAAGACCGGCGGCGATACGCCAGCCAGGAAAGCCCACATACTGGTTGCGCAGATGAAATATCCACGCCATCACCACCGCCATGCACGGCTTAAGAAATTCGGAAGGCTGCACCGAAAGCGGACCAATATTAAGCCAGCGTTTGGCGCCTTTGATCTCGATGCCCATGAAAGGAAGCAGGCACATAAGTGCGATGCTGACGAGAAATCCCACCGTGGCAAGACGACGAATATTCTGCGGCGACTGCAGCGAAACGACGAAGATTACGACCAGTGACAGCACCAAAAACATATGCTGGCGATGAATAAAATGAAACGGGCTGGCGCCGATGCGCACGGCTACCGCGGGGCTTGCCGCAGTGATCAATACGGCTCCAATGCAGGTGAGAATAAAAAGGGCAAGCAGCGTGGGCCGGTCTACTGTCCACCACCATCGCCCGAAGAACCCTGTGCTCGTTCTGTTCAGACGCATCGTTTAATGCTTTCCTGTGATCACCTTATCGAGCAGTTTTTCCGCCATCGCGCAGAACGCATCACCGCGTTCCTCAAAACTCTTCCATTGATCAAATGAAGCACATGCCGGTGAAAGTAACACGACGGCACCGGGTTTGCGTTCGGCAAACGCTTTTTGCGCAGCGGCTTCAAATGCGCGGGCAAGCGTGCCGCAGCGCGTGTAAGGTATGCGCCCTTCGAGCGTGGCCGCAAAAGCGTTTTCTGCTTCGCCGATAAGGAAAGCATGCATGACGTTAGGAAAAAACGCTGTGAGCGGAAGTATGCCGCCTTCCTTGGGCTTGCCGCCGACAATCCAGTAGATGCACCCAAAAGGCGCAAGTGCATGTGACGTTGCATCGGCATTGGTCGCCTTGCTGTCATTGATGAACCGCACACTCTGAATGGTCGCCACCATCTGCAGGCGATGCCTGAGTCCGGGGAAACTCTTAAGCCCTTTTTCAATGTCACGCGGCGACAAGCCATGGAGCCGGCAGGCGCCGTATGCGAATGCAGCATTCTGCCAGTTATGCCGCCCGGTGAGATTGGCGATATCATGCAGATTGATCACTGCCGGCTGTTCGGGATTCAGTTTGTCATGGAGAACCCCTTCCTTGTCGACAAAGATGCCTTGCTTGAGATCATGCGTCACCGAAACACCGACAAGACGTGCCTTGCTTGTCTGTTTGAGACCGGAATAGACTGAGCGTGAATAATCGTCGTCGATGCTAACCAACGCAACATCATTTTTATTCTGACGCTCGAAGATATGGGCTTTGGCAGCAACGTAGCCTTCCATGCTGCCATGTCTGTCAATGTGATCAGGCGTGACATTGAGCAGAATCGCGGTGTTGAAATGCGAGGTAGAAAGCAAGTCGAGCTGGTAAGAGGAAAGTTCGAGCACATAGCAGCCGTCATTGCCTTGGGGCGCGAGCGCGAGCGCCGGAGTACCGAGATTGCCGCCTACCTCTATCTTACGCCCGGCCGTCTTGAGGATATGCGCGATCAGCGATGTGGTAGTGGATTTACCATTGGTGCCGGTGATGCCGATTTTGGGCGTAAGCGGTTGTGCTTCGCAGAGCAGTTCGATATCGCCAATAACGCGTACCCCCGCTTCCTTGGCGAGTTTTACTGTGTAATGCGGCTCGGGATGCGTAAGAGGCACACCCGGGCTTATCACCAGCACATCGAGATCTTTCCATGGCCAGGATTTGGGATCGGCAAGTTTGGTTTTGCCTTCGACAAACTGTTTGAGAAACGTCTTGCGGCTGTCCTCTTTGTCGTCCCAGACGAAAATATCAGCACCACCCGCAAGTAATGAGGTGACGGTAGCGGTGCCCGCCTTGGCGAGACCGAAGACACCGACTTTCTTGTCCTGATAATTACGCAGCGTGATCATGTCTACCTCAGTTTGAGCGTGGAGAGCCCCACGAGCGCCAGAATCGAGGCGATGATCCAGAAACGGATGACAATCGTCGGTTCTTTCCAGCCCAGTTTTTCGAAATGATGATGTAGCGGCGCCATTTTAAAGACGCGTCTTCCCGTCAGCTTGAACGACGCCACCTGGATAATGACCGACACCGCCTCGGCCACAAATAACCCTCCGATGATGGCAAGCACCAGTTCATGTTTGGTGATCACGCTTACCACTCCCAGTGATCCGCCAAAAGCGAGGCTGCCGGTATCGCCCATGAACACTTGCGCAGGCGGCGCGTTAAACCACAAGAAACCAAGACTGGCTCCTACCAGCGCCGCGCAGAAGACCGCCAGTTCGCCGGTGAGCGGCACGTGATGCAACTGCAGATATTCAGCAAATTTGAGATTGCCGACGAGATAGGTGATGAGCGCAAAGCAGCCGGCCGTGATCATGATGGGAACGATGGCAAGCCCGTCAAGACCGTCGGTAAGATTGACGGCATTGGAGGCGCCGACCATCACCAGCATAACAAAAATAAAATAAAACCAGCCGAGATTGATGAGCACTTCCTTGAAAAACGGCACGGCAAGATGCCGTGACATCGACGCAGGCGCGAGTTGTTCGATCCACAAAGCGGCGATGAAGCCGATGGCAAATTGCAGCGCAAGCTTGAGCTTGCCCGGCAACCCTTTGCTATTGCGCCTGGTCAGCTTGAGGTAGTCGTCACCAAATCCCACCAGACCGTAGCCTAGCGTTACAAATAACACGATCCAGATATAATGATTGGTGACGTCGGCCCATAGCAGCGTAGAGACGACTACGGAGAGCAGGATCATTACTCCTCCCATCGTCGGCGTGCCTTTTTTGGTGATGAGATGCGACTCAGGTCCATCTTCGCGGATAGGCTGGCCATCGCGCTGTTTGGATTTTAGCCAGCGTATAATGCCAGGACCGATCATAAACGTCATGATCAGCGCCGTCATCACCGCACCGCCGCTTCTAAACGTTTCGTACTTGAAAAGATTGAAGACGGCGAATTCATGCGCGAGCGGGAATAGCAGATTATAGAGCATTGGCCCGTTCCTTTTTGTCATTATGAGCGGCGGTGAAAAGTAAATCACGCACCAGATCCATGCGACTGCCGCGTGAACCTTTGATGAGCACCAGATCACCTGCCTTAAGCGATTTTAGCACCTGCTCGCCAAGTTCCGCAGAAGTGGCCGCCCAACCTCCGCGCATGGGCGCAGGAAGAATATCGTAGAGATGTTTCATCAATGGGCCGGCGCCGTAAACCTTGTCGATCCGGTGTTCGCTCAGCGCTGCAAGCAAGCCTTTATGCAGATCCGCCGACATGCTGCCCAGCTCGAGCATATCGCCCAGTACCGCTATTTTTCTGCCTTTGCCAGGCGCGCTGTCATGCAGTTCGGCGAGCTTGGCAATAGCAGCATTCACCGAACTCGGGCTCGCGTTATAGCAGTCGTCAATTACAGTCACCTCGCCCTGGCGCAACTGCACAGGCACGCGCTTGCCCCTGCCCTCGGGCTCATAAAAATGCATTAATGCAGCGGCGGCATTGGCTAAGTCAGCATCGGCTTGCGTGGCGGCCGCAAGCGCCGCAAGCGAGGTGAGCGCCCAATGTCGCCCGGTTGTGCCCAAAGGATAGGTGATGGGCGTACCGCATATGATAGCATCCACCTGCGAGCCTGCGTCGCGAAGCCGGTAATTAAGCAGGCGAAAATCGGCCTCTTCATGCGTACCGAATGTCACGATACGGCGGATGCCATGGCCTACCGCCTTGGTAAGCAGATGGTGATAATAGGCATTATCGCGGTTCAGCACCAATGACGCATCCTTTTGCATGCCCTCCATGATTTCCGCTTTGGCATCGGCAATGCCTTCGACATTGGCAAAAAATTCGAGATGCACGGCTTCCACATTGGTGATGACTGCAATATCCGGACGTACGATGCGGCTTAGGAAAGATAATTCGCCTGCATGGTTCATGCCTAGTTCGAAAACACCAAAACCTGCATCCTGCGGAAGATTGGCAAGCGACAATGGCAGTCCGATATGATTATTGAGATTGCCTTGCGTGGCATATACTTTGCCCGCGCTGCCCGTAGCAATGCGAATAGCCTCCTTGGTGCCGGTCTTGCCGACACTGCCGGTAACGGTGATGATGCGGGCATGGGTGCGCTTGCGGGCAGCTATCGCCAGATCCACCAGCGCCTTGTAGGTATCATTCACCATGACAACCGGCGCGCCTTTTTTGAGCCCATCGGGCATACGGTGCACGAGTGCGCCCGCCGCACCCTTGGCCAGCGCTTCTTTTATGTAGTCATGCCCATCCATGCGCTCACCTTTGATGGGCACGAACAGGGCACCGGGGGCAAGCTTGCGGCTGTCGATGGATACGGAAGATGCCTCAAAAGCGCTGCCCAGCATTGTGCCCTTGGTTGCCTCCCGAATCTCCTCACTGCTCCACATCAGTTCGCCTTCCGCTCACATAGCTTGACCGCCATCCGCGCCACTTCGCCGTCGTCGAAAGGCAAGGTACGATTGCCGACGATTTGGGTTTTTTCATGACCCTTTCCCGCAATCAGCAGCACATCATCCTTGTGCAGGGATTTGATGGCGAATGCAATCGCTTCGGCACGGTCGCCGACATTTTTTGCTTTCGGTGCACCGGCCATGACCTCGGCACGGATCTGTGACGGATCTTCGCTTCTGGGATTGTCATCGGTCACAATAATGGCATCGGCAAATTCACTTGCCGCTTTGCCCATCTCCGGGCGTTTGCCTTTATCGCGATCACCGCCACAGCCAAACACCACACTTAACTTGCCCTTCACATGCGCACGCATAGTCTTGAGCACATTGCCCAGTGCAGCCGGGGTATGGGCGTAATCGACAAAAATCGGCGCACCGTTAGGATGACTTGCAACCTTGTCCATGCGCCCCGGTACGCTGTGCAGATGCGGCAGATGCTTGAGCCCCTCTTCGATACTGCCGCCACAGCCGGTATAAAGTCCTAGCGCAGCAAGCGCATTCATGACCTGAAATCCGCCGATCATGTGCAGCATGAAATGCTGCGAGGCACCCATGATGTCAGCCTGCACCGCAAGGCCGGTAAGCGTCGGCGTGATCTTCTTGACGCGGAAGTCTTTGCCGCGCTCGCCGTAGCTGATAACGCGTACACCGCGTTTCTCGCAGACTTCAGTAATCCTGCGGAACTTGGCATCATCCGCATTGAGCACGGCGGTAGCGCCTGCAGGCAATAACTCTGCAAACAGCCGCAGCTTAGCGGCAAAATACGATTCCAGCGTCCCGTGATAATCAAGATGATCGCGCGACAGGTTGGTAAATGCCGCTGCGGTAAGATTCACACCGTCGAGACGATATTGATCAAGCCCGTGGCTTGACGCCTCGATGGCTACATACTTGCATTGCCCTGCACCCAACGTGCGCAATGTCTGATGCAGCAAGGTGGGATCAGGCGTGGTATTGAGCGCGCCCAGCTGGTTCTCAGCCTGCGGGCCGATAACGCCCAGCGTGCCGATGGAAGCGGCATTTTCGTAACTCATCTGCCAGAGCTGGCGGAAAAAATCGACGGTTGAGGTTTTGCCGTCCGTGCCGGTGACCGCAGTAATATACGGCGGCTGGGGCACATAAAATGCGCCGGCGAATTTCGCATGCGCCATGCGCGCATTTTCCACCTTCACCATCACCACAGATTTGGGAAGCGCGAGTTTGCCGTCAAAATCACAGACCACCGCCACCGCGCCACGCTCGACTGCATCCATGGCATAGGCGGTGCCGTCCGTATGTGTGCCGCGTATCGCCATGAACAATGCACCGGGCGTAACCTGACGCGAATCGGCAGTCACCGATGCGATAGGAAGTTTCTCTGCGTTACCTTCAATTAAAAGCGCACCGTGATAATGAGCAAGCAGTTCAGTAAGAAACGGCATGGAGGAATTTCTGATTCGCGTTATTGACCCAGTATTGGTTCACGGCGTCTTCAGGCACGTCATACACCGGACGTATACCATAGAGCGGCGCCATCTGGCTGATGATAGTACCCGCTATCGGGGCGGCGATCCAGCCTCCCGTGGCAAATCCGGCCGTCTCTTTAGTGCCCTTGGGTTCGTCAATCATCACCAGTACGGCATATTGCGGGTCATCCACCGGGAAAGTGGCAATAAACAGGGCCAGTTTGGCATTGTGATTATAGCCGCCGGCATCCACTTTTTCCGCCGTTCCGGTCTTGCCGCCCACACGATAGCCTTCGACATTGGCCTTCTTGGCTGTGCCGTGTTCTACCACCATGCGCATGAGCCTGCGCAGTTGACGGGAGGTCTTTTCCGAAATCACGCGTACCGGGGCATCTTTGCCGTCATTGCCGTCTTTAAGCAACGTAAGATCGCCCAGCATGCCGCCGTTTACCATCGCGGAAAAGCCACGCACCAGATTAAGCGGCGTGACCGACATGCCATGACCGTAAGCAATCGTCATCGTGCTGATATCGCGCCACTCCTGCGGGTAATGCGGAGTACCTACTTCCGGCAATTCGATATGCACCGGATCCATCATGCCGATTTTGCGCAAAAACGCTTTCTGTCGCACGGTGCCGATATCCATGGCCATGCGGACGGTGCCGATGTTGGAGGAGTATGCATAAATTTCCGGCACCGTCAGCCAGCGGTTCATCGGATGCGCGTCATGGATGGTGTAATGGGCAATCTCGATAGGGTGCGTGGCGTCAAAACTGTCATTGAGGTTGGCCACCCCGTCATCGAGCGCCATGGCGATGGTGAAAGTCTTGAATGTCGATCCCATCTCGTACGTGCCCAGCGATGCACGGTTGAAGCGCGTCACATCGGGCGCGGATCCTGCCTGGTGCGGATTGAAGTCGGGCAGATTGCTCATCGCCAGAACTTCGCCGCTATGCACATCCACTACGATGCCTGTTGCACCAATGGCTTCGGAAGACTGCATACCCTCCTTGATGGCCTGGCGCACTATGCTTTGCACGCGCAGGTCAATCGACAGCTTGAGCGGATCTTTATTGGTATCCGGATCACGCAGCTGTTCGTCGAAGGATTTTTCGATGCCCGAGAGCCCTTTATTATCCAGCCCTACAAAACCTATTACATGCGACAACAGGTTGCTCTGCGGATAGACGCGTTTCTGCTCCGGCTGGAAATACAGTCCGGGAATCCCCAAATTATTGGCAGCGCGCTGCTCTGTCGGAGTAAGGTTGCGCTTGATCCAGATGAAGGAAACATCACGCTTGAGCTTGCGTGCCATGTCGGACTCATCAATCTCAGGAAAAATATGGGCCAGTTTGCGCGCGGTATCGTCTGGGTCATTCAGATCACGTGGATTGGCAAAGAGCGACTCGGTGGCAAGCGTCGTGGCCACCACCACACCATTGCGATCGACAATATCCCCACGCGCTAGCGGCAGTGGTGCTGTGAGTTCTTCGAGTGTCTGTTCGTCGGTGCGCGCCGCGGGGAGACTTAAATCCGGGCTGCTATCGCCATGATGCAAAACCATGACTTCCACCAGCCGGCCGCCGATTGTGGCAAAGGAAAGAAGGAAAAATGCCGTGATGCAGAACAGGCGAATACGGCTCTGATCGATGAGTTTCTTGGCGCTGCTTTCGCGTTTGATGATGCGGGTGTTATGCGGTAAGGCAGGCCACGCCGTATCACCTCGCATGTGTGGCCCCGCTTACGAGCGTCACGCTCGGGGCCTCGGGGGAACCTTCTTCATCGTCGGAAGCGGGCTGTACTGCGTTGGTGGATGCGGTCACCGGCAGACTGCCAAAATCGGCAAGCTGCTGGCCGTTCATCGGCTTGAGCGGCAGGTATTTCGCCGAAAGCTCACGCAGCCGCTCAGGACGCGTAAGGTACGTCCATTCAGCCTTGAGCACGTGCAGGTTCTGCTTTTCTTCGCGCAGATGCTTCTCGGTCGCAGCCACTTCGACTTTGACTGCCTGCACTTTGAATTTGACCATGTAAAGACCGAAAGCGGCAGCCATCAGGAGTACTACCCACACGATGGTAGCCGGACGGATAATCATGCGAGCGCCTCCGTGCGCACGGCAAGGCGCAGCTTGGCAGAGCGTGCGCGTGGGTTACGTTTGGTTTCCTCAACACCTGGCAAAACCGGTTTTCTCCTGGGGAGAAAAAAAGTGGGGAGGCGGACAGCGGCCTTCGCCTGGGTTTCCCCAGCCGACGGCAGATGACGCGACCCTCCCCTAGTTTCGCCAGAACGCGACTGTAAAAACTGTTTGGCAATGCGATCTTCGAGCGAATGGAAGGTGACGAGCACCAGCCTTCCGCCCGGGTTAAGTAACTTCTGCGCCGCTTCAAGCGCGCGCTCGAGTTCGCCCAGTTCGTCATTGACCTTGATGCGAAGCGCCTGAAAAGTGCGCGTGGAGGGATCTAACCCAGGCGATCCCTTCACAACGCGCCGCACAATACCGGCAAGTTCGCTAGTCCTCAGAACGGGTTGTTCGCTGCGTGCTTTGACGATGGCGCGCGCAATTTTGCGTGACGCGCGCTCTTCGCCGTAATGGTAGAATATGTCGGCCAATTCTTCTTCATCGGCGCTGTTGATGATGTCGGCGGCACTCATGCCGTCCTTGCTCATGCGCATGTCGAGCGGGCCATCCTTCATAAAGGAGAAACCGCGCTCTGCAGTATCGATCTGCATCGAGGAAACGCCGATATCGAGCACGATGCCATCGACCGACGTCACGCCTTTGTCGGCAAGCAGTTTAAGCATGTCGCCGAACGTGCCGACTAACCAGAAGAAGCGGCCGGGAAATGCGCTGACGAGTTTTTCGGCAAACGCGGAAACATTGGGATCGCGGTCGATTGCATACACGGTGCAGTGCGCTGCCTCGAGCAGTGCCTTGCTATAGCCGCCGGCACCGAGTGTGCCATCAACATAGACCTTGCCGGGCGCGGGCTGCATGGCATCAAGCATTTCGTTTAACATTACGGG
>JABCZZ010000018.1 GCA_013289445.1 Alphaproteobacteria bacterium
TTCGCGAATTTCTTTTATGTCGGCGGTATCAACGAAGAATTTCATGGTGTGCGCCACTCCTCTCACTTAATCTCTAGCGGATGTCGCAAGAGAACGGAAGAGAGATTATTGCACAGGGTGCGCGCGCAGGCGTGCTGCTTCCGCTCGCGCTCGATGCCGTTTTTGATTATCACGTGCCGGACGGCATGCAGTTGCGGGCAGGAGATTATGTGCGCGTACCTTTTGGCCGCAAGTTTGCGTATGGCGTGGTGTGGGGACAGGGCAACGGCGAAATAGATGAAAAGAAAATCAAATCCATAGAGTCGCTTTGTGCTTCCCTGCCACCGATGAGTGATGCGATGCGCGCCTTCATTGACTGGGCAGCGTGGTATACGCTGGCTGCACGCGGGATGGTGCTTAAGATGGCTATCAGCATTCCCGAAGCCCTGCTCTCGCCAGAGAAAGAAACGCGTTACCGCTTGACGCTGGACATGGCAGCAAAGCTCACCCCGTCGCGCGCGCGCATCGTCGCTTATCTCAACGATGGCGTCGCTCGTTCGGCCAAAGAAATCACCACGCAGGCCAAAGTATCGGGCGCTGTGCTGCGCGAATTTGCCAAAGCCGGCGGCGTGACCAAGATGCAGCAAGAAGCTGTTGGCGCGCCATCTTCTGCTTTGCTTGCTTCGCCTCCCGAACTTTCGGCCGCTCAAAAAGAAGCCGCGTCTGGGCTTGCGCACAAACTTGCGACGGCATTCTCTGTTACGGTGCTCGATGGCGTAACGGGCTCGGGCATGATCAAGGAAGGCGAGAAACTCGCTAAGCTCGCTAAGAATATCGCCATCAAAGTACCGCTCACCTGGGACGGTCTTAAGGCCTGCAAACATTTCACCAGCAAAGGCACGATGGTCAATGTCACGCTGTGTTTTTCAGCCGCACAGGCCATCCTTGCCGCCAAAGCCGGCGCCACATTCGTCTCGCCTTTCATCGGCCGGCTCGACGATGTGGGACAAAACGGCCTCGAACTGATCGCTGAAATCTGTACGATTTACCAGCAGTACGATTCGTTTAAAACCCAGGTGCTGGTAGCCTCTATCCGCAACCCGACGCATATTGTTGAGTCCGCCAAAATGGGCGCACATGTCGCCACGATTCCGCCTTCGGTCATGAAGCAGCTTGCCCAGCATCCCCTCACGGATAAAGGGCTGGCCACCTTTCTTGCCGATTGGCAGAAGACCGGTCAGAAAATCGTCGCATGACATCCGGCACGCCCGTGAGCAAATCCAAAAGCAGCATCACGAAACAGCAGGTCACGGAATACCTGCGCAGCCATCCCGATTTCTTCAAAAATAATTTCGAACTCTTTGAAACCATGACGCCGCCTGAAGAAGCGCATGACGGCAATGTCGTAGATTTGCGCACTCATATGGTGGGCAATTTGCAGAAGGGCATCAAGAGTCTGAAGAATAAATATGACGGGCTGCTGGTCTCCAGCCGCGACAATATGTCGACCCTGCATCAGGTGCATGACGCGGCGCTCTCACTCATCCGCGCTTCGACACTTGAACAATTACTTGAAGTCATCGCCATGGACCTGCCGGCGTTGTTTAATGTAGATATCGTACGCCTGGGTCTTGAATCGGAAGCAGCTGAATTCTATGAAAATAAATTTGGCGAACAAAATGCTTCAGGCGTGGCGTTTCTCGAAAGCGGCCTCATCAACAAGGCGCTCGGCAAGGAAAAATCCGTACTGTTGATTGCCGACACCGCCAAGCAATTCATCTACGGCTTTGAACAGATTTTTGCCAATTGTTCCGGCATTGTCGAATCGGCAGCGTTACTTCGGATGAAGCTCCCCACGCTGCAAAAGAACGTGCTGCTGGCATTTGGCGTACGCATCAAAAATCATTTCCATGAAGGGCAGGGCACCGAGATGCTCTCGTTTCTCTCTCAGATTGTCGAACATAGGCTCGATCAATGCCTCAACGACAGCGGTATCGCGCAGTTAATATAAATACCCTTCGAAAGACGGGCATTAAACGAATATGGATCCACTGACCTCATTACCGGTCGATAGCGCACTTACACGCGAACTCGACACCTGGCTTTCCTGGCTGACGCACCAGAAGGCTTCTTCACGTCATACGGTTACAGCCTATCAGATCGACATTCGCCATTTTTTACATTTCATCAATCGTCATCAGGGCGAGCAGGTAACGCTTATAACGCTTGGCGCTCTGGCATTGCGCGATTTCAGAAGCTGGATGGCCGCACGCGCCAGCGAAGGATTCAGTGCCACATCTACCGCGCGCGCCGTATCCGTCGTGCGTTCGTTCTTTCGCTACTTGCAAAAGCAGGCAGTGGTGGATAATGCTGCGGCATTTCACATACGCACGCCAAAACTGCCTAAATCCCTGCCCAAAGCATTGGTTGAAAAAGACGCTCTTAATTCGCTCGCTTCGGTCGGCGCGATGCATAAGGACGTCTGGGTGCAGCTACGCGACGTAGCGTTACTCACCCTTATTTATGGCTGCGGTCTGCGTATCAGCGAAGCGCTCTCGCTTACAGCCGGTGATATATCTGCGGGATCTCTTTCGCTTAGAATCAGGGGCAAAGGCAACAAAGAACGCATGGTGCCGTTGCTACCGCAGGTATGTGAGGCAATCGAAGCCTATAAAAAATCATGTCCCTTTGCGCTATCCGCCAAATCGCTCTTGTTTCTGGGATTGCGCGGAAAACCCCTCCAGCCTGCCATATTTCAAAAGGAGATCCGCCATCTGCGCGCGGCTCTGGGACTGCCTGATTCCGCTACCCCGCATGCCTTCCGTCATAGTTTTGCTACCCACTTGCTGGCCAATGGCGGCGATCTGCGTACCATCCAGGAATTGCTTGGCCATGCCGATTTGTCTACCACTCAACGTTATACCAAAATAGACCATGACCGGCTGTTGTCTGTGTACGAAAAATCTCATCCTAGAGCTTGAATTATAACTATAATATATTGTAATAGGCTATTATAGCCTAATCTAAAACGCAATAATATCCTGTTTATTAATTCTATAATATCTTGTATATAACAGGGTATTATGTCACAGGAATTTGCCAATGCCTTGAGATTTCTTCACCTCACGCAGGCAGAGGCAGCGAAATTACTGGGGGTCGATGCGCGGACTGCGCGCCGCTGGGCTGAGGGTACGCAACTTCCAGGGCCGGTACAGGCAGCGTTGTTCGCCTGGGTGCGGCTGCATAAAAACCAGTTACCGTGGAGACCTGGCAGTCTTGGCATTGCATCGCACGATAAAGAACATTGCGCGGCAAGAAGCGCTAAAGCGCTGATGATTGATGCTGCTATAGAAAAAGTTGAAAAACGCGGTGGGCCGATGAATGCATGGATTGTCGATTTCCACCAGCGCCGGGCCATCAGCGCAACGATGGAGGTTACCTTCACGCCATTGGTCACGGGCGGTTTTTGTCCGAACGTCTTTACCCGCACCGATCGCCTGCCCGATCTCTCACGCGACCGGCCGCTTATTGAAGACGCGGCGTATTGTATCGCGCGTGCACAAAAGAAACGTCCTGAATTCGGGCCGGTAAGATTGACGTATCACACCGGCATCAAGCAGGAGAATGGCCGTTGGCGGGTGTTTCCATCGGAAGAATACGCCACCAATGAAGACGCTATCGCGCGCGCATGCAGATTATTTAACGATCGTCGCGAACATCGTTTACGCATCTATGAAAAAGACGCAGACGGTAAAGCGTTGTGGAATGAAAGCGAACTCGTTGCCGAATGGAAAGCGCGCAAACGCGGTAATCCTTCGGAGCATCGTTTCATTATCGCCTAAAGTCGCTCGGCTACTTTCTGCATGTAGTCTTTGGTGTTAAGCCATTTCTGGTCTTTGCCCACCAGCAACGCCAGATCCTTGGTCATGAAGCCGGCTTCCACCGCACCGACCGTGGCTTTCTCAAGTTTATCGGCAAAGGCAACGACATCGGGAGTCTTATCAAACTGGCCGCGGTATTTAAGCGCCTGGCTCCAGGCAAAGATCGAAGCAATGGGATTGGTTGAGGTCTCTTTGCCTTTCTGATGTTCGCGAAAATGGCGTGTCACCGTGCCGTGCGCGGCTTCCGTCTCTACGGTTTTACCATCAGGCGTAAGCAGCACCGAGGTCATAAGGCCGAGCGAGCCGAAACCCTGCGCCACCACGTCTGACTGCACGTCGCCGTCGTAATTCTTGCAGGCCCAGACGAATCCGCCATCCGATTTGATCGCAAAAGCCACCATGTCATCAATCAGGCGATGCTCATAGGTGAGCTTGGCTGCTTCATATTTTTCTTTGAATTCAGTATCATATACTTTCTGGAAAATATCTTTAAAACGGCCATCGTATTTCTTGAGAATGGTGTTCTTGGTCGAATGGTAGAGCGGCAGCTTGAGGGTAAGCGCGTAGTTGAAGCAGGCCCGGGCAAATCCTTCGATGGAACTGTCGAGATTATACATGGCAAGCGCCACTCCTGCGCCGGGAAAATCAAAGACTTCATGTTCCACGGGCGCGCCATTCTTGGGAGTAAATACCAATTTTAATGTGCCCGCTTCCTTGATCACCAGATCGGTCGCGCGGTACTGATCGCCAAACGCGTGACGGCCAACCACGATGGGCTTGGTCCATGCCGGCACGTAGCGCGGCACGTTCTTGCAGATAATGGGTTCGCGGAAAATCGTGCCGTCGAGGATATTGCGGATAGTGCCGTTGGGCGATTTCCACATCTGTTTGAGGCTGAATTCCTTTACCCGCGCCTCGTCCGGCGTGATGGTGGCGCATTTGACGCCAACGCCGTATTGCTTGATGGCATTGGCCGCCTCAATGGTCACTTTATCGTCGGTTTTATCGCGATGCGTGATCGACAGATCAAAATATTTCAGATCCACCGCAAGATGGGGTAGAATGAGCATCTCCTTGATGAGATCCCAGATGATATGGGTCATTTCATCGCCGTCCAGCTCTACCAGCGGGGTTTTGACCGGAATTTTCGCCATCTATGCCTCCCAAAAAGAAACCAGATAAAAAATCTGCTTACGATACTCTGCCACAACCAAGTTGCAACGAACAACTTGGAGCGTTGCCCAATGATCTCTTTCATCACTATTATCACTATCAGGCATCGGCGCAGTATCTGTGGCTTGCAGAAACCTGTCTGACACTGGGCGCGCACGAAGATGCGATCTTCGCCATCAACAAGGCATTGTTTCAGGATCACTTCAATGCCGCAGCACTGGCACTAAAAACCGAGATATCGCAAAAAAATACACGCTCGCCACAGGCGCCAATATATCACAAGCACACGCTGACCGATGCGCGGTTTCGTGAGCTCGTGGGCGAGCCGCCCAGTGAGGCCACGCGATTGCATGACAAAGGCATCAGCGCTTATTCTGCCGGCGATTTTACCGCCGCGCTGGCTTATTTTGATACGGCGACCGCCATCGAGCCTGATCACAGCAACAGCTATTTCTCACGGGCAAAATGTTTCTTCGCTCTGCAGCGTTTTGAGCGCGCAGAGCATGACCTGCGCAAAGCTATTCGCCTCTCTCACATGCGTCATGATCATTATCACCGCAGTGCTTCGGCAGCACATCTTACGCGTGGATATAGTTTTCTGCGCCAGGGCCAGATTGATCTTGCGATTGCTGATTTCAGCAAAGCGCTTGATCTATGGCACGGCAGCACCGCCGCGTTTGAGGCGCGCGCGCAGGCCTACCTGCAAAAAGGCAATGAAACGCTGGCGAACGAAGATCGCAGACGCGCAAAAATATCCTAGATGGCGCTGGAAAGGGCCGTACGCAGACGAGCGAGTTTGCCGGCGATGGAATGGTCGAGCATCTTGCTGCCGATGCGCACCTGAATACCGCCGATGAGCGCCGGGTTTTCTTCGGTCTTCACATCAAGGTTTTTGCCGGTTGCCTTGGAGATGGCGGCGACGAGCACTTTGAGTTGAGCATCCCCCAACTTGTTGGCAGATGTCACGCGTACCGCAAGTTCGCCACGACTTTCCGCAAGCAGGAAAAGATATTTATCAATAGCAGTGCGGGCAAGCGCCAGGCGGCGCTGGCGGGCGAGCAGCATGAAAAATTTGCGGGTAATTTCGGCGGCCTTGATAGCGGAAAGCAACGCGCTCATGGCTTTTTCCGCCTGCTCGCGCGTAATCACCGGACTGGTGAGAAACTTTTGTAATTCCGGACTGCCCGCTACGACAGACTTAAATGCCAGCATGTCTTTTTTAACGTCATCATGCTGTTTGCTTTCTTCCGCGAGATCAAAAAGCGCACGCACGTAACGCGATGCAATAAGGCCTTCGTTCGATGCCATGACAAGCTCCACTGATTTAAGTCGCGTTTGGCTAACATACTTAAACTTATAGTGCAAGCAGGGCTCATTTTCCTGCAAGCTACAGGGAAAAAATTGCCTCTCGACAAGGTCGATTATCAATCTATGGTGTTTAATCCTCTCAAATACGCTTTATCTTGATTGGTATAAAACTTGCGACATTAATTGCCATGGCCGTCAGTAGCATACCCAATATTCCGGTTGCCCAACAACCGCAATTCACAAAGCTTGTGCCGGACAATAATTCATCCGGCGGCCTGTCATTTGGCGACATCATGGATACCATCAACCCGTTGCAGCATATTCCCATCGTTTCGGGCATGTACCGCGCCGCAACCGGCGGAACAATATCCAACACCGCAAAACTGGCGGGCGATACACTCTACGGCGCTATTTTTGGCGGTGCGGTGATTTCATTTGCTGCGTCGCTTGCCGATATCGGCGTCAAGCAAGCCACCGGTGAAGATGTAAGCCAGCATGTCGTGGCCACGATCGATTCCATCACCAGTAGCAGTCCTAACAGCATGCCTGCATCCATGCTTGCCAAAGTTACGCCGCTGATTCCCACATCTAACGTCGCTGCTGCTGCCACAGGGACCGTAACACCGCCCGCAACGGTAGGAGCATCCACCAACAATTCCGTGCCGATGCCATTTGCATTCACGGCCGCACAACATGTGCGCAACAATGCGCAGTATCAGCACGCAATGACCATGGACAGCCTCAACAAACAACTGACGCAGATGTAATGGCGCGACTACTTGCGCCTTACACGGGTTCTCTTTGACCAAACAGCGCCGTGCCTACACGCACATGCGTGGCCCCAAGGCGGATAGCGGTTTCATAATCTTCACTCATGCCCATGCTCAGATACGCAAGACCGTATTTACGCGCCATATTGGCAAGCAACGCAAAATGCGGGGCAGGGGGTTCGCCTGCGGGAGGAATGCACATCAGTCCCGATATCGCCAATCCATGGCTTGCGCAGTATTGGAGAAACTCGGCAACCTCTGCAGGAATGACCCCGCCCTTCTGTGGCTCTTGTCCGGTATTGACCTGGACAAAGAATGTTTTGCAACGATGGGCCGTCTGAATTTTTCTTTCCTGCGCGATGCTGTCTACCAGTTTTTTGCGGTCGAGCGTATGAAGCGCATCGAACTGGTTCAGCACTTCCTTTATCTTGTTGCTTTGCAGCGTACCGATGAAATGCAGCTCGACCTCATTATATAGAGCGTCTTGTTTTGCCCATCGCGTTTCTGCTTCCTGCAGGCGGTTTTCGCCAAAGACGCGCTGTCCTGCTATTAGTAATTGCTCGATTTTCTGGCTCGGCTGGCCCTTGCTAACTGCAATTAGCGTTACTTTGCGCCCCCCAAGTAAAGAGTTCTGTTGCAATTTTTCGATATGCTGCGTTATCCGCTGCCACCGGGCTTCTAGCTCATTCATACTATGCATTATTATTACTATTCAATATATTATACTATTATCGCTATCCCCCAGCTCCCTAAGGGTCTCACCTCAGCAATTGTGACATCCGGGCAACAGAGTGTCCAAATTGCAGCGGGGCCGGAATGGGTTTTTACAGTCTTAGCTTGCATCGCCCACCCGAAATTCACATATTGGCCCCAGGTCACGCAGACGTGTCGCTCCCAAAGTGTCTTTTATTTACGAGAGATATGTTTTTGGAAGCGGCGCGGTTTGCACCTAGTCTTACTATAACAACCTTAGAATGGGAAACGTGTTATGAAAAAAATACTCCTTGGTACTACCGCCCTCATCGGTGCGGCCCTGCTCGCAGGCGCTGCTTCCGCCGAGGATCCGAAAGTCACCGTTGGCGGCTTCAGCACTTTTGAAGCTGGCTGGGTGAGCTCGGATTTTGACGCAAACAAGCAGAATCAGTCTTTCCGCAACGACAATGAAGTTCACTTCAACGTCGCCGGCAAAACCGATGCAGGTCTTGGCTACGGCGCAGAAATCGACCTTCAGGCCGATATCGATGGCGCAGACAGCGCATCCGGCGCAGGCGCTAACGGCTTCAGCCAGTCTGGTATCGTTGCTCGCCGTACCTACGGCTGGTTACAGGGTGACCAGTGGGGCCATGTCGAATTCGGTTCCAACGAAGGTGCAGCTGCAACTCTGAAAGTTGACGCTTCCAATATCGCCCGCGCTTCGGGTGGTATCAATGGTGACTGGCGCTTCTTCGCTGACACCAATGCCAACGGCACCGGTGCTGCTCCTGCTGCTGGCTTTGCCGGTGGTCGTCAGTTCATCACCTCGGCGAACCTCCCCGTTGAAAACGGCCCGGCTACTGGCTTCTTCAGCGATGCGTTCACCAACGACACCAAAATCACCTACTACACCCCGCGCTTCTCTGGCTTCCAGTTGGGCGTGAGCTATGTTCCCGAACTCGCGGATCGTGGCGAAGCGGATGGTCGTTATGATGGCGGATTCGCCGTCGGCACGTCTCCGGGCGCAACGAACGTCTGGGAAGGTGGTATCAACTATGAGAACCAGTTCGACCAGATCGGTGTTGCAGTGGCAGCCACGGGTGAAACCGGAAATACCAACGGTTTCGTATTTACCCCGGGCACCTCAAACCTCAACAACATCAACGCATGGAACTTGGGTGCAAAACTGTCCTACATGGGATGGAGCCTTGCTGGTTCGTACGGCGACTGGTCTGACAGCGAAAACGTCAGCAGCACGTCAGCTTGGTACGCAACCGGTGGTCTTGCTTATGAGACCGGTCCGTTCGGCGCCAGCGTAACTTACCTGTACAGCCAGGATAAGTTCAACGGCACCACGGCGACCTCTCAGAACAACAAGTTCCAGGATGTGTCTGTCGGTGTTGACTATAAGCTCGCTCCGGGCCTGACCCCGTTCATCGAGTACACCTACTATGACATCGACCCGACTGACGGCACCGGCGCGAATGCTCCGAGCGGCGCTGGCTTTGGCGAAAACAAGGGTAACGTTGTTATCCTCGGTACTCAGCTCTCCTTCTAATCGGATTGTCTGAGAATTAGCTAAACGAAAGGGCGGTACTTCGGTACCGCCCTTTCTGTTTCTGGCTTAGCCTATTAAGCATCAGGGCTTTGCAGGGCTATCATCCTCGCGGTTCCACCAGCCGCCACCCAATGCCTGAAACAAGGCGGCCGTGTCGGCGAACCTGGCTGCTTGTGCCTGCACAAGCGCAATCAATGCCTGCTGGTATGCCTGCTGGGCGGTAAGGAGCGCCAGATAATTGGCACTCCCCAGGCGCAGCTGTGTGCGGACGAGCTCGAGATTCCTGGCCGTACTGCGTTCAGCCCGCGCAGCAGCCTGCAACGTCTCAGCATCAAACTGCAGCGCGCGCAGCGTATCAGCCACATTCTGAAAGGCCGCAACAACAGTGCTGCGATACTGCGCCGCCGCCTCTTCAAATAATGCCCTTGCCGCCCGTTCCTTATGCATAAGCGTGCCGCCATCAAAAAGTGGCTGTGCAACGCTGCCTGCCACCGACCACAAGCCTGTGCCCGCATTAAATAACTGGCTGAATGCCAGAGCCGTAGCCCCCATCCCCGCAGTGATGTTTATGTCGGGCAGGCGATTGGCAATCGCCACCCCCACCTGTGCGCTTGCCGCATGCAGGTTCTCTTCTGCTGCCCGCACATCCGGGCGTTGAAGCACCAGCTTTGAAGGCAGACTCACCGGCAACTCTTCGGGAAGATGCAGGGCGGCAAGCTCGAATTGCTCTGCCGGCTCTTCACTAGGCAGTCGCCCGAGCAATGCCGTTAATTGATTGCGCTGCAAGGCCAGTTGTTTCTTGAGTGGCGGCAGGGTTTGCTCAGCTTGCGCCAGTGATGATTCCTGCCCCGCCACATCCACTTCCGCAATCTGGCCCAATGTCAGTTCACGTTTGAACAAATCCAGCTGTTCGCGCTGGGCTGCGATAATTTTCTCTGTCGCTTCAATCTGCCCGCGCAGTGAGGCCTCTTGCACTGCTGCCGTAACCACATTGGAAGTAAGGGTGAGATAGGCAGCCTCTAGCTGGAAGCGCTGCATCTGCGCCTGCGCCGAAAGCGACTCTACCGTGCGCCGGTTAAGGCCGAACACATCGGGCATATAGGAGACGCTGACTTCTGGCGTAAAAAGATTAAATACAGACGCATTGGTGCTGGGCACAGGCGCAAGCGTGGCCGGGCTTTTCTGGCGGCTTGCCGAAAAATTGGCGCTGACGCTCGGCATATACACGCCTTGCTGGGCGGAGACATTCTCTTGTGCGGCCCGTAATGCTGCCTGCGCCGCCTGCACATCGGGATTGGCCGCAAGCGCCTGCGTCACCATACGGTTAAGTGGCTCGGAGTGAAATAATGTCCACCACTGCGCAGGCAAATCACGATCCACTATAAAATGCTGCGCGCTGCCACCCGCTGTTTGCGTCGCGGCAGTGGTCTGAGGCAGCGGTTCTTTGGTATAACCCTTGACCTGCGGCGCCGCAGGTTTCTCAAAATCCGGGCCTACTGCACAAC
Source organism: Alphaproteobacteria bacterium (assembly GCA_013289445.1). The sequence goes on from JABCZZ010000018.1 coordinate 10,868, forward strand.
CCGCCAGCAAGACCCAGCTTGCCACGATCATGCTATATTTCAAATGCCGTATAGGGTTCATGCGCTACTCCTCTGGCTGGGCATCAGGTTCCTCCAGCACTTCGCCTACAATGGGCTGGCGGCGCGAAAATATATCAATCAGCACCGGCAGAATGATGAGTATCAATACCGGGGCAAGCAGGATGCCGCCTACGACGACAAGTGCCAGTGGTTTTTGCACCTGCGCGCCAATGCCGCTGGACATTGCCGCCGGCAAAAGCCCGACACAGGCGACGATGCAGGTCATCATCACCGGGCGCATCTGCACACTGCAGGTGCGCAATACCGAAGCCGTGCGCCCTGGCTCCAGCCCGGTATCCAGATAGGTATTGAAATAAGAAAGCACGATAATGCCGTCCATCGCGGCAATGCCCGAAAGTGCCACAAAACCTATCGCCGCAGAGACACTGAACGGCGTGCCGGTGACAAACAGCGCAATAATGCCGCCAATAAGCGCCATGGGTATGACGCTGGCAGCAAGCAGCGTATCAACTAATGAGCCGAAATTCAGGTAGAGCAATATGCAGATGAAAATAATGCTCGCTGGCACCACAACCTCAAGACGCTCAAGCGCATCTTCGAGATTGCCGAACTCACCCACCCATTCAAGCCTTGCACCCGCAGGTATTTTTATCTTGGCCACTTTCTGCTGCGCTTCCAGCACGGCGGTTCCCAGATCCCTTCCGCGCACGCTGAATTTAATCGGGATATAGCGTTCCTGATTCTCGCGATAAATAAATGAATAGCCCGAAACCAAACTGATCTTGGCGACATCGCTGAGCGGCACAGGCACTATGCCATTGCCGCTAGGGTTGGGCGCGCCTACCGGAATACGGCGCATGGCATCCAGGCTCTGGCGGTATTCGGGAGCCAAACGAACGATGATGGGAAAGTTGCGATCGCTGCCATATTCATAGAGATTGCCCGCCGTCTGGCCGCCGATAGCCGCAGCCACGGTAGAATTGATATCGCCCGGCGCCAGTCCGTAACGCGCGGCACGCTCACGGTCTACATCGATATTCACTGTCGGCTGTCCCAACGCATCAAATACTGAAAGATCGGCAATACCCGGCACGGTTTCCATCGCCGCCTTTATTGCATAGGCGGTTTTCTCCAGCGCCTGCAGATCATTGCCGTATAGTTTGACCGAGTTCTCGCCTTTGACGCCCGATGCCGCTTCTTCGACATTGTCTTCGATATACTGGGAGAAATTGAGTTCGACTCCCGGAAATGGCGCGGAAAGGGCATCATTGATTTCTTGCGTGAGTTTTTCTTTGCTGATGCCGCCGGGCCAGGTATCGGCAGGTTTCAGGGGCACATTGAACTCTGCATTAAAAAATCCCGACGTATCCGTACCATCATCGGGCCGGCCGAGCTGAGATATGACGGTCTGTGTTTCGGGAAATTTCATCAGTATATGGCGCATGCGGTTGACATAGCCTTCTGCTTCTTCAAGCGATATCGACGGCGGCAGTGTAGCGCGAATCCACAGATTGCCCTCTTCGAGCTTAGGCAGGAATTCAAGCCCCAGCGAATGCGCCATAAAGAGGGTAGCCAGCGCGAGCAGGCTGACAAACATAAGCACCCGCACGCGGTGGGTAAGCGCATATTCGAGCACCGGCAGATAAATCCTGCGCAGGCCGCGCACCAGGCGTGTTTCGGTTTCATCGGCCTGATCAGGAAGTAACAATGCACTGAGCGCCGGTGAAATAGTAAAAGTCGCAAGCAGGCCGCCGGCGATGGCATAGGCATAGGTCCTGGCCATGGGGCCAAAAATATGTCCCTCAATGCCCGACAGGGTAAAAAGCGGCACAAAGGCGGCGATGATGATAGCAGCCGAGAAGAAAATGCCCTTATTTACCTCAATGGCCGAATTGGCAATGATGGCGAATTTCCCATGCAGGCCGCCGTGGGGACGGACATTGTGCATGATAGGCGAGCGCTTAAAGCGGTCTTTCGGCTTTTGCGCCAGATGACGATAGATATTCTCCACCATAATGACTGTGGCATCGACAATCAGGCCGAAATCTATCGCGCCGACCGAGAGCAGGTTCGCGGATTCACCGCGCAGCGTCATGATGATGACGGAGAAAAACAAGGCAAAAGGAATGGTGGCCGCCACGATGAAGGCGCTTCGCAAATTACCCAGAAACATCCATTGGATAATAAAGATCAGGGTAATGCCAAAGAGCATATTATGAATCACCGTGTGGGTGGTGACATGTATGAGCTCGGAACGATCATAAATTTTCTCAAGGCGTATGCCGGGCGGCAATATGCCGGAACCGTTGATCTTTTCCATCTCCGCTTCCACGCGCTCTATCGTCGGCATGCTTTCCTCGCCGCGACGCATGAGCACAATTCCCTGGACGATATCGTCGTCATCGTCCTGCCCGACAATGCCCAGACGCGGCTGATGGCCGACTTTGACCGTGGCAACGTCTTTCACCAATACCGGCGAGCCATTATTGGCACCCAGCATGGTATTGCGTATATCGTCCATGGTATGAATGAGACCCACGCCACGCACCACTGCCGCCTGCGGCCCGAAATTGACCGTCTGACCGCCGACATTGATATTGCTGTTATTAAGCGATTGCAGTACCTGCGGAATGGTAAGGCCGTAATCCACCAGTTTGTTCTGGTCGATATTCACTTCATAGGTTTTGGTCTTGCCTGCCCAGCCACTGACATCCAACACCCCAGGTATGGCTTTGAAACGACGCTCTAAAATCCAGTCCTGAATAGTTTTAAGATCGGTAACCGAATAACCCTTAGGGCCGACAATGCGATAACGCAGTATTTCACCGATAGGGCTTTCCGGCGATATGCCCGGCACTACTCCACCAGGCAAGGATCCCAACTGGGTTAATTGATTGATGACTTTCTGTTCCGCCTGTTCGTAGGTGTAATCATAGGTGAACTGCACCCGCACGTCGGAAAGACCGAACAGCGAGATCGTTTCCACTGACTTGACGTTTTTGATGCCTGCCAGTTGGATTTCCACCGGAATGGTAATATAGCGCTCGATTTCTTCCGCCGACTGTCCCGGACTCTGTGTAATGACCTCTACCAGTGGCGGGACCGGGTCCGGATAGGCTTCGATATTGAGGCGCTGAAAGCAAAAGACGCCGACCGCAAGCAAGACAAGCAAAAGAATCACCATCAGAATCCGCTGTTTGAGCGCAAATGCGATAATATTACTCATAGGATCCTGCTCACCTGCGGGGCGTCGATTTTACTGCGAAGGCGAAGGCGCGTCGCTCTTAGCGGCACGGTCAATGAACAGGCTGCCACTGGTGACCACGGTCTCACCGGGCTTAAGCCCGTCGAGCACTTCAACTTCCCTATCCGCTGTCGTGCCGGCTTGTATCTGGCGCAAGGTAACAAGCTTATCTTTATCTGCCACCCAGACACGGGCCGTATCGCCTTCGTAGATAACCGCTTCTTCGGGAACCGAAACGGTACTGACATCATCACCGGCGCTGATGCTGAAACTGGCAAACATCTCCGGTTTCAGGCGGTCATCCTGATTCTTTACTTCCGCACGCACCGAAAGCCGGTGTAAAACCGGGTCGACCGTCGGAGCAACATACGTAAGTTTGGCCTTAAATATCTTGTCTGGATAGGCAAGCACGCGCACTTCCACGGGCGCACCTACATGCATGAGCGGTGCATCCGTCTCACGCACATTGGCGAGCACCCAGACGGTGGAAAGATCGCCAATGGCAAACACGGGAACCGAGGCACCGCCGGCAGCGCTGTTGATATATTCACCCAAGCCCACCTGACGTTGGGTCACCGTGCCGCTGATCGGCGCCGTCACCACGGCTTCGGCACTGACGGCATTTATTTTCTGAGCCGCTTCCAGCTTGGCAATTTCCTCATCGCTCTTGCCCAGGATACGCAAACGATTACGCACCGCGGCAAGGCTGTTCTCTGCAGTGTGGAAATTGGCCTTGGCCGTCTGCAAGTCTGCCTGCGCCTGTTCCCAGTCCTTCAGTGCGGCAGATTTTGCATCAAAAAGCGCATGCTGACGTTTCTCACTGGCAGTGGCCAGTTTTAGTTGCGATTCGCTATTGTCGAGCGTCTGCCTGGCGGCAACAAGATCGTTCTGCCCCTGGACAAACTCAGACGCGGCGATAGCCATCAAGGGCGCGCCACGTTTTACGTAATCACCCGCTTTGACATAAAGCTTGGTCACTCGCCCGGAATAGGGTGAGAAGACCGGGGTGGTCGTATCCTCATTGCTTGCGATTTTACCTTCCGCTCTTACAGCGTCCTGAAATGTTTTCTGCTCAGCAACAGCGAATCCAAACCCTGCCCATTGCGCCTCGGTGGCGCGGAATGCCCCTGGCGGCAAAGGGGCCTGCGGTGCAGGCGCATGTCCGCTATGGCCAAAGAAAACTACCCCTATCGCTGTAACACAAACGCCACCCAGAATTAGAGCAAGCCAGCGCGGGAGGCGACGGTGGGAAGGCGAATGTGGGGACGGCATGGCATTATTCATGTTATTTCCCAGACTGTAAGTCAGATGTATCCCCTGACCGCTCAAATTATCATATAACGTTAACTAATTGTCAATTGACAATTCTTATTATTGTTTGATAAAATATGGTTCAAATCTACGCCCTTGCCGCCCCTTTCGCATGGAAAGAGAAAGCGCTGTACAAGAGAATATGAAATATTCGGACGTAACGGGGTTGCTGAACGAAACCGGTCTTTCGCCAGAAAATCTTGCGGGCAAGATCTCGGTGTCGAATTCGACATATCGCCGGTGGCTTAAAGCGGCTCCGCAGAAAGAGTTCCCCAAGGAGTACGAATCCAATCTTGCAGCCGGCGTCTATACGCTGCTCAACGACAAATCTTTGAGCTATGATTCCAAGCGGGTGAATCATTTCCTTGAAGGCCATATGCCCGAATTCTTTACTGCTGCTGTAGGCCGCTTCAATAATTCCGAAGACCTTTTTTCCAAGGATTCCTCACATCAGGACAAAATCACGGCCATGCTTTCCAATCTGGGAAACAGTGTGCGAATCCGTGACCAGGTCGATAAATCCTCTTCTAAAATCTCGAAATTCACCGAATGGGGCGCCGCGTGGAAATACCGCGTAAAGCTGCTGGTGAAGGTGGTCACCGCTAAAAACCTTACTCTTGTCGATCGCCTGGTGGCCTACGGCGCGCTTTTCTACCTCATTCTACCCTTTGATCTCATTCCCGATGCCATTCCGGTGTTTGGTTATGTCGACGATTTCGGCATTCTGGGTTTCGCTGTGGCCTATTATTGCAAGCGATTCCCTGAAATGGCAGGCAGCGGCGAGAATGGCGAAGACACTCCCGGACTCGCCTGAGGAGATTTAAGCGCCGCGACGAGAGAAATCGATGCGCGGGTCTACCAGTACATAGGCCAAATCGCCCAGCAGATTAAAAATAAGCCCCAGCAGCGTGAAGATATACAATGTGGCGAACATGACCGGGTAGTCGCGGTTGAGCGCCGCCTCAAAACCGAGCAATCCCAGTCCATCGAGAGAAAATGTAATTTCTATCAGCAGCGAGCTGGTGAAAAAGATAGTCAGAAGCGCATTGGGAAGACGGGCAATCACAATCAGCATGGCGTTGCGAAATACGTGACGCAGCAGCACCGAGCGCTCGGAAAGGCCTTTGGCACGCGCCGTCATCACGTATTGCTTGCCGATTTCATCAAGAAAAGAGTTTTTGGTCAGCATGGTAAGGCTGGCAAAGCCACTGACCACCATGGCAATCACCGGAAGCGTCATATGCCAGGCATAGTCGGTAATCTTATGCCACAGTGAAAGGTCCGCCCAATTGTCTGATACCAGTCCGCGCAAGGGGAAAAGGCTCACGTAACTGCCCCCGGCAAACAAAATGATAAGCAGGATGGCAAAAAGAAAACTGGGAATGGCATAGCCTATGATGATAACAACGCTTGACCAGATATCGAACCGGCTGCCGTCACGCACGGCCTTAAGAATGCCCAGAGGAATGGAAATGAGATAGACCAGCAGCGTCGTCCACAGACCGAGCGATATGGAGACGGGCATTTTCTGTCCGATAAGTTTTATGACCGACTCGTCCCTGAAGAAGCTTTTGCCGAAATCAAATCGCAGGTAATTGCCAAGCATCAGCATGTAACGCTCGCCCACCGGCTTGTCGAACCCGTACATTTTCTCGATGTCCTTGATGATGGCGGGGTCGATGCCCTGCGCGCCGCGGTAGGCGCTGACCACATTCTGACTTGCCAGCCCGCCGGCAGAATTGCCGCTCAGCTCTGAGCCCGTGCCGCTCACCCGCGCGGTGGCGTCCATGGTATCGGCATGCTTGATGCGCGCAATCATCTGCTCCACCGGGCCGCCGGGCGCCGCCTGCACGATGAGAAAATTCACCGTCAGGATCCCAAGTAGCGTGGGAACAATCAGCAGTAAACGTCGCAGGATGTAAGCGAGCATGTTGGGCTGATTATAAGAATAAAAATAAACCTTGTCAGCTTATAAGCGACCGGCAAAATTCTCAGCGGTGATAGCCTCGTTTAGCTGTCTGTCTTTCTGTGGAAAAGATTTAAATTGATTACGAATCAATCCTGTCAGCGTGTCTGAGCGCGTCTTCTCCAGAGTTAGCGCCGCATCACCTACTTTCCAAAGTTCGCAAGGACGAAAGAAATCCTGCATCGCCGTAACCGGCGTAACGTCACGACATACGGCATTACGCAATGAACGTTCGACAATATCAGGCATAGAAGAATAAGGGGTGCCACGCATAGTGTAATGAGAGACATGATGGCCGGTATGATCGTTATCGACCCAGGCATAATCAAAATAGCCCGAACGTTCCTTCCAGAATTCCATCTTACGGTTTACATCTGATAGTACCAGCACACGGTTCTTCTCTAAGCAGGGCTGGATACGAAAATAGGGCAACGTAGAATCTGCTTGTTTTCCATTGATTTTAAGAGGAACGCCGCGTTCGTCTTTAGGAATAGGGGGATAGTAGCAATTCTCGTCCGTTTCCGTTTTGAAATGTGGATTGCAAATTTTTGCCACCCGATCGTTAATGCCCTCGAGATACACAGCGGTGAAACGCTGGCCTGACGTTGCTTTAAAGGCAGAAATATTGCTGATCATTATCGCGCAAACGCTTTGCATCATCGCCTTTTGTTCAGCAGAGCTGTAATGCAAATCTTTCATGGCGTATGTAAGCGCGTTTTCAATCTGCAGCAAAAAACTCGTGCCGTAACTATTCCCGGTGAACGTCAGCTTCTTTAGAGCAGGAATTATCTCCTCTACTGACCGCTTCTTGCCCTCAACTTTCCATCTGCTGCAGTCGTATATACCGCCGCCCGGGACATAAGTTACTTTCCCCTCTGTCGACAAAAGTGGCATGAATAGCCTTTGCACCATCTCCATGGCTTCGTCGCAAAAGAAATGGTTGGGATTGCTGCAGCATTGCTCGTGATCGTACAAAAGTTTCTCCGTGCTTTTGTAGGAGACGCAGTAGACTTTCACATGATCATTATCGGGACTGGTCGTTTTCGTCTGTTTCTCGACATTGGTCTTGTAAGAGAATCCCAATAATTTATCGACAAGGTTGATGTTGCCAGCGCAATATTCATCGACCTTTCCCGTTAAATCGGCCACCACTGTTTCATCGGCAAGATTAATGTAGGGAAACATCTGGCCGAAATAAGAAAGAGTCCGTCCCTTAAGCGTTTCTTGGGAAAGCGGAGGATCATCCGTGGTAAGGCCGCCTGAAAGCCAGATGACTGTACGATCTTTAAGAGGGATACTCTCGCGATTATCCTCTCGCGTCATTAGTCGGGATGAAGAGGCGTCGGGTCCCTGTACTCGATGCCAGAAGCGCATAGACGTTCTAATTATTGCTGATTTTTACTTTATTGGGGTCGAGAATAGTGGGCATAGTCACAATACGGCCACTTTCATCAAACACCAAGCCTGCGCCGCGGGCAATCGGCGTCGCGCGGCCCAGCACGGGAAGGGCTTTGTCCAAACGCACAAACCCCATGGATTGAAAGACCGTAGCAAGCCCAGCGGCATGGTCGCCAAGCGCATGTGCCGCCTCTACCAATTCGCGGCCATTGGCCGTGGGCACCTGCGATGCAATGAGATACAACTTGCTTTGCAAAGATCCGCTTGGTAGTTGCCGGATTTTTTGCGCAAGTGCGGAAATTTCTCGTTCTGGAGTTGCTTTAAGTTCGCTTTTATTGACTACGTCTTCGCACTTCAACTTTGAATCGGCCCGTTCGGCAAGTTCTTGTAAAGAAACAAAGATATTGCGAAATGCGCTCTCAAACGTATCTTGCAGCTCGGGTGTGACTGCTTTTCCCCTCTGAACCACTTCCGTGTAAAATGTGGAAAGAATATTGGCAGAATTACTGACCTGCGTCACAAATGGCGTCGCAATCTCGCTTTGAACTTTGCGATTGCTGATGCCCTCTCTGGCGATAGCCGCAAGGACATCATCCGTCAGATCGTAAAGTCGCAGAATTTCCTGAAACACCTCTTCATGTTGCGCGGGAATGGCTAAATCCGGTGTTATTTTTGAAATCATGATTATCTCTTGACAAGCTGTTCGGTGAATCTTCCCTGCACGGCACGGCCTTCAGACTCCTGCTCATTTGCTTCCTTGGCACTTTCCCACAATCTTTTTGCCTTTTCTCGCTGGCTTCGTATCGAAACGCGAAGCGCCTCGACCTGAATGAGGAGGGCTGCATCATTGGAAGAAAATGTAGTCGCAGTTTGCATGGCTTTGATTATGGCCAATATCAGTTAATATTTAGTAAAGTCGCCGCGTTATTGCCTAAATACAAATTGGCTCATACCTATTTGTTATTAATGACTTTTTCCTTAGCCGTGTCTATCCACCATATCTGCGGAAATCCGAGGGAATATTTCGGCTGAATCTTCGGGCGGCCGAATTTGTCCCAGTAGGCAACGCGGTAAGCGCCCAGATACCAGTTGGGTATCATGTAATTCTCCCACAGCAGCACGCGGTCAAGCGCGCGCCCTGCAGGCAATAATTCTTCCTCGCTGTTAGCCGAGGTAATGCGGCTAAGCAGCGCATCAATCACCGGGCTTTTAATGCCGCCATAATTATCGCTGCCCTGTTGATCGGCCTGCGAAGAACTCCAATAAAGCACCTGCTCGGTGCCGGGGAAAAATACCGACCTGTTAACCACCAGCATGACGAGATCGTAATCAAACGTTTCCATGCGTTTGACATATTGCGCGTCGTCAATAACGCGGATGCTGGCATCAATGCCCAGCTGTTTTAAATGCTTGCGCATAGGCGATGCCACGCGCTCATAGGCCGGAGACTGAAACAGGAATTCCAGCGTAAGTGCCTCGCCGGTTTGGGCATTGACGCGCTTGCCATCTTTGATAACCCATCCGGCATCGCTAAGAAGTTTGTCGGCCTTGATAAGCTGTGCGCGATTATTACCGCTGCCATCCGTCACCGGCAGATGAAATTCTTCTGTCAGCAACCCGGACGGCAATTGATCCCTGAAAGGCTCAAGAAGCGCTTTTTCCCTGTCATCCGGCAGGCCTTTGGCTGCATAGGGCGTATTGAGAAAGTAGCTCTCATCGCGCTTGTAGGCGCTGTAAAAAAGACTGCGATTCATCCATTCAAAATCCAGCGTGAGCCCGATAGCCTCACGCACCCGACGGTCTGCAAATTTTGCCCGCCGCAGATTAAAGGCGAACCCCTGCATGCCCTGGGGCACTTCGTTGGCAATGAGCTCTTTCTTGAGCTTGCCCGTATCGAAAGCGCCGCCAGTATAGGCTGTGGCCCAGCTACGCGCCACGTTCTCTTCGCGCAAATCATAATTGCCCGCCTTGAGCGCTTCCACCGCCACCGATTCATCGCGATACATGTCATGGCGAATGCGATCGAAGTTATTCTGGCCCACCCGCACCGGCAGATGTGCGCCCCAATAATCTTTTACGCGTTCATAGACAATACTGCGCCCGGCATCGACGGAAACAATCTTATACGGCCCGCTGCCCAGCGGCGGCTCAAGCGTCGTCTTGGTAAAATCATGCGTCGTATAATAGGCCTTGGAAATAATCGGCATGCCGGCAGCGATCAATGGCAGTTCGCGCTTGGTCTTGTCACTGAAAGTGAAGCGCACGCGGTATGTGGAGAGCGCCGCCGCAGAGGAAATCTGTGCATAGGAAATGCGGTAGGTCGGATCGGCTTCTTTCTTGAGCGTATCGAAAGAAAAAACAACATCCTCTGCAGTAATGGGCGAGCCGTCCTGAAAACGCGCTTCGGGACGCAGGGTGAATTCGACATAGCTGCGATCGGGTGCCACGACAGCGCTTTTGGCAATAAGCCCGTACATAGAATACGGCTCGTCTAATGCGCCTACCATCAAACTCTCAAACAACCCGCCACTACCCGGCGCCTTGTTACCTTTGACGATGAAGGGATTGAGGCTGTCAAAACTGCCGATTTCAGCGAGCCGAACTTCGCCGCCCTTGGGCGCATTGGCATTCACATAATCAAAATGCGTGAAATTTGCGGGATATTTAAGCGGCCCCCAGAAGGAGATACCGTGCACCTCGCTGGGCTCGGCAGCCCCCGCGCTCTGCATCAGAAAGAATGTCGCAGCGCATATCAGATTTCGCATGACGCGGCTCATGCGTATCACTGGTTATTTCCTGTCAGAAGCAGCGGCAGACCAGGCGCCTGACGTCTCGCGATTCTTGCGGATAGTGTCAAACACCGTAAACGCCTGTGCCACTACCGAACCCGGATCGCCGGCGTTCATCGGCAGCAGCACCGTGGTACTGGTGCGGGCCAGCCCCTTGAAGGCATCGACAAACTGCTCGGCCACCTTAAGTTCTATCGCCTCTTTGCCGCCGGGCAGATTAATCGCCGCGGCAACTTTCTGAATGCTGCCTGCGGTAGCTTCCGCCACCATAAGAATAGCTTCGGCTTCACCGCGTGCGCGGTTAATCTGATCAATCTGCGCCGCTTCCGACTGCAATACCACTTCCTGTTTGCGCGCTTCGGCATTGAGCACAGTCTGTTCTTTGCTGCCTTCCGCCTTGAGGATCAATTCCTGTTTGCTGGCTTCGGCCACGTTGATCTGCGACTGGCGGCGGCCTTCGGACTCCAGAATCACCGCTCGCTTCTGCCTGTCAGCCGAGACCTGCATTTCCATGGCTTTGAGCACACTGGCCGGCGGGGTGATGTTGCGGATTTCATAGCGCATGCACTGAATGCCCCAGGTCTGGGCAGCGGCATTGATCGCGGTCACGATATTGGTGTTGAGCTTATCGCGCTCTTCAAACGCCGATTCCATCGTGAGCTTGCCGATTTCTGAACGCATCGTGGTCTGGGCAAGCTGGGTCACGGCAAATACCGGGTTACTCACGCCGTAGGACGCATGCACTGGATCGACGATTTTAAGGTAAATCAGTCCGTCGATAATCAGCGTAACGTTGTCACGTGTAATCGCCGTCTGTTCCTGAACATCCATGGCGTATTCTTTGAGTGAATGTTTGTAGGGAACGCTCTCCACATACGGCACAAGAAAATTAAGGCCGGATTCCAGCGTGCGGTCGAACTTGCCGAATTTCTCAACAATCCAGACCGATTGCTGTGGCACGACCCGTATCCCTTTGAGGACTGTAACCGCGGCAAGAAATGTGCCTAAAAGAATCACTGCAGTAGTAAACGTCATAAACATCTCCCCAGTTTTTAATCAGGTGTCCCTTTTATTTAGGCACGACCTTGAGTGTCGTTCCCGAAACCGCCTTAATGACAACAAGCGCGCCGGCCGGCAGAGAATCCGTCGTGGCGGAAGCATCGAGTTCTGCATTCATCAGCGTACCTGACCAGCTGGCTTGTCCCACACGGCCGCGTGTAAGTCCGCCCTGGCCGACAGTGGCGGTGCCTCCAACCATGTCGCTGAATCCGGCAGCGGAGCGGCGGGTGGTGCGGAATTTTTGCAGCGGCTTCCATAATACCGCCGCCCAAAGAGCGGTGAACCCGAAGAAACAGGCAAACTGAACGCCCGTGGCAGCGCTGTCGACAACGCCGGCTTTAATCAGCAGCCCGGCGCAAAATGCTCCAAGACCGCCCAGAAAAAGACCAAGGCCCGGTGCAGTGCATGCCTCAAATACCACCAGCACGGCGCCAAGAAACAACCAGACATATGCGGGTTCGTGCAAAAAACTACTCATGAGCCCCCCCTTTACGCGATGTATTATTTTGCAGGCACTGCCAGCGGCTTGTCGCTGAATGTCTTGTTGATATAGGCAATGAGCGCTGCGCGTTCTTCGGGCTTTTTCAGACCGGCAAACGCCATCTTAGTTCCCGGCACCGTTTTTTGCGGATTGGTCAGGAAATCAGAAAGTTCCTGGAATCCCCATGTGCCGCCTTTTTTCTGCATGGCATCGGAATAGCTGTAGCCAGCCGCACTTGCCACTTTACGCCCCACCAGACCGTATTGATTGGGCCCCACACCATTGGGCTGGCCCTTCTGGAAAGTATGGCACACGGTGCAACGGCCGAGCAATTGTTCGCCCAGCTTGGGATCGGCCTTGGCAAGATACGGCTTGATATCGACCGGTTTTTCTTCCGCAGGTGCAGCCGCCGCAGTGTCCGCGGTAACAACGCCTTCGACCGTATAGCCGCGCTTGGCTTCTTTGTTTTCGTTGCCGCCTTCATACAGCCCTTCGGTCGCCACACTTCCCACCATGGCAACGACGCCTGCTAAAAGCACGGCCGCCGCAATTTTATTCAGTTCAATCCCAGACATGTTGATCCCAGACTGTTTTTCCTTGAAGTTAAACCATAAATTGCGTCTAGCTATAATCGTCTTAGGTGCGTTATTCAATAGAAGAGTATGAAGCCCGTTGTCATTATACCGGCGCGCATGAACGCCTCCCGGCTACCCGGTAAGCCGCTTGCTGATATTGCGGGAGAGCCCATGATTGTGCATGTCATGAGGCGCGCGCAGCAAAGCGGCATCGGCCCGGTCTATGTAGCATGCGACGACGCGCGCATAGAAGACGCCGTGCGTGTGGCAGGCGGCCGTGCGGTGCGCACACGTCCCGATCACCCCTCGGGTTCGGATCGCATCTACGAGGCCTTGCTTGCGATAGATCCCAAGGGACAATATGACGTGGTGGTCAATGTCCAGGGCGACGTGCCCACCGTGGAGCCACAAACCATCCGTGCCGTGCTGGGCCCGCTTGTCGACCCGGCTGTCGATATTGCCACACTTGCCTGTCTGATTCACAATCCCAAGGAACGTAGCGATACGTCGGTGGTCAAGCCTGTGCTGCACTTTATTTCCAAAACCAGTGCCCATGCTACCGACTTCACACGCGCGCCCAAAGCGGCGCCGAGCGATCCGCTTTACCATCATATCGGCATTTATGCTTACCGCAGAGCAGCGCTTGCACGCTTTGTAAGCCTCTCACCCAGTCCGCGTGAACTGGCTGAGAAACTCGAACAGCTGCGTGCGCTCGATAATGGCATGCGTGTCGACGCCGCTATCGTTGAGGCCGTGCCACTGGGCGTAGACACGCCTGAACATCTGGAATTTGCACGCAAGTTGTTGGCGAAATAATCCGGCGCTTCCATCTCTCACTTGTGATTTATCCGGTCTCTGCTACACACTAGCCGCATTTGCAGCTACAGTGAGAGAGATATGACCGCCCCCATTTATGACGTCTGCGGCATCGGCAATGCCATTGTCGATGTTATCGCCGCCACCAACGATCAATTCATCACCGAGCAGGGCCTGATGAAAGGCGGCATGATGCTTATCGACGAGCAGCGCGCCGAATATCTCTACACTTTCATGGGCGACGCCACGGAATGCTGCGGCGGCTCCGTAGCCAACACCATGGCCGGCATCGCCTCACTGGGAGGCATGCCCGCTTTCATCGGCAAGGTGCGCCAGGATGTGCTGGGCGAAATTTTTCGCAACGACATGCATAGTATCGGCGTGCATTTTGATACCAATCCTTCCATCAAGGGCAAGGCCACGGCCCGCTGCTATATTTTCGTCACGCCGGATGCACAGCGCACAATGAACACCTATATCGGCGCCTGCGCCGAAGTGTCGGAAGCCGATATCAATGATGCACTCATCGGCCGCTCGAAACTAACCTATGTTGAGGGATATCTCTGGGACCAGCCTAACGCCAAGAAGGCCATTCTCAAAGCACTTGCAATTGCCAACGCCAAAGAGCGCGACGTTGCGTTTTCCCTTTCAGATGTGTTCTGTGTTGAGCGTCATCGCGAAGAGTTTCTTGAGATTATTGGCAAACATTTGGACATTCTGTTTGCCAATGAGCGTGAATTATTTTCACTGGTGCAGACAGAGAATTTTGACGAGGCCTGTGAAAAGATCCGTGGGAAATGTCCGATTGCTGCGATCACCCGCAGCGAAAAAGGTTCGGTGGTGCTCACCAAGGACAATACCATTATCATTCCGCCGCAGGGCCATCTTACCGTCATCGACAGTACGGGCGCAGGCGATCTCTATGCCAGCGGTTTTCTTTTTGGATTCACTCAAGGCTGGGATCTAAAACGTTGCGCCGAATTGGGCGGCAAATGCGCAAGCCTCATTATCCAACAGATCGGGGCAAGGCCCGCAAAACCACTAAAGACCCTTTTATAGGAAATTATCCCTGAAATAATACAAGCCCGAAAAGACGCATGCAAGCCAACTGTCTGATATTTAATAATTTATGTGGTGGATTATTTCGATTAGATTAAGGGTAATTTCAGGGTTTCTTTAATAATTATTTACTTTTCGGGCGCATACTTAACAAAATAAGAACAGGGCTGCGCAGGCTCAAAAAAATGTTGTACATCTTACAGGACTCTTGAGGCTTCATGTTTTTTTCGAAATCACATATTGCCGGAAGTGATGAGAAAGCGCCGCACCGGCATTTGTTTACGCCGGCCAAAGAGCCCGCACCCAGAGACGCCCTCTATCCCCAGTCAACCGCAATCATAGAATCAGACGCGCCGCGCGACATGGTGCAGACCGTTGAACAAGGCGAGGCCATGCTTGTGCGCAGCGAATATGGCTATCCCGTCGATTTCGTCCAGAGTCTAAACCGCATCATCGGCCGCGCGAAAGAAGACGGCGCACTGGGCGCCATGTTCATCATCTCGATCAATAACCTTGCGATGATCATGAACGCCTATGGACATGATGGCGCGGAAAAAGTCATGATGCAGCTGTGCGATGTGCTGCGCACGCAAATCCCGCAAGGCGACCATGTGGAGCGCACTGGCCGTGAACAGATCGGCGTGATTGTCCATTCCTGCGACAAGGAAGGCATGAGCGCGTATGCCAAAACCTTCCATCGCGTGATTCAGGATTACGGCACCACTTCATTGGTAGGCGCCCTGCATGTGACCTGCTCGATCGGCAGCGTCGACTTCCCGCTCTCTGCCGGCGATGCCACAGACGTCATCGACAAAGCCTATATCGCGCTCAACAGCACTTATGGCATTTCATACCGCAGCTACGAAGAAACGCGCGACGAAAGCGTGCTCTGCCGTCAGCAGATGGGCCTGGCCAATTACCTGCGCCGCGCCATTCAGGAAAATCGCCTGCGTCTTGCTTATCAGCCGGTCGTGGAAGCTGCGGATGGCCGCATCGCCCATTATGAGGCGTTGCTGCGCATCATCGGCGAAGATGGAAAAATAAGCTCTGCTGGCGCACTCATACCGGTCGCCGAACGCATGGGCCTCATCGACATGATCGACCACATCGTATTTGACATGGTGGTCAAGGAGCTGATGGCATCCCCGGGCGTAACGCTCGCTTTCAACGTTTCCAACATCACCACCGACAATCCGCACTGGCTTGAGCATGCCGTAAATACACTCAAAAAACATCCCAGCGTTGCCAAGCGCCTGATTGTGGAAATCACTGAGACTGCCGCACAGCGCGATCTTCGCCGCACCGCTTATTTTGTGGCCTCCCTGCAGGCTCAGGGCTGCCAGGTGGCGCTCGACGATTTCGGCTCAGGCTACACCTCATTCCGCCAGCTTAAAGCGCTCTCTGTCGATATGGTCAAAATCGACGGCGCCTTCGTCAAGGATGTGGTGGACAACGCCGACAATCGCTTTTTCGTTAAAACCCTGCTTGATTTCACTCGTGGCTTTGGCCTGGCTGCCGTTGCCGAATATGTTGAAAAAGGCGAAACCGCCAAGCTGCTCATGGAGCTGGGCGTAGGCTATATGCAGGGCTATTATTTCGGCAAGCCGGAGAATTATCGCTCCTGGCTTAACAAAGGCGAATATCGCCGCGGCTAAGAGGCCGCTTTCTTGTCATTCCACAAGGGTTTTTTGATAAGCATAAGGAAGGCTTCATGCGCCGCACTCTCTTCTACTGTCGGCGGGAAAACGCGATGGACAATCGCAACAGCAGCGTCTGCCGTAATTTCCTTTGTAGCCGCTTCCGTCTGGGTTTCAAGCGCCATTCTGGCTTGCCTGCCGCCCATCAGCTCGAGATAGACATCGGCAAGCAGTTCGGCATCGAGCAGCGCGCCGTGCTGGGTGCGCCCAGAGAGATCGATGTTAAACCTGCGGCATAGCGCATCAAGATTGGCGGGCGCGCCCGGAAATTTGGAGCGTGCAATTGTTACCGTATCTATCGCACGCGCAAAGGAAATGGCGTTATGCCCGGTCTTGGCAAGTTCGGCATTGAGAAATTTCAGATCGAACTGGGCGTTGTGGATGACCAGCGGATCGTCCGCTATGAAAACAAGCATCGCCTCAACAATCTCTGCAAAGCGCGGTTTGTCCGCCAGAAACGCATTGGAAAGCCCATGCACTTTATAGGCTTCTTCCGGCATGTCGCGCTCCGGGTTGAGATAGGCCTGAAAAGTCTTGCCGGTGCGCACACGCCCTAACATTTCGACGCAGCCGATTTCAACGATGCGATGGCCCGTGGCCGGATCCAGGCCCGTTGTTTCAGTGTCGAGTACGATTTCTCTCATCTTGATTTTCTAGCAGCCTTCTTCAGCAAACGGTAGAGAATATCTTTCACTTCTCGGGCGCTCGCCTCCATACCCCGACCGGTATTGACAACGAAGTCGGCGCGCGCGCGCTTTTCTTTGTCGGGCATCTGCAGCGCAAGAATGCGCTTAAACTTCTCTTCTGTCATGTTCGGGCGTGCAAAGACGCGGTCGCGCTGCACCGCAAGCGACGCTGTGGCTACCACCGTATAATCACATCGCTTCTCGCCGCCCGTTTCAAACAATAGCGGAATGTCGAGCACGGTGACTTGTTTCTTATTCTTCTGTGCCCGGGCAATAAACTGATCCTGCGCCTCGCGCACCAGCGGATGCACTATCCCTTCAAGTTTGCGCAGTTTCGCTTTATGGCCAAAAACTTCACGGCCGAGCGCGTCTCGGTCAATCGCGCCATCGCTAAATACCGCAGGGAACAGTTTGGCTACCGGTGCCACTGCCTTACCTCCCTTACTCAACAGGCGGTGTACAATCGCATCCGAATCACAGACCGCTACTTCGTGATAGTTGCCGAATTGCTTGGCAAGCGTGCTTTTTCCCATACCGATGGAACCGGTGAGCCCGATGACAATCACTTTAGCGCCTCCACCATATGGGCTTTAAGTGCGCCGGTGACTTCGGGCTTAAATCCGAAAAATGCCTCAAATGCTGGCTGGGCCTGATAAAGTAACATGCCGAGCCCGTCCAGAACCGGGTTGCCGCGCGTCTCTGCCGCAGCGAGCAGCGCTGTGTTAAGTGGCGTATAGACAATATCTGTCACCACTGCGGCGGTTGGCAATGTATCAAGCGACAAGGTAAGTGGCGCCTGGCCTTTCATGCCCAGCGATGTCGTGTTGACGAGAAGACCGATATCCTTCATTGCCTCGCCGTAACGCTCCCATGGCATCACGCTTATTTTTCCGCCAAGCACTGCCGCAATATGATCGGCTTTCTCGCGTGTGCGGTTGATCAGCGCAATAGCATATCCCTCTTTAAGCAGCCCTGCGCACACCGCCCTTGATGCTCCACCAGCACCAATCACCAAGGCTTTCTTTTTAGTAACTGCTGCCGATCGAAGATTATGTATGAAGCCGTAAGCATCAGTATTCGTGCCGAAGAGCTTTCCATCGCGCATCAGAATGGTATTCACCGCGCCTATGTGCCTGGCCGTGTCGTCAATTTCATCAACCAGGTCAAGTGCCTGTTCTTTATGAGGAATGGTAAGATTTACGCCCACGAGGCCGGAGGCAGGAAGCGTTTTTAGAAATTCCGCAAGCTTCGCGGGTTCTACGGCAATTGCTTGATAGTGGCCATCTATCCCATACTGCTTAAGCCAGTAATGATGCAGACGCGGCGACAGGCTGTGACTCACCGGCCAGCCTATGACAGCGGCGCGCTTCATATCTGATTATGTCCGACTGCTGAGTTGTTTTTCCATGCGCTCATGAAAATACTGGATGATGGTCGCCGCGGTTTCTTCGACCGAGCGGCGAGTAACGTCAATAACCGGCCATTTGTTTTTCTGAAATAGCCTCTTTGATTCAAGAATCTCCTGCTCAACCTTTTCAATATCAACGTAATTGGTGTCTTCCTCCTGTTTGAGCGATTGCAGGCGTGTTTTCCGTATTTGTATGAGACGATCGGCGCCAATAGTGAGCCCGACAATCAGCGGCTTGGTGAGTTCCTCTAAATCCGGCGGCAGGGGGCAATTGCTGACATAGGGAATATTCGCTGCCTTAAATCCGCGATGCGCCAGATAGACGCAGGTCGGTGATTTGGATGTGCGCGATACGCCTACAAGAATAATGTCCGCACCTGTGAGATCCCAGGTCGCCTGGCCATCATCATGCGCAAGGGTAAAATTAACCGCTTCAACGCGCGAAAAATATTTTTCGTCGAGTTCATGCTGACGACCGGGCAGAGTAGAGCTTTCAATGCCCAGATAGGTTGTAAGCTCGGCAATAATCGGTGCCAGCACCGGAATGCAGGGCAAGGACTTTTTTAAGCATTCGGCCTTGAGTACATCGCGCAGGTTTTTATCCACCAGCGTATACATCACCACGCCCGGATGTGAATCAATCCCTGCCAATACCTTCTCAAGCTGGCCCTTGGTGCGGATGAGAGGCCAGATATGTTCTGACGGCTCAACATCATCAAACTGAGCAATGGTGGCGCGTGCAACGCTGCTGACCGTTTCACCGGTAGAGTCTGAGACCAGATGTAAGTGAAATTCTTTCATTCACTGCGCTGTGTATAAAATATTTTTTGTGGGGATAAGTGAGGCGTTTTCATTTTGTCGATTTTTCTATCCCTGTGATTCATTCCCGTCATTGCTACTTATGCACCCGTGGAAAAGATTTCCCCGTCACCTGAGTAAAAGGGGATGTATATTTATCTGGCATGTTATACACGATTTTCACTTCTTATAAAAACAATAATACATCATAGGCTTCCTTGTATGCGTGGCTGATTTTTCCTTCCTTTATTTCTGATTTCTATCTATGTGATTCGTTCGGGAAAAATTAAGGGATAGAAAATAATCCTCGCTCCTCCTATAGATAAGCTATCTACCACTACTTAAGTAAGAATTCTTTATAGATTATGAGCGGATCTCTCCTGCACCAGACGTTACGTGGAAAGACGGTCAAGCGCCGTCCGTTCTGGTTTATGCGCCAGGCGGGCAGGTATCTTCCCGAATACCGGGCCATACGTGAAAAAACCAAAGACTTTCTTTCGCTTTGCTATACGCCGGAGCTTGCAAGCGAGATCACGCTACAGCCCATACGACGCTTCGATATGGATGCAGCGATTATTTTTTCCGATATATTGGTTATTCCGGACGCTATGGGAAGAAAAGTACGTTTCGAGGCAGGGGAGGGACCGCGATTGGTTCCACTGACGACCCGCAAAGAGATTGAGCAGCTTACCACGGATGTAACAGACATGCTTTCTCCGGTGGCAAAGAATCTGAAGGCAGTGCGCAGTCAGCTGGCACCAGAAAAAGCGCTTATCGGGTTTTGCGGCGCTCCCTGGACGGTGGCCTGCTACATGGTGGAAGGCAAAAGCAGCCCAGATTTTGCCAAAGCAAAAAAAATGGCACAAGATGACCGCGAAGTTTTTTCGCTTCTGATGGCTAAAATAACCGAGTCTTCCATCGAGTATCTCCGCATGCAGATTAAAGCAGGCGCTGACATAGTGCAGATTTTTGATTCCTGGGCAGGGCTGCTCAGCGATGACAAGCAAGCCTATGATACATGGGTGATAGAGCCTACGAAAAAACTGGTGGCGGCGATCAAGTCAAGTCATCCCGAAATCCCCATTATTGGATTTCCTCGCGGTTCAGGCGAAATGACCGAAAATTATGCCGCACAAACCGGAGTGGATGGCGTAAGCATTGATACCATGACCAAGCCAGCATGGGCCAAGAAGCATATTCAAAAGCCGTTGCAGGGCAATCTCGATCCACAGCTGCTTGCCGATGATAAAAATGCGGCAATAGCGCAAACGAAAGAGATTCTTGAGGTGTGGAAAGATCGCGCATTTATTTTTAATCTGGGCCACGGCATCCTGCAGACCACACCGATAGAAAACGTGCAGGCAGTCTGTGACACGATCCGCAAGTACGCCGCATGAAAACCGCTGTCGTATTATTCAATCTGGGCGGGCCAGACTCACTCAAAGCGGTAAAGCCGTTTTTGTTCAATTTATTCAACGATAAAGCCATTATCGCGTTGCCCCAGCCGATTCGCTATATGCTGGCGTCGTTCATCGCACGCAAGCGAACGCCCAAAGCAAAAGAAATATACGACAGTATCGGCGGCGCATCTCCTTTGCTTGAGAACACGCAAGCGCAAGCAGAAGCGCTTGAAGAAAAATTGGCCACACGCGGCGAATATAAAGTATTTGTCTCTATGCGCCATTGGAAGCCCTTTACTTCCGCGACGGTTTCAGAAGTAAAAGACTACAGCCCCAGCAGGGTGATATTGCTGCCGCTTTATCCGCAATATTCCACGACCACGACACGGTCGGCATTTGATGCATGGTACAAGGAGGCGGGCAAACAGGCGCTTACCATGCCGCATCACCCGGTATGCTGTTATCCCTTTGACAATCACTTCATCGATGCGCATGTGCAGCGCATCCAGCCGCTTTTGAGCGACGCCGGCAAGCGCGGCAAGCCGCGCATATTATTTTCTGCCCACGGCCTGCCTAAAAAAATTATCGCGAAAGGCGACCCCTACCAGTGGCAGGTGGAGCGCACCGTCTCGGCGATTTTGCGTAAACTGGGAACAGTCGACAGCGTTACCTGTTATCAAAGTCGCGTCGGCTCGCTGGAATGGATTGCGCCTTCCACGCAAGAGGAGATCGAGCGTGCAGGCAAAGACGAAGTGCCCGTTGTGCTGGTGCCGGTATCGTTTGTTTCCGAGCATGTCGAGACGCTCGCCGAGCAGGACATTGAATATAAGGCGCTGGCACGAAGAAGCGGTGTGCCGCATTACGAACGAGTGCCGACGCTCTCGGTGACGGATGATTTCATCGAAACGCTCGCTTGGCTTTGCGAGGGCACGCGGCTTTATCCTAACTGCACCAATGCGCTAGGGCGCATATGTCCCAAGGAATTCAAGCAATGCGGCTACAAGGAATGGGGAGGATAAATGACGAGCCTGTATCTTTACGTTAAAGCGCTGCATATTATTTCCGTCATATTCTGGATGGCAGGCATGCTGTATCTGCCCAGACTGTATGTGTATCACACGGAGTGCGCGCCCGGCAGCGAGGCATCAGAACGGTTTAAGGTGATGGAGCGCCGCCTGCTGCGCCGGATCGTCAACCCGGCCATGATCGCAAGCTGGATCTTTGGGCTGTGGCTTGTCTATATCGTTGGCAACGAGCTCAAAACGGCCGGATGGTTTCACACCAAACTCATGTTGCTGGTGGTAATGCAGATCATTCACGCCTGTCTTGCGCGCTGGCGGCGAGACTTTGAAAATGATCGCAATATACATTCGGCGAAGTTCTATCGTTTGATCAACGAAGTGCCGGCGGTGCTGGTGATTTTGATTGTGCTGCTGGCAATAATAAAGCCGTTTTAGGGTCTGCGACAGCTCACATCATCTGCCCGTGAGCCACGTGCGCGGGGAAAAAATTCGTCTTATTCCTGTCGGGGCCTGATCCGCGCCTGCTTTGCCGCCGCAAAACGCGACAATATCCTCGCAATTTTTCGAGGTAATACGCTTCAACGGGAACGCGACATTGGAAATTTCCTTATCAGGCGTAAGCATTCCTTCTATCGTCTGTGGCGTTGATTCGCGCAGAAGATGCCGGGAGATTTTTTTATAGGGCAGCCCGTTAGCGTCGCTCCACACCGAGTCAAACAGGGCTCCGGGCGCATGTCCCGAAAGCGCATAGGCATGCCCAAGCTTTGTCTTCATTGCCGCGTCACTGGTGTGCAGGTGAAATACGAAATCATCGCCATCGCGAGTGATCACAAGCGCAAAAGGCGACGCTTTCTTCTTTGCGTCTAAATCCACGCGATCCATCAGGGGCAGAACAAATCTGTCTTTGCTCCAGAAACCTGGCTTTTCCCTACGGTTCATAGCGCCTCTCCCTACGTATGAAGCATTATTCTAATTGACGAATGGTAAATAATACGTAAACTACATGCAGCGTTCCCACATATTCCCTCCCCGAACGCCAC
>JABCZZ010000019.1:0-28745 GCA_013289445.1 Alphaproteobacteria bacterium
TATAAGTCGCAGCGATCCGGTGGCAAGAATCTCCGCGCTTAATGTCGCTGCCCATTCTTTTGCGTCCGATTTTACCGTGATATCAAGCGGCGGCTCACTCAGTCTGGCCGAAGCGATAGCGCGCGCCTGGTCTTTACCAAAAGCGCTTACCCATGACCCATACATCCAGGACGGGACGTTGAGCGCACATTCATCCTGCGCGGCAATAATACTTTCACCTTCTCTCGCGATGCGCTTGAGCACTGCATTGGCAAGCCCTTTCATGCGCTCGTGACCGAGGGCTTCCACTGTTTCCACCATGGCATGCACTGCCGCATGCGCCGGAGTTTTTAACCATAGAAGTTGCGTCGTACCCAGCCGCAAACATTGCAGGACATCGTGGGTTTTGCCGGTCAAAGGCTTTTCCAGCATCTGCGCTAAAAGCGCGTCTATCTGCCCCAGCCTGCGCAATGTGGTGAGTACCAGCAGGCGGGCAAAATTGCGATCGCGTTCGCTAAGAGTTTGCAGCATAGGCATGCGCACCACCGCTTCGTCAAACGGGCGTTTGCTGACCAATATCTCGTTAAGCAGCAGCACGGCGCATTGTCTGGCCGTTGCACTCGTGCTAGATTCGGACGGTAAAACACTATTCATGGGCGCACTATGTCAGAAAGCAAGGGTACGTCAAAGCCCGACGGAAAAAAGACGCCGCCGCAGGCCCCGCAGAAGCCCCGCGAAATCGGCGGACAGAAAGGTCCTGAACCCACGCGCTACGGCGACTGGGAGAAAGACGGCCGCTGCACGGATTTCTGAAATCTTTTGCCAAGCATGGCTTTTAGGTCTAGTAAATAGAGACAAATGTAACCCGATGGCAAAGTGGAGATGATGATGAAAAAGACCTTGTTCGCATGTATGGCTGCTCTGACGTTATTGACCGGCGCGCCTGGCTTTGCCACCGATCAGCCTGCGGGGACATCGCCCGCTGCCAAACCCAATAAAACCACGATTACCAATGTCGGACATGCCAGCGTGTGCAACACCCCCGAAGGCAAGCTAAAGCACAAGAAAGAATGTGCTGAGACAGCAGGGACAACAGGGACGACAAACTCATCAAACAGCTCCTACAGACACCAGTAATCATGACCAGATTCTGCGCGGTTGTTTTTCTTTCATTGCTTACCGTTGCGGCTTCCGCCTCAGCGTTTTCACACCGCGCCGCAATGAGCAACGGCGGCTATTGCGACACTCCGGAAAGTAAAGAAGAGTTGCGCTGCAAAGAAGAATGGAAAAAGAAAGAAGCGCGTGACGCGGCAGACGCAAAAACGCATCAGGATAATGGCGATGAAGAAGTAAAGACGTCTTCGCAGAACACGTCCTCCACCTATCCAAAACCGCCTCGCAACTGAGTATTCTTGCATCGTATCATTTCTATACTGCCGAAAGGAGAAGGGTTTTCGCCGCAAGCTTGCGGAGCCATTGGCTTATGTGTGCGCGATTTTACCCTGCACAGCCGTTACCGTAGCGATACGCTTGTCGTAGGTGGCGATCAGGGTGTTGGATTTGAAGGAGTGGATTATAAAGGCTTGCCGCCTGTACGCTGGTACCAGAACCGCACACGCACCTACGCACGCCTGTGCACGGGGCTGATTAAGAGCGAAGGTGCCACGCTTGCCGAGATCCATAATCGTCCGCATATCCTGCGGCTGATTGCCAGCGCCCGGTGCTGCAAACTGGCGCTGCATCTTCACAACGACCCGCAGGAAATGGATGATGCACGCACGCCGCAGCAACGCCAGAAGCTGCTCGATGAATGCGCAGCCGTCTATTGCGTAAGCGGATACATCCGTAACCGATTCCTCGAAGGGCTGGGTGATAAGGCCAGCGCCAAGGTACATGTGGTTTATAACGGCATCACTGTACCCACCAGCGTTGCGCCCAAGGAGAAACTTATCCTCTATGTCGGGCGCATGACGGAAGGAAAAGGGGCGTTGCTGCTCGCAGAAGCGCTCACACTTGCGTTGCCAAGAATTCCCGGCTGGCGTGCCTTGCTCATCGGCAGCAATCGTCACGCTCAGGCGAAACATCTGACGGCGTATGAAGATCAAGTCGCAGGCATCATAACTTCCCTTGCGCCGCACGCTGAATTGCTAGGCTTTTTGCCACATGAGGAAACACTGGGATTTTTTGCCCACGCCGCCATTTCAGTGATCCCTTCCCTATGGAAAGAACCTTTCGGGCGCACAGCGC
Source organism: Alphaproteobacteria bacterium (assembly GCA_013289445.1). Next base: position 2,227 of record JABCZZ010000019.1, read on the forward strand.
TTGAAGCGATGGCTTACGGCGCAGCGCTCATCAGCTCTGGGCGCGGCGGACTGCAAGAGGTGACGCAGGACAGCGCGCTGACCCTTTCCGATCTCACCGCCGAACGTCTCGCCAATGCCATCGTGCTATTAGCGCAAAACAATGGTGAACGTACACGCCTCGCCGAAGCGGGGCGTAAGCAGGCACAGACTTTCTCGATTGCAAATTGCACGCGTACGCTTGATGACGCGCGCGCCGCCATTCTCGCTTCGAAAGATCGTCATGCTGCATAACGCGCAGCCTTTTTCTAGCTGGCATTAGACATACTACTTGCCTATACTGCACAGGACAAAAAGGTGAACCGTTCATGTTGATCCTTCTTTCGCCTTCTAAAACGCAGGATTTTGACAGTGTTGCGCCTACGCCGATTCACACTGAGCCAGACCTGCTGAAAGAATCCGAGCTCCTCATGAAGGTGCTGGGCAAGCTCACCAAAGCCGAAATCAAGAAAACGATGGGCATCAGCGACACACTCGCCACGCTCAATGCCAAACGTTTCAAACATTTTGAAACGCCGTTTACCCCGAAAAATGCCAAGCAGGCTATCTTTGCTTTCCAGGGCGATGTGTATGACGGATTTGATGTACAAAGCCTTGACACCAAGGCGCTCGCTTTTGCTCAGGCGCATATCCGCATTATCTCAGGCCTGTATGGCATTTTACGTCCCCTCGATCTTATCCAGCCCTACCGTCTGGAGATGAAAACCAAACTGAAAAATCCGCGCGGGGCAGATCTGTATGCCTTCTGGGGCGATAAGTTAACCGAAACGCTCAACGAACATCTCAAGGAATTAGAGCCCAAGGTAATTATCAATCTTGCTTCCGAGGAATATGCGGCGGCTATCGATCCCAAAAAGCTGGAGGGCAAGTTTATCACGCCGCAATTCCGTGAGAAGAAAGGCTCGGCGTACAAGATGATCGGGCTTTTGGCCAAAAAGGCGCGTGGCAGAATGGCGCGCTACATTGCCATGCGCTCCATTACCGTGCCCGATGCCCTGCAATTCTTCTCCGAAGACGGCTACCGTCTCAATGTCTCGCTTTCGCGCCCGGAAAACCCCGTCTACGCGCGCGGATAGCCTAATTTCCCCGTTGCTTACGCCATAAAAACCGCTAAAACGTGGGCATGAGCAAAAAGGCCCCGTCTTTTCAGGATATCATATTGACCCTGCACCATTACTGGTCGGATCAGGGCTGCGTGATCCTGCAGCCATACGATATGGAAGTGGGTGCCGGAACTTTTCATCCGGCCACGACACTCAAAGCACTGGGTCCCAAGCCATGGAACTGCGCGTTCGTGCAGCCTTCAAGGCGCCCGAAAGATGGCCGTTACGGTGAAAACCCTAACCGCCTGCAACATTATTATCAGTATCAGGTGATCCTCAAACCCTCACCGGACAATATTCAGGAACTCTATCTTGAGAGCCTCAAGCAGCTGGGCATCGATTCCAAGCTGCATGATATCCGTTTTGTCGAAGACGACTGGGAAAGCCCGACACTGGGCGCCTGGGGGCTGGGCTGGGAAGTCTGGTGTGACGGCATGGAAGTCACTCAGTTCACCTATTTCCAGCAGGTGGGCGGCATTGAATGCAAGCCGGTCTCAGGCGAACTCACTTACGGCCTTGAACGCCTTGCCATGTATATCCAGGGCAAAGAAAATGTCTACGATCTCGATTTCAACGGCAAGGGTGTGACTTACGGCGATGTGTTCCTTGAGAATGAGCGCCAGTTCTCCGCCTATAACCTTGAATACGCCGACACCACGCAGCTGCTCAGGCATTTCGAGGATGCAGAAACCGAATGTGTGGCATTACTAAAACTCAATTTACCCCTGCCCGCTTATGATCAATGTATTAAGGCATCGCACCGTTTCAACCTGCTCGATGCCAGAGGCGTCATCGGCGTCACCGAGCGCGCAAGCTACATCGCTCGCGTGCGTGCGCTTGCCAAAGCCTGCTGCGAGTCCTACGTCGCCAAGGAGAATGCCGCATGATCCTCACCATGATGAAAGCCAAAATCCACCGCGCCTTCGTCACGGGCTGCGATATCGGCTATGAAGGCTCGATCACGATTGATCCCGTGTTGCTGGAAGCCTCTGGCATTCTGCCTTACGAGCAGGTGGACGTACTCAATATCACTAACGGCGCGCGCTTCACCACCTATGCCATCACATGCAAGAAGCGCGGCTCCGGCGAGATGACGGTCAATGGCGCCGCCGCGCGTCTGGTGCAACCAGGCGACATGATCATCGTCTGCGCCTATGCCAGCATGAGCGAAGCGGAAGCCAAGAAATACAAACCCACGGTCGTCGTCGTCGACGCCAAGAACAAGATTAAAAAGTAATGGCTGATTTACTTCTAGAACTCTTCTGTGAAGAAATTCCCGCGCGGATGCAGGAAGCGGCGGCAGTAGAACTCGCTTCGCGCTTGAGCGCGACCCTGACCCAGGAGAATCTGCCTGCTGCCGTGCATGCTTCTTATGTTACACCGAGGCGACTGGCGATAATCCTGAAGAATCTTCCGGTGCAACAGGCCGACGCCACGATCGAGAAAAAAGGGCCCAAGACTTCCGCACCGCAGCAAGCCATTGAGGGCTTTCTTAAATCCTCTGGACTGACGCTGGATGTGCTTGAAAAACGAATGGTGGGCAAGGATGAGACCTATTTCGCCGTCATCCACAAGAAAGGCCAACCGACCGCCACGCTGCTTAAAGAGATTATTGAGAAAATCCTGAACGAGTTTCCCTGGCCTAAATCCATGCGCTGGGGCAGCCGTGATATCAGCTGGGTGCGTCCGTTGCATTCCATCCTTTGCCTGTTTGACGGCAAAGTGGTGCCCGTCGAATTCGCCGGCATCAAAGCGGGCAACATCACGCGCGGCCATCGCTTTCTCGCGCCAGCGGAAATCGCCATCAGCAATGTCGATGAATACGTGAGCAAACTCAAGGCCGCCAAAGTCATTGCCAACCGGGATGAACGTAAAACCGAAATCCTCAAACAGGCCGAAGCCGTAGCAAGCAAGGCAGGCCTCGCGCTAAAGCGCGACGACGGGTTGCTTTCTGAAGTCACCGGTCTTGTCGAATGGCCTACCGTGCTCATGGGCACGATTGACGCCAAATACATGGACCTGCCACCGGAAGTGCTGGTGAGCGAAATGCGCGCGCACCAGAAATATTTTGCGCTCAGCGATAAGAACGGCGCGATGTCCGATAAATTCCTCATCACTGCCAATATGATCACTGAAGACGGCGGCAAGGCGGTGATTGCCGGTAATGAACGCGTGCTGCGCGCACGACTTGCCGACGGGCGTTTCTTCTGGGATCAGGATCGCAAAAAGCCGCTTTCCGAATGGGCCAAAGGGCTCGCGGGCGTCATCTTCCACGCCAAGATCGGTACTATTGCCGAAAAGGTCGAGCGCGTGAAGAAGCTGGCCGTCTCACTTGCAGGTCACGTGCAAGGCGCGGACAAAAAACTCGTCGAGAAAGCCGCAAGTCTATGCAAAGCCGATTTAATGACTGGCATGGTCGGCGAATTCCCTGAACTCCAGGGCGTGATGGGTCGCTATTATGCCACCGCCCAAAAGGAAGATATCGCCGTCGCCGATGCCATCCGCGACCATTACCTGCCGCTGGGTCCTGATTCCCCTGTACCGACCAAGCCTGTATCCATCTGCGTGGCACTGGCCGATAAACTCGACACACTCATCTCCATGTTCGCCGCCGGGGAAAAACCCACCGGCTCAAAAGACCCTTTTGCGCTGCGTCGCTCAGCGCTGGGCATTATCCGCATTATTCGTGAAAATAATATTCGACTCGATTTCACAAAAATAATTCCGAATCATGCTGAAACTGTAATTAAGTATTTAAATTCAAAGTTACAAACTGCTATAGAAAGCCCGGTAATAGGAATTTCGAGTGCAGAGTTTATTGCATTGGAAATAATAGGTTTTTTTAGCGATCGTCTCATTGTTCAGCTTAAAGACGAGGGCACAAAACATGACATCATCAAAGCGGTATTTGCTCGTGGTGAAGGGGATCTCGTACGTGTGGTGGCACGCGCCAAAGCATTGCAAGCCTTTCTTGAGACAGATGATGGGTTCAATTTGCTCGCCGCTTATAAGCGCGCCATTAACATTCTGAATATAGAAGAAAAAAGAGACAATAAAACCTATGATGGCATCATCAAAGGTGATGCAGAGATTAGAAGCATTGAAGCCCCGCTAAACGAGGTCATTGGAGTGGTTTTTTCGCTTGTTAATGAAGAACGTTTTTCAGAGGCTATGAATAAACTTGCTTCTCTAAGAAAGTCTGTAGATGAATTTTTTGACACCACCTTGATCAATGACCCTAATCCAGAAAGACGTGAGATAAACTTGATTATACTTGCATTAATCAGAGCACAGTTTAATCGAATAGCTGATTTCGGCATGATTGAAAGTGAGACAAAGGAAAGAAAAGCGGCATGACCAAATATGTCTATAGTTTCGGTGACGGCGCGGCCGAAGGTAAAGTCGACATGAAAAACCTGCTAGGCGGCAAGGGCGCAAATCTCGCGGAAATGTGCTCACTGGGTTTGCCCGTACCTCCGGGCTTCACCATCACCACGGAAGTGTGCGTGAACTATTATGCCGGGGGCAAGAAACTGCCCGCAGGCGTTGAAGCGGAAGTAAAAAAAGCACTCGCCGCTATTGAAAAAATTGCCGGGGCGAAATTCGGCGAAGTCAAAAACCCACTGCTGGTGTCGGTGCGCTCGGGCGCCCGCGCTTCCATGCCCGGTATGATGGATACGGTACTCAATCTCGGCCTTAATGACGCCACCGTCGAGGCGCTCGCTGCCAAGACCGGCAATCCGCGCTTCGCTTACGATTCCTATCGCCGTTTCATCCAGATGTATTCCGACGTGGTGTTGGGCATTGACCACTATAACTTCGAGGAATTGCTCGAATCCAAGAAGAGTGATCGCGGCGTCGAACTCGACACCGAACTGACAGCTGATGATCTTAAAGCACTCGTCGGTGAATATAAGGAAAAGGTGAAACAGGAGCTGAAAAAGCCTTTCCCGCAGGATGTGCAGGAGCAGCTCTGGGGCGCTATCATGGCGGTGTTTGACTCCTGGATGAATGCCCGCGCGATTACCTACCGCAAGCTGCATGACATTCCCGAATCCTGGGGCACGGCAGTCAATGTCCAGTCGATGGTATTTGGCAATATGGGCGATGACTGCGCTACAGGCGTGGCTTTCACCCGTAATCCCTCGACCGGTGAAAAAGCATTCTACGGCGAATTCCTGGTCAATGCTCAGGGTGAAGACGTGGTGGCTGGCATCCGTACACCGCAACCACTGACTATCAAAGGCAAGGAAATCGGCGGCGAGCTTCCCAGCATGGAAGAAGTCATGCCCGACGTTTACGGCGAACTGGTAAAGATCTATCAGAAGCTCGAAGCGCATTACCGCGACATGCAGGATATCGAATTCACCGTGCAGAACCGCAAGCTCTGGATGTTGCAGACGCGCTCGGGCAAACGCACCGCCGCCGCCAGCATCAAGATCGCGGTCGACATGGTGGCAGAAAAACTCATCAAACGCGAACAGGCTATCGAACGTGTTGACCCGGCAGCGCTCGACCAGCTCTTACACCCCACGCTCGATCCCAACGCACCCAAGACGCTGATTACGCGCGGACTTCCCGCTTCACCCGGCGCGGCTGCCGGTATTGTCGTTTTTTCCGCTGAAGAAGCCGAGCGTCGCGCCAAGGAAAAAGTCATCCTCGTGCGCGTGGAGACTTCTCCCGAAGACATTCACGGCATGCATGCGGCTCAGGGTATCCTCACCGCCCGCGGCGGTATGACCTCGCACGCGGCGGTGGTGGCACGCGGTATGGGCAAGCCCTGCGTATCGGGTGCAGGCGAACTTAAAATCGATTACGCCGCCAAGATTTTCAAAGCCGGCAACAAAACCGTCAAAGAAGGTGATTTCGTTACCATCAATGGCGGCAGCGGTGAAGTGTTCCTGGGCGAAGTGCCCACCGTGCAGCCGCAGCTTTCCGGTGACTTTGCCACACTCATGGGCTGGGCCGACGAAATGCGCACGCTCAAAGTGCGCGCCAACGCCGAAACGCCGCTCGATGCCAAAGCCGCCCGCCGATTTGGCGCAGAAGGCATTGGCCTGTGCCGCACCGAGCATATGTTCTTTGACACGGACCGCATCATTGCCATGCGCGAGATGATCGTCTCCGAGACGGTCGAGAAACGCAAGGAAGCGCTTGCCAAACTGCTGCCGATGCAACGCAAGGATTTCACCGAATTATTTACGATCATGGCAGGCTTGCCGGTTACCATCCGCCTGCTCGACCCGCCGCTGCATGAATTTCTGCCGCATAGCGACGCCGAAATCAAGGAAGTGGCCAAGGCCGCTGGCGTGACTTCGGAATATGTGCGCAGTCGCGCACACGCACTGCATGAGTCCAATCCCATGCTCGGCCATCGCGGCTGCCGTCTGGGCATCACCTATCCGGAAATCTATGAGATGCAGGCGCGCGCCGTATTTGAAGCTGCCAGCAGCGTCGCCAAAGAAAGCAAGGACAAGGTTATTCCTGAAATCATGATCCCGCTGGTGATGAATTCCAAGGAGCTTGAGATACTTAAGCGCCTGGTTGACGATACTGCCGCTGCCGTGGCGCGCGAGACCGGGGTGAAAATTGAATATCTCGTCGGCACCATGATCGAGCTGCCCAGAGCGGCACTTCGTGCGGCCGATATTGCCAGGCATGCCGAATTTTTCAGCTTCGGCACGAATGATTTAACCCAGACAACGCTGGGGCTCTCGCGCGATGACGCTGCCTCGTTCATCGAGGCCTATAAGCAAAAGGGCGTGCTCGATGCCGATCCGTTCGTCACCATTGATCAGGACGGCGTGGGTGAGCTGATTCAGATTGCCGCCGAACGCGGCCGCAAAGCCAGAAGCGATATCAAGCTCGGTATTTGCGGTGAGCATGGTGGTGATCCGGCTTCGGTCGCTTTCTGCCAGAAGGCCGGCCTTAACTATGTATCCTGCTCGCCTTACCGCGTGCCCATCGCACGTCTGGCTGCGGCTCAGGCCGCCATCAAGGCTAAGTTCAGCAAGGCCGCCGCCGCTTAATATCTTCTTTATAATCCCCTAATCGGGCTAGGCACCGTGTCGGCTTTGCACGCTCACTTTGTAGTATATAAGCTTGCCCGGCGACAGAAAGCACATAAAAAAAGGGCCTGCGAAGATTCGCAGGCCCTTTGACGTTAAGCGTACCGGCTTACTTGCCGATGGCGCTGACTTCGATGTCTACACGACGATCTTCCTGCATGCAGGCGTGGAGTTCGCCATCTTTCAGACCTTTGCAGGCTGCAGAAGCGGTGCTCTTGCCCAATGCGCGAACATCGGTGTTGGAATGGCTGAAGCCGTGCACTTTGAGGTAGTGCTGCACAGCATGTGCGCGCTTCTCAGAGAGACGGAGGTTGTAGGAATCAGAACCGATTGCATCGGCATAGCCGGCAATGGTGACTGCTTCGATCTTCTTGTCTTTGAGAGTGGCAAGGAGATGATCAAGGGTGGCTTTTGCCTTCTTGGTCAGGGTCGCCTTGTTAAATTCAAAGTATACCGAGGCAAGCTTGGTATGAGCGGCAGGAGCACCGCATTCTTCATTGGGGGTCTCCCACTGGGTGCGCACGCAATTGCCACGGGCATCCATTACCGGATTGCCGCGAGCATCATGGACAACGGCCTGATAGCCATCGGCGGAAGAGAATGCCGGAATGGCAACAGCCGCCAGCAGAGCGAAAGCCGAGAGAAGAGAAACACGTTTAGTCATATAGCTACTCCTGATTGATATTTTTGTGTATTCGTTGTGTATTCTGACGCGTATTCTTGCGAATCAATATAACGTATAAAAAACAATTATCTCGAGCTAGGCGCAATCGCTATTTCACATCATGACCAAAGATTACGACAGCTGTTGCAAATATGCAGCATAGGGTTGCAAGTCCGTCACGATGCTATGATTTTCCTTTTAAGACCTATGGTTAGGCCTGTAGAGTTTATCCGAAAAGGTGGGTTTACCATATGCAGAGACTACCGGGTGCACATATCGGTTTTCTTCTCTTTGTTTCGATACTGGTCTTAAGTATCGGAGGAGCACCTGTATTGGGTGATCCCGATACTGCATGGCACCTGGCCGCCGGCAATCTCATCCGCAGCACCTCCGAGCTTCCCTCCTGCGATCCCTGGAGTTTCACTGCCGGAGGCGAACGCTGGTATAACCTTTCCTGGCTCGCCGATATCTGCCTTAGCCTGCTCTATTCTATTGGCGGATTTGGCGCCCTTTACGGTGTTACTATAATAGTCTTTGCAGCAAGTCTGGTGCTGATGTCCCGCCATGCGCTGCTGCGCGGCGCCGGGATACTCAGCATCTTCATGCTATTGCTGCCCTGTCTGTTTGTGCTTTACGTTGAGACTTTCGCACGGCCCAACCTCTTTTCCCTGTGGTTTGCCCTTGCCTTCTATTGCCTGTTTACCCGCCACCGCACATCCAAAAACCTCGATGACCTTCTGCCACTGCCTTTCATTATGGCGTTCTGGGTCAATCTGCATGGCGGTTTTCTTTTTGGGTTTCTGTTGCTTGGTGTGTTTCTGCTCGAGGCGCTCTTGCAAAAAGACCGGGCAAGATTACGCCACATCGGCATCACCTTTGCGCTGTGCCTCGTCGCTACTTTCTTTAATCCCTACGGTGTGGAAATTTATTACGGCGCACTCAAAACTCTGTCGGGTGCCTTTGATCGCACCTATATCCTCGAATGGCAACCCATAAAGGTGATTGATGACTGGCCCATGAGTTTGCTGTTGCTGCTGGCACTTTGTGTCGGCAATACGTCCGATACACGCATTGCGCTGGCCGATCGCATCTTGTTTGTCCTGCTGCTTATGCTTGCACTGAGCGGCATACGTTACACCCCCTTTGCCGCCCTGCTCCTGCTGCCCGCCTTAAGCCTGCGCCTAAGCAGCCTGCTTTATGAAAGCCGGTGGGGAACGCGCGTGCGGGCGCTGGAAATGCAGATATACGATGACATGCACAAGACCGACATCCGCGTGCTCTCCGCAGTCTTTGCTGTGGCGGCCTGTCTATTCGTGCTGCTGCCGGAACCACGCGATCATGTCCTTAAAGAACCGGCAGGGTTTCCGGCAAAAACGTTCCCTGTGGCAGAAGCACAATATGTTTTGCAGCATTATCCGACGCTGCGTTTCTTTAACCACTATAACATAGGCGGTTATCTCGATTACCTGTGGCATGGCAAAATGAAGGTATTCATCGACGGACGCGCAAGTAGCCTCTTTGGCGAAGAAGTGCTGCTCGATTACGCCGACTTCATCAACAGCCGCGGCTTCGGCGGTAAAGCCGAGCGTATCATTTCCCAATACAGCCTTGACGGTCTTATCATTCCCAACACCGATAAGGATGCGGGCTACTGGCAATGGAATCCGGACTGGCACAAAGTGTATCAAGGGCCGGTGGCTACCGTTTATCTGCGTAAAGATCTGGTCGAAAAAGGGCTGAACCAGTAAACGCCTAGATACCTAGCGTTTCTTCCACCAGATACAGCGGGCGGTGTTTGCTCTCGGTGTAGATGCGCCCGACATATTCGCCAATGATGCCGATGCTCAAAAGCTGCATGCCGCCCATGAAACATACCGCCACCATCAGTGAAGGATAGCCGGCGACGGGATTGCCAAAGACCATGGTGCTGATGATAATCCTGAATGCCCATAAAAACGAAATAAGCGAAATGACGGCGCCGACATAGGTCCAGACGCGCAGCGGCAGGCTGGTGAAAGAGAAGATGCCGTCGAGCGCGAATTTCCACAGATTCCAGTAGTTCCAGTTAGTGATGCCGGCCTGGCGGGGTTCACGGTCAAAATAGACCGTGGCAGTGGGAAACCCGACCCAGGCAAAAATACCTTTCATAAAACGCGTGCGCTCGGGCAACTGCTTCACCGCTTCGATCACGATACGATCCATCAGGCGGAAATCGCCCGTGTCGGGAGGCAATTTCACAGTCGAGAGAGAATTCATGATTTTGTAAAACCATTCCGCCGATTTGCGCTTAAGCCACGAATCGCCCGGACGGCTCTTGCGCGTGGCAAGCACCATCTTGAAGCCTTTTTTCCATTGCTCGACCATGTGAGGGATAATTTCGGGCGGATCCTGCAGATCGGCATCGAGCGGGATGACCGCCTGGCCGCTGGCATAATCAATACCCGCAGTCAGTGCCACTTCTTTGCCGAAATTGCGCGCCAGATGCACCGCCTTGATGCGACTGTCGCTGCGATGCAATTCCTTGAGCGCCAGATACGTTGCATCCGTGCTGCCGTCATCGACACAGATGATCTCATATTGCGTGGTGACCTGTGCGATGCAGGGCGTAAGCCGCGCAAAAAGCGCGGGCAGTCCTGCCGCTTCGTTACGCATTGGAATGACAATGGAAAGTTCGACCATGCACGCTCCCTCCCCTACCCATACTTCGGTTTGGGGCAAGAGGCAACGCTAGAGGATAAATTTGCTCAGGTCGGTGTTCTTGGCGAGATCGCCCACATGCTTCTGCACATACGCGCCGGTGATGCGCAGCTTGGTACCCTGCTTTTCGGTCGCGTCGTAACTGATTTCTTCAAGCAGTCGTTCCATGATGGTGTGCAGACGGCGCGCACCGATATTCTCGATTTCGCGGTTGACCTTCGTGGCCAGTGCCGCCAGCTCTTTCACGCCGTCCTTGCCGAATTCCAGCGTGACACCGTCCGTGGCCATGAGCGCAGTATATTGTTTGATGAGGCTTGCCTCAGGCTCCGTCAGAATACGCATCATGTCTTCTTCCGAAAGCGGGCTTAACTCTACGCGAATGGGCAACCTGCCCTGCAGTTCCGGCAACAGATCGGAAGGCTTCGCCATGTGGAATGCGCCCGACGCAATGAACAGAATATGATCGGTTTTCACCGGGCCATACTTGGTGGACACGGTGGTGCCTTCCAGCAATGGCAGCAGGTCGCGCTGCACGCCTTCGCGGCTCACTTCGGCGCCACCGCGATATTCCTGACGCGCGGCTACCTTGTCGATTTCGTCGAGGAACACAATGCCGTGATCCTCCACCGCATCGATGGCTTCCTTGGTCACTTTTTCCTGATCGAGCAGTTTTTCACTTTCTTCGGCGATGAGAATTTTCATCGAGTCGGCCACCGTCATGCGCCGTGTCTTGGTACGCCCCATGGCCTTGCCGATAATGTCGTTGAGATTGAGCACCCCCATCTGGCCGCCGGGCAAACCGGGAATGTCAAAGCTCGGAAACGCCGAATTGCTGGTTTCAGTCACTTCGATTTCGATTTCCTTGTTGGTAAGTTCACCGGTCTTGAGCTTATCGCGGAATTTACGGCGGGTTTCTTCGCTCGCCGTTTCACCCACGAGCGCATTGAGAATGCGCTCTTCGGTATTAGCTTCCGCCTTGACGCGCACTTCCTTGTGATGCTGCTCACGCACCATCGCCAGTGCCACTTCCATAAGGTCGCGGATGATGGAGTCGACATCGCGGCCGACATAACCGACTTCGGTGAACTTGGTCGCTTCCACCTTGATGAACGGTGCTTTAGCGAGTTTGGCAAGGCGGCGCGCGATCTCGGTTTTACCCACGCCGGTCGGCCCAATCATGAGAATGTTCTTGGGCACGATTTCATCGCGCAGCGACTCTTCCACCTGCTGGCGGCGCCAGCGGTTGCGCAACGCGATAGCCACGGCGCGCTTGGCGTCCTGCTGGCCGACGATAAAGCGATCGAGTTCCGCCACGATGGCTTGCGGGGTAAGTTCCGTAGTTATAGAGGAGTTCATGCGGATTTCAGTGTTTCAAGCGTAACGTTTTCATTGGTATATACACAGATATCGGCGGCGATCTTCATCGCTTTGCGGGCGATTTCCTCAGCGGTCATCTTGCTGTCGATAAGCGCGCGCGCTGCCGAAAGCGCATAATTGCCGCCCGAGCCGATGGCGATGATACCATCTTCTGGCTCAAGCACATCGCCCGTGCCGGTGATGATGAGTGAGGTGGTCTTGTCCGCCACCGCCATCATGGCTTCAAGCCGGCGTAAGTAACGATCGGTGCGCCAGTCCTTGGCAAGCTCGACGCAGGCACGCGTAAGCTGGCCGGGATGTTTTTCAAGTTTGGTTTCAAGACGTTCAAACAAGGTGAAGGCATCGGCCGTAGCACCGGCAAACCCGGCAATGATTTTACCATCGGCGAGTCTTCGCACTTTCTTGGCCGTGGCCTTGACGATAGTCGGACCGATGCTTACCTGGCCGTCGCCTGCCACCACCACCACGCCGCCTTTGCGGATGGAGAGGATAGTCGTGCCGTGCCAGAGAGAAGGTTGCGTATCTTGCATGGGGGCTAATGTGGGCAGAATTTTCTGGAATACAAGGGTTTTATTGACAATTTCTTGCCGGGCAGGCACAAATGGCAGGGATTTCATAGGATTGTTATGCGCACCGCCACTGTCGAACGTAAAACCAAAGAGACTCAGGTCAAGGCTACCGTCAATCTCGACGGCACCGGCAAATACAAGGTCACTACGGGTATTGGCTTTCTCGATCACATGATGGAACAGCTTTCCCGCCACAGCCTCATCGATCTGACGATTGAGGCCAAGGGCGATCTGCATATCGACTATCATCATACTACCGAAGATGTCGGCATTGTGGTGGGCGAAGCCGTGGCCAGGGCGCTGGGCGATCGCAAGGGCATTGTGCGTTACGGCTCGGCACTCGTGCCGATGGACGAAACGCTCTCGCGTATCGCACTTGATCTTTCGGGCCGCCCCTATTTCATCTGGAAAGTGAATTTCTCCAAACCGAAGCTCGGCGAAATGGATACGGAGCTGTTCCGTGAATGGTTTCAGGCCTTTGCATTCAATTCAGGCACCACGCTGCATATTGAGAATCTTTACGGCGAGAACAACCATCACATTGTCGAGTCCTGCTACAAAGGCCTTGCCCGCAGTCTGCGCGAAGCCATTGCGATTGATGCGCGCAAGAGCGACGATATTCCTTCCACCAAGGGCGTGCTGTAGTGTCTGTGCGTCTTCGCCTTACGCCGCGCCAGTGGGTGTGGCGATGCGTGAAGTTTTTCCTGTTCATTTATTTCGGTGTGTTTGCTGCACTGCTTTTGCTGCAACGCCAGCTTATATATCCTGCCGATATTGCCGCACTCAGGGGCCCGCTGAAAAACCCTGTTGATTACGGGCTTGAGGGTTTCAAAGAAATCACCCTTATCACGGCCGACAACGTCAAACTCATCGCCTGGATTCATCTCCCCAAACCGCAAATGCCTATCGTGCTCTATCTGCATGGCAATGGCATGTACCTGTCCGGCCGCGCTGCGCGTTACCAGGCGTTGGCAGATGCAGGGTTCGGCGTCATGGCACTTTCATGGCGCGGATATGGCAGAAGCGAAGGCACGCCTTCCGAGGAAGGATTTTATACCGATGCGCGCACGGCAATAGAGTATCTTAAGCGCGGCACAGCCCCTATCATTGTTTTTGGCGAATCGATAGGCACCGGCCCTGCCATACAAATGGCCACAGAATATCCGCTGGCAGGACTGGTGTTACAGGCAGCCTATACGTCTATTCCTGAGAGGGTAAGGGAGATTTACTGGTTCTTCCCTATACCCTCGGTCTTGATCCGCGATCACTTTGATTCTCTATCGAAAATTGCCCGTGTTAAAGCACCCGTTTTGTTCTTTCATGGCGATCAGGATCACGTCATTCCGCTTGCCCATGGTCAGAAGCTTTTTGCCGCCGCTACCGCCCGTAAAGCGCTCGTAGTGGTGCAGGGAGCCGACCACCTGGACATACCCGATGCGCAGGTGGTGAGCTCTATGCAGGATTTTTTCATTGTTCCGGCCAGCGGGAGTGCTATATCTTCGCCTCATCCGCAACCTTAAACCAGCGTTTATGGCCCGTCTGCGCATCTATACCGTCCATGTCAATCCTGCCCTGCCCCATCCCTATGAGGCAGCAGAATTCGTTGAAGAAGGCTTCAGCTGGAAAGCGTTCATCTTCTCGGCGCTCTGGGTGCTCTATCACCGCCTATGGTGGCCGGCACTGGTCATTATTGTCTGCAATATATTTTTGTTTATCCTGATGCAATCGGAAGCGCTTACGCATCTTGGCTATTTCATCCTGCATGGCAGCGTACATCTGCTGGTCGGATTTTATGGCAATGACTGGCGGCGCAAAAAACTGCAGCGACTTGGCTTCATCACTGCCGATATTGCCAGCGGCGATTCTCTGCTTCGCGCCGAGCAACGTTATTATGATCGCTATTTTGCCACTCATCCTTCCGCACCGTTTGTCGCGTAAATGACGCTTCTTGCCATCATCGACTACGGCTCCGGCAACTTGCGCTCGGCAGCAAAAGCCTTTGAGCTTGCCGCGACCCAAACCGGCCACCATGTGCGTGTGACCGGCAATCCTGCGGATCTTGCGACAGCCTCGCACATCGTACTTCCGGGTGTGGGAGCCTTTGCCGATTGCATGCATGGCCTTGAAGCCGTAAATGGCATGCGCGCAGCGCTTGAACGCGAAGTGATCACGGGTAAAAAACCATTTCTTGGTATTTGCGTGGGCATGCAAATGCTGTTTGACACCGGCTTCGAGCATGGCACGCATAAGGGGCTGGGATGGATAAGCGGCGAAGTGCGCGCCATTCAGCCTGCCTCGCCCGCGATGAAAGTACCGCATATGGGCTGGAACGAACTTGCGCTTTGCACTCCCTCACATCCCCTGCTTAAGGGTATTGCGACCGGCGATCATGCTTATTTCGTCCACAGCTATCACGCCATCTGCAAAGATAAAGCCCATGTGCTCGCGACTACCGACTATGGCACGACGCTCACCGCCATTGTCGGCAAGGGTAATATCATGGGCACACAGTTTCATCCCGAGAAAAGCCAGCAAACAGGGTTGCGTTTGATTGAAAACTTCTTAACAATGCAAAGATAATGGCAAATATTAATGTTGGTCTGATCACCGAATTCAAGACCGCCGATCTGGACGACCTTTGCCAGGCGACCGAAGACGCTATTCGTGAAGGCATCGGCTTTAACTGGATGACGCCGCCCTCCAAGGACGTGCTGGAAGCGTTCTGGCGCGGCGTGCTGGTGGTGCCTGAACGCGTGCTTTTTGGCGGCAGGCTAGATGGCACACTCGCCGCTTCCATCCAGCTCATCAAGCCCGCACCCAGCAAACAAACCACGGCTTTCTCCGTCGGCATCAGCAATCATTTCGTCGCTCCCTGGGCGCGCGGGCATGGCCTTGCCAAAGCCCTGCTTCAAGCCGCAGAAGCGGAAGCCAAGGCCTACGGATTCTCGGTGCTCACCCTGCATGTGCGCTCCACCCAGGAAGCGGCTCTCAAGCTCTATCACGAATCGGGCTATACACGCTGGGGGATTATGCCCTATTATGAAATGGTAGGAGACACGATGATTGCCGGGCATTATTTCTACAAGAGTCTTAAACCCATCATGAAAATTACCTAAGAGCGCTTCATGCATGAACGGCCGCAGGTAGAATCCCTACTCGCTATTGCCCGCGACGCAGGCGCACTGATAAAAACCATGCAGCGCCAGGTGAGTCTTTCGGTCAAATCCGACGGCACCGTTGTCACCGAAGCGGATATCAGCGCCCATAATCTTATCGTTAAAGCACTTGCGCGGCTGACGCCCGCCATTGCGATTATCTCCGAAGAGTATCCCTTAAGCGAAAATGACAAGATTCTTAAAAACGCCATGGATTTTTGGCTAATCGACCCGCTTGATGTCACGGCCAATTATGCGGCCGGCGGCAATACTTACAGCATCAACATTGCGCTGGTGAGAGCCGGAGTGCCGGTGCTGGGCGTGCTTTTCTTTCCCGGACTGGAGGAGCTATATTACACAGGCGATGACGGCAAAGCCTACAAGCAAACCGGCAAGGATCCTGCACGCACCATCCATGTGTCTCCGGTACAGGCAGGGGTGAAAACTGCGGCAGTCAGGCCGCATGATCACGCCACCCATATTCCGGTTTCGGAAAACACCCTTAAAGTGATTTTCACCCGCGGGCAGCGGCGCGCCTGCCTCGTAGCCAGCGGCGAGGCAACGTTCTGCTCGGAACGTTCGGGTTTCCGTATCTGGGACAGTGCCGCCACCTATGCCATCGTCCATGCCGCTGGCGGCAGCATCCGCAAGGAAAATGGCGATATGCTTTCCTACAACACCAGCTTCGAGCTGCCCGCTTATTTTGTCGGCCATCCCGATCTGCTCTCGCACCTGCATGCGGTGAAAGCCGGTGAAACCACCGAAGAGCCCGTGACACCGAAAAAACGTAAGAACGCGTAAGCCATGATTCTCTATCCCGCAATTGATCTCAAAGATGGCAAATGCGTACGGCTGCTCAAGGGAGAGATGGACAAGGCCACAGTCTTCTCCGACAAACCCCATGAACAGGCCAAGCGTTTTGAGGAAGCAGGATTTCACTGGCTGCATCTGGTCGATTTAAACGGCGCGTTTGCGGGCAAGCCGGTCAATGCCAAGGCCGTGAGCAACATTCTCACTAACGTCAATATGCTTACCCAGCTGGGCGGAGGCATACGCAACATGGTGACGATTGAAGGATGGATCGCCGCCGGCATCAACCGTGTCATTCTGGGCACCATCGCACTTACCAATCCCGGCCTTGTCAAACAGGCCTGTAAAGCATTCCCCGACCAGATCGCGGTAGGCATCGACGCCAAGGGCGGCATGGTCGCCACCGATGGCTGGGCAAAAGTCTCGCAGACGCCAGCGATTGATCTGGCGCTTAAATTCGAGGATGCAGGCGTTGCCGCCATCATCTACACAGACATTAACCGCGACGGCGCCATGGAGGGCCCGAACATCGAAGAGACAACCAAACTCGCTGAACGTCTCTCCACGCCCGTAATACTTTCCGGCGGTATTTCTAAGCCCGACGACGTTAAGGCAGTGAAAGAATACGAAGCGTCGGGCATCGCCGGCATCATCATCGGGCGGGCATTATATGACGGAAGTATCGATCCCAAAGAGATATTGCGGGTTACGATCTGAAGGTTTTTGTGTCGTCTTCAATCAGACGCGGGCAGTGGAAGCGGGCAAAATTTTCCGCTAATTTATCCAAGTGCTGGAATCGCGCGT
Source organism: Alphaproteobacteria bacterium (assembly GCA_013289445.1). Next base: position 19,512 of record JABCZZ010000019.1, read on the forward strand.
CAAACCTTTTGTCCTCCGGCAAAATGCCCGAATCAGCATAACATTGCCTGAGCCTCGCCCGGTTATCCTTCAAACACATATCCGGCGTCAGTGTCTTATCCTCTTCAAACAGGCCTGTGGTGGATCCGCCATGAATCCGCTTCATTATGCTATAGAATATATAATTTCTTTCATACATAACGGCGCTGACAAGCAGTACATCTGAAGCGAGGTCGCCATCCTCTGCGCCTGGAAATTTCAGCCGCTTCTGGCTAACCGCCTCATTGAGCACATCATGAATTGCTTTTGCGCCGGGGTCTTTTGTTTCGTTCTTTGACATATGTGCTGCTTCTACTAGAGTGGATTCTATTGGTAACAGACAATGGCTAATTTTTCTTTAACATGTTAAAAATCCGCATTATTCCCTGCCTTGACGTTAAAGATGGTCGCGTCGTGAAAGGTGTTAATTTCGTGGAGCTTAAGGATGCTGGCGATCCGGTCGAACAGGCCAAGCTCTACGACAAGCAGGGTGCCGATGAATTATGTTTTCTTGATATTTCGGCATCGCATGAAAACCGCTCGATTCTTTACAATGTGGTGAGCAGCGTCGCTGAACAATGTTTCATGCCGCTCACAGTGGGCGGCGGTGTGCGGACACTTGAAGACATTCGCAAGTTACTGCTGGCGGGCGCAGACAAAGTGTCCATCAATACGGCAGCGGTGAAGCACCCGGAGTTCGTGCGCGAGGCGTCGCAGAAATTCGGGGCGCAATGTATCGTGGTAGCCATCGATGCCAAGGCGACAGGGCCGGGTAAATTCGAGATATTTACCCATGGCGGCAGAAACGCTACGGGGCTGGACGCCGTGCAGTGGGCAAAGCGCATGGTGGAATACGGCGCCGGTGAAATCCTGCTGACGTCAATGGACAAAGACGGCACCAAATCCGGCTTTGATATTGCGCTGACCCGCGCCATCGCCGATGCGGTGCCGGTGCCGGTGATTGCATCAGGGGGTGTGGGAACGCTTGAGCATCTCGTGGAGGGCGTTAAAGACGGCCATGCCAGTGCCGTGCTTGCTGCTTCCATTTTTCATTACGGCACTTATACTATCGCCCAGGCAAAAGCAGCGTTGGCAAACGCCCATATCCCGGTGAGGCAGTGATGACGGACATAACGTTTCTCAATGAATTATTTGCGGTGATTCGCGATCGTCGCAAAAATGCCAAACCAGAAGATTCCTATGTCGCCAAGACATTTGCCAAGGGATTGCCGCGTATTGCCCAGAAAGTCGGCGAAGAAGCAGTGGAAACCGTGATTGCCGCCATGAAGAAAGATAAAAAAGAACTGACGAGCGAAAGCGCCGATCTGCTGTTTCATCTGCTGATGCTGTGGGAAGAAGCCGGCCTGACACCGGACGATGTTATGAAGGAACTGCGCAGTCGCCATAAATAGACGTGCCTGCGGCGATAAAATCATATGGAAAAATGATGTGCTCCTGTCGACGATGCGCCAACATTTCTAAAAGGGTAAAGCGATGACGCAGATGGATGATAAAAGTCTTGATGTTATTTTCCGCAAGGCGCGCACTTACACGGCATGGCAGAACAAACCGGTGGATGATGCATTGCTCGTGCAGGTGTATGAACTCTGCAAATGGGGTCCGACCAGCTCTAACTGCTGCCCCATGCGCCTCATGTTCGTGAAATCCAAGCAAGCCAAAGAACGCCTGAAACCCTGTCTTGCCGCCGGCAATGTCGATAAAACCATGGCCGCGCCGGCAACCGCCATCATCGCTTATGATCTGGCCTTCTACAACGAAATGCCCAAGCTCTGGCCGCCTTCAGATATGAAGTCGGTGTTTGCCAAGAATCCCGAACTTGCCAGAACCACCGGCTTCAGGAACGGCTCCCTTCAGGGGGCCTATTTCATTATCGCGGCACGCGCACTCGGGCTTGATTGCGGGCCGATGTCGGGGTTTGACAACGCCAAGGTCGATGAAGCCTTCTTCAAAGGCACCGATATTAAATCCAATTTCCTGTGCAATCTGGGCTACGGCGATGCGTCCAAGCTCTATCCGCGCGGCCCGCGCCTTACCTTCAGCGAAGCGTGCAAGATTGCATGAGCTACGATAAAAATAATATTTTTGCCAAAATCATCCGCGGTGAAATTCCGGCGAAGAAAGTTCATGAGGATGAAAACATCCTCGCGATTCGCGATATTTCCGCCGCCGCACCCGTGCATGTACTGGTGATGCCCAAGGGTGAATATGTATCGTTTGCCGATTTTTCCGCGACTGCATCACCCGAAGCAATAGCGAATTTCTTCACCACCATCGGCCTTATCGCACATCAGCTGGGAGTGAATAAGACCGGCTACCGGCTGATTGCCAATCACGGGGGTGATGCTTCCCAAAGCGTGCCGCATTTTCATGTACATCTGCTGGGCGGGCGCGCACTCGGCGGATTGTTGCCCGGCGATACGCTAGAGCGATAACAGGTCAATGAGCGTCTTGGTCTCTGCCAGCGGCAGGCCAACCACATTGGAATAAGACCCCTTAATCCACGGGATAAACCCGGCGGCCCGCCCCTGAATCGCGTAGCCGCCTGCTTTGCCCTGCCACTCGCCGCTGGCGATATAGTCATTGATATCGGCGGCGGAAAGTCGTTTGAAGCGCACGACCGTGATGACCGAAACCGTCCTGAGCATTTTGCCATGCATCGCGGCAACGGCGGTGATAACGCGGTGTCTGCGGCCTGAAAGCAGCGCAAGACATGTGCGCGCGGTCTTTTCATCTTCCGCCTTGGGCAGAATGCGTGTGCCGCAACAGACAACCGTATCGGCTGCCAGCACCAACGCACTGCGGTGACGCGCGGCCACCATGCGGGCTTTGTCTTGCGCCAGACGCAAGGCATAGGCTTCGGGCTTCTCGGCTTTCTTAGGAGTTTCGTCAATATCGGCAGCGTCGGTTTTAGCCGGAGTGATCCCCAGCTGCATAAGCAGTTGCAGCCTGCGCGGGGAAGCCGAAGCAAGCACTAAGGGGCGGGAGGTCACTGGCGGGCTCTGACGACTTACGTCGCTGCGGCAGCGGGAGGCGGGGCGCCGTCTTTATGGCGAAACTTGATACGTCCCTTGGTAAGATCATACGGCGTCATTTCCACCGTTACCACGTCACCCACCAGAATACGGATGCGGTTTTTGCGCATTTTGCCGGACGTGACTGCGATCAGCAGATGGCCGTTCTCAAGCTTCACGCGAAACATCGCGTTGGGCAAAAGTTCCATCACCGTTCCGGTAAATTCTAGCAGTTCTTCTTTGGGCATCCGTCATCCTTAATCTGAGTGAATTGGCGCCCTTATATCACTTTAAATGCAAAACGCAAATAAGTGTAAACAGGCGCCTGGCCGTCTCCGTATCCATGGTCACTTTGTCGGCAAGCAGGGTGGTAAGCAGTTCTGCTCCCTCGTTATGCAGTCCGCGGCGGCTCATATCGATGGCCTCTATTCTGGGCAGGTTGCCGGCCCGCACGGCAGCGAAATAACTCTCGCAGATAAGAAAATAATCGCGAATCACCCCCCTGAAGGGTGCCAACGGAACGGCAATGATAAGCGGTCTGTCAAGCGACGGCGATTCAGCGGTAAGGGTGATGCGGGTGCCGGCAGTGGAGAGCTTAAGCGCATAAGGGCCCGCTGCCGCCTTGATGGCAAAATGGTTCCATTCAACGATGTCATTCATCGCTACCGTACGCTCATGATCGAAATCACCCCCGCGCTTGGCGATACTCGCCGCATCAAGGGTAATCGCGCTGATATATTCCGTGGTCATAGACGCTGGCGCAACGACAGCGCATGCGCCAAGAGCCCTTCGGCATCGGCCAGTATGGCGGCATCGCGCCCCAGCGTTTTAATGGACGTCTTGCTGCAGGCGATAAGCGAAGTGCGCTTGAGGAAATCATAGACACCCAGGCCCGAGGAAAACCGGGCGGTATGCGAGGTGGGCAACACATGCGAAGGCCCGGCAATATAATCGCCGACGGCTTCCGGCGTGAAGCGTCCCATGAAAATAGCGCCGGCATGACGGATATGCTTGGCGAGTTTCTCAGGCTTGCTCACGGCAAGTTCAACATGTTCGGGTGCGATCTTATCGACCAGCACCGCCGCTTCCTTGAGATTGCGCACCACAATAATAGCGCCGTATTGCTGCCATGACGTGCGGGCGATATCGGCGCGAGAGAGTTTTTTGAGTTGTTGCGTTACGGCTTGCTCCACTTTTGCAGCGAATGCAGCATCGTCAGTGACAAGTACAGCCTGCGCCATGGGATCATGCTCGGCCTGCGACAGTAAATCGGCGGCAATCCACTGCGGGTTGTTTTTATTATCGGCCACGACGAGAATTTCCGACGGCCCCGCAATCATATCGATGCCGACCTTGCCAAATACCTGACGTTTGGCTTCGGCAACATAGGCATTGCCCGGACCTACGATTTTATCCACTGCACTAATCGACTTGGTACCATACGCAAGGGCCGCCACAGCCTGCGCGCCGCCAATGCGATAAATCTCGCTCACTCCGGCAATGTCGGCAGCAGCGAGCACGGCAGGGCTGAGTTTGCCCTTGGGAGCCGGCACCACCATCACCAGTCGTTTCACACCGGCCACCTGCGCGGGAATGGCATTCATCAGCACAGAACTGGGATAAGACGCCGTGCCGCCTGGCACATAGAGCCCCACCGCATCCATCGCGTTCCAGCGCCAGCCCAGTTTTACATCATGCTTGTCCTTGTACCAGAGGTTGGCGGGCAACTGTTTTTCGTGATATTTGCGTATGCGTTTGGCCGCATGCGTAAGCGCCGCGAGTACGTTCTTGCCGCAAGTCTTGCGGGCCTTGGCGATTTCCTGCTTGCTCACGCGTATGCTGGCAGCACTCAGCTGCACATGATCAAATTGCTCGCTAAGCGCAAACAGGGCCTTGTCACCCTCGCTGCGTACACGCGCAATGATGCCCTTCACCACACCGCTGACATCCTGCTCGGTGCTCTCGCGAAGCGTGAGGAATGTGCTAAACTGTGCGGCAAAGCGTTTATCGGCGGTGGTCAGTTTATGCACCATGGGTCGCCTCTTTGAATTTAGCGATCCAGGTACCCAGCGCTTCGCTGCGCGTTTTAAATGCCGTGCGATTGACGATGAGACGCGAAGATACATCGGCAATCTTTTCCACTTCCACAAGTCCGTTGGCTTTGAGCGTGGCGCCGGAGCTTACAAGATCGACGATGCGCTGGCATAGGCCAAGCTTGGGGGCAAGTTCCATGGCACCCGTAAGTTTGATGCATTCAGCCTGCACACCGCGCCGGGCAAAATGCTGACTGGTGATATGCGGATATTTAGTGGCCACCCTGACATGGCTCCAGCGCGACGGATCGTCGGTCTTGGCAAGCTCTTTAAGCTCGGCCACGGCAAGATGGCATTTGCCAATCCCCAGATCGAGCGGCGCATAGAGTTCGGGGAAATCAAATTCCATCATCACGTCGCTGCCGGCAACGCCCAGCTGCGCTGCACCGAAGGCCACGAATGTCGCCACGTCGAAGCTGCGTACCCGGATGATCGAGAGCTCTGCCAGATTAGTGGTAAATTGTAATTTGCGGCTATTATCGTCAAAGAAATCGGCTTCCGGCTCAATACCCGCTCGCGCAAGCAGCGGCTTGAGTTCTTTAAGAATGCGCCCCTTTGGCACCGCCAGCGTAAATGCGTCGCTCATGCACGTATCCGTTCGATTTCGGCTCCGCACCCGGCAAGTTTTTCTTCCAGGCGTTCGTAGCCGCGGTCAAGATGATAGACACGGTTGATCAGGGTATCCCCCTTGGCGGCAAGTGCAGCAACCACGAGCGAAACCGACGCACGCAGATCGGTGGCCATCACTTCGGCAGCCGTGAGCGAGGACACGCCACGCACCATGGCAGAGGAGCCATGAACGTTGATCTTAGCGCCCATGCGCACCAGTTCGGGCACATGCATAAAACGATTCTCGAAAATCGTCTCAGTGATCATCGATGCGCCTTCGGCCACGGTCATCAGGCCCATCATCTGCGCCTGCATATCGGTGGGGAACCCCGGATATGGCTGCGTCATCACGTCCACGCCGTGCAGGCTATTGCGCCGCACGACTCGCACGCCTGACTGTGTGGGCTTAATGTCGATGCCCGCTTCAGCGAGTTTCTCGACAACCGTGCCCAGCAGATCTTCATCAATGCCAATAAGTTCAATATCCCCGCCGGTGATCGCAGCCGCCACGGCATAGGTGCCTGCCTCAATACGGTCTGCAATCACGCGATGCGTGGCACCGTGCAGTGCCTTGACACCCTGAATGGTCAGCGTATCGCTTCCCACTCCCTCAATCAGCGCACCCATTTTGATCAGGCAGTGCGCCAGATCTCCGACTTCGGGTTCGCGCGCGGCATTGCGAATGGTTGTCTGGCCTTCGGCCAATGTCGCCGCCATAAGAATATTTTCCGTGCCCGTCACCGTGACCTTGTCAAACGCAATCTCGGCACCGCGCAACCTGCCTTTGACGAAAGCGTTGATATAGCCGTCGGAAAGCTCGATCAGTGCGCCCATCTGTTCAAGCGCCTTCAGATGCAGATCGATCGGACGCGTGCCGATAGCGCAGCCACCCGGCAGTGACACCTTCGCCTGGCCAAAGCGTGCAAGCAAAGGCCCCAGCACCAGCACCGAAGCACGCATCGTGCGCACCAGATCATACGGCGCGGTGAAATTTTCAATCTCACCAGCACTCAAGGTAAGCGTGCGGCCAAACCCGGAAGTGGCGAGGGATTTCTCATCCATATGCAGGTGCACGCCGTGCTGCACCAGCAGATTAGCCATGGTGATCACGTCGGCAAGGTAAGGAATATTAGAAAGCGTTAGCTTGTCCGCACTGAGCAGCGATGCCGACATCAGCGGCAACGCTGCATTCTTTGCGCCGCTTATGGGGATCGTGCCCTTGAGCGTTTTGCCGCCGCGTATGCGAATCTTGTCCATCAGCGCGCCTCGACTTTGGGAAGTGTGACACCCTTTTGACCCTGATATTTGCCTTTGCGATCTTTGTACGACACATCGCAGGCAGGATCGCCTCTGAGAAACAAAAACTGGCAGGCGCCTTCATTGGCATAGATGCGCGCGGGCAGCGGCGTAGTATTGGAAAACTCAAGCGTCACATGGCCCTCCCATTCGGGCTCCAGCGGCGTGACGTTGACGATGATGCCGCAACGCGCATAGGTCGATTTACCCAGGCAGATGACCAGCACGTCGCGCGGAATGCGGAAATATTCGACCGTGCGCGCCAGCACAAAAGAATTCGGCGGCACTACACAGACATCGGTTTTGCGATCGACAAAACTTTTGGCCGAGAAATCTTTAGGATCGACGATGGCCGAATCGACATTGGTGAATATTTTAAATTCATCGGCCACGCGCGCATCATAGCCGTAAGAGGAAAGACCATAGGAAATGACGCCGTCGCGTTTGAGATTTTCCACAAACGGATCGATCATGCCCTGGCTTTTGGCACGCTCGCGGATCCAGCTGTCGGGCATGATAGACATGAAAAAACCTGCTATTTTAAGGCGTAAGGGCCTGTTTATAGAGAACTCACAGGCAGAAAGCAATATCAACTGAGCACCGCCGCACTCAAGCGTAAGCACCGGAACAGTCGGATTTTCTTGGCTTATGTTCTGCGAATGGCGGCAGTGGCCAGCGCGTCGGCGCGGTCATTGAGCGGGTGGTCGCTATGGCCTTTCACCCAGTGCCAGACAATGTCATGGCGCGAAGCCTCTTCTTCAAGCTTCTGCCAGAGTTCGACATTCTTCACTGGTTTCTTGTCCGCCGTTTTCCAGCCGCGCTTTTTCCAGCTATGGATCCATTCCATGATCCCGCTGCGCACATAGGTGCTGTCGGTATACAGATCAACATGACAGCGGCTCTTGAGTGCGCCAAGCGCCTTAATCGCCGCCATGAGTTCCATGCGGTTATTGGTCGTCTCCTGCTCGCTGCCCGACATTTCTTTTTCTTTGTCGCCGTAGATCAATACCGCGCCCCAGCCTCCCGGCCCCGGATTGCCCGAACAGGCGCCATCGGTGTAAATCGTTACCCGTTTTGCATCTGCATTCATCAGAGTCCGTACTCCGCGTGATGTTTCACTGAGCGGTGGAAACGCAGCTTCTTGAGATATTCCATCGGATCTTTTGGTGTTACCAGCGCGCCCGCGACAGGGAAAAGACGATCATGCGTGCGCGTAAGCAGGAATCGCAGCGCTGCACCGCGTGCCAGCACCGGCAATGCCGAAAGCTCCTCTTCTGAGATCGGGCGCACCTCGTGATACGCCCGCAACATCAACTTGGCACGCGTGATGTTGAACCCGTTTGTCTTCTCAAAGCACCATGCGTTAAGGCAGATGGCCAGATCGTACATGAGGAAATCATTGCAGGCAAAATAGAAATCAATGATACCCGTGAGCTTCCCCTGAGCGTCATAAAACACATTGTCGGGAAAAAGATCGCCGTGAATGACGCCATAAGGCAGTGCCGTGGGCCAGCTTGCTTCCAACGCCGACATTTCTTCCGCCAGTTCGCTAGCCAGTCCCGGTGCTATTTCATCGGCACGCCTGCCTATCTTGCCAAGCAAAGCCTTCCATCCCGCCAGCAACAAGTCGTTCTTGCGTGTGACTGCATAATCTTTGCCGGCAAGATGCAGCCGCGCCATATGCGCACCAAGCTCGCTCATATGGATGTTCTGGATAGCCAGAACCCCTTTACCTTCCAGAAAGCTCACCATAATAGCAGGTTTATCTTTAACGCGCTGGATGACACTGTGGTCTTTGGCAAGCAGAGGCCTCGGACAGGGAATGCCGCACGCCGCCAACTGTTGCATGAGACCGGTGAAGAAAGGCAGCTCTGAAGCGCTTACCCGTTTTTCAAACAGCGTGAGAATCAACCGTGTGCCGTCCTGCAGCGTAAGCAGGTAATTCGTATTCTCCACGCCGCCATGTATGCCTTCGGCTTTCGCCAGACGCGGCAGAGCGTACACGGAAAGAAACGTCTGTATCTCGCTGGGGGAAAGTTCAGTATATACGGCCATTATACCTCATATATCGTGCTTGACGCCGCTTATGCAACTACCTAATCTGCCCGGCAAAAGAGGAATATCATGGCAAAGATAGCGCAAAAAGGACCGTATAAAATTTCGCTGGCGGCGGGCAAGAAATATGC
>JABCZZ010000019.1:28755-29943 GCA_013289445.1 Alphaproteobacteria bacterium
GAAATATGCTTGGTGCGCCTGCGGGCTTAGCAAAACCCAACCGTTTTGTGATGGTTCTCATAAAGGTACTGGCCTTAATCCCATCGTCTTTACTCCCGATATTTCCGCCGAAGACGTTTTTCTCTGTGGCTGCAAACATAGTAAGAACGGCGTCTATTGCGACGGCTCTCATAATTCTCTTTAGCAAATATACTCATGTCTCTTCTTTCAGGTAAGACTGCTCTGGTGACCGGTGCCTCTGGCGGCATCGGCGGCGCCATCGCCAAGGCACTGCACGCGGCAGGTGCAAAACTCACTCTTTCGGGTACGCGCAAGGAAGCGCTCGATGCACTTAACGCAGAATTGGGCGGTGGCGCCAGCGTCATCACCTGCAATCTTTCCGACCCGGCTTCGATTGATTCCTTGGTGAAAGAGGCTGAGGCAGCCATGGGTTCTATCGATATTCTCGTCGCCAATGCCGGGGTGACACGCGACAATCTGAGTCTGCGCATGAAGGACGAAGAATGGCAGCAGGTCATTGACGTCAATCTTACCGCCACCTTCCGCCTGTCGCGCGCCGTCATGAAAGGCATGCTCAAGCGCCGCAGTGGCCGCATCATCGCGGTGACGAGCGTGGTGGGCACCATGGGCAATCCTGGGCAGGCCAACTACGCCGCTTCCAAGGCGGGTATTATTGGCATGACCAAATCGATGGCGCAGGAAGTGGCATCACGCAATGTTACACTTAATTGCGTCGCACCCGGTTTTATCAAAACCGCTATGACCGATGCCCTTAACGAAGAGCAGCAGAAGCGCATCACCGATAATATTCCGGCCGGACGTTTTGGCTTACCTGAGGATGTTGCAGGCAGCGTGGTGTTTTTGGCAAGCGATGCGGCAGCATACATCACCGGGCAGACGCTTCATGTAAATGGCGGTCTTTTAATGGTGTAAAGTCAGTGGTCTGCGTGTGTGACACGGCGGCGGCCCTCACCTTTGCCATCATAGAGATAAAACCTCCACACCCGTCAACTTAAAAGACCTCTAGCCAAACCATTTTCACTATGCTAGTTAGCACCGAAGATAGATTATAGATTATTGTAACAACGAGGTTTAAGGCTTATGAGCGATATCGCAGCACGTGTTAAGAAAATCGTAGTCGAACATCTGGGTGTCGACGAAGCAAAGGCAGTGCCTGAAGCAAGCTTC
>JABCZZ010000020.1:0-27749 GCA_013289445.1 Alphaproteobacteria bacterium
AGGGCCGCTGCAGTACGAGCTACGATTGCACAGATTGAAAAATACAATACGGCCGCCAATACTTTTTACGGCAAATACGGTTATTTGCCGGGCGACATCACCAATACGGCTGCGCTGCAGTTTGGATTTCAGGCAAGGGGGGCGGATCAGTATGGCGGCAACACACTTCAGGGCAATGGCGATGGGATAATATGGGGGTTAGGCGGATATGGCTGGAACTGCGGGGGAGAAACTTTCATGTTCTGGGTCGATTTAAGCGCTGCGGGTCTGATTGATAGTAACTTTAATACTGCCACGCCAATTAATTGTAATGGCACAACCCAAACAAACACGAACCTGTTTGTACCTGAGGCTAAAATCGGGCAGGGTAATTTTGTGACGGTCTGGAGTGATTTTTGTCCAAGCTGTGGCAGCACCAGCCCCTATACAGGGAATTATTACGGCATCTCCAATATTCTTATGTTAGCAGGCGGCGGAAGCGCGGTAACCGCTACTAACGGGCTTAGGGTATCGCAAGCCTATAGCATAGACCAGAAAATGGACGACGGATTTCCAACCAGCGGAAAGGTATTGGCCTATTATGCGAACGAACTGCTGGGTACATTGTGGGCGGGCACTGCCAACTCGACAACCGCTGTCTCTGGCTCGTCCACGACATGCTATGACAATGGCGGCAACACCGCCAACCCGGTGGTCTATTCCATCCGCCAGAACGGGGGCGCTGGTGTTAACTGCGCCATATCGGTTAGATTTCAATAATGGAAATTTATACTCCTAAAAGACATTCGGGCTTCACTCTCATCGAGCTTTCCATCGTGCTGGTCATCATCGGGCTCATCGTCGGCGGTGTATTGGTAGGCCAGGACTTGATAAGAGCCGCCGGTGTTCGCGCGCAGATTTCGCAGATCGAAAAATATAACACCGCCGCTAATACCTTTTACGCCAAATATGGGTATCTGCCGGGCGATATCGTCAATTCTGCCGCCATCCAATTCGGCTTCCAACCCAGAGCCACAGACGTCTACAATGGCACACTTCAAGGCAATGGTGATGGCATTATCTCTGGCATGGGGGCAGGGTGGGGCTGCTGTGGTGAGACCTTAATGTTCTGGGTCGATCTGAGCACAGCAGGCCTGATCGACGGCATATTTAATTCTGCCACAGCGGGCGCAGAGTATACTTCAACGCCTACTACTATTTATACTTTTATGCCCGCCGCAAAAATCGGGCAGGGCAATGTAGTGCAGGCCTGGAGTGATTATTGCGAAGTGTCCATGGGTGTATGCCCCACTGAAACTTACACTGGAAATTATTTTGGTATTTCTAATATCACGCAAATGAATTTTGGCGGGCAGGATATGGTTTCCGTCCCCGGGCTCACCGTTATGCAGGCTTATAGCATGGACAAAAAAGTGGACGATGGCATGCCAACCTCAGGCAGAGCGATGGCCTATATTCCGCGTATAGGTCCGCTCTGGATTGGCACCGCGGATTCCTTGACTCCCGTGTCAGGCAGCTCCACCACATGTTATGACAATAGTGGCAACGCTTCGAGTCCCATTGTCTATTCCATCAACCAGAACGCCGGTGCTGGTGTTAACTGCGCGCTGTCTTTCAGATTTCAATGAGTAGAAGTCACTTAAAAGGGCCCTTCAGAGAGATTTGTTCAAGAGGATAGCAGGCGCATATAAAAGCCTTTACAACACCTACCTAATTATCGTATAATATATATTATGGAATATTAAGTCCGGGTGGCGACATCATCTGATGTTCCAGATGGATAATACGGTTATTTTGTATCTTTCCCGTAAAAATGCAGGCCGTATTCTTCTCGCTAAAGCCACCCGTGTTGTAAAAACTCGCTGTAGCGCCCGGGACGCGATAATCAACTACAGGCAAATGCGTATGGCCAATAAATATGCGCGTTATACCTTCTAGCTCGCCCTGCTGGTTGAGATGGTCATAAATATCCCGGTACATATCTTTCTCCATAGCCCCGGGCTCCCCCTTATTTAGCAGGCGATCCTGCATGATGGTGTTGCCCGTTTTGTAGTATTTTGGAGGTACTACCAAATCACCATGGACAAACAGCGCGTCACCTAAAATGACGTTTCCTTCGTATACATTTAGATTCGCATGATTTTTTGCAAATTCCGTCAGCCGTTCATGAAATATCGGAAAGCCATCGTGATTACCGAGCATGTAGTGAAAACGCGTATGGGGACATGCCTCCAAAATGGCTTTCAGCCTTGGCAAAAGCTTCTGAATTCTTTTCTCAACGGCCTGCAACGTCTCTGCATCCAAGACCTCATCGCGTTTGCCGGGTATGGAGAACGGATGAGAAATTTCCAGGGTATCGCCATTTAACACGACGTCGTCACAGGCCTTAAAACGCTCAATCAGCTGCGCAAGGATCTTGTCGTCTTTTGTGAGTCTCGAGGTTTCTGCCCCGATATGCATATCCGAGATAACGGTAAACGAATATACATCTGATGTTCCTGTGTTTTCTAGCTGGCCTTGCATGACGGTATTTTACAATACCGCGCTTGGAATTTCCATCACTTTACAAGCAGGCAAGCATCCCCATAAGAATAAAACCGGTATTTTGCGCCTATTGCATGATGATATGCCTGATGCATACGCTCAAGCCCCATAAATGCACTCACAAGCATAAACAAGGTTGAGCGGGGCAAATGGAAGTTCGTCAACAGGATATCCACAGCTTTAAATCTATAACCTGGGGTGATGAAGATATCCGTCGGACCGGCGAAGGCCTCCACATTCCCGGTTTCATTCGCTGATGATTCTAAAACCCGCAGCGCTGTCGTGCCTACCGCTACCACACGACCGCCTTTGTGGCGGGCTGCATTGATAGCATCAGAAGTTTCCCTAGATATTTCCGCATATTCGCTGTGCATCTTATGATCTAAGGTATCTTCCGATTTCACTGGCAGAAACGTTCCGCCGCCAACATGCAGCGTCACATAGACCCTTAAAATACCGCGTTTATCAAGCTCAGCTAATAATTCATCCGTAAAATGCAGCCCGGCAGTGGGTGCCGCCACGGCACCATCTTTGGTTGAATATATCGTTTGATATTGTTGTTTATCAATATTTTGTTCGCTTTTTTTAATGTATGGTGGTAGCGGCATTTTCCCGTGCTTTTCAAGCATTTCCTGCCAATCCTTGCTTGTCCACTGCAATTCAATTTCACCGCCCGGCATTTTTGACTTCACCACGGCAGAAAAGCCCGGTGCAAAATGAATCTCGTCATCGACGCGCAGACGTTTGCCAGGCCTTGCGAACGCACTCCAGCGGTTCTCGCCCAAAAACTTGTGCAGCGTCACCTCAATCGCCGCCTCCCCCCTTTTGCCCTCGAGCCGGGCAGGGATCACGCGCGTGTCGTTAAATACCATAATGTCCCCTGCCCTGAGTAATGCGGGAAGATCGCGGGTAGTTTTGTCGGCGATGTCTTGCGAACTGACGACCATGAGCCTCGAGGCATCTCGCGGTGACACGGGATGCTGCGCGATGCGCTCGGGTGGCAATTGAAAATCGAACAGGGACACTTTCATAAAGCAGTATTCCTTTATCTATTTGAACGCCCAGATGCAACCGGCGCACGACACGGCTCTTGACAAAAACGCTTAAAAAACAGAGTGTGCTTACCATATGACTGCCATTCAGACACTTCTGCAAAGCCTCGTTTCCGTTGTTAAACCCGCTCCTGTGCTGGATATTAACAAGATTGCCGATAACGACTGGGAAGTACTGCGCGTCACGCCTGAGACTTTTGAGAAAGCCGAACTGATTGCCGACACTTTGTGTCTGGCCGTGGAAATTACTTATATCGGTGATGACGGCGAGGACAAAATTCTCAGTGTTGTCATTCGCGAGATCAGAAAATTTGACAAAAACACCTATCTCATGAAAGTCGAATACGGCAACGGCAACATTGAGTTGTTAAGCAGCGACAGAACCGAAGAAATTTTCGCCGGCGCATTTGGCAAGCTCTACGATACCGACCGCGACGAATACGGCAGTCCCTTGGAAGAAATTCTGTTTGAGTCCGGCAAAAAAATCGACGAGGCTATCGGCATCAACCCTACCAAAGGCGAGGTTCCCCGCGTCGCTCCAACTATCCAGACTTTCTTTCACATGTTCGAAGTGTTCGAGGACCAGAATTATTACGCGCTGCGCCTGAAGCTTCATCTGCTCAAATTTTTGGTTAAATCCGCCGGCAGCGCCAAATCCGATGCGGAAATGAATGTTATTCGTCAGTTCATCAAGTCCGACAGCTCCGTGCAACCCTCCGATCAGGAAGCGCTGATCGAATATGCCGACTATTCGCTCGTTACCCCGGCAGTGCTTAAGGAAACGGTGGACAAAATCCATCTCGTGCCCAACGCTGACCTGAAGGCCACACTAGCCACGGCCAAAACCCTGATCGAAACCGGTGGGGCCATTACGCCGCAGGAACAGGATCTCTACGACCAGCTCCTCAAAGCGCTCTAAAGCGCGCAAACACAAGCATCAGGGCCTTGACAGAGCGCATAATCCCTCTAATCTCGCACATTCCCTAAACCACAGAGGTTGCGCGCGTCTCAATGGCTATCAAGATTACCCTGCCCGATAACAGCGAACGTATGTTCGACGCTGCCGTAATAACGGGTGAAGACGTTGCCTCCTCCATTGGTAAAGGCCTTGCCAAAGCCGCACTCGCAATAAGGGTTAACGGCAAGCTGCAGGATCTCTACCTGCCGATTAAGCAGGATGCCAAAATTGAAATCATAACCCCCAGCTCGCCCGACGGGCTTGAAATGATTCGCCACGACGCCGCCCATCTCATGGCCGAGGCCGTGAAGGAGCTTTATCCCCATACACAGGTGACCATCGGCCCGGCGATTGAAAACGGATTTTACTACGACTTCGCGCGCAAAGAGCCGTTCACCACGGCGGATCTCGAAACGATTGAGAAACGCATGGTGGAGATCAGCCAGCGCGCTGAGCCCATCCGCCGCGAGGAATGGCAACGCGACAAGGCGGTGAAGTTCTTCAAGGATCAGGGCGAGGAATATAAGGCCGAAATCATCGCTGCGATTCCTGCCGATCAGGCCATCGGCCTTTACCGCCAGGGCAATTTCATCGATCTGTGCCGCGGCCCGCATGCGCCCAGCACCGCGCATGTGAAGCATTTCAAGCTGATGAAAGTCGCGGGCGCTTACTGGCGCGGCGACTCGCGTAACGAGATGCTCCAGCGCATCTACGGCACTGCCTGGGCGGATGAAAAGCAGCTCAAGGCCTACCTCACCATGCTTGAGGAAGCCGAGAAACGCGACCATCGCCGCTTAGGGCGCGAACTCGATCTCTTTCATATTCAGGAAGAGGCCGTCGGTCAGGTATTCTGGCACGACAAAGGCTGGACGCTTTACCGCACGATTGAAAATTACATCCGGGGTAAAATCCGCAAGCGCGGTTACAGCGAGGTCAAGACGCCGATTCTGGTTGATCGCTCATTGTGGGAAAAATCCGGCCACTGGGAAAAATTCGGCGAAAATATGTTCACCGCCGAGTCCGAAGAGCGCGTACTGGCGCTTAAACCGATGAACTGCCCCTGCCACGTGCAGATTTTCAAGCAGGGCACCAAGTCCTACCGCGACCTGCCCTTGCGCATGGCCGAGTTCGGCACCTGCCACCGCAACGAGCCCTCCGGTGCGCTGCACGGCATCATGCGCGTGCGCGGCTTCGTTCAGGACGATGCGCATATCTTCTGCACCGAGGATCAGATCACGGGCGAGACCGTCGCCTTCTGCGATCTGCTCAAGGAAGTCTACAAGGACTTCGGCTTCACCCAGATCAGCGTGAAGTTCTCCGACCGCCCGGCTAAGCGCGCAGGTGAAGATGCGATTTGGGACAAAGCCGAGGGCGCGCTAAAAGCCGCCGTGGAAGCCACCGGCTTGCCCTACACGCTCAACCCCGGCGAAGGTGCGTTCTACGGCCCCAAGCTTGAGTTCGTGCTGCGCGACGCCATCGGCCGCGACTGGCAGTGCGGTACGCTGCAGGTCGATTTCGTGCTGCCCGAACGTCTCGGCGCCGAATATATCGGGCCAGACGGCGCCAAGCACCGCCCCGTGATGGTGCACCGTGCGATATTGGGATCGCTTGAACGCTTTATCGGCATATTGATTGAAGAATTCTCCGGCAAGTTTCCGCTCTGGCTTGCGCCCGTGCAGGTGGTCGTTGCCACCATCACCAATGAAATCGATGACTATGCGCTCGAAGTAAAAAATACGCTGGAGGCGGCAGGCCTGCGTGTCGTGGTGGATACAGGAGCGGATAAAATCAATTACAAGATCCGCGAGCATTCCAACGCCAAAATCCCCGCTATCATTGCGCTGGGCGCACGCGAAAAGGCCGAAAAAATCGTCTCAATCAGGCGCATCGGCTCGCAGAATCAGGAAGTCATGTCGCTTGCCACCGCCGCCCAAAAACTGGCTGAGGAAGCCCGCGTGCCCACATAAATCTGCATAAATCTGCTAGGAGCTTAACTGCGCAACCTCTATAATCACCTACCGCAAGGATTAACAACCAAGGATGACCATGAATACACAAAAACCACGCAGCGACGAACCACGCATCAACAATGAAATTACTTCGCCCTCCATCCGTCTTATCGACGCGAGGGGCAACATGGTGGGCGTCGTCGCCGCCAAGGAAGGTGTGAGGCTCGCCGAACAGGCCGGACTCGACCTCGTGGAAATCTCCCCCAACGCAGAGCCGCCCGTCTGCAAGGTGATGGATTACGGCAAATACAAATACGAGGCGCAGAAAAAAGCCGCCGAGCAGCGCAAGAAGCAAAAAGTCGTCGTCGTGAAGGAAATCAAGCTGCGCCCGACGATTGATAAGCATGACTTAGAAGTGAAGATTCGCGCCGTGCGCGGCTTCATTGAAGACGGCGACAAGGTGAAATTCACCCTCAAGTTCCGCGGCCGCGAAATCGCCCATCAGGAACTGGGCATGAAGCTCTTGGAGCAGGTGCAGGCAGAGCTTAACGATTCCGTGCGCATGGAAATCAACCCGCGCATGGAAGGCCGCCAGATGGTGATGATGGTCGCGCCTAAATAAGGTTTAGTGCGTATTTTTCATTACTCCTATTTTAAACAGACGCTATGTCAGATGTTTTGACGGGTAGTTTTTTTTGGCTAAGCCACCAGCAAAATAGGAGATTGCCCAAAACTATCAGTGAAAATATCACAAGGGCAGAAACACTGATATAAATATCCACTACGCTGTGTGCCATTTTGTCAGGCAGTAATAGTGGAAAATGAAGGTAATAAAGAAGTAGACTAATACCCAATAAAACCGAATCAACACTGCCTGTGAAAACCAGAGATATCAGCGCGCATTGTAAACATGCAGCAACAGTACATATAGGCCAAAAAACCTGCATAAGAATTTTTAGCGTCACATCCTGTTTCTTCTTATAACTGCATATAGCTAATAACGTACTAGTGATAACGGAAAGAATAAAACATAGGGGTATAGCTATTATACCAATAAGAATTATCCCTTTGCTCTCCTCTATGTATGATGGTGGCTTTATCGATACTTCACCAAAAGATAAATCAGGGCCATGATACATCCCAGCGTAAGCAGTCATCAGCATAAAAAGAGTTGCAAAAATTGTCATATAGAAATAGCCGCCGAGCAGAAATATCTTAATTATGCGCCACATATTTATTCGTAACTTTATTTCTGTTGTAGGAATCTGCTGCCCGGTTTCACCGCTTCGATATTCTTCAGATGCGCGGGCAGTGCGTCGGGTTTGAAGGTTGGCACGTCGAGTTTCAGCAGCGAGATAAGCGGCACGGGAAGGTTACCCGCCCCTGCCCCACGGTCAATCAGGCAGACTTCGGCAATCACATCGCCGCCATGCGCCTTGATGACTTCGATGGCCTCCAGCGACGATTTCGCCGTCGTCACCACGTCCTCCACCACCAGCACCTTGGCACCTTTTTCAATGGTGAAGCCGCGGCGGAAGGTGAACACGCCGTTCTCGCGCTCGCAGAAGATAGACGGCACGCCGAGCTGGCGGCCCATCTCATAGCCCACCACGACGCCGCCCATGGCGGGTGCGACCACGAGGTCGAAATCATCGGCGAATTTCTTTTTCACCTTGGCGGCCAGTGCGCCGCAAAGCCGCTCGGCCCTTTGAGCATCCATCAGCACACGCGCGCATTGCAGGTAGGTGTCACTATGCAGGCCCGAGGAAAGAATGAAATGGCCCTTGAGAATGGCTCCGGAATCGGTGAATTCGGTGAATACTTCAGCGTCGTTCATGATGCATCCCTAATTAAGCGGCGGCGTCTTTTTACCCCTTGGCGCGACCGCGATATTGTCGATCAACCGCGTTGTACCAAGATGCGCGGCAGCAAGCAAGCGCGAGGGCTGAGCCAGCGCAGTGACCGGCGCCAGCGTGGCCGCATCGCGCAGTTCGACATAATCGACATTGGTGAAGCCCGACGCATAGAGCGCGGTCTTGGCGTCATAGAGCGCCTGCTGGATGCTTAAGCCCTCCTGCAGCGCCTCGTCAGTGTCGGTAAGCACGCTGTACATCTCGGCGGCCTGCCTGCGTTGCTTGTCGCTGAGGTAACGATTGCGCGAGGACATGGCGAGGCCATCTTCTTCGCGCATGATCGGCGCACCGATGATGTTCACTGCGAATTTCTGTGCGCGCGCCATCTCGCGGACGATATGCAATTGCTGGTAATCCTTTTCACCGAACACGGCGATATCCGGCGTCACCTGGCGAAAAAGCTCGGCCACCACCATCGCCACGCCTTCGAAATGGCCGGGGCGGAATGCGCCGTCGAGCTCATTCGCAATCGGCGGAACGCTCAGGCGTGCATGGGTGCCTTGCGGGTAGATTTCCTCCAGCGTCGGGAAATATGCCATCGCCACGCCCGCCATTTCAAGGTTTATCAAATCCTCGACCTCGGTGCGCGGGTATTGGGTGAAGTCTTCTGTGGGGCCGAATTGCGTGGGGTTGACGAACACGCTCACCACCACCGCATCCGCGTTCTTTTTGGCAATTTCCACCAGCGAAAGATGGCCCGCATGCAGCGCGCCCATCGTCGGCACAAAGCCAATCGTCTTGCCATCGGCGCGCAAGCCGCGTATAGCGTCTTTAAGTGCCTGTCTGCTTCGGATAATTTCCATACGCCCTCTTTAGCACATGTCCCCTCCCCTTCAAATGCAAACGAGCGACCCCGCAATAGCCTACGGCGAATGTGTCAGCGAGGGCAAACTCAAGGACGACGAGGCCCAGCGCCTGGTGATGCAGCGGCTACATGCGCTCTATAACGCGCTGATTAAGTCTAAGAACCGCGGACTCATTGCCAGAATCCTGCCGCAGCGCGCGGCCGATGCACCGCGCAGCATTTACATCTGGGGTGAGGTCGGGCGCGGCAAGTCGCTGCTGATGGACATGTTTTACGCCCACGCGCCCGTGCCCAAACGCCGGGTGCATTTCCATGCCTTCATGCAGGAAGTGCATGCTGAATCGCATCGCTGGCGCAGTGAAATCGAGGCCAAGGGGCTCAAAGAAGATTTGCTCACTGCGGTGGCGCGCGATATCGCCACACAATCAGGCCAGCTCATTTGCCTGGACGAGCTGCAGGTCACCGACGTCGCCGACGCGATGATCCTAAGCAAGCTTTTTACCGTGTGGCTCAATGATAAGGTCACCTTCGTCATCACCTCCAACCGCCCGCCGGAAGAATTGTATCTGGGCGGACTGCAGCGCGAGAAGTTTCTCGATTTCGTCCACCTCATCTATGCGCGGCTGGACGTAATGGAACTTGCCTCGCCCACCGACTACCGCATGCAGCAGATCCGCTCACTGCAGACGGTCTATATGTGGCCGGACGGGCTTAAGGCCAAGCATACCATGCAGCATATCTTCGAAGAGCTCACGCATCATACCCCGTTGCAACCAGCGACACTTGAGGTGCAGGGGCGCAAATTCCCGGTCAATGAAAGTTATGGAGGCATCGCCCGGTTTACCTTCCGCGAGCTTTGCGCCATGCCCGTGGGCTCGGCCGAGTATCTCGCCATCGCCAGGCGCTTCCATACCATATTTCTTACCGGCATTCCTAAGCTGACGCCCGAAAACCGTAATGAAGCCAGACGCTTCGTCACTCTTATCGACACGCTCTATGACTGCCGGGTCAAGCTCATCTGCACCGCCGAGGCCCAGCCCGCCGAGCTCTACCCCGCAGGCGACGGCACCTTTGAGTTCGCCCGCACCGTTTCCAGGCTTGCGGAAATGCAGTCAGAGTCGTATCTTGCGACTCCGCATATTCCTTAGTTGTTTCGCTCCCGCTACGGTCTTGAGCCTAAGGCTTGCGCCACTAAAACGCTTCCTAAGACAGGAAAGACATGATGAACGAGCTGCTGACTATCATCCTTGCCCAGCCGCGCGGTTTTTGCGCCGGCGTTGAACGCGCCATCGAGATCGTCGAGAAGGCGCTGGTGATTTACGGCCCGCCGATTTACGTGCGCCATGAGATCGTGCACAATAAATGGGTGGTGGAAGATTTGCGCGCCAAGGGAGTGGTGTTTGTAAACGAAGTCAGTGACATTCCCGACGGCGCGATTACCGTCTTCAGTGCGCATGGCATTTCGCAGAAGGTCGAAGATTCTGCACGGCTGCGGGAATTACCGGTTATCGATGCCACCTGCCCGCTGGTGACCAAAGTCCATAACGAGGCACAACGCTATGAACGCGAGGGCTACGAAATCATTCTTATCGGCCACAAGGGCCATCCCGAAGTGGAAGGCACGATGGGCCGCGTGAAACAGAAAACCCATCTGATCGGCACCGCCGCCGAAGTCGCAGGCCTTGAAGTCGAACGCGCCGACAAGCTTGCTTATGTGACGCAGACAACGCTTAGCGTAGATGATACGCGCTCGATTATCGAAGCGCTCAAAACGCGCTTCCCCTCAATTCACGGGCCCGACCTGCGCGATATCTGCTACGCAACGCAGAACCGTCAGAATGCAGTGCGCGATCTGGCGGCCAAGGCGGATGTTATTCTTGTCATCGGCTCGAGGAGCAGTTCCAACTCCAACCGCCTGCGCGATCTGGGCGCGGAAATAGGCGTCGCGTCGCACCTCATCGATGATGAAACGGCGATTGATCCCAGCTGGCTTGAAGGCATCAACACCATTGGCGTCACTGCCGGTGCTTCCGCACCCGAACATCTGGTAGCCAAAGTGGTGGCAAGGCTTGAATCGCTGCGATCGGCACGCGTAGTGCCTCTCGACGGCATCACCGAGAACACCCGTTTCAAATTGCCGCCCGAAGTTACGAATAAGCCATTTTCCCGCGAAAAGGCGGCCTCTTAAACGCCGGCTGCAGGCGCAAGAGCAGTTTTCTCTGGCTGGCAGCTTCGGATTATCGCCAATCCCAGACACATGGCATACACCGCTACACCTGCCCAATAGGCCGCCGTAATTCCGGCCTCTATGGAAATCATCATACCCAGAATCGATGCAAACACGGACATAGCGCCATTAATACCCCAGAACCATGACTGCATCTGCCGATGCCCAGCGCTCATGATCATGCCCGTTGGAAACATCATGCCCATACAGAGTCCTGCGGGCGCGAGCAGCATGACTGACGCTATAATTCGTATCAGAGTCCCCTCAGAAACAAGCATTCCGGTGATAAAAGGCGTCAAAAGCCCTACGGCACATAGCACCAGGCACAGAAGCAGCGGGCGTTTCCATATATCATGAGAGAGAGTATCATCGCGTACCGTGGCGCTTCCGATTCCACTGAAGAGCAGCAGCGTAAATAATACGACCCCTAGTCCGTAAACCGGGTGGCCAAGAAACACTATCAGACGTTGCATCTGCGAAATCTCAATAAGCATGAAGCCGAGCCCGATGCCGCTGAAATATGCAAGATCGGCCAGCACCCCTTTCATCGGCAGGCGCTTGTATGTTTTGAGCAGCGGGTCGAGGATGAATGCTGCCGAAATAAGCAACGTACCAAGAAGCAGGGTTGCCAGAACTGTCAGCGCGACATTGTTGGTAATGGCTACTCCTAGACTACTCCTTTTTTGAAATACATCCTTGAACCGTAGCATGTAGAAAAAGAAAGGCCGGTCATCTGTGGGTGCAGTTGCGTCCATTGGCAAGCCATCATAAAATTTCTGCGTGGCCTCGCCTGAGGCAATCACCCGGCTTGTCTCATCGAGCGCGAAATCTGGCGATATCGCTACAGAAAAACCCAAATCCTTTGCCGTCTTACGCGCATGTTCAACCTCTGCCGGGGAAAAAGCGGCGGGGCTTAACACGACGGTGATAATTCTGCTCTGGTAGAACGCAAGAATATGTTGCCGAACTTCTGAATGCGGTACTCCCTGCGCTTCAAGTGACTCTGCTGCCAGTGAAAGCAGTCGGTAAAATTCTCCCTTATAGCTATCGGAATTGAACCAGCGCGACACTTCCAGCATTCCATGGGGTGACATTAATCCCAGGAATTCCTTCCATGCTTCTAATGTATATAATCTATTCTCTGACAGCGTTAGCCCGCCGGCGGCCGTAGCTGCCCATGTGTCAATAAGCGATATCTGAACCAGATCCACCTGCGGATGGTGCTGGGTCAGCCAACTCCGTGCTTCCGCGTTAATAAGAGTGACTCCGGGAAGCTCTGTGAAATGTCCCGTGAAATCAGCAAATTTTTTGGTAAGCGCTTCCACGATGGCGGGATTAAGCTCAATGCCCCATATCTTTTTTGCTCCAAAATAGAGTGCCGACATGATGTCACGCCCTCCCCCAACTCCGATGACAGCGACGGACTCAACAGGTCGCAGGTGATAGGCCATGTTGATAATGTCATCCGCAAGAAAGGCCAAGGGCTTCAGATCGCCATTAAAATAGGTGATGACCGTACCTGCATCCGCATCGATATCGAGTTTTTTATATTCTATCTCGCCCGGCGGCTGATGGCCAAATCCCCATCCGAAAGGCTTCTTATCCTCGGCAGGCCCCACACGCACCCGAGAGAAGGCGTTCCAACGTTCAAACAGTATGGATTGCTGCATCGAGCCCTTAGCCCAGTACAATCTGATATGCTCCCGATCACTAAGATACAGTGTTCCCTGTACAAAGGCTGCAGCAAGCATCAGCACCATGACAACCTTTGCTTTGCGCGCAAGTAACGCATGATTGGGGCATGCCATTATCCATGCCGCATAGGCAGTAAGTGCCGCGAACAGAAAAAGTATGGTCACGGGGTCAAGAACAAATAGCAGGAGTATAATAGCCACGCATCCACAGGCGGCGCCTATAAGATCGGCTGCATACAACTTTCCCACCGACGCAGACTGGGTTAATATCAACGTGATACATATCCCGCTGTATACAAAAGGTATAACGAACAGCAGAAGAGATATGCCCAGGCAGAGATATATTGCAACCTGCGACAGTATGAGAGGTGCACAAAGAAACCAAAGCGCCAATAAGATGCTGCTTATCGAAAAGCCGAGTGCCGACTTGGACCATTCCGCTTCAAATCGTTCCTGACTAAACCGCGCCGGCGTAAGGTATATTTTTTCAGCGCCTATGGTAAGGCCAAGCATGGCAAGCGATATGCCGGCGAACGCAAAATGATAATATAACGTAACGCTGAAGATGCGCGTCAGCAGCACCTGATATGCTATAGAAGCTAACGCAATAATAAAAATTCCTGTAGCCCTGGTTTTATTCACATACGTAAAAAATGCAGGCATCTGTCCCCGGAATACTGAGAAAATCTTGAATTAGCAACCTACTAGAACTTCCGCAAAAGCTCAAGCCGCATCAGGCATTTACCTGCAAAACAGCAGCCTCTGCTTTCCTTTTTTCTTAAATCTTGCGCTCCGCTAAGGGATTGCTATTATCCCGCCTCTTTGCGGCCCGAGGGCCCTGGGGGCGATTAGCTCAGTTGGTTAGAGCGCTACCTTGACATGGTAGAGGTCGTAGGTTCGAGTCCTATATCGCCCACCATACAAATACTTATGAGGCGATCTCAGCGCGGCGAAATGCTATCGAAGCTGAAATGCATACGAGCAAGAGCAGACTGAGGCGGTAAGGCCAGAACCCGGCAAAGCCAAACAGTGTCATAAGCACATAGATTGGAAGAAGCAGATAACTGCGGCGTATCGGCGTTAAATAAGCAAGAAGCAGCGTTATCACGGGTAATAGACTGTAGCAGTCCTGCATATGCAGCCAGGGCGCAAGAAACCATGATAAGGCAAAAACCAGCGGTACAAACGCTTCAATCTTCGCTTGTTTGGCATGTGCATAACATCCGAGCATTAAGCAACCGATACCTCCAAGGCCATATAGCGTAAAGATCAGTCGCGTAACCCACTCCCCATGATCGGAAGACAAAGATGCGGTCAATATGCCTCGCAGATTAACCATGCGTTCAAAAAAAGAGGCAAATCCCTCGCTGTGATGATTCATCTCGAGGATATGATATACGTACGCTGGCCATAGCTGATAGCCAAGGAGGGCAACGCTGATAAGTGCAAAAAGCCCAAACCATGCTGCGCAATGCATTACGCATTTACACTGGCGACAACCGAGGAGGAAAAGCAGCAAGAAAACGAAATAATGCGGCTTGATGGCTGCACCCACCGCAATCCAGAAGGCGGCGGCTTTATGTTCGCCACTGCGCCAATGCACAAGAAAAGAAGTTATGGCCAGCGCAAGTATGACCGATACCTGGCCAATATGCATGATATACACCCATGAAGGAATGCCTACTGCAACAGCGCCCAGCAAATTTTTATATTTTTGAAGTCCAAGGCTCTCGGCCAACGTACGCACCCTGAAAATCACCGCGATGCTCGCAATAAGATTTATGCCAATCCATATGCTCCACGCGGCAGGATAAGAGAAAAAACCCAGCGGATAGATGAACAGCGCAAAAGACGGCGGATTGTTGAAAGGCACATAATGCTGAGGGTTGTAGGGCAACGCGTAAAGCTCTGAGTGATAGAGATTCTGCGGCTGTTGCAGCATGACTACCGCGGCATGGTAGTAGGTGTAAAAATCGACAATATCGGCGTAGCGGTAGTGAAACAGCAGGCTGCAAAAAAGCAGGGAGGCTCCGAAGAGATAGTGCAATATCGGCAGCCCTACCTGCCATAGCGGTAGAGCCTGCCTCGCTCTTTCTGTTGACTCAGATGTCATTTTTCTGTCCTACCTGTTAATTTACTGGCGATCCAGCGCAATAGCGTTTTACCATTTATTATTCCTGCTCATTACCTAATGGATTACTTATGCCGTTTTCTGTCTGATTGCAGACGGGGAAGTATCAGAGGCGCCAAGGCGCAAGGTTACGCAGGCAGCGTACGATAAGCGTGAGAGTAAGGTAATTAGAAATCCCCACCCGTTCCTAGTGTTTAACGCAGAAGGAGGATGTTATGAGAACATCAACTTTTTGCATCATGTTGATATGTGTACTGGTTGGGTTAGCACAGACAGGATGTGCGCCTTCGCCCGGAGCTGCACGTGACTTTCCACAGGCAAGTGGATACAGCACCGCAGGAAACTTAAATGAAACGCTGAATGTCGATCCGTTCACGCCTCAAAGTCTGAGTACTCCATATTAACGATGATGCCATGAAGCTAGCGAGGCTGATTGCCGTGAAAGAATACCTGCACGACGTAGCGTATGATCTTCTCGCGCTCAGCCTTGCTTACACTCTTCTTAAGGCCTAACAGGCATTTCATGTGGGTGCGATTTATCAGCATGCCTAAAAATGTGTTTGCAGCCAATTCAGCATCAGTAATATGTAACTTGCCTTCGCCATGCATTTTGCGCAGATATTCCGCCAGCACCGCAGTGGAACGTTTTGGCCCCATTTCGTAAAAACGCTTTCCCAAATCCGGGAAATGCTGCGTCTGCATAATAGCCGTACGGTAAATATTGACGGCATCCGGCTCAAGCACTACGCCCAGAAACTGCCGGCCAAGCCCAATCAAGGTCTGCTCGACGCTTCGCACTTGCTGCAATTCCTCAGTGAATCTCTTGAAGACATACTGGCAGCGCGCCTGCATGACGGCCGAAAACAAAGCCTTTTTATCCTTAAAATGATTGTACAACGTCCGCTTTGACACCGGCACGGCGTCAGCAAGCGCATCCATGCTTACTTCATGGTAACTCTGCGTCATGAACATCTTGGCAGCCATATCGAGCACGCGCTGATGCTTTACGCTTTCCTGCGGGTTTTGTTTCTTTCTGCCCATATTTTCTTCATAAAATGGCTTTGACAAGCCTTACTGGTAGGTATATATTACACTACACAGTGTAGTATATCAATCAATTTTATGAGCAAAACACAAAAAAGAACAAACATCATCGCTGTCCTTCTTCTTTTGATTATTTCTGCCGGCGTTTATTTGTTTATTCACCGCGGCGAAGAATCAACGGACGACGCCGCTATTGAAGCGCACGTGGTAACGCTTAGCCCTAAGATAAGTGGGTACATCAAAGAAGTGCGCGTGCTGGATAACCAGCTTGTCAAAGCCGGTGACGTGCTGTTTGTGCTTGATCCCGCAGATTACATCATACGCCGCGACCATGCACGCGCCGCACTGGAAGCCGCCAAGGCGGGGCATAATGCCTCAAGCCATACGCTCGATACCACGCGCATATCTGCGCCTTCCAATCTTGAAGCGGCCAGAGCACAGGTAGATGCGGCCGAGGCCAACTGGAAAAAAGCGTCTAATGACCTTAAACGTATGCAGCGCTTAAGCGATGAAGCACGCAGCCGCCAGCAGCTTGATGAAGCCGTAGCCGCCGAAAAGACAACGCGCTCCACTCTCGAAGATGCAAAAGCGCGCTATAAAACTGCGCAAACCGCTCCAAAAGTGATCGCTTCGGCAAAATCCAATGCTGAGGAGCTTGGCGCGCAGGTAAAACAAGCAAAGGCAGACCTCGATCAGGCTGAAAAAGACCTGGCAGACACGCAAATCACCGCACCCATGGATGGGCGCATCACCAAAAAGGGGGCAGAAGTCGGAGATTATGTGCTGCCCGGCCAGGAGCTAAGCTCTCTGGTGGGAACTGAAATATGGGTGGTCGCCAATTTTAAGGAAACACAACTTGCCAATATGCATCCCGGGCAAAAGGCGGATATTCACGTCGATGCGTTTCCCAATGCCAAGATTGAGGGTAAAGTCGACAGCATTCAATATGGAACGGGCGGGCGTTTTTCCGCTTTCCCGCCTGAGAATGCAACGGGCAATTTTGTCAAAGTGGTGCAACGCGTACCCGTTAAAATCCTGTTCGACAAGCAGCCCGACAATACCCTTCCCATCGGGCCTGGCATGTCGGTAGTTCCCACGGTTTTTACGCGGTAACCCCCTATGGATGCCGCCGTCTCCGATACAAAACCTGAATTCAACCCGTGGCTGATTGCCATGGTGGTGAGTCTGGCTGCGTTCATGGAAGTGCTCGACACCACTATCACCAATGTTTCTCTCTCTCATATCGCAGGCACACTTGGCGCCAGCCAGAACGAAAGCACCTGGGTGCTTACTTCCTATCTCGTTGCCAATGGCATTGTGCTACCACTTTCCGGCTGGCTTTCCGGTGTACTCGGCCGCAAACGTTTCTTCATGCTGTGCATCGGCGGATTCACTGCCGCATCGCTTGCCTGCGGATTATCGAATTCACTTATCATGCTGATTATGTGCCGCCTTGTGCAGGGATTTGCCGGCGGCGGCCTGCAGCCCACCCAGCAGGCGATTATCATCGACGCCTTTCCTCCTGAGAAACGCGGGACAGCTTTCGGCATCACCGGCATTACGATGATTGTTGCCCCTATTTTAGGCCCTACACTTGGTGGCTACATCACCGATAATTTTAGCTGGCAGTGGATTTTCTTCATGAATGTTCCTGTCGGAATACTGGCTTTCTATCTCGTAGGCAGGATGGTGCAGGACCCTTCTCATGCCACGGCAAAAGGTCTTATTTCGATCGATTATATCGGCCTGAGCCTTATCGCGCTGGGTCTGGGGGCACTACAGATCATGCTCGATAAAGGGCAGCAGGAAGACTGGTTTGCGAGCAACTTTATTCTTACCTTCGGCATTATCGCCGCAGTATGCCTTGTCGCCGCCGTTATTCACCTGCTCAATCAGGACGACCCGGTCATTGATCTGCGGCTGCTTGCCAAACCCAGTTTCGGGCTTTCCTGCATCATGATATTTTTTACCGGTGTATGTCTGTACGGCGGCAGCACATTACTGCCTATTCTTGTGCAGTCCTCCTTTGGCTATGATGCCACTCTGGCTGGCCTGGTGCTTTCGCCCGGTGGTCTTGCGGTGGTTTTTCTCATGCCACTCGCGGGCAGGCTCGTAAATTATGTCCCTTCGCGCTATCTCGTGGCCCTGGGCATGGCGCTTTGCGCCTGCGGCATGTGGCATACCATGCATATGTCCTCTCAAACCGACTACGCCACATTCGTTTCCATGCGTATCATGCAGGTTGTTGGCCTGCCCTTTTTGTTTGTTCCTATCAGCACGCTGGCTTTTATGGACATTCCTAAAGAAAAAAGCAGTAAGGCTTCCGCCATTTATGCGATGTCGCGTAATCTCGGCGGCAGCATCGGCATTGCCACTGTCACCAGCTTCGTTGAACGCCATCAGCAATCCCGCCAGGCATATCTTGCCGATCATTTCTCTCCCGCCGATGACAGCTACCAGAGTAATTTTGCCAATTATCTCCAGTCGGTCACCGAGCATGGCGGAAAAATGATCAACTCCGTGCATATAGCGGCAGGCAGAATGTTCCACGAACTCCAGCATCAGGCTGATCTGCTCGCCTTCGGTGATGCATTCATGCTGATGTCGGTGACGATGGGTACACTTGCTTTCGTCGCTTTGCTGATGCCAAATAATAATCCCCACGCGCGCAAGGCTGCTGCCGCTGAAAGCGCACATTAGGAAGTCACCATGCAATATCCCGCTCCTTCACACTCTGGTCGATCTGCAAAGGCAGCATTGCTGTGCGGCCTGATGCTATTTGCCGGTTGCACTGTGGGCCCGCATTACCAGAAACCTGCATTGACCACGCCAGCCGCATGGACAGCCGGCCCCGCAACTTCTGCGCAAGCCACGTTGGAACAGGACTGGTGGAAACATCTGAATGACCCCGTACTTGATGGTCTTATCAAGGAAGCTCTTGCCGGCAATTATGATCTTAAAATCGCCGAAGCGCGCATTGCACAAGCCCGCGCCACGCAAGCCTATGCCCGTGCAGATATCCTGCCGTCAGCGGATGTCAAAGGCAGTGTCACGCGTGAAGGTAACGAATTGCCTTTCCCGGGCGGTACGAACCTGCCTTTTGATCTCACTAAGCCGTTCAATATCTTTCAGACCGGGTTCGATGCCAGCTGGGAGCTCGATTTGTTTGGCGGCAAGCGTAGCGCCGAGCAAGGGGCTACCGCCGAGTTTCAGGCAGCCCAAGCCACACGCGATGACATGCGCATCAGCGTGCTCGCTGAAGTGGCCCGTACCTATATCGATATACGTGGTAACCAGCAGCAATTGACTATTGCCAACGATCGCATTGCCGCTGAGCAGGAAACGCTTAAGATTGCCAAAGAACGTTTTGCCAGCGGAGATGCTCCGAAGCTTGATGTCATTCAGGCGCAATCGCAGCTTGAACAGGCTGAGTCGCAACTTCCCCATTACCAGAATCTGCTGATACAGTCAGAGCTGGCAATTGACGTCCTGCTCGGTCATCAGCCGGGCTATACACAAGGCCTGGTGACGGAAGTAAAACCCGTTCCTGTGGGTGATAAAAATCTTGTACTGGCAGCGCCGGCCGATGTCATCGCCCACCGGCCTGATATTCATGCCGCCGAACGCCAGCTCGCTTCCGCCACGGCGCAACAGGACGTCGCAACGGCACAATTATTTCCTGACGTATCCCTTTCAGGATTCTTTGGATTATTTACCACGGAGGGCGGCCAATTGCTGCATGCCGCCAGCAGATCGTGGAATATAGGCGGCAGTGTCATCTGGCCGATTCTCAATTACAGCAGAATCTCCGCCAATATCGATCTGGCGAATGCAAAACAGCAGGAAGCCCTGGCGCAGTATCAGAAATCCATCGTGGGCGCATTGAGCGATGTTGAACGTTCGCTGACCGCTTACAGCAAAGAAGAGGAGCACCGTGACCTGCTTGAGAAAACCGTGGCCACCAATCATAAGGCCGTGGACATTGCGCGCGAGCGATACAAAGCCGGGCTTTCTTCCTTCATTGAAGTGCTTGATGCTGAACGTACCTTGTACACCTCACAGAGCCAGGCCGCTGATGCCGATGCGGCTACAACCCAGAATCTGATCGCCATGTATAAAAGTCTGGGTGGCGGCTGGCAGGAAAAACCGCCCCAGTCACATTAAATTATTGGCGGGAATACAAACGCAGCTCATCCTTTTCATCCAGCACGCGTGCACCTTTCCACACTAACTTCCAATGAGGATCCACTGTCTCCGGGCTATGCTTAGCGGCAAGCGTCAGAAGCAACGGGCAGCTTGTTTGCTGGAAATTCTGCATCGGGGAACTGTACTGATTTTCGGCAAAATAGTACCATAGCGGCCCTACACTTTCTCCCAGCCGGTAATTTCCTATGCAGCTCGGTGTATTATTTGAATGGCGCAGGAATCTTGCCATTGACAGGAATACCGGCTCAAAGCTTTTGGTTTGATTAATCCACGGCATGAGCAGCGAGAGACCGGTGCACCATATCAAGGCCACGCCTGCCAGCCATATGCATGCGGTACTCAAGATTGATTTTGATGGCAGCCTCATGGCAAAAAACCAGATGCCAAGCATCAGAACCGCAAGACCGTAGGCCGCCCAATGATAACCAGGCGCCACAAAATTGACCGGCAGCCAATGGCTTAAAATATCGGAAAATGCAGTCAGCGGACGTTTGTCTACCGGGTAGAGCAAATTCCACCATGCCCCCCAGATAAGAATTGCCACCACACTGAAGAAAATCTTCGCAGCAGCATTCCAAAGGCGCAGCAGTCGGGGCGAAATACGTTCAAGCGCCTGAGCGGCAAGAAGGGCAAAGCATGGCAATAACGGCAGAAGATAGAGGGCACGCGCGGATGCCGAAGTCAGCAGAAGCGCCATACCAATAAAACATACCATCACCGGTACGAGATATTGCGGCCTGCGCCAATGCACATGACCAGCGACCAATTCTATGCAGGCGAGCGGGAAGATGGGGAATGCAAACCATAAGACCGCGGAAAGAAAATAATTGCTCTCATTGCCCGCTCCCAGATGCGCTACCGAGAAGCCAAAGAAACGGCCAATATTATTTTCCCATAACCACTGCATGAACAGATTGGGTGAATAATCATGCAGCAATAAGGGCCATATCAGCACGAACGGTGATGCAAAAAGCACCGCCAGCAATGCGGATTTCACCGTAGCGATGCGGTGAAGCTTTGGCAGCAATATCCATATCATAAATCCGGACAAACTAAGAACCACCGGCACCAGCAGCCCCTTGGAAAGAAATGCGATGCCCATGCCGATGCCCAGCCAGAAGCCTGCCCGGCACCAGTTCTCATCCATTACAATCAAAAGCATGCCATAGAGGGCTATAATTGAACCGGTAAGCAACGCTACATCGGTGAACATATCGTGCGAATGGCGCACCAAACCCATTGTGCCCAGGAGCAGCGCAATGGTTATCCATGTCATCTGCTCTGCTTGTGGGTGCTCACGGTAAAATAGCCGCCCTAATTTCCACATAAAAAAAACGCTGGCCAGCATGTAGAAGAAGCTGGTGAGGCGCGCTGCATCATACAGTGGCAGGATTCCGTTAAATATTTTACAGACAGCAACTGCGCTCCAATAATAGAGCGGCGGCTTCTCCATGAACGGTTCGCCGGCATTGGTGGGCACGAGCCAGCTATGGGTAATGTAGAAATGATCAATAATGCCGAAACTATAGGTTTCGTCCTGTTTCCAAGGATCGTGGCCTACAATGCCCGAGAAAAGAAAAACTATAATAAGCAGCATCCATCCAGCGCGTGACGGTGCTATAATGTTCTTGCTCCCCATGCATAAGGCGGTACCCTTGTTCATTGGTAGTTACAACAAAAAAATTAACGAATGAATAGGGTAGCAGCATCATTGAATTCTGCGACACTTGCCCTATATTCAGATTCCTATGGCAGGTAAAAATCCTATTATTTCCGAAGAACTCGAACATTACGTCAGCCAGGTCATCTCTCAAGAGAACACGGTACAGAAGCGTCTGCGCACTGAAACTGCCAAGCTGCCGCAGGGCAGAATACAGACCACGGCTGATCAATGCGTATTTTTTGCCTTTCTGTTACGGTTGCTTGGCGCAAAAAAAGTGGTGGAGATTGGTACTTTCACTGGCTGCAGCACTCTTGCTATGGCCCTGGCCATGCCTGCTGATGGAAAAATAGTCACCTGCGACATCAGCAAGGAATGGACGGATATCGCCAGACGATACTGGAGGGAAGCGGGAGTGGATGAACGCATTGAACTCAGGATTGCCCCTGCCCTGCAAACGCTCACGACCCTGGCAAAGAGCGCCGCTGGCAGCTTCGATTTTGCCTTCATCGACGCCGATAAGACCGGATACGATGGGTATTATGAGGCCTGCCTGAAACTGCTTAGGCCGGGCGGTGTGATTGCATTGGATAACATGCTCTGGAGCGGCGCGGTGGCCGATAATTCTGTGCAGGATGCAGACACGAAGGCGCTGCGGGCACTCAATGCCAAAATACGTGATGACAAGCGCGTCAGCGCCTCTCTTTTAACTGTGGCTGACGGTATAATGCTTGCCGTTAAACACTGATATTTAACCACTATTCAGGTTGCACCTTTTTAATCCTGTACCCAAGGTGGCGTAATGTGCCCTTTGGTATATTCGCTCTAACAGTTGCTATTACAGCGACTGACTTAACCGAAAAGGAATACCCCATGAAAAACCGTTTTATGACTATTATTCTTACTGGCCTGGTTGCAGGAAGCATGCTTTCTTCTCCCGCAATGGCTCAGACCACCTTCAACCATGATCATGGCCGCGCCGTAGCCCAGCATCGTGCAGAACATCGCGATATGAAGCATGAGCGCAGACACGATCGCCGTCATGACCGCCGCGAACATCGTCATGATCGCCATGATCGTCATGATCATCGCATGTAAGAGGTAAGATGTGACTTGAAAGCAGGTGGGCATTCTGCTCAAATCAAATCCCACCTGCTCTCTACCCGCTGAATAATAACTATTACAATGGAGAACATTATGAAGAAACTTCTATTAGGTGTTGCAGCACTCTACCTGGCTACAGGTAGCGCTGCCTATGCCAACGAGTTCAATGTCGACGTTTCACTGGGCGCTCCCGCCATTATCGCGCCTGCTCCCCTCGTGATTGCCCCCTCGCCTGCTTATGTCGTAGCACCGGGCGTTGTTGGCTACGATCCGCACCACAGACGCGGCGACTGGAGATACTGGCATGATCGTCACGAGCGCGAAATGCATCATGACGAACATTGGGATCATGACCATCGCCACTACTAGGCCTTGGTAGTCCTTAAACGCACAACGCCCCTCTGTATTACAGAGGGGCGTTTTTTTATGCCGGAGTTCTGAGCAGCCTTACTGCATGAACCAGCCGTGACTGACCACGATGGACTGTCCGGTCAGTGCATTAGAGGGGAATGAGGCAAAATAAAGTGCGGTCTGTGCCACATCTTCCACGGTAGTGAATTCGCCGTCTACCGTTTCCTTCAACATTACTTTCTTAATCACATCCTCCTCTGACATACCCAATTCCTTGGCCTGTTCGGGAATCTGCTTTTCTACCAGCGGCGTGCGCACGAAACCGGGGCAGATGACGTTGGAGCGGACATTATGCTTGGCACCTTCCTTGGCCACCACTTTGGCAAGCCCGATAAGCCCGTGTTTGGCGGTGACATAAGGCGCCTTGAGCACGGAGGCTTCCTTGGAATGGACCGAGCCCATGTAAATCACGCTGCCGCCGGTTTTCTGCTTGTACATCTGGCGAAGTGCCGCGCGGGTAGTGAGGAACGCGCCATCCAGATGGATGGAAAGCAGTTGCTTCCATTTTGCAAAATCAAACTGATCCAGCGGTGCTACCGTCTGAATACCGGCATTACTGACCAGCACATCCACACTGCCAAACGTGCTGATGGCCTTGGCGGTTCCGGCATCTACCTGCTGTTCGCTGGTGACATCCATGGTCACGCCAAGGGCGCGCTTGCCGCTGGCATCAAGCTGCTTAGCCGCATCTTCCGCCCCCTTGAGATCGGCGATGACGATTTTGGCGCCTTCAGCATAGAACACTTTAGCAATTTCATTGCCAATGCCGCTTGCCGCACCCGTGATGATTGCAACTTTATCCTGTAAACGCATAGCACTCTCCTTATAAGGTTAAATAGAGTTCTTATTCTTCCCGATTGATATCAAAAGTATATACGCCTTCGTGATTGGTCGGCCGCTCAAGCACCTTGGGGTGGCGCAATGTGCGCACCGTCGCGTTGTATCCCTCTTTCCAGTGCTCTTCCATGCTCAGGCGGGAGAACTCAAAATCCTTGGTATCACCTTCATAGGCACGGGCATGATATATCAGGTGAATGATATTATAGACCTTGCGATCGGAAATTTTCCTGAGTAAATCGATTTCCGCGCCTTTTTTCATCGAGGCTGGCAGGTTGTCCAGCACATTGGCAATGGCATGGCGCGCACGCTGCGCATATTTGAAACGATCCGTGGAAGCACGGGTGCGGCTGGAATAAAGGATTTCTTTCTGGCGCGTCATCACTTCGGCCATATTGTGGGGCAAATTTCCGTCCGCACTCCATAGATCCACCTGAAATGCGAGCGTGTCCTGGCGATATTCATCTCCCAGCAATACCCATTCAAGCGGCGTGTTGGAAACCAGGCCGCCGTCCCAGAAAAATTCACCGTCTATCTCTATGGCAGGGAAACCGGGGGGCAGCGCACCACTGGCCATCACATGCTCAGCGCGAATTTTATGGGTTTTAGTATCGAAATAGACGAAATTGCCGCTACGTACATTGACCGCGCCCATGCTCAGCCACATCTCGTTGGAGTTGATGCGATCAAAATCCACGAGCCGCTCAAGCGTGCCTTTTAGCATGGAGGTGTCATAATAACTGGTGGCTTCTACCGAACCGCTTTCACTAAACCACGGCGGCGGAAGGCGAAGTTTAAAGAATCCCGGGATACCAGCCATTACCGTCACTGAGGCACTCATCTGGTTAACCAGCGTGCGGGATATATCGCCTTTGAGAAACTGAGATTCCAGGCCGGTCATCGCATCAAGCGGAGTGTTATTGGTGATGAATTCCCAGAATTCACGCAATTTTGCTACCCGGTCTTTTGGGGCATTGCCCGCGATGATGGCAGAATTGATGGCGCCGATAGAGATGCCTGCCACGCGATCAGGGTGCAATCCTGCTTCTGCCAATGCTTCATAGACACCAGCCTGATAGGCGCCAAGCGCGCCGCCGCCTTGCAATAGCAGCGCAATGCACTCAAAGGGAGGGCGCTTATTTACGATATGGGTTTTTTTTATGGGCTTTCGCGGGGGCATAAATGAGTCGCAGCCTTAGGCGTTAACGGTATTTATGGAGTGGATCGGTGTATCCCCAAGCCCCTCGCATGTCACTAAAGAATTGAAGATCTGCTTGTTTTTAAAAATTCTGTTGTTGCAATACACTACAGCACTTGATTGATATCATATAAATTATCTATTATATTTCAGATCTATAACCATTGTTTTAATTGAATATATAATTAATACCCTGCATCAAGATCGACGGTTTTTAGACACAGCTTGTTGGCATGCAGATTATTAGGTGTGCACCACATCAGATTCGGCCTTAGACCCTGCTGCGTTTAAAAACTTACAAAAATGTCTCTGATTTCGCACATGAATACAGGGTTGCGTTCGGAATAATTTACTGGCAACAATAGACCCCGTACATCACCAACCTATTTGAGGAACATCATATGAATTTCCGTCGCCTGTTTCTTGCTCTGACGCTGGGACTCTTCACCGCCGAAAGCGCTTCTGCCGCCGATCTCGAGAATACACTTTATATGGATTTGAAGGGTGGTCGCGTCGTAATTGAAATGTATCCTGACATGGCACCCAACCACGTCAAACGCATCAAGGAACTGGTACGCAAGCATTTCTATGATGGCATTGTGTTCCACCGCGTCATCGATGGCTTCATGGCTCAGACCGGCGATCCTACCGGCACCGGCACCGGCGGATCGGGTCAGAATATAAAAGCTGAATTCAATGGCATTAAACATGTCAGGGGCGTCTGCTCAATGGCGCGTGCCAATGATCCCGATAGCGCAGACAGCCAGTTTTTTATTGTGCTCGCTGACTCCAACTTCCTCGATGGCAAGTATACTGCGTGGGGCAAGGTGATAAGCGGGATGGAATTTGTCGACCAGATCAAAAAAGGTGACCCTGCCAATAACGGCTCAGTCACTGATCCTGACAAAATTATTGCTATGCATGTGGCTGCGGACGTTGCGCAGAAATAAGCAGAAAACTACGTTGGCCTAAGGCTTACCAGCCCCAGCCACCGCCGCCGCCATCATCGGTAGGTTTATTGGCGGCTGCGTATTGGGCAGCGGCATAGTCTTTTGCCGCTGTCTTCTGTGCTTCCTGAACTTTATGGGCTTTTTTCTTCGCCTGTTCCCATTGCTTTTGCTTTTTCTGCGCTATCTTCTGCTCTTTGTTCATCTTCTGCTGCGCAAGCATTACCATCATTTTCTTGGCATTGGCTGACATTTCCTTAGGTGCATCACTTTGCTTGGTGCCAGGAAGCTGAAAGCCGCCTTTTTTGCCCATCATGGCGTCTTCCTGGAGCTGCGCTACCCTAGCGTCCATCATTTCCTTATATTTTTCGGTCTGCGTTTTTTCTGGGCCGTCCTTAGGCGCTTTGAGATTCTTCTTGAACATCTCGCTTGCGCTATGTTTCTTTTTGGTAGTGTTACGGTTACCGGAAAAAAATCGCATAAGCATTCCTTTCTGTCATGAGGGTATCCGCATAAACAATAGTACCCTATGTGAATATAATAGCAGAAAAGTGTGAATAATGCATTACAGCGGCAGATCTTTCTGATCAAATGCCATGGCTATATGCAATATATAGTAACTTTATCAATAGGATAGAGAATACGGCTACTCTTTATATTTCACCGAGCAGCCATAGGCGCGTGTCTGCGAGACTTCAACATTTTTACCCGCAAGCAGTGAATCTACCGCCGTCCTTACATAATTACGGGCCGTTTTTATATCATCCTTGTCTGCGCTCGGCACGCTGTCGATAGCACCTTCATAAGCAAGGTTGCCCTGCGCATCGATAACGAACATATGCGGTGTCGCCTTTGCTTCATAAAGCCCGCCCAGCGTACCTTCCGGGTCAAGGATATAGGCTGATTCATGTCCACCCACCTGTGAGACCTTGGCCTTGGCATCGGGTGCATCCATATACCCTTCTTTGCCTGGCGCGCCTGAATTTATGGTGAGCCAGATTACACCCTTTGAGGTGGCGTATTGCTGGAGTTCCTGCATGTTGCCGCTCTCATAATGCTTCCTTACAAA
>JABCZZ010000020.1:27759-28864 GCA_013289445.1 Alphaproteobacteria bacterium
TTCCACTCCAGCACGACGATTTTGCCCTTATAGGCAGAAAGGGACTGTGTCTTTCCTGCAATATCTTTTACAGAAAAATCAGGTGCAGGCTGCCCAATCACAATAGCGCTGGCCGGTTCAGCAAGGCAAAAGGAGGCGAGGAAAATGAGGGGGGCTAGGATTTTCAGCATGTATGGCTCCGCTATTGAGGGGCTTGTGAGACTATAATACGCCTTTTTACACCATTGTCTCCGATAGGGGTAAATAAATTATTTCTATGAGGTGTGTCCTGTTTTAGCTGTTTTTTACTTGTGTAACTGCGGGTATTTGTGCAACTTAGCGCTGATATTCACCCTTTAGGAGCTATTTATGAAACGGATTCTTGCCAGCCTTATCGTCATCACTGCCTTCTGTGCGCCTGCATTCGCAGAAACCCCCGGCGAAAAAGAAATGCATAGTTTCGGCTACGTAACAAATGTGAGCACCCCGCATGCCACCGAACCGGCTTACGGCGAAGATCATTACCGCAACAGCATGGACGGCCATCGCCACCAGGGCTGGGAACACCACAAGGGTCACCACCATCATGGCAAGCATGCCGATAAGGGCAAGCATGAGCACCATGGCCATGGTCACCACCACCATCACCACAAAGATGGTGCGGCAAAAGAACAGCCCAAGACTCAGCCCGCAGCTCAATAACTGAGGGTTACCTTAGGCAGACATACGGCCCGGTTATCGCAAGATAGCCGGGCCGTTTTCTTTGGTGATAAAGTTTATTCGACGGCAAAGGCCGAAAGATAGCTCACGGTGCTTCCCGCCAGCGCCGCCAAGTTATAGCCACCCTCAAGCAAAGAGACGAGCTTGCCCTTGCAGTATTTATCGGCAACCCTCTTAAGTTCGCTGCCAATCCAGCGATAATCGTCTTCCAGCAGATCCATGCTGGCAAGCGGATCGTCGCGGTGAGCATCAAACCCGGCAGACACTAAAATCAGTTCGGGCCGGAATTTTTCAAGCGCAGGCATCGCTTCGAAGGAAAACTGCCTGCGATACTGCACACCCGCCGTGCCTGGGCGCATGGGAACATTGACAATATTGCCTGCGCCCTTTTCATCGGCATCCCCAG
>JABCZZ010000021.1 GCA_013289445.1 Alphaproteobacteria bacterium
CGCTCAGCAATCCCTTTACGGCGTAGACCACCGCGCCTTCGGGTGCCGTCACATCCGCAGAAAGAAATAACCCCCTGCAGGCAGCATAGACGAACACCAGTCCGCACATAAGCAGCAAGCCCTGCACGGCCCTGAGGCTGATAGTAGAAATAGGAGAGCCTTGCATTCGCAGCAGCTGCTTTCAGTATAAGGGTAGCTTAAATGTAACAGGTAAGGATTGTGTATGACAACTTCTCAAAAGCTGATGCATACAGCCTTTAAATTTTGTATTCTGGCACCCGATTCCCTTCCCTTTCACCGCTGGGGCATTGTTTACGCATGGAAAGAATCGGATCACTTTTTGACTGGGTAGTCGCAGGCCCCCTGACATTGTTTGAATTTGGAATGCGCTATCCCATCCCTTTTCTCATCTCTCTTGTCTGCGCATTGCTTCTGGGGTTTCTGCTTTCCGAGCAGGAGGAAGGCCCGAAAAAAGCCGGCTTTACCATACTGATTGCCTACTTCATCCTGATCATCGGCTGGTTCATCGCTTCTAAAATCTGGAAGCTCTGATTATATTACAATATATTACCCATGTTTGGGCATAGGCCTTATTTATCGAATGTTAACCATTCTTTGCTAGGCTGCGACTTTAGCCTTCAGTGAGGGGAAAGTTATGAGCCCAAGAAAAAGCAACACCGAAAACGATATGATGGGCGAGATTTCAGGAGAAATGCGTGTTCCTAGCATGGTCGCAGACGCTGTGGCATATCGAGCATCCTACGGCTATCACCTGCGTGGCTGCCGCGAAGAACGCCGACTGCGCTTCGAACATCTTGCCGAACAGGCAAACGGTTATCTCGTAAAGATGGCAAAATCCACTATAGATGAAGCTTACCTTAAAAATGTCTGCGACGCGAAAATCGTTCCGTCCCTGCATATCTGTGAAGCACTTGCTCAAGTGCTCGTTGATGAAAACCCGAAAATCACTGACAAGGCTGCCATCCGCAGTGAATTAGGCGAAGTGTATAAACGGTCAAGCAATGCTATGAGCATGCAAAGCCGTAACAAAGAAGAGATTGGGGCTTATGCTCAGCTATTTACAAAACTAGTCGCTAAGACAGGCTTAAGCCAACAAGTGATAGCGGAAAAGGCGCAGGCGAAATTGAAAAATCTGCTTACACCGATGGAACAGAAAGGCTGGGCAGAAAATAAAACGACATTCGTTGCCGACATTGAAGGGGGCAAGCACTTGCCCTCGGTGTTTCTCATGTATGCGCTTATGTCTACGCTCAACGCCAACAAGCCGCTAGGCGAACTCAACGGCAGAATGCTGTGTATGCGTTATGCAAGGCAATCAAACTCCGATCCCATCCAGCCGGTGCATTTTAAAGCCAAGGGAAACAAAGAAACCGTGCCGCCATCACAGCCCGCTAAAGGCTGAGTGTCAGGCTAAGCCACGGCTTCGACAGACTGTACTTCCGGCACATAATGCTTGAGCATGTTTTCAATGCCCTGCTTGAGCGTCGCGGTAGAACTTGGGCAGCCTGAGCATGAACCGTGCAGTTCAAGTTTGACGATGCCGTCTTCAAATCCTTTGTAGATGATATCGCCGCCGTCCATGGCCACCGCCGGGCGCACGCGTGTGTCGATGAGTTCGCGTATCTGTTTGACGATGTCGCTGTCGCCGTCGGTCGATTCAGCTTCGGTTTTGCCCGTGCTCACGGTTTTGCGGCCGGCGACAAAATGCTCCATGATGCTGTTGAGCAGCGAAGGTTTGAGCACTTCCCAGCTTTTGTCTTCGGCGCGTGTGACGGTGACGAAATCGCTGCCTAAGAACACGGCGCGCACTCCCTTAATCTCAAACAAGGCCAAGGCCAGCGGTGAGCCCTGTGCGGCAGAAGCGTCGGTGAAAAACGCCGTGCCGCTTTCCATCACCGTCTTGCCGGGAATGAATTTAAGGGTGAGCGGATTAGGCGTGGTTTCCGTCTGGATGAACATGCGCGTCTCCAAGAAAATAGGGATAATCATTATATAGGCTTAACGCCAGCGCATGCAAGAGGCGCTCAGCGCTTCTTCTTGAAATAATCCTGCAGGGGACGCGCGACAGCGGGGGAGACAAAATGCGAAATATCGCCCCCCAGCCTCGCTATCTCTTTGACAAAGCGAGAGGAAATAAAATGGGTCGATTCTGAAGCGGTGAGAAACACCGTCTCAAGGTCCGGGTTGAGCTTGGAATTGATCGAGGCCATCTGGAATTCATATTCAAAATCCGATACGGCGCGCAATCCGCGTATCAGCACGCTTGCCTTGTGCGTCTGGGCGAAATTGACCAAGAGCCCCGAGAACGTCGTCACCTTCACGCGTTTACTGTCGCCGTTTTTCAGTGCGCTGATTTCTTTTTCCACCAGCCCGGCGCGCATTTTGAGATCAAACAGCGGGGCTTTGTTAGTATCAAGCGCCACGCCGATGATAAGATGATCTACCACTTTGAGTGCACGGCGCACAATATCCATATGGCCATAGGTGATGGGGTCAAAAGTGCCGGGGTAAATGCCTGTGCGCACACAATCTCCTGTCGTCATGTCCCTGACTGTTCCGCGATCTTGGCTTCGTCCCACAGATCGTTGAGTTCCTGCAGCGAAGCGTCCGCCAGCATTCGGTGCTGGGCATCAAGCGCTTTTTCAATGTAATGGAAACGGCTTTCAAATTTGCGGTTGCAGAAGCGGACCGCTTCTTCCGGATCGACCCCGAGCTTGCGCGCAAGGTTGACACAGGAAAAAAGTAAATCGCCCATCTCTTCAAGCCGGCCTTCGGGTGAATCGTCATGCGCCATCACATGCAGCAACTCTTCTTTTTCCTCTTCGATTTTCTCAAACACTGCTTCAAGATTGGCCCAGTCGAACCCTTCCCTTGCCGCGCGCTTCTGCAATTTGAGCGCGCGTGAAAGTGAAGGCAGGGACAAGGGCACGCCTTCAAGCGTAGTTTCGGCTTTCTGACCGGGGCGCTTGCCTTTTGGTTTGACGCTCTTTTCTTCTTTTTTCAGTTTCTCCCAGGAATCGACCTGATCGGCAGCGGTCTTGAGTTTCTTGCCGCCGGAAAATACATGGGGATGACGATGCACCAGTTTATCACCGATGCCTTTGGCCACATCGTCAAAATCAAACAGTTTCTGCTCATGGGCCATCTGGGTGTGAAACACTACCTGCAGCAGCAGGTCGCCCAATTCTTCCTTGAGCGCCGTCATATCATTCCTCTCAACGGCATCGGCCACTTCATAGGCTTCCTCGAGCGTATGCGGCACAATCGTGGCAAATGTCTGTTCCACGTCCCAAGGGCATCCTTTGTCTTTGTCGCGCAGCTGCGCCATGATGCCCAGCAGCCGGTCAATCGGTTTCATGGATATCCCTGCCAAAATTTCATACCTGTCAGTACCATATCCATATTGAAAAATCACGCGATTCGTTATAGCTTGCCCGCCCTAGGAGATTGCTATGACCTTTGTCGTGACCGAAGCCTGCATCAAATGCAAATACACCGACTGCGTGGAAGTCTGCCCCGTGGATTGTTTCTATGAAGGCGAAAACATGCTCGTGATCAATCCTGACGAATGCATCGATTGCGGTGTATGTGAGCCGGAATGCCCGGCCGATGCTATCCTGCCCGAAGGCGAGCATCTGCTCAAATGGGTGGAGCTTAACCGCGAATATTCCGCTAAATGGCCCAACATCACCGCCAAGAAAGCGCCGTTGCCGGAAGCCGAAGATTTCAAGGGCACGGTAGATAAATTCAACCAGCACTTCAGCGCCAATCCCGGCGAGGGCACGAAGTAGTGTGCTCCTGCGAATGCCTACACGGCATTCGCAATGAGCCTAACAGCTTCGCCGACTACAAGGGCTCGGTCTCTGACCTCGCTTCTTTTCTATCTCACTAGCATGAGCAGGTGAAGCGTTCTCCCTGAAACGTTACTTTGGCAACTTGCCTTCAACGAGCGGCACAAACCTTACGCCCATGAGGTGCTGCTGCTGAATGCTGCCGTCCGGCATTTTCTCGATGCGCAGCAAGATTTGCTCGGTATTGCTG
This sequence comes from Alphaproteobacteria bacterium, assembly GCA_013289445.1. The sequence goes on from JABCZZ010000021.1 coordinate 4,063, forward strand.
CCGACTGGAATCACCATGATGCCGCCTTCGGCAAGCTGCTTGAGCAACATCGCCGGCACTTCATGCGCAGCTGCGGTGACGATAATGCGGTCAAACGGCAGCGCGCCTTTCCAGCCCTTGGAACCATCTCCCGCCTGCGTCATGATGTTGCTGAGCTTGAGCTCCTTGAAGCGCGCTTCGGCCACGGCAAGCAGATCCTTGTGGCGCTCGATGGTATAGACCATGCGCGCGAGCCTTGAGAGAATCGCGGCCTGATAGCCAGACCCCGTGCCAATCTCCAGCACACGCATGCGATCGTTCACGTTGAGCGCCCAGGTCATCCATGCCACTACGGTAGGCTGGCTGATGGTCTGGTGGCAGTCGATCGGCAACGCCGTATCTTCATACGCCTTGTCCTGAAACGATTCGGGCACGAAGAGATCGCGCGGGATCGATTCCATCGCCGAGAGCACACGCGTATCGGTGATACCGCTGTTGCGCAGCTTCATCAGCAGGCGCAGACGGTCGGGAAGATTATCGGCATGGATCGCAGATTTCATGACTCGATTCGTTTTTTGTGGCGGCTCAGCATAGCATGATGCGTGAGATCAAGACAGATCGGCGTTACCGTGACATACCCTTGCGGCAACCAGTGGATGTCCACGTCCGGGCGGCGCGGATCGGCACCGGCATCGGCCCAATGCACCCAGTAGGTCTGCCCGTCCGTGTCCGCCTCGCCCTTGAGCAATTGCTTGAAGAAGCGATGCTTGCCCTGCGCTACGCATTTGACGCCTTTGACCTTGTTTGGCGGCAGATCGGGAAAATTGACGTTGAAAAACGCATCTTTTTCCCATGGCAGAGCGAGAAGATTTTCGATAATCGCGGGCGCGTATTTCTCGGCAGTCGCCCATTGGATGAGCGGCGACTCGACTTCGAAATCAAGCGCCTGCGAAAAAGCGATGGAGCGTATGTCGCAAAGCGCACCTTCCATAGCGGCCGCGACTGTGCCCGAATGTGTGACATCGTCAGCGATATTAGGGCCGCGGTTGACGCCCGAAAGAATGAGATCGACAGGCGCTTCAATGATCACGCGCAACGCTGCAATCACGCAGTCGGTCGGCGTCCCCAGCACGCTGTAACGTTTCTCGCCCAGCTTCTTGAAGCGCACGGGACGATGCAGGCTCACCGAATGCGAGGCGCCGCTCTGCTGCACTTCGGGCGCTACCACCCAGACGTCATCGCTCAAGCCGCGCGCGATTTTCTCCAGCACCTTGATACCGGGAGCGTCGATACCGTCATCATTGGTGACCAGGATGCGCATGTTTTTATTCTTAACCACCTAGTCCACCCATCCCCTTCTTCAGCGCCATTTGCTTAAGGAGTGAAATAATCGCTTTCTGATAATCTTCCTGCTTTGGCATTTCGCCAGAACTTGTCTCCTCGAAGTATCGTGTCGTGATTTCTTCAGGTTTAAACATGGAGGTACTAAGGAACGGGAATTGGGGATCGTAATCTTCTGCTCTTTTTCCGATTTGGATATAGTGCGTTTTGACCGCCGCGCCTAATTTCAACTGCTTTTCGATGGTTCTTTTGGATTCGTCTGCTAACTCCATGATAAGGCGGCCATCTCTGGGGTCGTGATAATGTGTCTCAAGCTGTACATCGAACCCTTTATCTTCCAGATAGGTCTTTATGATTTCGCCATCCGCCCGCGCCGGCAAATAACCACGCAAAAAGTTGCACGTTCCGTCAGGGGTTTTATCCGTCACTATCCATACACCTTGTAAAATGGCACCGCGCGCGAGGGGCTCGACATTAAGCGCGATCATGCCGAAATTTTTTTCATGCCACCCATATAGGGCTGCAACGCTTCAGGAATGGCTATGGAACCGTCTGCCTGCTGGTAATTTTCCATAATGGCAACGATGGTGCGGCCAATCGGCAGGCCTGAGCCGTTGAGCGTATGCACCAGCTGGTTGCCCTTGCCTTCTTTGGGTTTGAAGCGCGCTTTCATCCTGCGCGCCTGAAAATCGCCACAGTTGGAGCAGCTGGAAATTTCGCGGTAGGCATTTTGCCCCGGCAGCCAGACTTCGATGTCATAAGTCTTGCGCGCACAAAAACCCATGTCACCTGTGCAAAGCAGCATTACGCGGTAATGCAGGCCAAGGCGCTGCAAAATGGCTTCCGCGCAGGCGGTCATGCGCTCATGCTCTTCGTCGGATTTATCCGGATGCACAATGCTCACCAGCTCTACTTTAGAAAATTGATGCAGACGAATCATGCCACGCGTATCCCTGCCCGCTGACCCCGCTTCGGAGCGGAAGCACGGCGTATAGGCGGTCATGCGTAGCGGCAGCGCATCCTCGGCAACGATTTCATCATTCACCATATTGGTGAGTGGTACTTCGGCGGTGGGGATGAGCCAGTGCCCGGTGGTAGTCTTAAACAGATCCTCGCCGAATTTGGGCAACTGGCCAGTGCCAAATGCAGCGTTGTCTTTCACGAGATATGGCGGCACCACTTCGGTATAGCCGAATTCGTTGGTATGAATGTCGAGCATGAAGCTCGCCAAGGCTCTTTCCAGACGAGCTAATGGCCCTTTTAAAGTGACAAAACGCGCACCACTTATTTTGGCTGAACGTTCAAAATCCATTAGTCCTAATTTTTCACCTAAATCAAAATGTTCTTTAGGTTTGAAATTAAGAGTTTTCTTGTTTCCATGGGTACGAATTTCTTTGTTCGCCGTTTCGTCTTTGCCGACAGGCGCATCGTCAGCTGGAATGTTGGGTAAACTTGCGAGTTTTTCATCGAGCGTAATAGGCGTAATAATATCTTTGCTAACTACCCCATCCATTACACTATCTGCACTCAACATTACTATACGGTCATTAACCGTTTTAGACTCAGTCATAATTCCAGCGGTATCTTCACCTTTGGCTTTCGCCTGCCCTATGGCCTTGGCAAACTGGTTGCGTTTGGCGAGCAGCTCGTCGAGCTCCTTCTGGCGCGCGCGTTTTTCTTCGTCGAGTTTTAGCAGCGCTGGCGATTGCAGCGGCAGGCCACGTTTTTTCATCGCCTCGTCAAAAGCGGCGGGATTGTCGCGTATCGCTTTGATGTCATGCATGGGCGGATTCCGTGTGTTTTTTCTCTATATGGCGACAGGCAATGATGGAAATTTCATAAAGCAGGTAGAGCGGAATGGAAAGCCCGATCTGGCTTAGCACATCCGGCGGGGTGAGAAACGCCGCCACGATAACGATGACCAGCAGTGCGTATTTGCGCCCGCGCGCGAGCGTGGCTGCCTTGACCATGCCCACACGCGCCATCAGGGTCAGCACCACCGGCAGCTGAAAGGCGAGGCCAAAGGCAATCAGCACCTGCATGACGAGCGAGAGATATTCGCTCACTCTTGCTTCCAATTGAATTGAAACGCCGGCGCTGGTGCGCGATTCAAAACTCAGGAAAAATTTCCACGCCAGCGGGAAAACATAATAATAGGCCAGCGCCGCACCGAGAAAGAATAACACGGGCGAGATGACGAGGTACGGAAGCAATACGCGGCGCTCGTTCTTATACATGCCCGGAGCCAGGAACATATAGATGTGATAGGCGATTACAGGGAAAGACAGGAAGAAGCCGGCGAAACAGGCCAGATGCAGGTAGGTGAGGAACGCTTCGGCAAGCCCGGTGTAAATCAGGCGGCGCGATTCGGGATTGGGATAGGACTCGGCGAGCGGGCGCACGAGAAAGCCATATATATCCTCGGCGAAGTAATAGCTGATGCAGATGGCAAGGAGCAGCACCCAGCAGGTTTTGATCAGCCGGCTTCTGAATTCCACCAGATGGTTCATCAGCGGGGCGCGGCTATGTTCTATTTCTTCAGGGTTCATACCCATGCTATAGCGCAAAACAAAAACCCGCCGCAATCAGATTGCGACGGGTTTATGCGATTAATGGCGGATTCCTTAGCGACGTTCACCCATGAGCTGCATCATGTAGATGAACAGGTTGACGAAGTCGAGATAGAGCGACAGCGCACCCATGATGGCATAACGGCTGGCAAGTTCAGCGCTACCCGCCGTTTGGTAATAAATCTGCTTGAGCTTCTGGGTGTTATAAGCGGTAAGGCCGGTAAATATCACCACGCCCAGCACCGAGAGAGCAAACTGCATGGCGGTACTCTGGAAAAACATATTCACCAGCGAGGCAAGAATGATACCGATAACGCCCATATACATGAAGCTGCCCATGGCGGTGAGATCACGTTTGGTGGCATAGCCCCACATGCTCATGGAGCCAAACACAATCGCCGTGATGAGAAACACGCGAACGATGCTGGCATTGGTATAGACAAAGAAAATCGGTGCCAGAGAGAGGCCAATAAGAGCAGCATAGACAAAGAAATAGGTCTGGGCTCCCGCAAGGCTTAAACGGTTGACAGCCTTGTTCATGAAGAACACCATGACGAGAGGAGCAAATAACACGAGCCAGCCCAGCCCGGTCATGTGGGGGCGCAGGCCTTCGGTATTATAAAGCGCATCGCTCAGCGGTGCCCAGTTGGAAGCAAAATATGCCGCCAGTCCGGTAAGGCAGAGCGCGCTTGTCATATAATTATAGACGCCCAGCATGTAGCTGCGCAGGCCGTCGTCAACCGTTGCGGTCTGTTCGCGGGCCGAATAGCTCATCGGGGTGGGGTCACGGTAATCCATTGATTTCTCCTTGAAAGTTTTAGGCCTCGTGGCCCTAGTCACCTGTTAATATAGTCCTCTAATATCCCGGTTTCAATAGAAAGCGGTTAATACTTGAATCCCGTCTCAAATATCGCTATAAAGCGGCTCTTTTTGAAGCGGTCGGGTATTGGCATACCTAGGCGGCTTAATTGTAAAAAGTCTATTATGGAAGGGTCAGAAAATGCCAAAGGTTAAGACCAAAAGCGGCGCCAAAAAGCGCTTCAAGATCACCGCAAGCGGCAAAGTGAAAGCCGGTCAGGCCGGCAAGCGCCATGGCATGGTGAAACGTTCCAAGCGTTTCATCCGCAATGCGCGCGGCACCACCACTCTCTTCGACACCGACGCAAAGACGGTGAAGAAGATGTTCCTGCCCAACGGTTAAAGGAGAGCACTCATGGCACACGTAAAACGCGGCGTCACCACGCACGCACGTCACAAAAAAGTCCTCAAGATGGCCAAAGGCTATCGCGGACGTTCAAATAACTGCTATCGCATCGCCATCGAAAAGGTCGAAAAAGGCCTTCAGTACGCCTACCGCGACCGCCGCGCCAAAAAGCGTAATTTCCGCGCGTTGTGGATCCAGCGTATCAACGCCGCAGTGCGTGAGCACGGCATGGTGTATTCGCAGTTCCTTTGCGGTCTGACCAAGGCAGCCATCGAACTCGACCGCAAGGTCCTGGCCGATCTCGCCGTGCGCGAACCGGAGACGTTCAAGGGCATCGTCGAGCAGGCAAAAGCCGCGCTTGCGAAAGCCGCTTAACTATCCGATGATTCGGTGTGACTAATCTCACCGACCTCATTTCCACCGCTCTTGCCGCTGTCGCCTCCGCGAATAGCATTGCCGCGCTTGAAGAAGTGCGCGTAGCACAGCTGGGCAAGAAAGGTGTTTTCACAGACTTGCTCAAGTCGCTGGGCACGCTTGCACCGGATGAGCGTAAGGCACGTGGCGCCGAATTCAATGTCGCCAAGCAGCAGGTTAGTGACGCGATTGATGCACGCGCACAGGTGCTCACATTTGCCGAGATCAATGCGCGGCTTGAAAAAGAATGGGTGGATGTCACCCTGCCCCCGCGCTCCAAGACGCAGGGCTCGATTCATCCGGTCTCGCAAGTGGTCGAAGAGATCTCGCGCATCTTCGCGGCGATGGGATTTGGCGTCGCCGTCGGTCCTGAGATCGAAGATGATTACCATAATTTCACCGCACTTAATTTTCCGCAGAACCATCCCGCACGCCTGATGCATGATACGTTTTTCCTGCAGGGCAAAGAAGGCGCGGAAAAACCCCTGCTTCGCACCCATACCTCGCCGGTACAGATTCGCACGATGCAAGCCGGCAAGCCGCCGTTTCGCTTCATCGCGCCGGGCAAGACCTTCCGCTGCGATTCCGACATGACGCATACGCCGATGTTCAACCAGGTGGAAGGTTTCGTCATCGACAAGAACATTCATATGGGCCATCTCAAGGGTTGCATTGAGCAATTCCTGCGTGAGTTCTTTGAGGTCGATACTGTGCCGGTGCGCTTCCGCCCGAGTTTCTTTCCCTTCACCGAACCTTCGGCGGAAGTCGATATCGGATGCACACGCAGCGGCAGCGAAATCAAAATCGGCGCCGGCGCAGACTGGCTCGAAGTCATGGGTTGCGGCATGGTGCATCCCAATGTGCTGAAGAACTGCAACATCGATCCCGAACAATGGCAGGGTTTTGCATTCGGCATGGGCGTGGAACGCCTCGCCATGCTTAAATACGGCATCCCCGACCTGCGCACCTTCTTTGAATCCGATATTCGCTGGCTTAGGCATTACGGCTTCAGCCCGCTCGGAGGTGATGCATGAAGTTCACCCTCTCCTGGCTCAAGGATCATTTAGAGACCGGCGCCTCGCTGGATGACATTGCCAAAACGCTCACCGCCATCGGCCTTGAGGTTGAGCAAGTGATTGATAACGCCGCCGCGCTTGCGCCTTTTATCGTGGCAGAGATTGTGGAAGCGGTACAGCATCCGGATGCGGACAAACTGCGCGTCTGCAAAGTCAATGACGGAAGCGGCGTCCGCCAGGTCGTCTGCGGTGCGCCCAATGCGCGTGCGGGCATCAAGGTTGTGCTCGCTAAAGAAGGCGTGAAGATTCCTGCAAACGGCATGATCATAAAAAAAGCCAGTATCCGCGGTGTGGAAAGCAACGGCATGCTGTGCTCGGCAAGTGAATTGGGTTTAAGCGACGACAGCGAAGGCATCATCGAACTTGCTGCTTCCGCCGCACCCGGTACGCCTGCGAGCGCTGAACTGGGTGGCAGCGACCCGGTGATCGACATTGCCATTACTCCCAATCGCGCTGATTGTCTGGGCGTGCGCGGTATCGCACGTGATCTTGCTGCAGCCGGACTTGGCACATTCAAAGCCGACAATGCGAGTACGAAATTCAAAGCGGCGGGCAAATCACCTATCTCCATCACACTTGCCACGGATGCCTGCCCGCTCTTCATCGGCTGCAGCATCAAGGGCGTGAAGAACGGGCCGAGTCCGGACTGGCTCAAGCAACGCCTGACCGCCATCGGCCTGCGTCCGATCTCGGCATTGGTCGACGTCACTAATTATATGACCATCACCTATGGCCGCCCGCTGCATGTGTTTGATGCCACCAAGCTCAAAGGCAATGTCAGCGTGCGCTACGCCAAAGACGGTGAAAAACTTAAAGCGCTCAACGATAAAGAATATACGCTGAACTCAAGCATGATCGCGGTATGTGACGCGTCAGGCGTCGTGGGTCTTGGCGGCGTCATCGGTGGCATGCCCACCGGCTGTTCTGAGACTACCACGGAAGTGTTTCTCGAAGCCGCGCTGTTTGATTCCACCCATATTGCGCGCACGGGGCGTGAGCTGGCGATTGAATCCGATGCGCGTTATCGCTTCGAGCGCGGCATCGATCCGGCGTTCGTAAAAACCGGCGCCGAAATCGCCGCTGCGATGATTGTCGAACTCTGCGGCGGCACCGCCAGCGAACTGGTGACGGCAGGCATTGTGCCGGACTCCAAACGCAACATCACGTTTGATGCCAAGAAAGTTGAAACACTGGGCGGCGTATCGCTGCCACAGGAAAAAATCACTGCCGCACTTACGGCACTGGGCTTCGAGGTCAAAGGCAGTAACGTGACGCCGCCGTCATGGCGCGCCGACATCGAAGGCGCTGCTGACCTGGTCGAAGAAGTGCTGCGTATCGCCGGCTACGACAAAATTGCCGCGGCACCGTTACCACGCGCGCACACCAAAGTGATTCCTTCTGCGCAAGCTGCACGCGCTTCCCTGCTCCGCAGAATACTCGCCACAAACGGCCATACCGAAATCTGTTCATTTGCTTTTGTGAACAGCGCGCAGGCAAAACAATTCGGCTCTACCAATGCCGCACTGCAGTTGCTCAATCCGATCAATGCCGATCTCGATACCATGCGCCCGAATCTGTTGCCGGGCCTGATGTCTGCAGCAAGCCGCAATATTGCACGCGGTTTTGCCGATCTGGCATTGTTTGAAATCGGCAATGTCTTTGAGGATACTACGCCTACCGGCCAGAAATGGACTGCCGCAGGCATACGTACTGCCAAAACTTCTGCACGCAACGCATTTAAAAGTGAGCGCGACGTTGACCTGTTCGATGCCAAGGCCGATCTGTTTGCCGTGTTTGAAGCATCGGGTCTGGCTCCCCTGAAACTTGCGCTCGACCGCCAAGTGCACGCTTGGTATCATCCGAGCCGTTCAGGCCGTATTTCGCTTGGCGGCAAAATCACGCTCGGTTTCTTTGGTGAAATTCATCCGCTCATTCTTGCATCTTTCGATATCAAACACCGCGTCGTTGCGTTTGAAGTGCTGCTTGATGCCATCCCCACGCCCAGAGCCAAAGGCAGGCAAAGAGCCATCTTCCAGCCTTCAAACTTTCAGGCAGTGGAGCGCGATTTCGCTTTCGTCGGCGATGAAAAATTATCTGCCGGCGATATCGTTAAAGCCATTGAAGCTGCGGAGAAACAACTCATCCAATCGGTGAATGTGTTCGACGTCTATGCGGGTAAAGGTGTCGAGCCGGGCAAGAAATCGGTGGCACTTTCGGTCACGCTGCAGGCGACGGATCGTACATTGACGGATCAGGAAATCGAGGCAGTGGCGCAGAAAATCATCGCAGGTGCTTCCGCTTTAGGGCTTACTTTGCGGACTTAAGAAACGTCACATGGCCCATCTTGCGGCCGGCGCGGATTTCACTTTTGCCGTAAAGATGCAGGCGCGCATTTTTATCGGTCAGGAATTTCTTCCAGTTTTTGACATCATCGCCGATAAGATTCTTCATCTCTGCATCGCAGCGTCTTGTCGTATCCCCCAGCGGCAGATCGCAAATGGCACGCACCAGCTGCTCGAACTGGCTGGTGGCTGAAGCGTCTATGGTCCAATGGCCGGAATTATGCGGACGAGGCGCCAGTTCATTGACCAGCAGCCTGCCTTCATCATCGACAAACATTTCCACCGCAAGCACGCCTTTAAGATTGATCACGGTGGCAATCTTAACAGCAATAGCCTCTGCTTCTTCGGCGAGCGCTTTATCAATAGGTGCGGGCACGATGGTGGTATCGAGTATGTGGTTTTTGTGGATGTTCTGCACCGCCGGATAGCAGCGGGTTTGCCCATGCGCGCCACGTGCAACGATGACCGAAATCTCACGGCTGAATTCAACAAAGGATTCTAAAATCGCCTCATGGGTTTGCATCGTCTCCCATATCGTACGCAGGTCGCTACCGGTCTTAAGCGTCACCTGGCCTTTGCCGTCATAGCCCAGCTCTGCGGTTTTGAGCACTGCCGGGAAGCGCACGGCCATTGCTGCCAGCTTGAGATCACTAAGCGAGGTGACGGACTTAAAAAACGCTGTCCTGATGCCCAATTCGTTGATAAATGTTTTTTCGCGCAGGCGGTTGCGGCAAATTTTAAGTACGCTCGCACTGGGGCACACTTTTCTTTTTTTCTCGATCATCTCGAGACTTTCATGCGGCACGTTCTCAAATTCGAATGTGATGACATCCACCTTCGCCGCGAACGCTTCGAGTGCTTCTGCATCGGTATATTCGGCAATGGTGGTATGCGTGGCAACCTGCGAGGCAGGAGCATCTTTCTCCGGCGTAAAAATATGTGTCTTGTAGCCCAGATTGGCTGCCGCCAGCGCCGTCATCCTGCCCAGCTGCCCGCCGCCAATGATGCCGATGGTTGCGCCCGGTTCAATCATGGCTTCTTTTTGACCGATTGGGTCTGAAGGTTGCGAAATTTCTCAAGTTTTTTTGCCACGTTCTTATCCTCAAGCGAAAGAATGGAGGCGGCCATTAATGCAGCATTCACCGCGCCAGCCTTACCCACTGCAAGGGTGCCCACCGGAATGCCGGCCGGCATTTGCGCGATGGATAAAAGACTATCCAGTCCCTGCAATGCCTTGCTTTCTACCGGCACACCCAATACGGGCAGCGTGGTAAGCGATGCGGTCATGCCCGGCAAATGCGCAGCACCCCCCGCACCGGCGATGATCACTTTGATGCCTTCGGCGCGTGCATTCTTGGCAAAATCATAAAGACGCTGCGGCGTGCGATGTGCCGAGATGATTTTGTTGTCGTGTTTGATGCCAAAATCGTCAAGCTGCTTGCTTGCATGTTGCATGGTATCCCAGTCGGACTGGCTACCCATGATAATGATAACTTGCGCGCGTTTCTTGCTCATGCCCTTCAGGCCTTTGTGGAAGAAACGCCGAGTTATAACCAACTTGCCCGGAATTGTCGCTGGGAAATATCGGTTTTTCATCCACTGTAGCGCCCCTTCATTCTGTGGTATTTTGGCAACGGTGGTCGCCGTTAATATCACAAATGATTAAAGATTCCTTACCTGCACCAAATTTATGTTTATTATTTCTTTAGACTCTATATATGGTGGGTGTGGATAAATGATTTTTACGAAAATTTTGCTAAAATTTTATCTAAATAATAAAAAACGCGAATTAAAGAAGAACAGCGAAAAGCGAAAAAATTGCCTTCTCCGCCAGAAGGAAGGCCCGAGGGAGACGAGTTAAACCTGCATTGACTGGGTATTCTGGAGGAATATATGAGTGACGATAGAGCCGATTTTCCAACGGCACGCAAAGCACGAAAAACAGGGGCTTCTTCACGGCCATCTGCCGCGCGTTACCGCAGCCATCATTTTTCCGCCAACGACCCGGCAGCCGACATGCTTGCTGCGGTTTCGACTTTCGGGCGCGATGTGTTCTGCGTGTTCGACGCAAAGCTTGCCTGCCTTTCGTTATCCGAAAACTGGGAAATGGTTACAGGGTTTTCCGCACATGAAGATGTAGGCGATGGCTTAAAAAGCCGTATTGCCCCTGATCACCTGCGCAAAGTGACCAACTACCTCTTCGCTGCCGCGAGTGACGCTGACCCCACACGTTTTCAGGTGAAACACAAAACAGGCCATTGGCGCTGGTGCGAACTGCAACTGGTTGATGCCGCTGAAAGCGGTAGCCAGCCTCGCTACACCTGCCTGCTGCGAGATGTCACCGAATTACTCACCACGCAGGGCAAGTTTGAAAAAGCCAAGCTTGAAGCTGAACTTGCCATCAAATCGCGTTCAGAATTTCTGGCAAATATGAGCCATGAACTGCGCACTCCGCTTAATGCCATATTGGGATTCGCCCAGATGATAGAAAACGGTGTTTACGGCGATGTCGGGCATAAGAAATACCATGAATATATCGGCAGCATTGCCGATTCCGGCACCACTCTGCTCTCAAAGATCAACGATCTGCTGGAGATCGCCAACATCGATTCCGGACGGATGGAACTGCGTGAGTCGGCTACCGATCTTGGCAGTGTTATCCGCCAGGCAATCGAGTTTCACTCCCATCGTGCATTCTGTGAACAAATCCATTTGCGCGATCGGCTTCCCAAGCGGCCGCTGCTGGCATTTGTTGATCGCATCCGCCTGTTACAGGTGCTCACCAACGTGATCTCCAACGCCATCAAGTACAACCGTTTGGGCGGTTCTGTCGAAATCGGCTGTGAAATGCGTAAAGACGGCGGCATTAACATTACGGTCGAAGATAACGGCGGCGGCATTCCTGCTAGCCATCTGCAAAACATCCTCTCGGCATTCAGTCAGGACAATAGTTTCTTTGCCAGAAGCCGTGATTGCGTGGGGCTGGGACTGGCGCTTTCCAAAGAAATCGTCAAGCTACATCAGGGGCGCATCGAGATTGAAAGCGAGACGGGGGAAGGCACGCTGCTGACCATCCGCTTGCCCAAAGAACGCACTGTTAAGTCGCGCGCAGCAGCGAAAACCCTTGAATCGGCCCGCAGCCTCGCCGTAAACTGATTCCTCACTCTCTTACGGTATTCTTCCATGACGGATGTCCGTTTACGGATATTAGAGCATGTCCTTGCGCTTGCACCTTTTGAAGGCTGGGGCGATTACACGCTGCGCGAAGCCGCAAAACGCTCGGGCATCGATGCTGGTGCGCTTGCCGAAGTCTTTCCCGGCGGAATGCAACAATGTGTGGAATATTTCTTTAGGCAAAGCGATGAAACGCTTGCCCATGCGCATCCTGCGAGTGATCTGGTAAAATTGCGCATGCCTGAGCGCATCGAACATTTGGTGCTGGCACGGTTTTCTTACTGGCTTGTGCACAGAGAAGCGGTGCGGCGTGCACTTGCACTGAGCTGTCTGCCCTGGCATGCGTCCATTCAGGTGCGAGCACTTGCCAATACCGTAGATGTGATGTGGAAACTTGCCGGCGATGCTTCCACCGATTTCAGTTATTACACCAAGCGCGCAACGCTTGCGGGTGTGTATGGCAGTACGCTAGTTTACTGGCTCAATGACAATTCGCCGCAGCAAAGTGATACAGGCCTTTTTCTTAAAAGACGCCTTGGCAATGTCGCAGCGTTCGGGCGCATGAAAATACGATTGAAAACGATGCTAAAGGCATCTTGAATTACCTGCTAACCGCCAGACCTGCGATGGGAGCGGTAGAGTAAGCATAATTTGCAATCCAGTTCCCATTGCCATCAAACTCTATAGTGGTGGGATTGGTAGCATTGGTATTAGAGACCCAGAGATGGTTGTTATTGTCGACCGTCATAGCCCCTGGAATCATTGTGTACCCTGACCATGCAGTGAAGCAGGCTGTATTACCTGTAAAACAAACGGAACTGGGAATGGTCATGATATAATTTCCGTTGCTGTCGAACTTCTGCACACGATTACCGGCATCGGTTACCAAGATGTTGTTTGCCTGGTCAGCCACAATGTTGGCAGGAGTGTTAAAAAGCCCATTGGCACTACTGCTTTGCGTGCAGGCCGGAGGAACGATGCCCGAACAATTATAGGCGGCAGGGATGGTAGCTATCCATGCGCCCGCTTTGTTAAATTCCTGCACGCGATTATTCTTAGAATCGGCAACCCAGATATTTCCCAGATGATCAACCGTAACGCCCAGTGGTGTATCGAATTGTCCATTGGCAATTCCCAATCCGGTGCCAATAGTAAGCAGAACCGTACCCGTTTTGTTTAATTCTTTTACCTGATGGGTGCTTTGCACGCTCTCCCACAGATTACCATTGCCATCTATAGCTAATCCAGTAGCAAGAATTCCTGTGGTTACATTTTCAAATTGCGTACCGTTCCTGTCGAATCCAACAGTGTGAGTGTTAATCGTCACCCACAAATTGCAGTAAGGGTCCGTTGCTATTCCCGTGAAAGTGGCAAAAGCAAGCGACTGTAACTGTTGAGTCGGGTTTGCAAGACATGATTTTGTCAAAGTGTTGCCTACACCGGCTACATACCAATACATGAAATTCTGCGTATTTTGCAGTGCCGTAGTCGAGGTCTGCATTTGCCACGGCTCTTTATAGGTCACAATATCATCAAAACTGTTAGATACTGTGGTGGAGTTAGGTGTCGGACTTTTTTGTATATAATTGGGTGTATACGAACCTGATGGTTCCAAAGTACCATTCGTGCTGCAGCGACAATTCCACAATTCATCAGTGTTTGTTGAGCTTCCTATGAATAACGTCGCATTAGGAGTCCATGCCCCATGACCATTGGCACCATGACTTACCAGCGCATAGACAGCGTCTGAACTGATAGTATTTCCAGCAGAACTGTCTTGAATCGTGATCGGCGAGGTATTGCACAGACCACACTGAGTGGTAGGAAACGAATTGGTTGCTGTATAATGCGGATCGACGGAATAGCGCATGCGCCGGCCCCAACCGTCATATTCGTAGTTATCCGGCAGTTCCAGCGTGCGTACGGGAATGGTACCTTCCGACACACCATTGGATGCCGCATAACCGCTGGCACAAGCCCCCGAACCGGCCGAGCCACTATAGGCCTCAACACCATCTGTCGTAGTGTTTGCAACAATTGTGAAGGACGCCGGACAGGGAAGACGGCGCTGATTGGTGACAAAGTTGAGTAGCGCCTTGTCAATCGTTTGCATGCGGGAGATGGTGGTGTCCCACTGGCTTCTTTGCACTGAGGCCGTAAGGGTAACTAAGCCACCTGCGATGACAAGCCCGATCAGCGTGAGCACCACGGTCATCTCAAAAAGCGTAAAGCCTGAGCGAGAATGCGAGTGTTGTTGCGTGATCGATAGCGTCATCGTCTAACTATAGCAGAAAAACGTTTTGCCCGCGAGCTACATATGAATGACGCGGCCAAAAGCATCCAGCACCGATTCATGCATCATTTCCGAGAGCGTAGGATGCGGGAAGACCGTATGCATAAGCTCGGCTTCGGTGCCCTCCATCGTGCGCGCGATGGCGTAGCCCTGAATCATTTCGGTTACTTCGGCACCGATCATGTGTGCGCCCAAAAGTTCGCCGGTCTTGGCATCGAAGATGGTTTTGATAAAGCCTTCGGGTTCACCGAGCGCAATCGCCTTGCCGTTGCCAATGAACGGGAAGCGCCCCACCTTGAGCTGGTAGCCTTTTTCCTTGGCGGCTTTCTCGGTGAGGCCGACGCTCGCCACCTGCGGGCGGCAATAGGTGCAGCCGGGGATGTTGCGCGTATCGAGCGGGTGAACGTCCTTGCTGCCTGCAATTTTCTCAACACAGATGACGCCTTCGTGTGACGCCTTATGCGCAAGCCAGGGGGGCCCTGCGAGATCACCGATCGCATAGACGCCCGGCTCGCCGGTGGCGCACCATTTGTCGATGACGATGTGGGTTTTTTCGACCTTGACCTTAGTGCCCTCGAGCCCAAGATTTTCGCTATTGCCGACAATGCCCACTGCGAGGATGACGCGATCAACAGTCACATCGGACGTCTTGCCGCCGCTCTCCAGCGTGACAGTGACGTTGTTTTTTCCCTTCTTGAGCGCCTTGACCGTGGTGGCGGTGTGGATTTTCATGCCCTGCTTTTCAAACGCTTTGTGCGCGAATTTGGAAATCTCTTCATCTTCCACCGGCAGAATGCGATCCATGACTTCAACGGCTGTGACCTGTGCACCCATATTGAGAAAGAAGCTCGCGAACTCGATACCGATAGCACCCGTGCCGACGACGAGCAGCGACTTGGGCATCACGTCGGGCACCATGGCTTCACGGTAGGTCCAGACGAGTTTTCCGTCCGCTTCAAGGCCCGGTAATGTGCGTGCGCGGGCGCCGGTCGCAAGGATGATGTGCTTGGCCGTAAGCTCGGCAACGGTCTTCTTATCCTTCTCAACCTTCACTTTGCCTTTGCCGGCGAGTTTGCCGTGACCATCGATGACGGTGACTTTGTTTTTCTTCATCAGCATGCCGACGCCTTTGGTCAGCTGCGCCGATACATCGCGCGAGCGCTTGACGACTTTGGCGAGATCAAAAGAAACATTGCCGACTTTGAAACCGTATTCATCTGCGGTGTGCAGCAAATGGTTGATTTCCGAGGAACGCAGCAGCGCCTTGGTCGGGATGCAGCCCCAGTTAAGACAGATGCCGCCCAGATGCTCGCGCTCCACCAGTGCCACTTTCATGCCGAGTTGGCTCGCACGGATCGCGGTCACATACCCACCCGGCCCGCCACCGATGATTACTATATCGAAATTATTGTCGGTCATTATGCAATCCTTATTTAAACGAGCAACAGGCTCGGGCTTTCGATGTAACGCTTGAGCGCCTGCAGATATTCGGCGCCGAGTGCGCCGTCGACCACACGATGATCGACCGAGAGGGTTGCATCCATGACATTGGCGACGACCATCTCGCCCTTCTTCACCACCACGCGCTCTTCGCCGGCGCCGACTGCGAGAATGGCGCCCTGCGGCGGGTTAATGATAGCTGCGAAATGCTTGACGCCGTACATGCCGAGATTGGAGATGGAGAAACCGCCGCCCTGAAATTCTTCGGGCTTGAGTTTGCCTGCGCGGGCGCGCGCGGCGAGGTCTTTCATCTCGCCGGAAATCTGCACGACGTTTTTTTGATCGGCGTTGCGGATGATCGGTGTTATCAGGCCGCCGTCAGTGGCAACTGCTACCGAGATATCGACGTTGTTGAAGCGCAAAATGGCTTCGTCCGTCCACATGGCGTTGGCCCCCGGAATGCGCTTGAGCGCAAGGGCCGAGGCCTTGATCACCAGATCGTTGACCGAAAGTTTATAGGCAGGCTTGCCTTCTTTGCCGGCGAGAATTTCGGCTTCGGTGTTGAGCTCTTTGCGCACTTCGAGCAGCTTGTCGAGTTCGATGCTGACCGTAAGATAGAAATGCGGCACGAACTGCTTGGATTCCGTCAGGCGCTTGGCAATGACCTTGCGCATATTGTTGTTGGGAATCGACACATATTCATTTTTGTTACGTGCAACAAATCCGCCGCCGCCGAAACTGCTGCTGCCCGCGTTTTCCACGTCGGCACGCACGATGCGGCCATGCGGGCCGCTGCCCTGAATACGCGAGAGATTCACGCCCTTGTCAGCAGCCACGCGCTTGGCAAGCGGGGAAGCAAATATTTTGCCGCCGGAAGATTGCGGCTGCGAGGGCGCGCTGTAAGCGGGTGGCGGCGCATATTGGGGCGCTGAAGCCATCGCGGCAGCAGGTGCGGGCGCGGGTGCAGCGGCAGGCGCGCCTGAGGGCGCAGCGGATTTTTTTTCTTCCGCCTTAGGTGCAGCGGCTTCTTTGGGTTTGTAACTGTCGAGCGCTTTTTTGTCTTCGCCGTCTTCAAGCAGCAGCGCGATGACCGCGTTGACCTTCACGCCCTGCGTGCCTTCTTTCACCAAAATTTTGCCAATGGTGCCTTCATCGACGGCTTCGACTTCCATCGTCGCCTTGTCGGTCTCGATTTCGGCAATCACCTGACCGGCTTTGATCTTGTCACCTTCTTTTTTTACCCACTTGGCGAGATTGCCCTCGGTCATGGTGGGCGAGAGGGCGGGCATCAGAATTTCAATCGGCATAGATCACCTTCGGTCTTTAGTTATGCAGCCGCACGATAGCAGACTCTTTTTACTGCCTCCACCACATCCTGCACCTGCGGCAGCGCAAGCTTTTCCAGATTGGCGGCGTAGGGCAGCGGTACATCTTTGCCGGTGACGCGCTCCACCGGCGCATCGAGATAGTCAAAGGCGTTTTCCATGATCACGGCACAAATTTCAGAGCCCATGCCGGCAACCGGCCAGCCTTCTTCGATCGAGATGCAGCGGCTGGTTTTCTTCACCGATTCAACAATCGTTTCAATATCAAGCGGGCGCAGCGTGCGCAGATCGATCACTTCGGCATGAATGCCGTCTTTGGCAAGCTCTTCAGCCGCTTTGAGCGCCAGGCCCACCGTGATGGAAAAAGCAATCAGCGTGACGTCGGTACCTTCGCGCAGCACCGCCGCCTTACCGATGGGCACGAGATAATCTTTATCGTCGGGCACGTCAAAACTCTGGCCGTAGAGAATTTCATTCTCGAGGAAAATGACCGGACCCGGATCGCGGATGGCAGACTTAAGCAGTCCCTTGGCATCGGCAGCGGAATAAGGCGAGATGACCTTGAGTCCGGGCACATGTGCGTACCAGCTGGCATAGCATTGCGAGTGCTGCGCAGCGACGCGTGAGGCGGCACCGTTGGGGCCGCGAAATACAATCGGGCAGCGAATCTGGCCGCCGGACATATATTGTGTCTTGGCCGCTGAGTTAATGAGATGATCCATCGCCTGCATGGCGAAGTTGAACGTCATGAACTCAACGATGGGCTTAAGTCCCATCATCGCCGCACCCACGCTAAGGCCAGTGAAGCCATGCTCAGTGATGGGTGTATCCACTACGCGACGCTCGCCGAATTCGGCCAGCAATCCTTCGGTGACTTTATAGGCGCCCTGATACTCAGCCACTTCCTCACCCATGACGAAAACGTCCTTGTCACGGCGCATCTCTTGGGCCATGGCATCACGCAGCGCTACTCGTACGGTTGTTGCGGTCATATCAGTTACTCAGTTTAAATGCGCAGGTTGAATAAGCGGTGGCAACGCTATAGGCCGCGAAACCGGGGATCTTTGCCTGTTTCTCGATACAGGACTCCACACTGCTGGTCGAGAGTGCGCCACGATGTTTGGCCATCAGCGCCTCAAGTACGGCAATCTTCTGGCCTTGCGGCAATGTCATCCACTGGGCAAGATCCTGCCTTTTGAGCGGATCATGGCCGGTAAGTGCTGAAGCCATGACAGCAAACAACATGCAGAGAACGGCCGCAAAGGAAAAGAAGATTCGCTTGCCCATACTCTTTCCTATTCCGCCACAATATCGGTCCAGAGCTCGGACGCATCCGGCTCAGGAGAATTCTTGGCAAATTCGGCGGCATCATTGATGATGCTCTTGATGTCCGTCTCAACGGTTTTGAGTTTTTCTTCGTCGATAATCTTTTCGCGCAGCATTTTGCCTTTGAGGCGCTCTATCGGATCGCGCTGCTCTTTATACATCTCAACTTCTTCCTTGCTGCGGTATTTGGCAGGGTCTGACATGGAATGGCCGCGATAGCGGTAAGTTTTCATCTCCAGCAGGAACGGTCCCTTGCCTGCGCGGCAATGGGCGACGGCTTCCCTGCCCGCTTGCATAACGGCCAGTACATCCATGCCGTCCACCTGCTTGCCAGGAATGCCGAAGGCTTCGCCGCGGCGGTAAAGTTCGGTGGTCGCTGAGCTGCGTTTGACCGAAGTGCCCATGGCGTATTCGTTGTTCTCTATAATATAGACAACAGGGAGGCGCCAGAGCTCCGCCATGTTGAAGGCCTCATACACCTGGCCCTGATTGGCCGAGCCGTCACCGAAATAGGTAAGCGAGACGTTTTTATTGCCGCGGTATTTATGCGCAAAGGCGATACCGGTGCCGATGGGCACCTGCGCACCTACGATGCCGTGGCCGCCATAGAAATTCTTGTCTACGGAGAACATGTGCATCGAGCCGCCCTTGCCTTTGGAAAAGCCATCGATGCGGCCGGTAAGTTCCGCCATGATTCCTTTGGGGTCCATGCCGCAGGCGAGCATGTGGCCATGATCGCGGTAGCTGGTGATGACGGCATCGTTCTGGGTAACAGCATGCGCCATGCCGATGACGACCGCTTCCTGTCCTATATATAGGTGACAAAAACCGCCGATGAGTCCCATGCCGTAAAGCTGCCCGGCTTTTTCCTCAAAGCGGCGAATGAGGAGCATTTCGCGATAGAGTGCCAGTAGTTCAGCATGCTGGTTCTTCGCCGACACGACGTTGTTGTTCGCGTGGCTTTTATTTGCAACAGGTTTTGCCGCTTGCGCCTTGGCCATGGGGACCCTCAGTTAAAAGAGCGATACTTATAACAAGCGCCCTTTGCCCAAGGCAAATCTTTTCTCGCTCTAAACAGGCACTTATGCTGCGGTGCAATATAAAAGGGCGGCGTATTTATGCTCTATTTATTTTTAAAAGTATCATTGAGCACTTTATACTCGCCTTCAATGACCTTACCGCCCTCGCTGTGCCCGGAAGACCCGCCAGAGGGCGGCAAAGGGTTGTTCAGATGCAGCCGTATCTTAAGCCAGGCCAGCGCACCCAGCGCAAATACCGCAGCGGTAAAAAGCAGGAATCCAAGCAGAAAGAGGCGGATCAGGATCATGGTATGCTAAAACTGCGTACCAGACTTCCGCTCAAGGTATACCAGCCATCGACCAGTACGAAGAAGATGAGCTTGAAGGGCAGAGAGATGAGTACGGGTGGCAACATCATCATACCCATCGACATGAGCACGGAGGCAATGAGCATATCCATGATGACAAACGGGATATAGACGAGGAAGCCGATTTCAAACGCGCGTTTTAATTCGCTGATCATGAATGCGGGAATAAGTACGCGAAAAGGCGTGTCGGAAGGTTTGTCAATCGTAAGCCCGGGCGACATGTCGATAAACAGGCGCAGATCTTTCGGGCGTACATTCTTGAGCATGAAAGTATGAAAAGGCGCGGCGGTTTTTTCGATGGCCTCGCGTTCGGAGATTTTTTCTTCAATCAATGGGGCGATGCCGTCGTGATACGATGCCTCAAACACCGGCGCCATGATAAAGAAGGTAAGAAACAGCGCAAGACTGATAAGCACCTGGTTGGGTGGAGACTGCTGCAGACCCAGTGCCGTGCGCAACAAAGACAGCACAATGATGATGCGGGTAAACGATGTCATCATCATCAGGATGGACGGGGCCAGCGGAATGACGGTGACAAGCAGCGCAAGCTGGATGATGCGCGACGTTACCGAACCGCCACTGCCCGCATCGGACGAAGAAGCATCGGGCGTGCCGCCAAGATCGACAGTGAATTTCTGCGCCAGCGCATCAATCGGCAGCAGGAATGTGGCAAGCGCAATAAGCAGACACAGCCCAACACTCACAGCCAGACGAGCGGTATAGGGATTTTTACGCTGCATCGGAATCCTTTGCATCGAGCGCGCCCACCAGCACGTTACCGTTGATCCCAAGCAGCAAAAGATGTTCTTTGCCATCGGCATCTACAATCACCAGACGGTGCTTGGTATCCAGATAGAGTGTTTCCACCAGCCGCAGGCGTCGAGTGCCGCTTGCGTGGCCGGCGAACCGCTTATCGAGCCCCATTCTTTTGGCAAGCGCGGCGGTGAGGAAAATCAGACCGATAACAAAAAGCAGCGCAAAAAGCGTCTGTGCATAGACCATCCATTCAGGTGACGTCGTCATGAATCACTCTTGGGTTTCTTGCCGCCGATGGCATCAGATTTCTGATAGGCACTTCTCGCCTGCTTATGCCGGCCCAATTCTTCAAGATTGCTTTGGGTGGTCTCGCGTGCCGCCACCAATTCGGTTTTGAGCAGATTGACCGCGTCCATCAGCACTTCGAGATCTTTGACATGCTTGCGTCCTTCTTCTTTCGGCAGGCTGGCAATAGCTTCGCAATATACGCGCACGCATTGATCCACCGGGGTGAAATCAGGCATGGTTTCATTGAGGCGCGCGCGGCATTCCTCAATAAGCTGAAGAGCCTGTTGCTGCAACGATTCGGGAGAGGGTGCGTTCATCCTTACGTCCTGCGTGTCTGTTTCGCCTGAGCATTGGCTTTATAAACGTAATTGAGAATCTCCGCCACTGCCGCGTACGCCTCGAGCGGGATAATGGTGTCGATATCGAGTTTTTCAAGAATTTCCACGAGTGCGGCATCTTCCTGCACATGTATGCCGTGTTCTTCAGCTACTTTTACAATCTGTTCGGCAATGGTTCCTTTGCCTTTGGCCACCACACGCGGCGCCGGGTCTTTGCCCTTGTCGTATTTAAGCGCCACTGCGAGTGATGGTTTTTGTTTTTCTTCAGCCATCTTTGGGCTCCGGATCGATGTTGGCGTCGTCAAAATCATTGAGCGCGGCGGCATCCTCCATCGACTGCGACGCGGCGAGGTTCTGCTCTAAAATTTTGTCATGCAATTCCTTGCGCAGAATGGTGGCTTCCGGCGGAAAATTAAACCCGATCTTGACAGTGCGGCCTTTTATCTCGACCACAGTCAACTCTATCGTATTGTTAATTATGACTGATTCGCCAAGCTTACGCGTAAGATATAGCATGCGGTTTCCCTGTGTGGCAGAAACTATACTACCGGCATGAAATGGGCTACAAGAGAATTATTCGGCTGGCGCAAGGACGCATAAAAGAATAAAATGCAGCGAAATCAGGGAGTCCTTATGAGTGCTCAGGCGTTAGGTCTCATGGATATGCTCAAGGCAGAAATGTCTTACAGCGCAGAGCGCCAGAAAGTGCTCGCCCAGAATATCGCGAGCATCGACATTCCCGGATACAAAGCGCTGGATCTCAAGCCGCTCGATTTTAAGAACGTGCTTTCCCTGCAAAATACGCAACTTGGCCTTACCGTCACTTCCGACAAACATTTGAACGGCAGCCATCCGCTCACCGCGCGCTTCAAAAGCGAAGTGGAACGCGATCCGTTTGAACGCAATCCCACCGGCGGCACGGTGGTGGTCGAGGAACAGATGATGAAAGTGGCCGACAACGCTACGCATTACCAGATGTCGACGGGATTGTTTAAAAAGATAAACAATCTCTACCGTGAAGCCCTCGGCCTGCCCGCCATAACCTAAGGACTCTAGAAACCTATGACAGGACTTGTTGACGCCTATTATATCGCCGGATCCGGCCTGCACGCCGAAGGCGATCGTTTGCGCGTCATTGCCGAGAATGTCGCCAATGTCGATTCTACCGCGCAGACTCCCGGCGGCACGCCCTATCAACGCAAGACCATTACCTTCAAAAATGAACTCGACCGCCAGATGGGCATCGAAAAGGTAGCCGTTGCGAGTTACGGGGTCGACAAAAGTCCGTTTAACAAGAAATTCGAGCCCGGCCATCCGGCAGCGGATGCTCAGGGATACGTGCTGTATCCCAACGTCGACTCCGTGGTCGAGATGGTGGATATGCACGAGGCGCAGCGCGCCTACGAAGCCAACGTCAACGTGATCGATGTCTCGCGCAACATGATCGCACAGACGCTGGATTTGTTACATTGATGAAAAGGATCAGCTAAATGGATGTAAAAGCCGCCGCCGGAGCCTATAATGCGATTGCAGGCATCATGCAGCAAAATCCTGCCACCCCTGCCAGTTCGCAAACCATGTCGAGCGAGCCGTCCTTTATGGAGCTGGTCAATCATTCGCTGAGCAATGCCGTCGATGCAGGGCACAGCGCCGAGAAAATAAGTTCGCTGGCACTCCTGGGCAAAGCCGACATCACCGAACTTGCGACCGCCATCAACAGTGCCGAGCTGGCGCTTAACACCGTGACTACGCTCAGCAGTAAAATGATCAGCGCCTATCAGCAGATCACCCAGATGGCGATATAAAATCCTTTCCATCATGCATGGCTGCAGTATGATAGCACACACTAGTGTCTTATCAGAGGGGCTATGGAATCCGTAGAAGCGATAGAAGTCGGCAGACAGGCGCTATTTGTATTCCTCAAGGTTGCTGCCTTCCTTACTCGTGACATACACATAGCCGCCCGTCTGTTTGACGATGCCGTAAACGGTCGCAAGGCCCAGACCTGTGCCGGAGCCGACTTCCTTAGTCGAGAAAAAGGGCTCAAAGATTTTCTGCAGCAGATCGCGCGGAATACCAGTGCCGGTATCGATCATCTGCACCAGCACGTAATCCCCGGGCACAATGGCTTCATCTTCCACTGGCGGGATGAGATCGCGTCCAATCGGATTTGCCTCGTCAATGGTTACATGGCTGGTTTGAATGGTGAGTTTGCCGCCGCTAGCCATGGCATCACGGGCGTTGACGGCGAGGTTGATGAACACCTGTTCCAGCTGACCCTGATCGGCTTTGACCATGCCCAGATCATGGCCATGAATCATTTTAAGCTCGATATTCTCACCAATCAGGCGGCGCACCAGGTTAGAGAGCTCGGCCAGCACGTCGGTGATGTCAAGCATCTTGGGCTGCAATGTCTGGCGTCTGGAAAATGCAAGGAGCTGGCGTACAAGATTGGCAGCACGGTTGGCATTTTGTTTAACCTGCATGATGTCGGCAAACGATTGATCGCCAGCCGGATGGCGCATGAGCAGCAGGTCGCAAAAGCCAATCATGGCGGTCAGCAGATTATTGAAATCGTGCGCAACACCGCCTGCCAGCTGGCCTACTGCCTGCATTTTCTGCGAATGGGCAAAACGCTGCTCAAGATTTTTCTGTTCACTGGTATCAATAAGCTGGACAATCAGGTGAGGCTCCCCGCCAGCAAGACGGCTGATGTAGAGCGATGCCGGGATCGTTCCGTCGGTTGCAAGCGTGATTTCAAGCGGCTGTTTCTCCGGCATCTGGCCGCTGCTGACTTTATCGAGCAGCGCCTTGACGTCTTTGCGGTGTTCCTGCCCTACCATATCGAGGAAGGCCCATCCTGCTTCGC
>JABCZZ010000022.1 GCA_013289445.1 Alphaproteobacteria bacterium
TCCGGAATAAGCCGCCTGCTGCGCGGCCTGAGATTGTTTGCCGGTCAGGAAAGTCATATTCAGTATACGCCTTAAAATTGGGGTATGCGTCAGCGACGCCTGTAGCGCATGAAACGCAAAGAAAAGAACGGCACGCTTTAGCGCCATTGCATCCTGCCGCTTATGTGGTGCTAATGCTGCTTACGTGCGAGACGGCGGCTTGCCGGGCGAGCGCTGCTCGCGAGCGCGCTCTTCCTCTGCATCAAAATCCCGTACCTTCTGGGCCTTTTTGTCCATGGCACGCAATTTTTCCATCACTTCTTCGGGAACATCCCTGTTGTTATCAGCGACGAATGTCTCAAGCGCGATTTCCACCGGAAACTTTTTCTTGCGCAGATCTTTATTGTAAAAAGTCTGACGTGCGGATACGGCAACGGAAGAGCCGGCAGACACTGTGCGTCCTTCATACTCACTGAGTTTGGCCTCGGTCATGTCGACTCCGGCACTGTAGATCAGTCCGTACACTTTATTTTCAGGGTCGAGTTCAACTCCCGCTACTTTCCCGGCAGCAATACCATTCATCCACATCACGTGCAGACCGTTGGCAAGCAAAAGCTCGTTTATCTTCGGGCCGTCGGCAGAACTCGTGGATTGATCAGACTCGTTCATGTACTTACCAATCGGATTATCGGACAAACACGCTTATAAAGCTCCGCCGGGCGGAACGTCACTGTCTTTTTTTCTTTTTTTAAGGACGCGCTCCGTTGCCTGAAGCTCACGCGCGCGCCTCATCTGCTCTGCAATGCTAACGTGCATATGCGCGAAGAATTGGTCGTTGATCAATATTTCATCAAGCTGGCGGCAAAGATTGGGCTGCAGGTTCGCTCTGTAATTTGTGTTCTGCATAAAATCCGAGAGTGGCACGGGTGCCGCCAGATCGTGCCTGACAAGGCAAAGTGCGCCTTTGTCGTCGTGGGCAACCAGGCGGCCCTCTTGTTCGAATTGCATGCGCGCCGCTGCATCCGGCTCTTCGAGCTTCACTAGACCGGATACAAACGCGCTTTTGGGATTCTCACTGGTGATAACCAAGCCGGCAGTGTTGCCGATATCGCGCAGGATATCGGATGGCACGGAGTCCATCACCAGGAATTTGTCATCCAGCGGGCCGATCTTTAAGGGAATGGTTGTCATCGTATACTCCGGTAGTGTTCTTGCCATTCATCCTAGGCTATAAAAGTTACTAATCTGTTAAGTTATGCCGGTGCAAACAGGCTGAAAAAGCGGCGCTCGCGCAGGTAGTCCGCTTGAGAACCTTGTTCGCCTCTGCGCATAAGCCAGGTGGCTGTCTGCACATTTTCGATCATGCAGGCGCGTCCGACATAGGCATGGATGATGCGCGGCCACTCTATTACAATCGCGCCGTGACTGAAGCAGCGGCCAAAACGAAATGGGACGATATCGCCCGCAAGCGGCAGCTGCACTTCATGTGTATAACGGCTTAAGCCTTCAAGATAGCGCTCGGCAGCGCGATGCAGATGCCAGTCATGCGGATAATACGGCACCTCCAGCGGCGCTATCAGCCCTGCCTCGGCGTATACTTCAGCCAGCAGCGTCAGGCAATCCACGCCCACGCCCTTGACGCGGCCCATCGGATGATAGGGCGTTCCCAGCCAGCTGTCCGCCACCGCTATAATGCGTACGCGCAGGCTTTCTTCGTGCAGTTTTGTCATGCAAAATTCACGATACTTTGAGGATTGTGTCCTATAATCAGAAAAAGTCAGCAGCGTATGGAAGCGCTTATGGCCGACGACATAAAAGCCCGTTTAATAGCCCTGGCCAGGCCAAAAAACCGTTTTTGTAACACGATCTTAACACAGTCTTAATATTATTTTAACAATACACCTCTATACTTGGGCCTAAGTAAACGCAGTAGGAGCATTGGTTATGGCAGACAGACAACCTCCGGGTAACAGATCTCAGGATAATACCAGTCAACCGCAATACCCGAAAGAGCCGGGCTTTTTTAGTCGCCATAAAATCCTTGCCAACCTACTGCTAGGCACAGGTCTTGTGGCGGGGTTACACGAAATTTATCCCAAGACACCCACTTCTCCTGTTCCTGCTCCACTTCCACCCGCGCCGAATGTGCAGCCTGCGCAAACTGCGGACACAAACGCCGCTGCAGCTACAAACACCGTTGCAACAGCCAAGACTCCTGCGCCCAAACTCGGCATCGACAATCCCATTGACGAGATCCATGCTACGGCCGGCGTGTTTAACCGACATGTACTCATCGACTTCGCCAATCACATGGCACATATCATCCGCGACACCGGCAAAATCGATGCCGATGGCGGCGTAACCCCTACTGCCCAGCAGCTCGCCCGGCTTTCTGAACCGTCGGAAGTGCTCAAGGCCTTCGGCGTGACGGCAAAGACCGATGACAATTATCGTTTCGGCGTATTCTCCAGTGCCGACAAGGTGGGCATGTGGCAAGGCTATGTCCGCGCCGGTGATGGCGCTCTGGTCATCGACCATATTGCAACGCTTCCCATCGAGCATTATCCGCCGATGATGGATGCGAACCGAAACAGCATCCTGTCCGGCGTGTTCGAAAGACTTGGACAGACCGGTTGTGCCGAAACCACTCCGCTGCCCAGAGGCAGTGAGATTATCGTGCCGGGTGCGGCATTGCGCGGCGCCGAGGATACGATGCAGACCCTTCCCCCGGATGCTGCACGCAAAGTTGTCGAAGCAGCGACTTTCACTAAAACGCTCTCTATGGCCACAGAGAAACTGCCGGATGGCTTTGCCTATGCCGATGTCGGCGGCCAGAAGATCGTCACCAGCAATCTGAGCTTTGCCGATATGGCAAAAGCGCTGGACGGCGCCAAGATAAACAAGGGCGGCAAGGGCGGTGCGGGCGGACAGAGCCTCGCCTAATCCACACCGACAGCAGGGAAGCATTATATGCCTGATGAGGATTTCACAAACGGCGGCCCGCTTGAAAACGACGTGACGCATGTCGGCGAAGATCGTGAACGCAAACAGTCGCGCAGACGATTTATTAGTAACATAGCCCTAGCCCTGGGCCTTACCGGCCTTGGTACAGCGGGCGGCATGCAAGGCTACGAATGGCTGCGCGATCGCAAGAGCGCTCCGGTGAATTTCGATATCGAAGGCGAGATCCGCGAAGGACACATCAAGCAAGCCTCTTCGATCAATTACAACATGTTCGGCTCCGGCAAGCAGGAAGACGCGTTCAAAGCGCTTAAAGCGGCCATCGATAAACATGACGTAACCGGTCTTACGCGCGAATTGAAAAAAAGCATTTACAGCGACCAGGACAAGGGCGGCGCGGTCGTCGCCAAGGCCATGACCTATTTGCTCGTCACCGGCCCGATGATGGAAGAAGACATGCACAAGGCGATTCTCGCGGGCGTGCCTTACGCACGTGACATCCAGTTCACCACGCTGAACGCTACCGATACGCGCGAGGCCGTAGTGAAATCCCTGCCTGAGCTTGCACGTGACGGCTACGAGGTTGATCTCGTCGCCTCCGGCAGCAAGGCCAGCAAAGGTGTCGTCATCGCGCAAGATCCGGAGATGGGCCAGAGCCTCTCCAATTATATCGCAACCCTGCCTAAAACGCATAACCTTCCGAGAAAATAAGGAGCAGCATATGTCGAATAAAAAGGGCAAGAACTGGAGCGACTCCGTTGCAACGCAAGCCACTACGGCAGCGCTGGCAGCTTCGCTGCTGCTTAGCGGCTGCGGCAAGTCTGACCAGCACACACATAAGCTGACGGCCGAGCAAAGGGCCGCACAGATCGCCCAGCGTGAGGCCGCGGCCAAGCAAGCCGACCAGGCCCATTTTGCCGCCGATCTGAAGACCAATGTGTTCGAAGCGTATAACATTGGTGCCATGAAGCCGGCCCAGGAAGACATGCACCAGCAGATTCTCAAACTCTATCAGGCGGCTCCCAATCGTCTTACCGCGCCGAGAATAAGCGCCGAGGATACCCGCAACTACAAGGCTTTCGTCACGGCGCTGCGCAAGCTCGATAACCTGCAGCACCCCACCGATGTGGATGCAAAGGGCAATCCGATTGCCATCACTGCCGATGATCGCAGAGCGGTCATCGGTGAAATGATGGCCAGAGGCTCGAGGATCAATGCCGAAGGCTTGATTGCCGATTTATTCGTGTATTGCCCCAAAGGTTCGCAGGGCATTACCTTTAAGATCGATGACCACCATCCGCCCGTCGATCTCAAAGGCCTGATTGCCCATGAAGGCCGCGGCATGACCTGGGATAGCCTGCAATATACCATCCAGAAGGTGGCTGAAATCAACGCCCGTGACAGTAAACACGTAAAAACGCCCCAAAAGCAGCGTTAATTACACTGCCGTGGCGCTTTCGGGCACGTAGGAAATCCTCTGAAATTTACGAGATTGTTAAACTTGCTCTGGCAGGTCGTCTGCTGTTTGTCGCGGCCCGGTGTGAGGGTAAACGCATCCCCTGCCTGCGCTTGCAACGGAAACGGCGCGATCAGGCTCACCGTGCCGGACGCGCCCTGCAGATAGGTTTTTACCGTGCGTGAAATCCCGGCATTGGCGCCTGTGGTAAAGGCAATCGTTCCCAGATTAAAATAACCGCTCCCTGCGACAGCGTCGCGTTGATCACGTTCTGTGTGGAGCCTGTCGCTAAGGGGCCGCTTAGGTAGTGTCCCATACCGGTATGTGCGTAACGTTAAAACCAAGGCCTGCTAGGGATGGTAGAACGGCAGTGGACATAAGCAAACTTCCTTGTATACAGGCGAGGATGAAAAACAGTAAAGCGATTACGTCAATGATGATGTGCCTGCTTGCAAGCTGCGGCCCCGCGCCGCCTGCGCGCGATTATGTCTCGGCGGAAGAAGTGGATGCGATGATCATCCCGCCGGATGCCAACATTCAATTTTCACTGAGTAGAGGCTATCTCACGCGCGTGGAGCAAAACGATCTGCCGGCCGGAATCTATGACCGCTTCGTCGCCATGGCGCAGCGCATGAAGCTGCCACAAACGCCGGATCTCTATATCGACATGACCGACCGACGCCGCGTGCCGCAAGCCGAAGCACGCTTTACCAAGGAGGAGCATGCCTACATCGTCACCAACCGTAGTGTCTATACGCTATGGACGCCGGAGCAGCTTCTTGCCGTGTTCGGCCATGAACTCGTGCATCTGCGCAAACGTCATGTGACGGCAGAAAATATCGCCCTCGCCTTTAACGATCCTTCGCTGTCGATTAAACATGAACTCGAAGCCGATAAAATCGGTTCAGGGCCGGACGGCTCCTGCAATCCGCTGGCGCTCGAAGAGGCGCTGAAGATCGTCACCGGCATCGACGAGAGCCATTACCTCGCCCACCATCCGGGCCAGACACCGGAGGATTATGACGCAGCGGTAGGTATCGATCACCCGCTATGGGCCGACCGCGCGGCAAGGCTTGAGGACATGGCCGCGCATCCGCCTGAGGCTTGCGTAAAAACCATGGGCGAACGCATCAACAATTAAGACTTCCACACCGGCAGATTACGGTTAATATTGCGTCCCTGAGTGGAAATGGAACTGGCAATGACGGATGCGTTGTTCTTAAGAAACTGCGCGCCGGTTTGCGTATCAATCGCATTGATGTTGATGGTGTAATTGTCGCCTCCCATACCGCCGCTGCCATGTTTGCGTGCGGCGCAGTATACCCGTAACCATCTGATCGGACGCATACTGGATAGAGCGAAAAAGCTGCACGCAGGTTTGAGACGAAATGAGGCTGGAATTATTAAAACTCTCCAGTGCCGCATTTGCCTGACTCATGCCCTACTGCAGACCCGACGTATCGGCGTCAAACATGACCGTCACGATATTATCTGTCATGGCGTCACTTTCATTTCCGTCTCTCGTAAGGGAGCGAGCGTTATAAATAATCCATAAGAAATTGGCATCAGACCATCGCTAAATTGAGGATCACAGCCTTGTTGCGAATGCTTCCTATATGGTATCATGAAACCGTGTAATACCGTTTTTTTGAGGAGGCCGTCACATGCAACTCGCATCCCAATGGAATATGCTTTCTCTCGAGGAAAAAATTGAAGCAATGCACAATGACATCGCCGCGTTAATGGGCATTGCCGAAGAACTCAGTCACAAGAATCATGTATTTGTCGACGCCATCAATCTTGTGCATGCCAATCTCGACGGTATGACCAAAACCGTGCGCAGTCTTGAGAAACAAATCGCCGTTCCCGAGCTGATGTTTTAAATCATGCGCACGCCTGACATGGACTTAAAACGCTGGCACCAATTGCTCGGCATTGACTTCTTTTTTAGGCTGGATGCCAAGATAGCTTGCCACTATCAGCACCAGCGGCGGATTGGGTTTGCCATTCCTTGTACAATGCATTGAGGCGGTAAACGGTGAACGTGTTCTTGACATAACCCCATGTCCATCGGTCAGATGGCAGGCATGGGCTATGATGCTATCCCAGTCTGGCCATTCCTCGCCTCCACACACTTCCCCCGCCGCACCGCTAGCAACGGCACAGCCCAATGTTTACCGCCTAGCATGACGCTAGGTGCATCTTCGAACTCTGGGGCAATTTCCATGACACACTCTCTGTTTTAAGGCGGCGTAACAAATAATTAACCATTGTCGTCTATTGAAATAGAAACGCGTTCGGGGTATTGAGACTTGAAAGGTGCTTATGTCCACGTCGCAAAAAGCGTTAAACGACTTTCTGGCACAACACTGTGAAGTGAAGCCCATTGCCACTGGCGAGAGCGGACGCAAGGAACGTTA
This sequence comes from Alphaproteobacteria bacterium, assembly GCA_013289445.1. The sequence goes on from JABCZZ010000022.1 coordinate 6,817, forward strand.
TTACATTCTTTCCACCGAAGACTGCCTGCTCTACATGGCCGAGACCCATGTACAGGAGATGCGCAACATCATCGATCAGAGCGAGGAGAAGGTCGCCGCCGCCAAACGCAGCGGGGATTACAGCGATGTGATTATGAGTTATAACTGGGACGCGCCCAACGCCGGCATGAACAATATCCGAATTCCAGTGAAACTGATCGACGGGCTTGACGAAAAACGTGCCATGATGCTACTGCGCAATCTCGAAGGCATCCAGAAAGACATTGACGAGGGCCACCTCCGCCGTGAAGGGCTGCAGACGCTGTTTGGCGACACTGCCAATATCAAAACCTCGTCCAATCTCGACGGCGAACGCATCTATGTCATCACTGGCAAGCAATCGGCCGCCGACCGCCGGCGCTATGCCGAGCGTTATGCCGAAGTCGTGGCCACCAATGTGCTGTTTAGCCTGCCTAAGGCACTGAATGCGAGGCTCCAGAAAGCCATGCCCAAGGAAGCACGCGGGCGTTTCTTTGTTGAAGGACGGGACATCACCACGCCTAAAATCCGCTATGGTGCCGAGGCACAGCCCGAACTCATCCTGACCGATGAAGGCGCTGCGCTATATACAGGCCAGACCAAGAAAAACGCCAAGCTCGCCGAAACGGTAAGTAAATTATTCCAGCAGGCTATGCTTGACCCATTCGGGCTGTCGCTTAAGCACTACATGGGCAAACACGCGATCATTAAGTTTTCCTCGTCGAAGGAATAGTTATTTAGTCTATAGGCTCCTAACATATGGCGCATTTTAATAGTGCTCTATAACATTTTTAATTTTTTATTTAGCTTTTATCTTTAACTAAGCGCCTCCTTGGTCAACTAAAGAGTTTTTTGTAGGATTGATAAACATGCACCCTCCCTTGTGGCTGATGAGTAAAAGGTAAATGAAAAAATTTTAGCAAAATTCAGCGATTAATTGACGTCAAACCGTTGGTGATAGACGCTTTGTGCACTGCCGATATAAAAAAATAACTAAGGTATTTCGCTTGTGTCGATGATATAATTACTCAGATTGCTACTGGCGGATTTACCGCGTTACAAATAAGAAACGGGGCAAGATGAGCAGCAAGAAATCACCTCCTAAGCTGGCGTATCATAAGCACGGGGTCATGATGGCGGAGATAGCGATAGGTCTTGTCGTTATCGGTCTTATCGCCGGCGGCATCCTGACGGGGCGCGAAATCGCCACCATGTCGCAGGTTCATGCCCAAATTGCTCAGATTACGCGTTTTGACGAAGCAGTGTCGAACTTCTATGAAAAATTCGACGCGCTGCCCGGTGATATTCTCTCCGCCAGCGCTGAGCGCGAAGGCCTGCCTTCGGGCGACGGCACCCCTGCCCATAGCGACGGTGACGGCAAGATCTCTCCTTGCAATACCGGCTGGCAGTGGCATTTAGGTTGCGAGACGGCACTCTTCTGGGCGCAACTTTCGGCGGAAGACTTTATCAAAGATAATTTTACCGCTGACAGCCGCCTGGAAGACGAACGCCTGCAAGAAGTGGGCGTGATGGATCCGTATCTGCCAAAATCACCGCTAGACGACAACATTTATATCACCGTGTGGAACAGCAGCGCCGACCAGCCTTCGCCTGAACCCAGACTGCTGTATGGCAATTATTATGAAATCACCAAAATCCACGGCGTTGAAGGGGGAAAACTCAAAGATGATATTAATGCGCTGACCCCCGCGCAGGCCTATGCCATCGACAAAAAAATGGACGACGGCTATCCGCTTTCCGGTCGCGTGGTGGTCAATGGCAGTGCGAACTGGCCGCAAGACGCCTGGGGTACATTCGCCACTCCCGGTGAGAATAGTTGCGTGAGCCCCAACCGACATTACAACATACAAAAATTACTTGATGGCCATCAGCAGCTCTGCCATGTTGCCATCGCGCTCGATTGCTGCGACAAGAACGAGTAAATCCTCACTTAAATCATGATTGGATTGGCGAGTGCGATTCTCATCATCGCATGCGCGCGTTCGCCAGGTATCAGTTTGGTCAATGACGCTTCGACGGTGATTCGATCATCGCTTTTGCTCAAGGCATGCAGCCTGAGCGACGCGGGCGATAATATTGCTGGAATCAGGGTCTGGGTCACGGATTAACGGTTTTTTAAGGGGTTTACGTCAAAATGGAAAAACACAGGGAGATGTCAGAAATGACAAAGAAATTATTGGAAGTGAATCTCACGCGCGACGAGCAGAACACGCTTGCCTATCTTCAGTCCGGGTCTTGGGGCAGCGTCGGCGCAGACGGCAAGAGAACGCTTATTATCACTTCTGGCAAAGCGGATGCGGTCGACGCGTTGCTGACAAAACTTGCGGCCGAAGGTGTTTTTGCCGACAAGGCTACCGCAGACCCATGGGTCAAGAGGATAGCTGCATCCGGCGCTCTCAGGCTTGACCAAGAGAGGCTCAACGTGTTCGGCATACAGAAGGTGGTCGAAACCCCTCCATCCGCACCCGGACAACCGGGCTCCAATCCCATTCGGCCCAACACTCCAGGCAACGGTCGACCTCCTCTGCGCTAGCTTTCCTCACTCGTATTCTCCGCAGCCTCGCGTAATATTCAAAAAATCCTGAGGCCGGACTATGCTGGATGGCATTGGCATAGACCAGGCTGTCGCCTTTATCTGGGCTTCGGCCAATGCGCCGGATGATCGTATCCTTGCTCTCCACCTGAATGCCGCGCACCGTGAGTTTGAAACGCGGTGCCGCTAAATCCGAAAGCAGTTCGTGATTGGGAGATAGCACGATGACCGAGTGTGCAGAACCTCAGGGCATCAAATGCGCTGTCAATGCTTGCGTTATCTGGATACATAGAAAAACAATCTGCACGCTTCAAAAGCGCGTCGTGAAGTGCTAAAATGCCGGCAAACACCGGGGGGCACCATGCATTACCATGTCGTTTTTGATCTCAATCAGGTGGGTTTCAAGCCGGAGAATATTGCGCCGCTGGCACTGGGCATTCTCTTTGTTCTGATCGGCATTGTCTTCGTCCTCTTTCGTCAACGGCTTATTAAGTGGGGACTGGTCGCGCGCGCGATGCCCTTTGTTTTTCTCGCGTTCTCAGTGTTCTGGTTGATCGGCGTGCTCTGCGTCTCTTTCGAAGAATTCACGGTCGCAAGTGAAGCACTTAAATCAGGCAAGGCTAAAGTAATAGAAGGGCAGGTCAGCAGCTTCAGACCCATGTTTGCAAACGCCACCAAGATGGAACATTTCTGCGTCAAAGACACCTGCTTCGCTTATTCCGATTATATCATGACCGCAGGTTTCAATCGTACGAGCAAGTATGGCGGCCCCATCCGCGAAGGCCTGCCGGTGCGCGTGACGTATCTCGGCAATATCATTGTGAAGCTCGAAGTCGCGGATGGTCACTGAACAGCGCAGGCATAAAAAAACCCGCTGCGGCGACCCGAAGCAGGTAGGAAACACTCATCGACTATGTGTAAGATCGTATATTTCCTTCACGCGAAGGTCAATGTACAAAATGCAGTGCCTGTGAAAAAATTGCTAACGCCATGTGTGTAAAAAGTAAAAACGGTTTTACGCTCATTGAACTTTCCATCGTGCTGGTCATCATCGGCCTCATCGTAGGCGGTGTACTGGTGGGACAGGATCTGATTCGCGCCGCACAAGTTCGCGCCACGATCTCACAGATCGAAAAGTACAATACTGCCGTCAACACCTTCCGCGGCAAATATGGTTACCTGCCGGGTGATATTACCAATACGGCCGCGACACAATTCGGTTTTGCTGCACGGGGGACTCAGGCAGGTCAGGGAGATGGCAACAGCGTGATTGAAGATAACGGATGCGGCGTTAATATGTTTGGCGGCGAAAACGAGATGTTCTGGGTGGATTTAAGCGTAGCAGGCCTGATTGATGGCAACTTCAGCATCAATAATATCTTGGTCTCGCCCTACTTCGGAGCCGTATCATCCACCGCCTTAGGCCAATATATGCCTGAGGCAAAATTAGGGCAGGGTAATTTTATTTATGTCTGGAGTGGCGGGTGGAAAGAAGCGGCCCCGATTAATGCAGATGGTGGTGGCGGATGCGCATACGGAGGAGACAATATTAATTATTTTGGGCTTTCCGCAGTCATAGGCCCCGGTAGTTCGATGTGGCCTCTGGCCGTTTCAAATGTGGGCTTAACCGTGCAACAGGCCTACGGCATCGATAAAAAAATGGATGATGGCATGCCTCAGTCAGGTAGAATTATGGCGATGTATGATGGTTGGATATGGTGGGCTGCCGGTGGAGCTCCTGATCCAGTGAATGGTCAAATGAATGCGGGAGATAGTTCGAATCTCGATGGCGGCCCTGCTCAAGCGAGCGACTTCGGTGGACAGATGCCTGCAGGGCTCAATTCATGTTACGATGCAAGTTCAGGCAGTGAACAATATTCCATGGAAATAAGCGGCGGCACGGGCGTCAATTGTGCGGTGTCGTTCCGCTTTCAGTAATTATCCCGCCGACTCCGCCATCTGAACGTCAGATGCTTTTTCCAAGGCTTTCTTGAGATCGCGCATGCGGGCAAGCGCATCGCCCAGCGCATCAAATGCTGCGCGTACATACACGGTGATGGAATTGACCGGCAGGCCCAGCTGCCTGCCCGCGGCGATCGCCGCTATCTCCTCAAAACAGATTTTGCTGATGAGATCATGGTCACGTTTGCAAAGATAGCCCATGGTTTTATAAAACTGATCCTCGGCGCTCATGCGGCCAAGGTGGATGAGTTCAAAATGGCCCGAGGGCGCGCTCGCTGTGCGTTCATACTGGATGGATTTGAGAAAGGGACGGCGGGCAATCGTCCATAGCGTAATAATCTGCATGCCGTAAAGATGCTGCATCTCATCGATGATGCCGCCGGTGAGTAATTTGTCGATGCGCAGCGACTCGTCGACCTGCGCAATATGGCTGCGTATCGTAATTCCCCCATGGCGCAGGCGTTCAATCGTGGGAAGATTTTCATATATCGTTTTTGTTTTGCACCCCTGCTGCTTGCGCTTTTTCTTACGCCCCATATCGCTTCCTTGTTCTTATATGTGTTGTCTATTTTTTGTGATGTGAGTGCAGCCCTACCCTTCTTTGAGTCCATAAAAAACGTAGAGTGCCCATGCCTCGTCTTCACTTAGCAATCCACGCGCCAGCCAGAAGGCGATCATCACGCAGGCCTCGCTGACGTCGAAATCCATCAATATGCCCACCGCCATGAGCGCTTTACGGAAATCCCCCTGCGGGCAAGGCTCTACAAAACGCGAGCGAAAAGGAAGTATGCCTGCCACCATAGCAATCCCCTAAATGGGCGGTTTCTCTTGATTTCCCGCCTATTTTTTTGTTGCTGTTTACGGCGGATTCAGGCACACTATGGGAATGTTCCCGCGTGACATAACCCTGGGTTTAGGGAAAATTCCCAATTATGGATATCACCCGCGACAACCTGCTTTCACTGATACAATCCGGCATGAAACGTGCCTCGCTGGGCATTGCCGGGCTTGAGAAAAAGGCGGGCGTACCCAAAGACACAGTGCGCGATTTCCTGCGCGGAAAAACTCAGATACTGCGCGCAGATAAATTACAGAAGCTGTTGCGCGTAATTGAGCCGGAACATAAAATCATCATTACAGGATATGTCGGTGCCGGCACCGAGATCTTCCCGCTGGACGACGGCGATAAGACAGACTGTCCCCCAAGCGTTGCGCCCTCGGACGTGCTTGCCGTACGCATCAGGGGCGATGCAATGTATCCGGTATTTCATGACGGCTGGATTATCTATTACAGTGAGAAGCGCGATCTGCATATCCCGCATCTGCGCGGCGGATTGCAGGTGCCATATAACAAGTCCGGCAAAAAATCCAAGACAGCCGAGTCCGCTGACGCACACGATCCTCTTGCAAAATTCTTTGGCAAGCCCTGCATCGTAAGACTCAACGACGGACGCACGATGCTGCGAACGCTTAAGCGTGGCCAGGCCGCCGGGCGCTACAACCTGATAAGCTACAACACTGACGATATTGAAGATGCCGCGCTGATGTGGGCAGCCAAAATCGTTTTTATCAAGACCGAATAGCCGCCGCTGCACGCGCAATAACCGGCTGCCAGTCGCCAAAATTCTGCTGGCGCAGCGTCTTTACGCTTGCATACCAGCGCGTGCCTTCGTCCGGCTGCGACGGCCAGCGGAAATTACAGCCCAGCGGCAGAAGCAGCGTCGTCTTTATACCCAGCGCGCCTGCAAGGTGAACATTGGAATTGTCGATGGTGATGACTTCATCCATCGAGGCAATCAGTGCAGCAAGCCCATCGGCATCGTTTGAGATATCGGTCTCATCTATCGTAATGCGACAGTTATGCCTGGCGCAGAATTGCTCTATCTCCTGGCGCGGCATCTGGTGTTGCAGAGAAATGAAATGGCAGCCGGGTGTCGCAAGTAACGCCAGCCATTGTTCAAGCGCAATGTTGCGTGTCACTTCGCGCGTGTTGTTCGTGTGCCATGAAATGCCAATGCGCTTACCCGCGACGAGCGCTGCAAGCCGCGATTGTGTCTGTTTGACACGCAGCGGATCAGCCACAAGATATGCCCCCTGATGACGCGCAGGAATATAGTCCGGCATAGATTGCACCAGCAGGTCACCCATAGGTGCCGCAAAATCAAACAGGCCGTGGCGGCTGGCATAATCATAAGACGCTTTCAGCGGCGCGAGTGAAAATGGCACGGCGGCAATCTGTGCAAGCTTCTCAATCTGCGGATAAGAAGTAAGCATCGTGGGAGCCAGCGCATGTTGCGCCGCATCGTCAATCGGCTCCAATTGCAGTGATGCAAACGAGCGCGAAAAAAGCGCGATGAGTTTAGGGAACATACCCAGTGCAATGCGCTTTGGCGCTTGTTCAAGCAGGCGCGGCAAAAAAGAAGCAAACATGAGGATATCGCCCAGCCCCTGCTCCGCCCAGAGATACATATGCTTGCCTTTAAGATTTTCGCCACGCCAGCGCGGTATGGGAAGCCCTCGCCAATCCGGCCCGCTGGCTTCGCTCACTGCATCCCAGCGCGCTTCGTACGTATCTAGACCTTCGACAAATCCTGTGCGCATCATGCGCATCTGCGAAAGCGCCAGCCCCGCAAAGGCATAATCCGGTTTGCTTGCAAGCGCACGGCGGTAATAGTCTTCCGCTTTGGCAAAAGCGCCATGCAACTGCGCGCTGAATCCCAAAAGATGCAACGCTTCGAAATAGTCCGGCATCGCCGCCAGCGCGATCTCGCAGAGCCGCCGCTGCTGCCCGAAATATCCCATACGGTGCAGGCTGCGGGCATGGCTGAGCAATACAAGCGCAAGCGTCTCATCCACGCCACCGCTGGCCTGCAGCGCTTCTGCTGCTGCAACGCCTGCCTTAATTTCGCCCTGCGACAGAAGCGATTCGATGAGATGTTGTTTCTGCGTCATTGCCACTATTCTATAATCCCGGCATCCGCCAATGAACTAAAAAAAGAGGCGCGGACCTTGGCCCACGCCTCTTTGTTTCATTCTCTAGATGGTTAGAGACTAGGGGTGATCGTGGTGATCGCGATCGTGATCGTGATGATCGTGGTGGTCATGATGATCACGACGTGCTTCGCGATGCTCTTTGTGTTCAGCCTTGTGTTCCTGATGCTGTGCTTTGCGCTCTTCGCGTGCAGCAGCGCGCGGATGGCCAGAGGCTTCATCGGCATTTGCTTTTTCCTGATCGACGTTGGCGCGGTGTTCATCCTGACCGACCGACTGAGCAAGAACCGGAGTGCTAAGCAGACTGAGGGCCAATACGGCCACTGTAAAACGCTTCATAAGATGTTCCTTATTTTAATGAGTGGATACGACGGCCACGGAAATACCGCGGTCATTCTTGATAAGACTATGAAAGCGTTAAGTAAAGCACTTATTGAAAATAACCGGCGCAGACTATTGCCCCTCCGTGCGTATAACTTTTAGCGGGCAGGTGCTAACCGCCGCACGGCTTCCGCACTGCTTCGTCCTTCTCCCTTTCGCGGCAGTGCGGATGCTGAAATAATATCAAGAAAATACAAATGATTGGGCGGACATGCGTACTTTATTTACTCCCACACGAACATTGCTTACGCCACTGCTGATCTTGTCATCTTTGATGGCAACGCCGGTCATGGCCACTAACGCTGCTGCGCCCGATGCGATTGTCTGCGCCGATGAGCATGCGGATAAAACGCTAGCCTCGCTGCCGCAACCCAAATGTCTGATTCTGCAAAAAACCTTCGAGCAGGCCCGTGCGCAAAACGCACCGCTGCGCGAAGAATCACATAGACTGAGCGAACAACTCGACACGCTGCTGCTTGCGCCGCAGTTTGACAGGAAAACCTATCTCGATAAGAGCGCAAAGCTGGGTACGCTGCGCGCCAAAATGAAGGCCACAGAGGATGACGCCTTCACTTCGGCAGCAGCACAATTTTCACAGGAGGAACGCAAGATACTGGTAAAATGGCGTGATTTGAGGCATCATCGCGAAGAATGGTCACATCGTGAATGGTCTCCGACGCATGACAAAAGGCCCCAGCACCAGCCGTAAACAAGGCAGCTCTGCTCAGGTTCTGCAGATGTTCGTGCCGCAGTCCGGCAAAGAGCATCCACCTGAAGACGCTGACGTCTTGTTGCTGGAGCGCATTGCAGAAGGTGAACACGCTGCCTTTGCAACACTGGTGCACCGCCATAGCATGCGCTTCTTTCGTGTCGCCTACCGGTTCGTGCAGGTTAAAACAGATGCAGAGGATATCGTGCAGGATGCATTTTTAAAACTCTGGGAACGCCCTTTTATCTGGCAGGCAGGCCGAAATGCCGCCTTTACTACGTGGTTCTACCGCATCGTCGTCAATCTCTGTCTTGATCATACCAAGAAAAAATGTCCGCTTGCCCTTATCGACGATCACTGGGTGCCCGACGAGCGCGAGATGCAGGATGAAGTGCTGCTGATACGCGAAAAAGAACAATTGCTTGAGACACAGATATCGCATCTGCCCGAACGCCAGCGCACTGCGCTTAACCTGTGTTTTTACGAAGGCCTTTCCAATCAGCAAGCGGCCACCGTTATGGGCTTGCGGCTGAAGGCCCTGCAGGCCCTGCTGATGCGGGCAAAAACAACGCTGAAAGATCGGCTCAGATTTATGCTGGAGGACACGCCATGACATTCGATGAAACCACTATCCGCACTTACCTTGCCTGGTACGGCGCCGATATTGCCGCATGGCCGGAGGAATTAAAACACACGGGACGCGCAGCCCAGCAGCGCCCGGAACTCGCGCCGCTTTTCGCCCATGAAAAACGCTTTGAGAATTTTCTGTCTGCACGCCGCCTTGCGCCTGCAGCATCACAACTTGCCGAGCGCATTATCAGCGCGTCGCTGAGTAAAGCGCGCAGCGATGTCCTGCCCTGGCATCCCATTGCCGCCATCGCGCAAATGCTTCGCCCATCGGCACTGGTCGCGATGCTGGTGCTGGGATTCGCTATCGGGTTTGGCGCCCTTGCGCCCGCACCGCAAACCGAGCCGCAATTATCGCAGCAATCACTGCCCGACGATGAAGGAGCCATGTTATGAGCAAGCACTTAAAAACATTATGCATGGTGTCCATTGCACTCAATGCGATGCTTTTTGGCATCGTACTGGGCGAAGTTTCCTACTATTTCACCGGCTATTATATTACCCAGGGCATCCTGCATTCCGGCCCCGAGATCTGCGCACCTAAATCACCCGAAACATTGCTGCCGGATGCCAAACGCACATTACTCAACAGCACGCTCACGCCGGCATTCGAGCAAACACAAAAACTGCGCGTGCAGATTGATGCTGCAAAACGTGAAGCGCTGCGCATCCTTCAGGCCGAGCCTTTTGATGAGAAAGCATATCGTGCGCAGATTCAGCACATTCTCGACCTGCATGCCAAAAACAAGCATGACGTCACCGATGCGGTGGTAAAAGTCGCCAAGCAATTTACGCCCAAAGAACGCGCCATTCTTGCTGATATCGTGATGGCATCGGGCACCACCGGGCAAACAGTGCGGGCCAAATAGAAGCGTTACGCGAGTTTCTTTCCTACCAGTTTCTCCAGCGTGAACAGCGGCGACGTCGCCGGGTCATATTGCGCAAACGGCGGTAACATGAAAGTCTGCTCAAGCATGTGCTGGCCAGACATCGCCGCATGCGACACCTGATCGGAAAATACAATCCAGCTTGTGCCCGGCGTGAAATTCAGCGTCGAGAAAGCAATCTTGTGCTGATATGCATCGTCATATTTCATCGCATCATGCAGGCGCAGCATGTAATGATCGTAGGGCGTGCGCCGGGTTTTAGTGATATGCAGCAATTTCAGCAGCGCGGCACTCCCCGGCAGCGGTGCGGAAATCTTGGGTAGAAAATGCGCGGCGGCGTCTCTAAAAGGTTCGCCCGCGCGCCACACGCGGTTACGCCCGCCCGGATGAATATTGGTAAACACGCGCAGCAGGCGCAGGCCACCATTGGGACGCGATGGGAATGCATCGATATGCAGCAGGCGATCATCATGGCGCTTGCTTTGCACGCGCCCTTCCGCTTCCACCGGCCTAAAGCTGGTATTGCCAACAATCAGATGCGGGGCATAGCGTGGAAATAGGCGCGTAACAAGGCTTTGTGCCGATTCTGCATAACGCCGTATCATTGCCGCAAGCGGCGGACTCTCTTCGTCTTTTCCGCTATGACCCCACAAACGTCCCGTAGCAAGAGAGAACTTTACGCTCTTGGTGTCACCACTGGCTGTCTGCGGTGCGAGATAGTGTTTTTCATGCTGCAAGAGCGCAAAGGGAAGTGCGAGCGTAAGTATTTTTCCCGACTCAATCGCATGCGCTGCGGCATCCTGATCCGCCTTCGCCACTTCGGGACGCCAGCTACCAAGGGCCATCGCGACACTTGCTTGCTCAACAATCCCGTTAGATTGCGCGGGTAATACAGCACTCATGGGCATCGCTTCCTACATTTTTCCCAAGCACCAGAGCAAAATAGCTTTCTGCACATGCAGGCGGTTTTCGGCTTCGTCCCACACCACGGACTGCGGCCCGTCGATGACACCGGCCGTCACTTCTTCGCCGCGGTGTGCAGGCAGGCAATGCATGAACACCGCTTTGCCATCCGCATGCTTCATCAGCGCTTCATTCACCTGGTATGGCAGCAACGGTTTGATGCGATCTTCGCCATCCGAGCATCCCATCGATACCCACGTATCGGTGACGACCAAATGGGCGCCCTCTACCGCTCTTTTGGGATCATGTTCGATGCTGACCTTGGCTTTGCGTTCTTTGGCCCATGCCAGCGTATCCGCATCCGGCATGCGTTCCTTCGGGCAGGCGATGGACAGTGTAAAATCAAAGCGTGAAGCGGCCGAAATGAAAGAATTGCACACGTTATTGCCATCCCCTACCCAGGTCACTTTGCGACCGGCGATGGGCCCGCGATGTTCTTCGTAGGTCATGATGTCAGCCATGATCTGGCAGGGATGGGAAAAATCCGTCAGCCCGTTGATCACCGGCACGCTCGCATGTTTGGCAAGTTCGGTGAGCATGTCATGGCTGTGGCAGCGCAGCATGATGACATCGACATAACGCGAGAGCACCTTGGCGGTATCAGCGATGGTCTCGCCCCTGCCCAGCTGCATGTCCTTGCCGCTGAGATAGAGCGGGTAGCCACCCAGTTCGTTCATGCCGACTTCAAACGATACACGTGTGCGCGTCGAGTTCTTTTCGAAAATCATCGCAAGTTTCTTGCCGGCAAGCGCCGTGCTCAGCGTGCCGTGGCTGCGGTCGCGCTTGAGTGCGACCGCGCGATCAAGCAGTGCGCGCAGCGCCGAATCCTCCACCTGCATGAGATCAAGAAAATGCTTCATACCTGTCCTTATACCATGTTGCGGCAGATTTGCCGCAGGATTGTAACGGCTTCCAGCACATGCGTTTTATCGATAATCAGCGGCGGCAGCAGGCGTATGACATTGTCTGCAGTCGTAGCAACCGTTAAAAGCCCGCCTTCGCGCAATTGGTTCACCACTTCCTGCGAAGGCACCTTCATCCGGATGCCCAGCATGAGCCCCAGGCCACGCACTTCCTCAATGAGGTCAGGAAAATCCTGCGCCGCATGCTGAAGCTCGCTTTTAAGCAATGCGCCTGATTGCACCACACGCTGCATGAAGCCGTCTTCAAGCACGATATCGAGCACAGCGTTGCCCACTGCGGTGGCCAGTGGATTACCGCCGTAGGTGCCGCCATGGGTGCCCGTCGTCATGGCGCTGGCTGCATGTTCGGTAGCGAGGCAAGCACCGAGCGGAAAGCCGCTGCCAATCCCTTTGGCCAGGGCACAGATATCAGGCGTAATGCCATGCGGCTCGTAAGAGAACAGCGTCCCCGTGCGCCCGAAGCCGCATTGCACTTCGTCCAGAAATAGCAGTAAACCATGTTCATTGGCCAGCGTGCGCACGCCGCGCAGATAGTCGGTGCTATGCTCGCGAACGCCGCCTTCCCCCTGCACGGTTTCGAGCAATATGCCGCCGGTGTCAGGGCCAATGGCCGCGCGCATGGCGGCAAGGTCACCAAAGGCCACCTGATCGAATCCGTCGAGGAGCGGGCCGTAGCCTTCTGTCGCGCGCGTGCTTTTGCCGGCCGAAATACAGGCGAGTGTGCGCCCGTGAAACGAACCTTCGATCGTGATGATGCGCGGGCGCGGCTTGCCCTTGGCGGCATGATGTTTGCGCACGATCTTGATGCCGCATTCGACCGCTTCGGCGCCGGAATTGGTAAAGAACACCGTATCGGCGAAACTATGTTCGACGAGGCGTTCGGCAAGGCGCGCAAGGCCTGCCGTCTGATACAGATTGGAGCAATGCCAGAGCACACGCGCCTGCGCGCTGAGCGCATCGACTAAATGCGGATGGCAGTGGCCCAGCGAATTGACGGCGATGCCGGCAGCAAAATCAAGATAGCGCTTGCCGTTGTCGTCGATCAGGTACACGCCTTCGCCGCGCGCCATGGTAACGGGCGCACGGTTATAGACGGGCATAACGGGCGATATCTTATTGCGTCTGACCACGGACAATCCTGCCAGCAAAAAGCGGGAATTATCATGGGTTCTACGAGGCTTGTCAATCCCGCAGGCAGCGAGTTATTCCGGTTTTGACGGCTTCCACTGGCTGGCGCGTTTCCTGCCTTCGAGAATCTGCTGCTCGGTCATCGCCCAGGAGACGTCGTTGCGCAGCTCATAGGCATGCTCGTTACCATGATCGACCGCGAGCTGGAACCACATATATGAGAGCACCTTATCCATGGGCACACCGCTGCCGCCACGGTAGATGAAGCCCATCGCGACCATGGCGTCTGAATTGCCCTGATTGGCGGATTTTTCGTACCATTCTCTGGCAGCCGTGTCGTCCTGCGGCACGCCTTCGCCTTTGCGGTAGTCTTCGGCCAACTGGAACTGGGCATCGGCATCGCCGTTGGTAGCCTTATCACGCAACTCGGCAATCTCATCGCTGTCGGGAATCACCTCTTCCGCCGCGAAAGCTGCGGGTGTGTAATGCAGCACCCCTATCACCAGACCCAGGATGATTAGTTGTTTGTTCAGCATTGCTTTTCTCCCTTTTGCAAAATGTCTTATGTCTTGAGCCTGTACCCTCGTGTGATGAGTTCCTGGGCAAGCCCCCATAAAATGCAATTCGTCACTATCAGCACCGTCATGCCGGTTTGAATGTTGCCATCTGCCTGATCGGTGAGTGCATAACGGAATCCATCGATCATATAAAAGAACGGATTAAAATGGCATATATTATAAAGGAAACCCGGCAGGCGTTGGATAGAATAGAATGTGCCGGAAAGAAACGACAGTGGCGTAATGATATAATTGGTGATGGCCGAAAGCTGATCGAAGGATTGCGACCAGATGCCCGTGAGCAGCCCCAGCAGCGCCAACATGAGACTCGCCGCCATGATGAAGAATATCGCCGCGCCCCAGTGATAGACCGTGAAAGGCACAAAAATATACACCGACAGGGACACTACGAGACCTACCAGCGCGCCACGCGTTACACCGCCCATGACCAGGCTGAAAGTGATCTCGGTGCCGGTGAAGGGCGGCATGAGCAGATCGATGATCACGCCCTGAATCTTGGAGAGCATCAGCGACGAAGAGGTATTGGCGAACGCGTTCTGCACCACTGCCATCATGATGAGGCCGGGTGCGATAAAATTGCGGTACGGCACGCCATTGACCAGATTGCCCGACTGACCGGAAAGCGACAGGGTAAGAATCGCAAGGAACAGCAACGTCGTGATCACCGGCGCAAGCAGCGTCTGGTTCATCACCTTGAGGAATCGCCATACCTCACGTTTGTACAGCGTGTATACGCCAAGCCAGTTGATCATGCCCCCTGTTTTATCACAAACGCAGAGCGATGCACAAGCGAGCGGTCCGCATCATGTTGCAATGCAGCGAAAAAAATATCACGATTTTTCATCAGGGGGCGTGACTTTTACCTCACGCGTTCCAATAAAATCGGAAATGTCATAGGTGGGATGAAAGTTGCCGTCCTCGCCTTTGATGTAGCGTATCTCTTCCTGCGTCTTGCGGATTTCCTCATGCACTTCGCCAAGGGAATGATCTGCGATAGCGCTTTTGAAGCCGGCGCGAAAATCATCCGCGATGCTTTTGAACTGGCCAAACCATTTACCCACCGCGCGCATCACCTTGGGCAGGTCTTTGGGGCCCACCACCACGAGCGCCACCAGCACCACGAGCGCCAGTTCGCCAAACGAAAAATCAAGCATTCTTGTCTTTGTTGCTGTCGGCCGCTTGCTTGGGGTCGGCAGGCTTTTTATCATCATCGCCCTTTAAGCCGTCTTTGAGCGAGCGGATACCCTTGCCGAGTTCGCCCATGACGCCCGGCAGCTTGCCTGCGCCAAAAATGACGAGCACGAGAATGAGGATAAGCAGAATCTTGGTTACGCTGAGTTCCATAGGTCAAATCTCCGTAAGAAGCCGAAACCTAGCATAACCAGCGCCAGATTCAAACCCTATCCGGCCTGACCCTCAGCTATTACCGATGAAAGCGGCATGCAGCACCAGGTCGCGCACCACATCGGCGGGCACGGCAATGAGATAATAAGCCAGGTGAAGGTCCAGATGCAGCAGACGCGGCACTAAAAACAACAGGAACACGATGAAAATGCCCGTGCGCTCGGTTTTAGCGTGGATGCGCGCCAGCTGCTCAGGCAGCAGGGCATTGAGCACGCGTCCGCCATCAAGCGGCATCAGCGGCAGCATATTGAAGACGGCGAGCACCACATTGACCGTTATCGATATATAAAGGCTTTGAAACAAAAACGGCGCCTGCTCCGGCGTAACGAATGCATCCAGATGCAGCAGCAGCGCACTGATGAACGCGAGCACCAGGTTTGTCGCCGGCCCGGCAAGCGCGACCAGCAGCGAATCGCGCCGCGGGTGGCGCAGATTGCGGAAGTTGACCGGCACCGGCTTGGCATAGCCAAAGAGCATGGGCGAGCCGGCAAGAATCAGGCCGCCGGGAATAAGCAACGTGCCGACGGGATCGATATGGCGCAGCGGATTGAGCGTTACCCTGCGTTTTTTCTTGGCAGTGTCATCGCCCAGCCATGAAGCGACGAAACCATGCGCCGCCTCATGCAGCGTGATGGCAAGCAGCAGCGGCAGGATACATAGTTTTATGGTTGAAAAATCCATTAGGCTCTGACCGCCTTCGCCAGATACCGTTCGGCTTCGCCGAATTCATAATCGATAGGCGGCTTAAGCTGCGCAAGTGCGGTGGCAAAACGTTGCTGCGCCTGTTCGCTAAGCGGTTTGAGTTTCTTTGCCACCTGCAGCATCTCATCCATTTTCCCGTTACAGTGCAACGCAAGATCGCACCCTGCGGCAAGCGTGCCTGCCGTGAGATCACTCAGGCTGCCCTTGAGCGCCTTCATCGACAAATCGTCGGACATAAGCAGGCCGTTAAAGCCGATTTCATCACGGATAAGGCGGATGGCGGCAGGGGAAAGCGTCGCCGGAAAATTCGGATCAATATCGGTGTAAAGGATATGCGCCGTCATGCCCAGCGGCAGGTGGGCAAGCGCACGAAACGGGATGAAATCGCTGCGGCGCAGGCCGTAAAGCGGCTCTTCGACCTTGGGCAACTCTTCGTGACTGTCGGCGCGCGCGCGGCCATGGCCGGGAATATGCTTGAGCACCGGCAGCACGCCGCCCTCTAGCATGCCGCGTGCAAACGCTTCGGCCAGCACCGTGACCTGATAGGGATCGTCGCCGAATGCGCGATCACCGATAATATCATGCGCGCCTTCCACCGGCACGTCGGCCAGGGGTCCGCAATTGACGTTGATGCCAAGCGCATGCAGATCGCGTGCGATGAGGCGGGCGTTCATGTGAGCCGCGCGCCTGCCGTCCGCAATCGACTGAAACGCGATTTCGGCAAACGCACCTGCGGGCGGCACTTTGCGCCAGTGCGGCGGTTTGAGGCGCGCCACCCTTCCGCCTTCCTGATCAATGAGCACGAGCACATCACTTCGCCCCAGCAGCGCACGCAGATCAGCGATCAGCGCCTTCACCTGCTGCGGCGTATCGCAGTTGCGGGCAAAAAGGATGAAGCCGAGAGGATTGGTTTTTTCAAAAAATCTCTTCTCTTCGTCGCTAAGTGTAAGTGCGGAAAGTCCAAATATCCCCGCGGCCAGAGGCTTCATGCGAGGTCACTTCCCATGCGCAAGTATGCATCCTTGCCCGGCGCTGACTAACGAGAAACAATATTGTTCCGCTTCCTTGCCGGAAGCAAACGGGCCCACCTGCAGGCGGTAGAACGTTCCTTTGTCGGGAATGTTCACGCGCAGCACATAATGCTGTTTGCCCCCGATTTCATCGCTGAATTTCTCATTGATCTTGGCGTTTACATTGGTATTGGTTGAAGCTGCCGTAGTGACGGGCGGTACAACCGTGGCTGCATTGACAGATATTGCCATAAAGGCCTCCATTATATAGATACGCGTTTAGAAAAGTTTTAATGCGCGCCAGTCGCCATTCTTTGCCAAGAGGCACAACCGGGAAGGTTTAAAAACCATACGCAGTTTACGGCTTCACCTTAACGAAGCTGCCATAAGAATTCCGCCTGATAAAGACGTGATGATCTCAAGGAAAGGTAAAGGGCAGACAGCTAGAATTTTCGCGCATATCCAAGGCGCGGCTCGCAGGGTACCAGATGGTACGTATTGGGATAGTGCCCATGGGCCAAGAGCGCACTTTCGCCTGTCTTGCCGCTATTGACTGCGGAGGCGAGCATCACGCAGGGGGCGCCCAGTATCAGATCGATGCCGCGCGCCTGATCCATCGACATATTCTCTTCATTGCCTGCATGGGTGTGATCCTTGCCGCAATAAAGCGCGTATTTTGTCGCGGGGGGATATTTTTTCATCTCGGCGGCAATGTGCGCTGCGACCCTGGGATTATTCTCGCCGATAGGATTGATGCTGCTTCGCGCAGGAGGCACGCCCGCGAGTTTAATACCGTTGGCGCGCGCTTCCTGCAGTAGTTCATGATACACGTCAGGAGTACGCGGCGGATAGTAATGGCCGATGGTGTCGATATGCGACTTCATCGCTTCCACTGCTTCGCTGGGTATGTCTTTATCAAACGCTTCAAGCCACTGCGCATGTTCTGCGCTGTCGTTGAACAACTCGGTGAACAGTACTTTTACCCCCGCTTTTGCCAAGCTCCGCATCTGCTGCGCGAGGTGGCGCGGCGTTGCCGGATCCCTGTGATCCTCGGCGAAAATAATACCCTGGCTCGTGCTAAGAAGGTCGGAAATCCTTGCCATAACTCGCTAAATCTACCCAAAAAAGATGAATAATCTGTTAGCATAAAGGCCAAGATGTGTTAGCACTCTCGTGCTATGCATCTTTTTGGCGCCATAAAATCCGAAATACTCGGCATACTTAAGCAGTTGCAGGCCGAAGGCCAGCTGCCCGAGGGGCTGTCGTTCGACGCGGTGGACGTGATGCCGCCGCGCGAGGCCGGGCATGGGGATATGTCCACCAATGCGGCCATGGTTCTGGCAGCAAAAGCTTCTAAAAAACCTAAAGAATTAGCCGAGTCATTGGCTCAGCATATAGCAAAAATTTCAAACGTTACTAAGGTCGAAGTGGCGGGGCCCGGCTTCATCAATATCCACTTCGCGCCGGACTTCTGGCATCAGGTGATACCGACGATTCTTTCCGAGGGCAACAGCTACGGCAATTCCACCATCGGCGGCCACCGCAAGATCGATGTCGAATATGTCTCCGCCAACCCGACCGGCCCCATGCATGTGGGTCATGGCCGCGCGGCGGTGGTGGGGGATGCGCTTGCGATGCTGCTGCTGAAGGCAGGCTTCAATGTCACCAAGGAATATTACGTCAACGACGCGGGCGGGCAGGTGAATGTGCTGGCTGAGTCGGCCTATCTGCGTTACCGCGAAGCGAGCGGCGAGAATATCGGCGAGATTCCTGAGGGGCTTTATCCCGGCGACTATCTTGTGCCTGTCGGCGAGGCGCTGCGCCAGCAATACGGCGACAAGCTCATGAGCAAGCCCCAGGAAGAATGGCTGCCCGTTGTACGCGACTTCGCCATTGAATGCATGCTTGCGCTGATCAAGGACGATCTGGCGCAGCTCAAAATCACGCATGATATTTTTTCCTCCGAGCGCGCGCTCACTAAAGAGGGAAAGATTGAAAAGGCGCTGGCGGTGCTTGAAGAAAAGGGACTCATCTATGTCGGAGTGCTCGAGCCGCCCAAGGGCAAGGCGCCCGAGGACTGGGAGCCGCGTCCGCAGACCTTGTTCCGCTCGACGCAGTTCGGCGACGATTGCGATCGCGCGATTAAGAAATCCGACGGCAGCTGGACGTATTTCGCACCTGACATCGCTTATCATTTCGATAAGTTCCAGCGCGGCCACAATATGATGGTCGATGTGCTTGGTGCCGATCACGGCGGCTATGCCAAACGTATCCAGGCGGCGGTAAAAGCGCTGACCGACGGCAAGGCCTCACTCGAGATTCGCCTATGCCAGATGGTGAAATTCCTGCGCGGCGGCGAGCCGGTGAAGATGAGCAAGCGCAAGGGCACCTTCATGACCGTGCGCGAGGTGGTGGATGAAGTCGGCAACGGTGTGTTCCGTTTCATCATGCTCACGCGTAAGAACGACGCGATGCTCGATTTCGATTTCGCCAAGGTGATGGAGCAGTCCAAGGACAATCCGGTGTTCTATGTGCAGTATGCCCATGCGCGCTGCAAATCGGTGCTGCGAATGGCGCGCGACGAAGCAGGACTTTCGCGCGCTTTTTCTGAAAGCCCCACGGCTGAGCAGCTTGCCCTGCTCACGCAGCCGGGCGAACTCGATCTTATCCGTCTTATGGCGTCGTTCCCGCGCATGGTAGAGTCGGCCGCGCTCGCTTACGAGCCGCACCGCATTGCTTTTTACCTGCAGGATCTCGCGGCGGCTTTACACGGTTTGTGGAACCAGGGTAACAGCGAGATAACGCTTCGCTTTATCCAAAAAGATGCTATAGATTTGACGTCAGCAAGGCTGGCGCTGGTGCGTGCGTGCAGCGTGGTAATAGCGTCGGGATTGCTGGTGCTGGGTGTGGAACCCAAAGATGAGATGCGCTAGGTAACGGTTGGAGTGGTGCCTATGGCAGAAAATAATAATGCTGCGCCAGACTATGGCGATGACGAGCCGGAGAGCGGTCTTTTCAGGTGGATGTCTGGCCTTGTCGTACTGCTTGCGGTCGCAGGATTTTTTGGCCTCGCCTGGTATGCCTATAAGAGCGGCGGCGAAGCGGTGGACGAAAAAGACGTCGAGCTGGTGAAAGCCGAAAAAACTCCGGTCAAAGAAGCTCCGGCCAATCCCGGTGGCATGCAGATTCCCAATCAGGATAAAACCGTGTACGGCCTTGTTGGCTCCGATAAATCCGACAAAGCACCAGTGGAACGCATTCTGCCCGCCGCCGAAGAACCGGTGGCGCGCGCTGCCGATACCGAAACCTGGATGAGCGACAAAGCCAAGAATAAAACCGCAAGCGAAGCCACGCAGCCTTCCCAGCAGATGGCGAGCGCGGCACCGGCAGCAGAGGCAACAACCATAGCGCCTGATACGGCAGCGCCTGCGGCTTCGAAGACGGAACAGTTCAATCCTGAGAAAATCAGGGAAGCGGGAACCAGCAAAGACAGCACGCCAGCCGCTGACTCTGCCAACCCGGAAGTAAAAAAAGAAACGCCAGTTGTGTCCGAAACAAAACCTGCTGCGCCGGCTGAGAAAGCCCCGGCGCCTGCAGCTGCAGCACCGGAAAAACAAG
>JABCZZ010000023.1:0-20187 GCA_013289445.1 Alphaproteobacteria bacterium
GGGCGTAAAACATTTCGATGTGGCCTCTCAGGCCGAGATCGAACTTATCGCGCGCGAATGTCCCAAGGCAACCATGCACTATATGCATCCGGTGAAAAGCCGTGAGTCGATCATGCAGGCCTACCACAAGTTCGGCATCAAAAGCTTCTCGCTTGATTCGATGCAGGAACTCACCAAGATTGAAGAGATGACGCATCACGCGACTGATCTCACTTTGTATGTGCGCCTTGCGATTCCCAATGATCATGCAGCCTACAGCCTGCAGGGTAAATTCGGTATTCAGGGTGATGAGGCGGTGGAGCTTCTGCGCGCTGCGAGAAAAGTAGCCAAGAAACTGGGCATCTGTTTCCATGTCGGCTCACAATGTATGGATCCCGCAGATTACCGGGTAGCCACTGGCAAAGTGCGCGCGCTGATCACAGAAGCTGGTGTGCCGGTGGAGGTTATCGATGTCGGCGGCGGGTTCCCCTCCATCTATCCGGATCTGGCTCCGCCTATGCTGCAGAGCTATATGGATACCATTCGCACAGCGCTCGCCGAGCATGGTTTTGAACGCACCGAGATTTTTTGCGAACCCGGCCGTGCGCTGGTGGCGGAAGCCGGTTCGGTAGTAGTAAAAGTCGAATTGCGCAAAGGCAATGCGCTGTATCTCAATGACGGTGTATACGGCAGCCTATTCGATGCCGGCTATCCCGGCTTTATCTACCCCACGCGCGCGCTGCGTCCTCTTGAAGCCTTTAGCGGAGAACAAGAATCCTTCCGTTTCTTTGGCCCCACGTGTGATTCAATGGATGCGATGAAGGGACCATTTTTGTTACCCTCCGACATTCGCGAAGGTGACTGGATCGAAATCGGTGGGCTTGGCGCCTATAGCCAGACCATGCGTACGCGGTTCAACGGCTTTTATTCCGACCGTCAGGCGGAACTTGCCGATGCGCCCATGCTCTCGCTATTTGGATTAAACTAGTGTAATGGCTTTTACTGCGCTCCCGGAGTGGCTCTGGGAGCGCATTTTATATGGATAAGGAAAAGACAATGAAAGCAGCAGCCAAAAAGAATCCGCGTAAAAGCCTGAAGCAGGAACTTCTGTCGCAGCCGGTGGAACATATTGATATTAAATCATTTGATGCCCGCCCCATTATCAATGCGATGGACAAAATGTCCTTCACTTCGCGCGATCTCGCCAAGGCCGCCGGCATCTATAACAAAATGCTTGCTGATAAAGAATGCTCTGTGTTCTTGACCATTGCCGGCTCCACTTCTGCGGGCGGCTGCATGGATCTCTATACCGATCTGGTGAAGCACAACATGGTCGACGCCATCGTAGCAACCGGCGCCACTATTATCGACATGGATTTCTTTGAAGCACTCGGTTTTAAACATTATCAGGGTACGCCCTTTATCGACGACAAGCTGCTGCGCGACACATACATCGATCGCATCTACGATACGTATATCGACGAGGAAGAGTTGCAGGCCTGCGATCATACCATTGCCAAAATTGCCAATTCCTTGCCCGCCAAGCCGTATTCTTCGCGCGAATTCATCCGCGAAATGGGGCGCTGGCTGACCAAAAATAGCAAAAAGAAAAACTCGCTGATCCAAGCGGCCTTCGAGCATGATGTTCCTATTTTCTGCCCGGCCTTCACGGATTCTTCGGCGGGTTTTGGCCTTGTGGTGCATCAGGAAGAGAATCCTAAAAAACACCTCACGCTCGATTCCATCCGTGATTTCCGTGAACTCACAGAAATCAAGCTCAAGAGCAAGACGTCAGGCCTGTTGATGATTGGCGGAGGTGTGCCCAAAAACTTTGTGCAGGATACCGTGGTCTGCGCCGAAATTCTCGGCAAGGAAGTCGACATGCATAAGTATGCCGTGCAGATCACCGTGGCAGACAGCCGCGACGGCGCCTGCAGCTCCTCGACGCTTAAAGAAGCCTGCTCCTGGGGCAAGGTGGACACCGCTTATGAGCAGATGGTGTATGCCGAAGCGACTTCAGTGTTACCGCTCCTGGCATCGGATGCTTATCATCGCGGCCACTGGAAGAAGCGTAAAACCCGCGCATTCAGCAAGCTTTTCAAATAAACTGGCCTAAGCCACTCTTGCCGGCTGAAGATTGTAATTGGCAATCAGCTCTTCAGCGATCTGCACCGCATTGAGTGCGGCACCCTTGCGCAGATTATCCGATACGCACCACAGGTTCAGACCATTCTCGACGCTGCGATCCTCACGGATGCGTGAGACGAACACGGCATCTTCACCGGCGGATTCTACTGGCGTCTGATAACCGCCATTTTGGCGTGAGTCGATGACGACGACTCCGGGGGCATCCTGAAGAATTTCGCGAGCCTCATCGGCGCTGAGCGGACGATCCATCTCGATATTAATCGATTCGGCATGGCCCACGAACACCGGCACGCGCACGCAGGTGGCGGAAATCTCGATATTGGGGTCAAGAATTTTCTTTGTTTCCTGCACCATCTTCCATTCTTCCTTGGTATTGCCGTCTTCCATAAAGACGTCGATATGCGGAATCACATTAAAAGCGATGCGCTTGGTAAATTTCTTTGACGGACGGTTTTCATGGATAAACAAATCTTTCGTTTGTGAAAAAAGTTCATCCATTGCCTCTTTACCGGCACCTGAGACCGACTGATAGGTCGATACCACGATGCGTCGTATACCCGCAGCGTCATGCAAGGGCTTAAGCGCGACCACCATCTGCATCGTCGAGCAGTTGGGATTGGCGATGATATTGCGTTTGCGGAAGCCAGCGAGCGCTTCGGGATTCACTTCGGGCACAACGAGCGGAATGTCCTTGTCCATGCGAAAAAAAGACGTGTTGTCGATCACCACGCAACCCTGTTCAGCGGCCAGCGGCGCAAATTCCTTTGACACTGACGCGCCCGGCGAAAAGAGCGCGATGTCCGTGCCTCTGAAGTCGTACTCATCAAGGACTTTTGTCTTGAGGATCTTGGTATTGCCGTAGCTCACGTCTTTGCCGCGTGACTTAGCGGAGGCGAGCGCCACCACTTCGCGCACGGGAAAGTTCCGCTCCGCAAGGATTTTCAGAATTTCGCGCCCGACATTGCCGGTAGCGCCTACGACTGCGACTTTATATGCCATACGATGTTTTCCTCTTACGCTGCTTTTTCGCCTGTTTTTGCCAGTGCCGCAAGCGCTTTTAGCACCGCGTCACCCATACCCGAAGTAGATACCTTGGTCGCTCCGTCCTGCATGATGTCGGCCGTGCGCAGGCCTTGCACCAGCACGGTAGTGACGGCTTTTTCAAGCAAATCAGCCTCTTTTCCAAGGTCAAACGAATAGCGTAGCATCATCGCCACGCTCAGAATCGTAGCGAGCGGATTGGCGATGCCTTTGCCGGCGATATCAGGTGCGCTGCCGTGCACGGGCTCATAAAGGGCAGGGGTTTTGCCGTTCTTGTCTTTGGCGCCAAGCGAGGCTGAGGGTAACATACCGAGTGATCCGGTGAGCATCGCCGCGCAGTCGGACAGGATATCGCCGAAGATATTGCCGGTGACCATCACGTCGAATTGCTTAGGGTTGCGCACAAGCTGCATCGCGGCGTTATCAACGTACATATGCGAAAGGGCGACATCGGCATATTCCTTGTCGTGGATTTTCTGCACTTCCTCGCGCCACATTTCGGTCGATTCAAGCACGTTGGCTTTGTCCACCGAGCAGACTTTCTTGTTGCGCTTCCTGGCGAGTTCAAACGCCACGCGTGCGATGCGGTGTACTTCAGGGCTGCTATAGACCATGGTGTTGACGCCCTTGCGAGTGCCGTCGGGCAGCGTTTCCACGCCGCGCGGAGTGCCGAAGTAAACGTCTCCCGTGAGCTCGCGGATGATGACGATATCGAGTCCTGAAATCACCTCGCGTTTGAGGGTTGAGGCATCAGCGAGTGCTTCAAAGCATAAGGCCGGGCGGATATTGGCAAAAAGCTCGAGCTCCTTGCGCAGGCCCAGTAGGCCGCGCTCCGGGCGCACAGCATAAGCCAGCGGCTCCCATTTGGGTCCACCCACGGCGCCCAGCAAAATCGCATCGGCCTTGTGAGCGGCGTCGAGCGTTTCCTTGGGCAAAGGCGAGCCGGTCATGTCATAGGCGATGCCGCCGACATAGCCGGTGCTAGTGGTGAATTTCGTGCTTTTATTCTGGTTGAACCAGTTCAGGATTTTTTCGGCTTCGGCGACCACTTCAGAGCCGATGCCATCACCCGGCAGCAGTAAAATATGTTTGTTGCTCATGTGTTATTCCGCTTTTTTAAGTAAATCAGAGAACGAAGGCCCCAGCGCGCCGTTCATTACAGTCACTTCGCCCCAGACATTAGCCTTTACGTAGGGTTCGGTTTTTAGCCACGCATCCAGCTCGGTACGCGAAGGGAAATTCATCACCATGACAGAACCGACCATCTTATCGGCATCGTTTTTGATGGCGACTCCAATGAGAATACTGCCTTGTGTGCGCAGCTTGCTCATTGCGGCGACATGGGCATCACGCGTGGCCAGGCGGCGCTCATACGCGCCTTCATCTTTGGCATCATGCGCTATGACAATAAACTGTTTCATGACACAAACAGCCAGGGTGTAGCCGGTTTCTGCCTGGCTTCAAACGCGCTGATATCCGGTAGTTTCTGCATGGTCAGGCCGATGTCATCAAGGCCGCCCATCAGGCAATGCTTGCGGAACGGATCGACATCGAAGGTAAAGGAATGATTGCCGCCACTGACCGTCTGCTTCTCGAGGTCGACAGAAATTTTCTGCCCGGCCTCGGCGGTCTGCATGAGTTTGCTGACTTGTTCCTGCGCCAGTTTGATGGGCAGGATGCCGTTCTTAAAACAGTTGTTATAGAAAATATCCGCAAAAGATGGCGCAATTACCGAGCATATACCGAAATCAAGAAGCGCCCACGGCGCATGCTCGCGCGAAGAGCCGCAGCCGAAATTTTCGCCGGAGACCAGAATCTTCGCCTGTGTGTAGGGCTCTTTATGCAGCACGAAGCCGTCATTACGCTTACCATTTACGTCAAAGCGCATCTCATAGAACAGGCCTTCTTTAAGCCCCGTACGTTTGATGGTTTTAAGAAACTGCTTGGGAATGATCATATCAGTATCGACATTCTCAATCGGCAGCGGCGCGGCGATGGCGGAAAGTGTGGTAAATTTTTGCATTATTTTATCTCCCTGACATCGGCGAGTTTGCCCTTGATCGCGGCGGCAGCGGCCATTACAGGGCTCATGAGATGCGTACGACCGCCGCGGCCCTGGCGGCCTTCGAAATTACGGTTGGAAGTAGAAGCGCAGCGTTCGCCCGGCTCAAGGCGATCGGCATTCATCGCAAGGCACATCGAGCAGCCCGGTTCCCGCCATTCAAATCCGGCATCAAGAAAGATTGTGTGCAGACCTTCTTTTTCAGCCTGTTCTTTGACAAGACCAGAGCCGGGAACAACCATGGCGAGCTTTACATTCTTGGCCACGTGTTTTCCTTTGACGATCTTGGCGACTTCGCGGAAGTCTTCAATGCGCCCATTGGTGCAGGAGCCGATAAATACTTTGTCGATGGGCACGTCAGTGAGCTTGGTACCAGCGGTCAGGCCCATATAGTCCAGCGCGCGCTGCATCATTTTGCGGTGGCTCTCGTTTTTTTCAGCTTTGGGATCGGGCACGTTGGCCGTGATGGGCAGCACGTCCTGCGGGCTTGTGCCCCAGGTGACCTGCGGCGCAATGTCCTTGGTGTGCAGCACGATTTCGGTATCGTATTTTGCACCCTTATCTGAAATAAAAGTTTTCCAGTAGGCCACGGCTTTATTCCAGTCGGCGGCTTTCGGCGCCATCGGGCGCCCCTTGATATAATTGAACGTCGTTTCATCCGGCGCGATGAGACCCGCTCGCGCACCTGCTTCGATGGACATATTGCAGACCGTCATGCGGCCTTCCATCGAAAGGCGTTTGATAGCATCTCCAGCGTATTCGATGACATAGCCCGTGCCGCCGGCGGTGCCTATCCTGCCGATGATGGCAAGGACGAGATCCTTGGCAGTGACGCCAGCGGGCATTTCACCTTCGACGCGCACGAGCATGTTTTTGGCGCGTTTCTGGATGAGCGTCTGAGTGGCAAGCACATGCTCGACTTCGCTGGTGCCGATGCCAAACGCCAGTGCGCCGAACGCGCCGTGTGTCGAGGTATGTGAGTCGCCACAGACGATAGTGTTGCCGGGCTGGGTAAAGCCTTCTTCAGGGCCGACGATATGCACGATGCCCTGACGCTTGTCATCCATCTTGAAATAAGTGATGCCGAATTCTTTGCAGTTGTCTTCGAGCGTCTGCACCTGGATGCGCGAGGTTTCATCCTTGATGCCCTTGGCGCGGTCAGGCGTGGTGGGAACGTTATGATCAGCCACCGCGAGCGTGGCATCCGGGCGGCGCACCTTGCGGCCAGCGACACGCAGGCCTTCAAACGCCTGCGGGCTGGTGACTTCATGGATCAAATGACGATCAACATAGAGCAGGCAAGTGCCGTCCTGCGCTTCGTTAACGAGATGCGATTCGAAGATTTTATCGTAGAGGGTTTTGGCGGTCATGACTTAACTCAATGATGGATGTTGCTGTGGCTCGATGAGGCGAGGCCAGCGGCACGATCCTTCATCGAACAAGTAAGATTTATTCTTCGGTAGTGGTAGCGGTCTCGACCACATCGCCCTCGCGGCGTTCGCGAATTCGGGCGGCTTTACCGGTCAGGCCACGCAGATAGTACAGCTTCGCACGGCGAACGTCACCGCGGCGGATCATTTCCACGCTCTCGACGCGCGGGGAATACAGCGGGAAGATACGCTCAACGCCTTCGCCATGGCTGATCTTGCGGACAGTGAAAGAAGAGTTGAGGCCGGCATTTTTGCGCGCTATGCAGGTGCCTTCAAAGGCCTGAATACGTTCGTTGTCGCCTTCGACAATCTTTACGTTGACGCGCACAGTGTCACCCGGCGCAAATTCGCCCACGGTCTTGCCCGCCGTGAGCTTCTGGGTATATTCTTTTTCAAGTTTCTGCAGCGTATTCATCTTATTACTTCCTACTTCTTGTCGGTCTTTACTAGATCCGGCCTGCGCGCTCTGGTCGTCGCCATCGCCTCGCTAAGCCGCCAATCCCTTATGTCCTGGTGATTGCCGGACAATAACACGTCCGGCACGCTCCGTCCATTCCAAATGGGCGGCCTAGTATAGTGAGGATATTCAAGCAGTCCAGCAAAATCAGTAGCTAAGCTGAAACTTTCTTCGCTTAAAGAATCACCCGTTCCCATGACACCCGGAAGCAGGCGAACGCAGGCATCCAGCAGCACAAAAGCGGCGATTTCCCCGCCGGAAAGCACGTAATCGCCGACACTTAGCTCAAGCGGCTGGTGGGCTTCAAGCACACGTTCATCCACTCCCTCATAGCGCCCGCAGAGCAGGATGAGGTCTTTTTTGGCGCATAAGTCATGGGCTATTTTCTGGCTGAAGACTTTACCGCGCGGGGTGAAATACACCAACTGCGCCTCCGGCCTTTTTTCTTTTGCGGCGACAATTGCGCCATCGATAACGTCCGCACGCATGACCATTCCCGCACCACCGCCGTAGGGCGTGTCGTCCACCGTCTTATGCTTGTCCTTTGCGAAGTCACGGATTTGGAGCGTTTCCAGTTCCCACATGCCATTCTGTAAGGCTTTGCCCGCAAGCGAATGGGTGAGCGGGCCCGGAAACATTTCGGGAAAAAGTGTCAGCACCAGCGCCGATAATAAGGATTTAGTCATCACTAATGATCGCCGGCGGCTCAATAATAGCAATCTTTTTTGCGATATTGATTTCCGGGAAGATGCTGCGTGTGAACGGATAAAATTCCTCTTTGCCCGAGACCAGCTTGACGGAAAGCAGGTCGCCCGCACCGAAATTATGCACCGCCAAAATGGTGCCAAACAGCTTGCCATCGGGAGTGAGGATCTCAAGCCCTACGAGATCTTCATGATAATACTCATGCTCCTGGGGTTCAGGGAATGCGTCTCGCGGCACAAATAATTCAATATTGCGAAGTGCCTCCGCAGCATCACGATCGGTGATCCCTTCGATGCTTGCGAATAACATGTCTTTGTTTTGCCCCGCGATCGTGAGCTTGTACACCCGGCCGGTATGGTCTTTAAGCGGGCCGTAAGCGGTAATATCCCTTGGATCGGCGGTAAAGCTGCGGATCTTAACCTGTCCACGAATGCCATGCGCGCTGGCGATGACGCCAAGCGCTATCAAACGCTCAGAATTCAAGCTTAAGCGGCGGGCGCTTCAGGTGCTGCGGCAGCGGGAGCGGCGGGTGCTGCTTCAGCGGCGGCGGCGTCTGCGCCACCCTTGGATTTTTTGCCGGTACCCTTGGCTTTGGCAACGAAGGTTGGCTTGATACTATAAGCATTGGCGGCGCGCAGGAAGCGGGCCACTGTTTCGGAAGGCGTTGCACCTACAGAGAGCCAATGCTTGACGCGCTCCGCATCAAAAGTAAAACGGCGTTCATCGCCTTTGGCGTACAGCGGGCTGTAAGTGCCCAGCTTTTCGATGAACTTGCTATCACGCGGGCTGCGCGAATCCGTCGCCACCAGCCTGAAATAGGGGTTCTTTTTCGATCCGCCGCGGGAAAAACGCAATGTCGTCGCCATGAGCCATCCTTATAAAATAATCAAATGAGAGGGGGGCTTATAGCACTAAGCAGGCGATATTTGAAGTAAAATCTTATATTGGCAGGAAGTTCTTAAGCCCGCCGCGCAGCATGCCCTTTTTTCCCAGTTTTTTCATCTGCTTCATCATGGTTTCCATCTGCTGCCAGGCCTTAAAAAGTTTATTGATTTCCTGGACCGTGGCCCCGGCCCCCGCCGCGATGCGCTGCTTGCGCGAACCGTTGAGCAGTTTGGGATTTTTGCGCTCCTTCTGCGTCATGGAAAGAATAATGGCTTCCTGACGGTCGATGACTTTCTCATCGATATTGGCCCCCGCCATCTGCTCCTTGATCTTGCCGATGCCTGGCAGCATGCCCATGAGGCTGCCGATGCCGCCCATCTTTTTCATGCTGCGTAATTGGGAGAGCATGTCATCCAGATCAAAACTGCCTCCCTGCAGTTTTGCCGCCATCTTCTCGGCCTCGGCCTGATCAAAATTCTCCGCAGCTTTTTCAACAAGCGAGACGACGTCGCCCATATCAAGAATGCGGCTGGCGATGCGCTCAGGGTAAAATTCTTCAAAGTCGGCGAGCTTTTCCCCCATACCCGCGAATTTGATCGGTTGGCCGGTGATGCTGCGCATGCTAAGTGCTGCGCCGCCGCGTCCGTCGCCATCGAGCCTTGTCAGAATAATGCCCGTGACGCCGATTTTTTCGTTGAACTCGCGTGCTATATTTACGGCGTCTTGCCCAGTGAGTGCATCGGCCACGAGAAGCGTTTCAATTGGCTTTGCCGCATCCTTGACCTCACGCAACTCCTGCATCAGCTCATCGTCGATATGCAGGCGGCCTGCGGTGTCGAGCAGCACCACGTCATAGCCTTCAAGCCTGCCCATTTCGAGTGCGCGTTTGGTAATGGCCAGCGGCTTCTGCCCTTCAATGACTGGGAGTGAGCCAACGCCGGCCTGGCCAGCCACTACTTGCAGCTGATGTTGTGCGGCGGGGCGGTAGACGTCGAGCGATGCGAGCAGTACTTTTTTATTCTGCTTATTCTTTAGGCGCAGCGCGAGCTTGCCGGTGCTCGTAGTTTTGCCCGAGCCTTGCAGGCCGGCCATGAGAATCACTGCGGGCGGAGTGGTCGCCAGATTTAATTCGCTATAGGCACCACCCAGCAGCTCCACCAGATGATCATGCACCAGCTTGATAACCATCTGCGCGGGCGAGATGCTTTGGACAATCTCGGCGCCGAGCGCCTTCTGTTTGAGGCTTTGGGTGAAATCTTTGACGACGCTGAGTGCGACATCGGCTTCCAGCAGCGCGACGCGCACTTCGCGCATGGCGGCGTCGATGTCGGCTTCGGAAAGCACGCCGCGCCCGCGCAGCTTGCTTACTATCCCCGTGAGTTTTCCTGATAGCGTATTGAACATAAGAGGGACTTAGGCGCAAAGCGCGCCCGCGTCAAGGGCTGCAAGGCATCGCAAAGAACGGATAATGATTGACAATTAGGCGCGCACACTTATTTTGCGTGGACTCTTCGTCATGGTATGATCTGGTAGCTCAGTCGGTAGAGCACCTGACTTTTAATCAGGTTGTCGCGGGTTCGATTCCCGCCCAGATCACCACCTTGCAACCCATTGAACTGCGTATGGACATTCCGCAAAAAATTAATCTCGGCAGCGGTAAAGATCTGCAGCCGGACTATCTTAATATCGATATTGATAGCCATTGGGGACCCGACATCGTGCTCAATGTGAGCAGCCCCTTTTTTGAAAATGGTGCCAATGAATTCATCACGCGTCGTTTCGGCAAAGTAACCCTTGCCCCGGATAGTTTTAACGAAATCCTGTGCAAGGATGTGCTCGAGCATGTGCCGGATTTGATTGCCACCATGACTAACTGCCTTACCCTGCTTAAGGTAGGCGGTGTATTTAATATTATAGTGCCATACGATCTTTCTTATGGCGCATGGCAAGACCCCACCCACATCCGCGCGTTTAATGAACGAAGCTGGCTATATTATACGGACTGGTTCTGGTATCTCAGCTGGAGTACTCACCGTTTTAAGATGCGCAGCCTGGACTATCTGTTAAATCCGGTAGGCGAACAGATGCAAAATGCGGGAACAGCTGCGGATTTGATACTGCGCACACCAAGAGCCGTCGACTCCATGAAACTGGTACTGGAGAAAATTGTGCTCGACGAAGAAGATCACAAAGCCCTGCAAACGCTCAAAGAGCGTCGTGCGCTATCCCGGTAATCAGCCGTAATGCCGCTCGACCGACTGAATGACTTCTTTCGAGCGCAGGGAAGCAATGATGGTATTGAGGTGACGGATATCCTTCACTTCCATATCGATAAGTATCTCAAAGAAATCGGTAGAGCGGTTTAAAATCTTCAGGTTGGTGATGTTACCCAGATCCTTGGCGATTACGCTGGTTACGGTCGCAAGGCCGCCGGTTTCGTGCGACACGGTGGCTTTAATGCGCGCAACATGGGCAACGCCTGTGCCTGAATCCCACGCGACATCGATCCAGCGCTCAGGCGTATCGGAGAAATTTTCCAGCGTTTCACAAGACGTGGTGTGAATGGTGATGCCCTTGCCGGTAGTGACGATGCCTACGATTTTGTCGCCGGGAATCGGGTGGCAGCAGCCGGCAAAATGCAACGCCATGCCGGGAATAAGGCCTTTGATAGGAATGGCCGCACCCGGCGCATTCGGTTTCTTGCGCAGACGCGAAAGCAGCGTGCCTTTTTTAGAAGGTACGGAGCTGAGCTTGCGATCGGGAAACACTGCCTCGAACACCTGCACACGGTTGATTAGCCCCTCACCGACTTCGGCAAAAAGATCATCGAGTGTCTTTTTATTGAATCCCGCCACGACACCTTCAAGCATCTTGTCGGTCAGTTCGACATTTTCCTGTTTGAATGTCTTGGAGAGAATGGCTTTGCCAAGATTGATATACTCCGTGCGTTGCTGCGTGCGGATAAATTTGCGGATTTCGGAGCGTGCCTTGCCCGTGACGACAAAGCGTTCCCAAGTAGGTGAGGGCGTTTGCGCCTTGGAGGTGATGATATCCACCTGATCGCCGTTTTTAAGCTGGGTGCGCAGAGGGATGATGCGACCGTTGATCTTGGCGCCTACGCAGGTATCGCCGACGCCGGAATGCACGGCATAGGCGAAGTCTACGGGTGTTGCGCCGCGCGGCAGGGCGATAATGTCGCCCTTGGGCGTAAAGCAGAATACCTGATCGTGATACATTTCGAGTTTGGTATGCTCAAGAAATTCTTCCGGATTGGAAGACTTTTCCAGAATCTCCAGCAGTTCGCGTATCCAGCGATATTGCTTGCCGTCTTTGCTATAATCGCGATTCTGTTTATATGCCCAGTGCGCTGCTACACCAAATTCGGCGATTTCCTGCATCTGCTGCGTGCGAATCTGGATTTCAATGCGTTGCTGCCCCGGCCCGATGACAGCCGTATGCAGGGATTTGTAGCCGTTGTTCTTGGGCGTGCTGATGTAGTCCTTGAAATGTCCGGGAATCGTGTGATAGGCAGCATGCAACGCGCCTAACACCTGGTAACACTCGGGCACGCTTGGAACAATAATGCGAAACGCGATAATGTCGCTGAGCTGTTCAAAATTGATGTTCTTGGTTTCCATCTTTTTCCAGATGGAGTAGGGGCGCTTTTCACGGCCGACGACGGTAAATTGCTTGAGGCCGGATTCTTCAAGCGTCTTCTTGATATGGGCTTCGTTCTTTTCCACCACGGCTTTGTCCTGCTCGCGCAGAAAATTCAGACGCTTCATGATCGATTCACGCGCTTCCGGGTATAGTTCGGTGAAGGACAGGTCTTGCAATTCTTCCTTAATTTTGCGCATGCCGATGCGTTCAGCGAGCGTGGCATAAATATCGAGCGTCTCGCGTGCGATGCGTTGGCGCTTTTCCGGCGATTTGATGTATTGCAGCGTACGCATATTGTGCAGACGATCAGCGAGCTTGACCATGAGTACGCGCAAGTCCTCTGACATTGCCACCAGCAGCTTGCGGAAATTCTCTGCCTGCTTAGCGTTTTCCGACTTGGTTTCAAGGCGGGATAATTTTGTGACGCCGTCTACCAGCGCGCGGATTTCTTTTCCAAATAATTTCTCGATATCTTCTAGGGTTGCATCGGTATCTTCGACCGTATCATGAAGCAAGGCAGTGGCAATTGAGGCCGTATCAAGGCGAAATTCGGTAAGCAGCGCCGCCACTTCCACGGGATGAGAAAAATAGGGGTCACCCGAGGCGCGCTTTTGGCTGCCATGTGCCTTCATCGCAAAAACATAGGCGCGATTGAGCAGATCCTCATCGGCATCGGGATCATAGGCTTTCACGCGTTCTAGCAGCTCAAACTGGCGAATCATAAGGATTTATTAATTATTTAGAGCTATTATATATCTATTCAATAATAGCGAATCACTGCTGCCATGTCCAAGCCCAAAGCCCCATCCGATGATATTGACAGGTTGGGTGTTGCCATTGCACTGCGCTATCTGCGTGAGGATGCTGGAATGCCTATGGCAAAGGTCGCAGGCAGGCTGCATATCCGTAAAGAAGGGCTTTGGGAGTTCGAAAACGGCAACGAACACGCAATTGGGCTCGATAAAATTAAAGAACTACCCCTTATTTTCAAATGCGCATCTATCAGTGCCATGATTAAAAAGGCGGAGAAACTACCGTTTCCCGAGATCTATGATTATGAGGCTATTGGTCTGGCGCTACGTTACCTGCGCGAAGATAAAGGTTTAACCCAGGCCTATGTAGCACGGCGAATAGGCTCTAACAGAGAGCAGGTGCGCGCCTTTGAGGACGGAAAACGTTCGCTGGGCAAAGATAAAATAGACAAATTGCCTGGCGTGTTTGCCTGCAAGTCGCTTGCGGAGATGATAGATAAGGCCAATGCGCTGCCGTGGGAGGGTATTTATTGCGACAAGGAAGTAATTTCACGTGCGCTTAAATACCTGAGACCGCAATATAATTTAAGCCAGGGGGAAATAGCCGAAGAAATTGACGTACATATTTCCTCCCTGTCTAATTTTGAAAGGGGCGACTTAACCCAGCTGGGCTTTGAAAAGCTTAAGCTGCTGCCACCGTTGTTTGATTGCAAAACGCTGAGAGAAATGGCCGACTTAGCCGATACGCACAGCAGGGGAAAGATATACCGTCTGCCGGGGTACCGTGAGGCGGAACGCCGCCGCCGGAGCCTTAAAAACAGCAGCAATGCTGAAATAGAATAACGTCTGCACTTACGAAGTGACAACTATCTGCGAGTTCTTTATAAGGCTGCGCCATGCCCCGCAAACCCTCAAAAACTGCACCTGAGAAGAGCTACAGCGATTTCATTCAGCCATTCCTGATTGATCGTTCAGCCATACGCGGACGACTGGTGCGGCTTGAGAAATCGGTAAATGATATTCTCAGCGCGCATAACTATCCTGAGGCAGTCTCCCTGCATTTGGCAGAACAGATTGTGCTTGCTTCGCTGCTTTCCGCGACACTTTCCGATGGCGGCATTCTTACCGTTCAGGCGAAGGGAGACGGTGCGGTGCGTTTTATAGTGGTGGACGTGATGGCAGGCGGCACTATTCGCGGTTATGCCGAAGTGGATAAAGCAGCGCTCAAGAAACTTGGCAGCAAGGCGGCGGACTTATCAAAGATACTTGGCAAGAGCTATCTGGCGGTGACGCTTGATCAAGGGGGCGAAAGCAACCAGCGCTATCAGGGCATAGTTGAGCTAAGCGGTAATACGCTGAGTGAGGCCTTTAAGGGGTATTTTTTCCAATCTCAGCAAGCGGAAATTGCAGTGCATGTCGCGGTGCGCGCACCGGATAAATACCATAAAGCCTGGCGGGCAGGTGGCATTATTATTGAGCGTATGCCAAGCGAGGGAGGCCACGAAATGGAGATGAGCTCCGAGGAACAAGACGAGCTCTGGAACCGCACCCAGCTTTTTATGCGTACGCTGAAAGATGAAGAGATGCTCAGCCACCATGTCACCCCGCAGAACCTGCTGTATCGCCTTTTTAACCAAGATGGCGTATGGGTCTATAAACTTCAGCCCTTAAAAAGCGGCTGCCGCTGCTCGCGCGAGCGCGTCAAATCAGTGCTGAAATCGATTCCCAAGAAAGAATTATCCACAATGCTCAGTGATGGCAAACTCACCATCGACTGCCAGTTCTGCAATAAAAAAGAAGTCTTCACCAAGACGGATGTGGATAAGTTGTACCGCAAGCCAGTAAAGAGCCAAAAAGCAAAATAAAATATACGGTTGCACAAAAAGTCGAAGCAAGCTAATCTTAGAGAAAGTGGGGTCGCAAGCGAGCAAAAAGTCTTTGTAAAAGAGGAGAGCTCAGATGCCCAGGGTTAATGTAAAAGATAAGCGCAAGCAGCAACTCATGGAAGCCAATATGGCTTCGATTGCGCGGCGCGGACTTACCGATACTACTATCGCGCATGTCTCCAAAGGCGCAGACATGTCGCGCGGCATCGTTAATTTCTACTTCACCTCGAAGGAAAAGATGATGCTTGAGACGCTCGGCTTCATCGCCCAGGAATATACCCAAGCCTGGCAAGAAGCGCTCGCCGCCAAGCAAAAGGAAACGAGCGAGGCCTATGCGCTTATTGAGAGCATTTTAAAGACACTTACCAGCGACAAGATCTGCACTAACAAGCGTATGGCGGTGTGGGCAGCGTTTATCGGCCATGCCTGTACGCACGAAGCCTATGCTAAAATCATCCGCGATACCGATGAGACGCTACTGCAGAAACTCAAGGAACTGTGGCAGAAACAATCGGGGGATGCCAAACTCGGCGAACTTCGCGCCCGCCAGATGCAGGCGATTATCCGTGGTCATTATGCCGTCGGCGCTCTCTCAGATGATGACAAACGTCCTTCGGCCTACAGCGAATCCTGGGTTGCACTGTTGAAAACTTCTGGCTCTGTGCAAGCAACTGCGCCTAAAGAAAAAGTGATCAAGATCAAGCAGGAAGTCCCCAGCAGGCCGAAAAAGCCTGCCGTGCTGGAAGTGCTGCCAGGTCAGCTTGATTTTGGCGATCTGTTCTCCAAGGTGTAAATGAAACATTACCTCGACTATAACGCCACCGCGCCTGTGCGGCCGGAGGTTGTTTTCCGCATGCATGCGCTTGAAGGCCTTCCGCTAAACGCTTCCTCCGTGCATGCGTATGGCAGGCAGGCAAAAATGATTATTGAGGAGGCGCGCGCGGCCGTTGCCGTTGCGGTAAGCGCTTTTCCTGCCGAAGTGGTATTTACCGCGTCGGGCACCGAAGCCAATAATTGGGCGCTAAAAAGTGTAAGCGATCACAAGCTGATTGTTTCTTCTATCGAACATTCTTCGGTCCATAAGCCTGCAAAAAATTCTGCGGTGCAATTTATTCCGGTAACACATGACGGGGTGCTGGACTGTGAAGCGCTTAAAAAGTTTTTACCATCTAAAGAAAAATTTCTGGTGAGCGTCATGCTTGCCAATAATGAAACGGGTGTGATTCAACCGATTCGCGACATTGCTGATATTGTCCATACAAAAGGTGGCTTGCTTCACTGCGATGCTATTCAGGCGCTGGGGAAAATCCCTGTCGATTTCTCCCTGCTGGGCTGCGACCTCATGAGTATTTCCGCTCATAAAATGGGTGGGCCCGTGGGCGCTGCCGCGCTGATTATCAAGAATGGTGTGGCTCTGCCCGCATTCTTTAGCGGCGGCGGACAGGAACTGGGCAGACGCGCAGGCACCGAAAATGTGCCAGCCATTGCCGGGTTTGCGCGTGCCTGCGAGCTGATAGATTTATCACAGATGCAAACATTGCGAAAATGGCTCAATAAGTTTGAAGACAGTGTATTGGAGAAAGCCGCGGTTATCGGCAAGTCTGCCGCACGCCTTCCCAACACGACCTGCATTAGCATGCCGGGCTTTAACGCCGAAGCGCAGCTTATCAGTTTTGATCTCGCAGGAATCGCTGTGAGCGCCGGTTCCGCATGTTCTTCCGGCAGGATTGAACCTTCCCATGTGCTGCGTGCAATGCAGATAAGCGATGACGTGGCGAGCACCGCCATTCGCATCAGTGCAGGCTGGAACACGAGCCTGCAAGACGTGGAGGCAGTGTCGGCGCAGTGGAATAAGCTCTTTTCCCATCGCCACGCGCTTTAAGTTAAGTATTGAAAAACCCCTCATTTTTTGTATACCAAGCACAGGACTAATAGTTGATAAAAATACTAGGTTATACTATACTCTGCTTCAAGAAGTGAAGGTTATGAATAACAATATAAATTTGAAGCTGCCGGTTTACCTTGATTATCAGGCGACAACGCCGATGGATCCGCGCGTGCTCGACAAAATGCTGCCTTATTTCCAGGGGAAGTTTGGCAACCCGCATTCACGCAGCCATGCGTACGGCTGGGAAGCGGAAGAAGCCGTGGAGATTTCACGCGGCCAGATTGCTTCGTTCATCCATGCGAGCGAAAAGGAAATCGTGTTTACCTCCGGCGCTACCGAGTCGAACAACCTTGCGCTCAAGGGTCTTGCCCATTTCTACAAGGATAAGAAAAAGCACATTATTACCGTGGTCACTGAGCATAAATGTGTGCTCGATTCCTGCCGCCACCTTGAACAGGAAGGCTTTGAGCTTACCTATCTGCCGGTGCAGAAAAACGGCATTCTTGATCTTGATGTCTTGCGCGCCGCCATCAAGGACAGCACGCTCGTTGTTTCCGTTATGGCGGTGAATAATGAGATCGGCGTTATCCAGCCGCTCGAAGAAATCGGCCGCATCTGCCGCGACAAGGGCGTATTTTTCCATACCGACGCCGCACAGGCATTTGGCAAGATCCCGCTCGATGTCGAAGCGATGAATATCGACCTCATGAGCATTTCTGCTCACAAAATTTATGGCCCCAAGGGTATCGGCGCGCTGTATGTCCGCCGACGCCCGCGTGTGCGCCTGGAGCCGCTTATCAATGGTGGCGGTCAGGAACGTGGTATGCGTTCGGGCACACTCTCTACGCCGCTGTGCGTCGGGTTTGGTGAGGCTGCTGCGATTGCCCGCAGCGAGATGGGCAAGGACCTCGAGCATATCCGTCGTCTGAGCAATAAATTCCTCAAGGCGGTAATGGAAGAAGTGCCGGATGTGTATCTCAACGGCGACCGCGAAAAACGTTACCCCGGTAACATCAATCTGAGTTTTGCCTATATCGAAGGTGAATCGATGATCATGGCGATTAAAGACCTCGCCGTATCTTCGGGTTCGGCCTGCACCTCGGCGTCGCTTGAGCCGTCCTACGTGCTGCGCGCGCTAGGCGTCAATGAAGAGCTCGCACACACTTCCATCCGCTTTGGCATTGGGCGTTTTACCACCGAAGAGGAAATCGACTTCACGATTCAGCTTGTTACCGGCAGTATCAAGCGCCTGCGCGAAATGAGCCCGCTTTGGGAAATGGTGCAGGAAGGCGTGGATTTAAGCAAGATAGAATGGGCCGGACACTAGGAGTTTAAGACATGGCATACAGCGAAAAAGTTCTCGATCATTATGAAAACCCGCGCAATGTAGGCGCGCTGGATAAAAATGACGATTCCGTAGGCACCGGTCTGGTGGGCGCTCCCGCCTGCGGCGACGTGATGAAGCTGCAGATCAAGGTAAACGCTTCGGGCGTCATCGAGGATGCAAAATTCAAAACTTTCGGTTGCGGCTCGGCCATTGCATCGAGCTCGCTTGTGACCGAATGGGTGAAGGGTAAGTCGATTGACGAGGCGATGAAACTCAAGAACACCGAAATTGCCGAACATCTGGCATTGCCGCCCGTGAAAATCCACTGCTCCGTGCTGGCGGAAGATGCCATCAAGGCCGCTATCGCTGATTACAAAGCCAAGCACGCGCAGGATATCAAACAGGCAAGTTAGGGTATTGCCATGGCCAACCTGATCAATATCACCGCTGCCGCCTCCACCCGCATCATGGGCCTGCTTGCCGCGCGCGGCAAACCTGCTGCCGGCGTGCGCGTGGGTATTCGCACCAAGGGATGCTCGGGCCTTTCCTATACCGTGGAATATGCTGACGAAGCCGGCAAATTCGACGAAGTCATCGATGCCGGCGCATTCAAGCTCTTTATCGATCCCAAGGCCGTCATGTTCCTGGTGGGCACTGAGATGGATTATATCGAAGAGAAGCTCAAGAGCGGCTTCACCTTCCGCAATCCCAATGAAAAGGGCAGATGCGGCTGCGGTGAATCGTTCCATGTATGACGCAGGATTTTTACTCCGTCTTTAATTTATCCCCATCGTTTGATCTGGATCTGGCGGCACTTGAGAAACGCTATTTTGAATTGCAGCGCCAGTTTCATCCTGACCGTATGCTTGGCAAACTTCCTGCTGAGCGCCAAAGGGCGCTGCAAGCATCGATGACTGCCAATCAGGCATACGAAGCGCTCAAGTCGCCGTTGCAGCGCGCACAGCATCTGCTCGGCTTAAAGAATATCCATGTGGGGGGTGAGCAGGATTCAGTGAAACCATCGCAAGCGCTGCTTGTGGAAATCATGGAGCTGCGGGAAGTCCTCAGCGAAACCTCGACAAAGCTGGCATTTGACATACTTACTCAGCGCACAGAACAAGATATTTCAAAAACCCAGCACTCCTTGAGCAAGGCTTTTGTGGGCCCGGACCTTCCACGCGCAGCAGAGCTCACGATTCGACTGGGATATCTTGAAAAGCTTGCGCAAGAAATCCGGCTTAAGAAGAAAGCGCTGTCTTAGGCGGCCTTGCGGATGGAAAGCCGGTCGAAGACCTGCGTTAGCGCAGCGGCCAGCCCGTCAATCATCGCATCCGTATGCAACGGGCTGGGTGTTAAGCGCAGGCGTTCGCTACCGCGCGGCACAGTCGGGTAATTAATCGGCTGCACATAAATCGAAAAATCATTAAGCAGCGCATCCGAGGCGCATTTGTTGCCGGGCTGCATGCCGGTCTTATTTATAATACTTTTCCGCTGATGGACGGCCAATGGATTCCGGAGGGCCTTTGGACACAGGACAGCTGGTATAAAAACCTGTTTGAGGATGTCACTACTATCCAGTTTATCCACCGCATGATGGCGTATTGCCTTACGGTAGCAATTCCGCTGTTCTGGCTGACAGGGCGCAATAATCCGCATATTGCCCATCTTCTGCCCATTCTCTTTTCTATTTTCGTAATACAGTTTTTGCTGGGCGTACTGACATTGCTCTTTGTCGTGCCTGTGCCGCTGGCCTCATTGCATCAAGCCAATGCGCTCCTGCTTTTTGGCATCGCACTTACTATTGTGCACCGCCTTTTTATGCCGCTTAAAACCATCGCTTACGCTGTCGGCGGCAAATCAGTTATTGTGTAACTATTTATAAAATATAAAGTTATTGCAATTTCTTTGCGCCGGCAGCAGCGTTGCGAACGGTGGTGGATATATTGTGCAATTCCCTGTATAGGAGA
>JABCZZ010000023.1:20197-21158 GCA_013289445.1 Alphaproteobacteria bacterium
GGCTGCTATAATCCCGGCAAGAATTTTCCAAGAAATGTTCGATGACATTTAATTATAACGGATTTTTTGAACAGTCGCTCACCCGCATCAAAGCGGAAGGACGCTACCGCGTGTTTCATGATCTGGAACGCCGCGCGGGTGAATTTCCGGTGATGAATCATCGACTGAGCGGCAAGCCGGTGACCGTCTGGTGCTCCAATGACTATCTGGGCATGGGCCAGCATCCCAAAGTAATTGACGCCATGGTAGAAGCGGTGCAAACCTACGGCGCCGGTGCAGGCGGTACCCGCAATATCTCCGGAACCCATCATCTTATTGTCGAGCTTGAAGCATTGCTTGCAAGCCTGCACCACAAACAGTCGGCGTTGGTTTTTACCTCTGGCTATACTGCCAATGAAGCGGCGCTCAGCACGCTGGCGTCTTCGTTGCCGGGGGCCATTGTCTTCTCCGACGCCCGCAACCATGCCTCGATGATTCATGGCATCCGGGCCTCGCGTGCAGAAAAGCATGTCTTCCGTCATAACGATATCGATCATCTTGAATTCCTGCTGGGCCAGGTAGACAAGGATCGTCCCAAGATCATTGCGTTTGAATCGATTTATTCGATGGATGGGGATATCGGCCGCATTGCCGATATATGCGATCTGGCAGAACGTTACGGCGCACTTACCTATCTTGATGAAGTGCATGCCGTCGGCATGTACGGCCCTCGCGGTGCCGGCATCGCCGAACGTGAGGGGCTTATGAGCCGTGTCGATATTATTCAAGGCACGCTTGCCAAGGCCTACGGATTGATGGGCGGGTACATCGCCGCTTCGTCCAAAATTATTGATCTGGTGCGCAGCTCGGCACCTGGATTCATTTTTACTACCGCCCTGCCCCCGGCCCTTGCCGGAGGGGCCATTGCCAGCATCACGCATCTGATGCACAGCGAAGAAGAGCGTAAAGGCCAGCAGCGTAG
>JABCZZ010000024.1 GCA_013289445.1 Alphaproteobacteria bacterium
TTGTTAACGAAAATAAACGGGGAGTATCCCATTGAGCAAGCTCTCACCTTCCGAGCAAGTTATCGCTGAGAAGACCGTATGCATCCTGCTGGTGCGCGGTGAAAACCCTGACGGAAAGCCCATCTTTGCCTATGTGGCCGTCCGCGCCGACAAGCTGGAATCCTTCATGGAAGCCCAGAAAAGCGGTATGTTCTATCCTGAAGATTTTGGCGTCATCGTCGAAGCGGGCGAAGGAGAACCTTCTGCAGAAATACGCAAGAAGATGGAAACGGAATATGGTTTTAACCACCAGATGATGGTGGATATTCCCGATGCCAGCAAGGCGCATGAAATCACCACGAACCTGACCCCGCCGGAAGAATAGAGCGCTGCAACAGCCCTATTTTTACGCCTTCTTAACGGGTTCCGTAATATAATCTTCACATACAGCTATATGCCAATCCGCTAGAATAGGCGGAGGTATAAATAGCTTTACACGCTTTTGAAGAAACCCATGGCGAATGTCGTAAGTAACAGGAAAAAAGACGCTGCATCAGTGTTTGCCGCGGGGCTGACGGGTATGGCGGTGGCGCCGGGCGTCGTCTATACGGCCGAGAAACT
The DNA here is from genome assembly GCA_013289445.1 of Alphaproteobacteria bacterium. Next base: position 601 of record JABCZZ010000024.1, read on the forward strand.
TTTACCATCGCAGATGAAGGGCCTTAAGAATTTCCTTGCCCGCAACGTGATCGAACCGCATCTGGAATTTTTTGGCCGTTTATCTAAAGGTCTCGATGAAGCGCATGAACGCTATGATGACCGGCAGGAGAAACTGCAACTCGCGCGTGGTGAAAAAGTGCAACCCCGACCGCCGGAAAGCAGGCAGCAGCGGGCATACAACATTGCTGATAGTATTACGCGCACCGGACTGGCGCTGGGCAGTGATTTTGTCATCACGGCGGCGATGCAAGCACTATGTAACCGTGTTTTCAAACTCAATGTACATCCGACGAAGACGGCTTTCTGGGAATCAACATTGCAGCTGGGCGGCATTGCCCTGATGCCTACTTTATTCGCAGTGCCTTCGGAAAACATCCATCACGGATTGTCGAAAATGCTCAATAAGGTATTAGGCATGAGCAAGAAATCCGCCGATGATATCGCGCTGCCCTTTACCTATGTGACCTTGCCAGGACTGGCCGCCACTGGGCTTATGATGGCATATGCCCCGCATAGCAACGGGCGTTGAAAACCTAGTTGTGCATATCGAGAGCGGATCCTTTGTAGGCATTCTCCAGCAGCCCGTCTTTACCCAGCACGAGAACGGTCGGACGTTTGTCACCGATGAGGTAGTAGATAAAATACACACGCCCCGAAGGTGGATCGGGGATGGTTTTCTGGGGTTCGCCGAGGGCAAGCTTCACCATGTCGCCGCTGCAGCCTATGAACACAGTGCCGTTGATGAGCACCTGCTTTTGTTCATAAGGGATCGTAAGTTGATTGATGGCTGACAAACGTTGGTGTTCGATTTTTGCGGTAGGCGAGATATCGAGCACATCGACCGTGACGATAATATTCTTCAAGAGTTCAGGCTGGTAATTCTGCAAATAGAAAAGTACCAGATAAACAATGATGCTCAACAATATGTAAGGCAACGCACGCAGCATACCCTGAACCTTCTTTCTTAGGCTCCTTTATGCTAGTCCTATATCCCTAATTTTTGGTAAATCGTCCCAGAGGGTTAGCGCTTCGAATCTGCCTTTGATCCGGCGCTTTGCGGCGCTTTTGGCCCGTCCTTGCCTGCAAGGAGCGTACGCAACTGTTGCATATTTACATCGTAACTGGATTTGGACGCTGCGAGATATACCTTGTCGCAAGGAATGTCGTAATACATCTCTTTATACGAACCGCTCGCCGCGGTGAGTATATTGTCTTTGATGGTATCGTCCGCATGGACTCGTGTCAGTTCTTTGGCTAATCCGCTGCGGATCAACTCAAAATCTCCGGCACTCGTCTTGCCGCATTTCTGCAGGTAGTAATATGTCACCAGCCATGCTTCATAGCGTTGTTTGAGCAAATCGATATAGACTTGTTCCTTGCTGTCAATCTCATTAAATTCAGGAATGTCGGAAAAGGGTAGCGGCGAAGAAATTCCGGCAATCGCAGCTTGTTTACGCGATTCTTTAGGCACCACCGGCAAAGAGACAGGTATGCTGGCGGTGGTTGAAAATATTTCCGGCGGAATCTGCAAGTACGCATGGCGCAAATCATTGGCCCCCAGCACGGTGACGAGTAACGCCACCGCCATCCACAGCTGAAGCTGCCGGCGGTACAATATGGCAAGCAGATGATGTTTATCCTGATGCGCATCCCCCAGCAACCGGCGGAAGTGATCGTGTTCACGCCACATGCCGAACATAATGATTCCCAGAAGAATCAGTGCAAACAACCAGACAAAGGCTGTCCAGAACAGTTCAGTCGACAAAATAGCATGTATCATGGCTGCGCTGGTGTGTTGGCGGAGCAATCGATTTGAAGTGTTTCACCCGCATGCGCGGAAATGTTGTGTATTACATCATAAGAAAAGCAGCGGTAATTTACCGAGATATCCTTGTCGCACTCAGGTGCCGGATCGAAACCCACGCCTGCGGCAGTGACATTGAATTGGCAGGTATATCTTGTGTCACAGAGTGCCGTAACCTGTGTAAGCGCATTATTCTCTTGCGCAGTGACCGGCTGCGTCTGACTGCTCAGCGCGTCTGTGGAATTGGGCGGATTGCTGGGGGTACAGTTTAGTCCGTAGCTTGCCGAACTAATATGTATGCTGTGCATCGGGTCATGGGAGACCTCGCCTGCGCCTGCGCTCCATACCGACAATTGGCCGAATAGCACGGCGAGAAGCAGCATAACGGCCACCATCAGGCCGACAATGACGGCTAAGACGCGCGGGTGAATGGATTCAGCCATAACATACTGTACTTTATTGGTATTTATATAGGTCTCTAAGGTAAGACGGTTCCGGCTTTTTGTAAAGCCATTGTTTTTGAATATGAAACTGCGGACATGAATTTATTGTTAATCACCGTCCAGAAGCCAAAAAAGGGGTAAAAGTTCATAATATTGTAACAATTGAATGATAGGGTGAAAGGTGAAGAATTGTGAACCTTGAACCAAAGCAAGACCATGGACCACGAAGACGATGACGATGTTGCTTCCTCAACGGATCTTGGCAGTGCGCTGGGCAAGAAAGTTAATGTAGGCACGAATGAATATCGTGGCACCGTCACCATTCTCGGCAAGGAAATCTATGTCGGGCAGGAAGCGGCCAAATGGGCAAAGGGCGGCATTGCTCAGGCGCAGACCTGGTTAACCCGCTATGGCGCTGCGTGGATTCGCGATAAAACGACGGCAGTAGCTACAGCGTTTAAAGCCACCGATCATCGCGCCGCGAAAATCGGTAATGCTGCGGAAATGATCTGGCGTTACGGCCTGCCGGCGGCAGACGTGGCGCTCGGCGTCAAAACAGCGATGCGCGACGGCTACAAACGTATGAGCGCGCTCAAGGACGAAGCGGCCGTGATACTTGCAGCCAACAACGACATGAAGGTTGGCGTAGGCGGTGTGCTCTCGACAAACTTTAGAGCGCTTGCCAATGAGCGCGCATTGATTTTCAAGGAAGGCAAAAAGACCGTGCTTTCAAGCCTCACCTCGGTCATCCAGAATCTGCCCGGCATTCTTATCAACGTCTGGCAGCAGAAAGTGGAAATGATTCAAGACCCCAACCGGGTATTTGCCACCTTGCCTCCCGGTGCTTCGGCGGCTGAGCACGCGCGTGCCGAGCAGAAATTCAAGGAATTGTCCGCCCTCAAGACGGCCCCTGCGAGTGATGCCGCAGGAGGGGATCCCGTGTCAGGTGCGGTGGGCCGGATTTTCAAACCCAAGTCACTGGCGGATTACCAGAAGAACCTCGAATTTTCAAAATTCGCACCGTTTGTCGGCGGTTTGCTGGGCGGCGCTCTCAGCGGAAATATCCAGAAAGATGTTGGCACCACGGTAAACGCCTGGCGTCTCATCAAGCGGCTCGAAGTCACCATGAAGGAAGAGGAGCCCACCTCTGGCGGCGAGATTGAACAAAGTGTGCGCGAGATCTTCCAGCAGCACGCCAAAGATTGCGGCGTGAAACAGAAACTCGCCGGCAACAAATTCACGCATATTGTCGAAGAAGTCTCTGAGGCCTTGGTCAATGAAGGCCTGCACCCGCAGGCACTTGTTGAATTGCTCGACGATCATAAAGTTATCACGCTGGCTGCCGGCAAGGACGTCACCTACGGCAAGCCCATCGCAGTGAAAGAGGAAATTGCCAAGCTCATCAATAAATACACGGCCAAAGTCAGCCAGAAGGAATTTTACAAGGATGTTCCTTTTACCAAGGAAGATGCCGTCAAAGCTTTCAACGAAATAACCGATGAAGAGCGTCCGTTCTACACCATGCTGTTCCCGCCCGGCATACTCGAAGCTGCAGGTGCAATTAAAGCCAAAGTGGCCGAATGCCGTAAACAGGGCAGGGAGGCATTTACCGATGAACTGACCGGGATGATGCGCGAAATAATCAAAGCAGGCCGCGACGAGCTTGAAAAGCAGGGCGTGAAAAAAGAACTCATCGATGAACTCGAAGCGATCGAAGACGACTTCAACAATGCTATGCGCAGGGGACGTGCCGGCGAATATGTATCGCAGAATTTGGAAGATACTTCGGCGCTCGTGCGTAACATGGCACTCAGTGCCAAGGATAAAAGTGGTTTCTGGGCCGAGTACCTGCAGAAGCGCGCTGTTGCCAAGGATACCGAGATGCCGACCTCGCGCCGTGAAGTGACGCCGCGTTCGCTTAAGGAACAGGCAGAGCGTGACCCCGATGCAGGAGTAGGTATCAATAATTAAATAACGTTACGGAACAATTGCCATGCCTACAGGCCAAACCACAGGCTATATCAACAAAGGGTCCGAAGAAAAGAACGGCGTCTTCGGCAGCGGTGGACCCAATTTTTCCGTTACCTCGATATTCACCCAATACAGTATGGCCAAATTCGCCGGCTATATTTTTCAGGCCATCTATTCGCCGGGCACCAAATGGGTGGAAAACCATGTGCTGGGCAATCGAGGCGCGCTGATTGCGAGCCCTAAGGCCAAGCAGTATTTCAATCTCTTCGAAGCGGCGGTTTTTGCGTTGATTTCGACCACCAGCTTTTTCATGGAGAAAGCTAATTTCAAAAATAATATTTACGACGCCATGGCTGCCGAGAGAGGGCTCAATCCTGAAAATATTTCTGTTTTCAGTATGTACAAAAGTGACAATCCCTTCATCAAATCGTTGCGTGACCGCTTCACCCTGCAGAATGCAACGCGTATTCCGGGTTCGCTGCTGTTTGCCAAGAACCTGACGGCGGGTGTCGTAGCGCTCTCTGCCAACTTCACGTTGGAACGTTCGGTATTCGTGGAAAACAACGCCTATGATATCCTGCGCAACATGCTTTACGAAGTGCAGAAACTTAAAACCACGGGTACGTCGGATACCGAACGTGTGCGTGTGGGTCTTGAACGTGCAGTGCAACGCACGCTTAGCGACAACCATCGCCTCACGCTCAGCGAAGGACAGCTTCTGGCGGCCAAACCAGTATTCGATCGTCTGACACAAAATATCATGTCCGGGCAATTTCACATGGCAGAAAGCATCTATATTCTGGGCGAACTGGCCAATCACCCGGAACATACCGAACGGCTGCTGTCAGAACTCGATAAAATCGAGCAATTCGGCATTAAGGGCTTTGCCCGCCAGAAAGCAACCCTTACCGCAAGAAAAACCGGGATAAATGAGGTACTTGAACAGGGAAAACGGTCCTTTTCCGAGCGCAACCTGCGACCGGAAGGTAATTTACAGCCGGGAATGGCATAAGACGATGGTTTGTAATCAAATCTTCATAAAGTTTTGCTGTAATAAGGTGTCTGCCAGGGGCACAATGGAACTAAGGCAGCGTAAGAGCAAATAAACATGGCTGAAGCGACTGATATTGAGCAAAGAAAGAACAGTGCAGCAACGGTGAACACGCGTTCTGCTGACGCGGATGCTGTGCCTGTATCAGACAAATTTAATCACACCAAAGTTACCGGACGTTTTAATCAGTATACGTCGGGTTATTGGGCGCTCGCACTTCCTGCACTCTCCGCGCGTTATGTAGGACGTTACGCACTCGGTCTATGGAACGGGGCCAAAGAAACCGCCAAGGAAAATGAATTTACTAAAAAAGCCTATGCCGGATTGGTAGGCAGCTGGATGGGCTTCATCATGCTGCTCTATGCCAAGCGCACCTGGGTGGATATGAAGGCCATGTTCTCTGAAACACTTGCCTATGAGTTTAATAAAAAACCCGAAGAAGTCGGCATCCGTGATTTCTTCAAAAGTGACAATGCGATTGTTCATCGCACGCTGTGGAATTATATCAAACGCAACGCCATGCGCGGCGGCGTGAGCGCAAGCTTTTTTGCCCGCTTTGTGCCCTGGAAGCGGGCTCAGAATCCCAATGCCGACTCGGTGGATCTGGGTGTGGGCGCGGCAGGTACCTATCTCGTCAGCGACGTAATTGCACGTAAGGAAACGTTCTTTGAACGGCTGCAGTCATTTGTCGATCAGAAGATCAATCACACGGATCGCATAGGGGAAGTCATTACCGCGGCGGATCTGGTAAGCCTTTATTCGATTCATGCACGCGATAATGATCCCAAGAATGTCCGCACGGTGCGTATGGATTCACCCGCCTGGCGCAACGATCAGATTTTGTTTGGCCGCATGGCGGAACTTATGAACCAGACCTATGGCAACCAGTCGGCGACCGAGACTGCCAAATTCACTATTCCCAAGCTGCTCTATCTGCTGGGCCACGATCTTATCCAGCCGCAGAACATGGAGCAGAGCCTGACCTATATTGAGATTGCCAATCGCTATGGCATGGACGCGGTCAAACAGGTGGCCAAGGCGAGCAAGGGCGGCATTGAATTGCAGTCTGCTGCGGCACAATATCCGGTCACCTTGACGCTGCCGCGCCAGGTTGCCCAGGAAACGGTTGCGCCGCCTGAAACCAAATTTACCGATCAACTGGGTGAACGCCGTAATATGATTAAGCCCGCTGCCCCCACGGGTAATTTTGCCGATAAAGCCCAGAAAAATGCGGACAACGTTGTTGTCCCGGGAGTGGCATAACCCATGCCCGCACCCAATAGTTTACAGCAAATGCAAAGAGAAATCAGAGTGGCCGCGCCTAAGCCATTGGTGCTTGAAGAAGGCTTTGCGCCGTTTCGCATTGCCAACAATCTGCTGGGCAGCATTTCCAATTTCGTCTTCATGGGGCCGCTTGCCATCAGCGCAATTACCGGCATCACCAAATGGTTTAATAAAGGAGACACCCCCGGCGCGCTTAAAAAGATAGGAGATGTTTCCGGCCTGCTTGAAAAGCCGCTTACAGAACTTCCGCAGGCGGCTGCCGATGCGCTTGGCAAGAATACTGCCACGAACGCGATTGCAACGGTCGGCAGCGGCGTTGGCGAATTTGCAAAGAAAACTCTAGGCAAGGGTCTGACGACCCGGCTTGCACAGAATTCATTAAGCACGCTGGCGGTGTATGGCACCATGGCAGCCAGTGAAGGCATTAATGCCGCTTTGGAAGTGGGACAGCAAACCCGCGGACTCATGCAGATGCAGTTTGAACTGACGGGTAAAATGCCTTCGGCCGCTGAAGTGGATCTTGGCAGCGATAAACTGCATCCTCTCGTTTTAGAAGTGCGTAAAGAACTCACTGGTGGCAAAGCGCTGCTGGGCAAAGGCCTTAAGATAGGCGGCACGATCACCAATGCAGCGATGATGCTGATGGGAAAAGCCAGAGGCACAGGATGGAAGAGCTTTCTGCTGCCGATGGCGGTGAGCATGGGCTCCGGCATGGTTGCCAATGCCATTACCTCAAGCAACACCGCGCTTGCCGCCCACCGTGAGCTCCATGCCCATTTTGCTCAGAACGGGCGTGCGCCGGAAAGCGCTTACGTGGCGCTCATCGGCGGTCTGGCCAAGAACAGCAATGAACAGATGATTCACCTGTTCGCCAAACAATGTGCCGACAAACAGCTGCGGCCAGATGCAGTGCTGAAGATGGTGGCCGAGACCAGTTTTTTCAAACAAAAAATGGAGCAGAATGCGCAGTCGCGCAAACACGGATTTGTCTTCAAGGCAATTGCCGGCGTTGGTTTATGTGCTCTTGCCGGTGCCGCTTATAAGAATCGCGCCGCGTTAGGCAGCTGGGTAAGCCGCGTTACCGGCAATGGTTCGGCTGCTCCTTCGTTCACCTCGGCACTTACTCCCGCCGTTGTTCGCTAGTATTGATCAACCTGCCACACGGATTAGTCAATGTACGACGATTCCCATAAAAACTTTTGCGTTTTACCGGTAAAGATGAAAATATGACCCGCAACTTGCCCTGGTACAAAGGGTAATGTGCCTAAGAAAGAAGCGCGCATGAGTATGATATCAGGACTATTGAACGGTGTAGTAAGTTCGCTGACTTTTACGAGTCCGCCGCTTTACCGTTATCCCTACCGAAATGCGCTTGAAGCGTTTCGTGGTGACTGGAAACATATAGGAAGCGATATTCTGGCGACGCAGGAAAGTTTAAGAGACATGCACGAGGAATCCACCGATGAGTAACGGCGATCGCGACAATGGCGGCAAGCACCGCGACCGCTCCGGCAGCAACACAGGGCGCCGTTCTGAATTCATGCCCAGCCCCGAACTGCTCGAGGGCTATGATTATGTGGTGGAAGGCTCTGCGGCGCGTATCCTTGTCATGTTTGAATCCGAACAAAAGCATCGCCATACCTGGGAGAATGACGCACTTAAAACTCATACTTTCAGCACTATTCTCGGCCAGGTGCTGGGATTTTTCATCGCCGCCTCGGTTTTCGTCTCCGCCGCCATTATCGGCATTCATGGCAATAGCACCACGGCAGCATTCATCTGGGTGTTTGGCCTTGCCATCGTCGTCATGGCGGGACTTGTCTGGGTCTATGCCAAGAGCATGGGCCAGCGCCCGCTGTTTGGCCGCCCTAGCATGCGCACCCATTTCCGCCCTGAAAAAGACCTCGATAGCGAAGGCAAGGGCGTTTACGTCGATCGTCGGGGCCGCCCGCAGGAATAAGCCTGCCGTATCTAGTATTGGCATTTCTAGGCAAAAAAAGAGGGAGGATTGCTCCTCCCTCCCTCGCAATAGCTGCGGTTAGTGGGTAGTGGTCGTAACCGTGGTCGCAATATGGTGCTTATAGAAGCCAAAGAGGCTGATAAGCAGCCAGACGACCAGCGTGTTGAAAATCGGCAATGTGCCGCCGGTATGCAGTGTAATCACCACAAACAGGGCGCCAAGCACGTTAAGCATGATGTAATGAGCGTCGGTGACCTTCATCTGGCCAATGACCAGCATGAAATAGCTCAAAAGAAGGAACACAATGCCGACATAGCCAAGCATGCCAAATATACTATCCATAGACGTAGTCCTTTCAAAGGTTAATGGTTAAGAAAGACGAACTGATCGCACGCTACTCAAAATGCCAGATAAACCGTAACCCCGCCGAAACCCCTTCGCTTCCGGTATAACCCAGATGTACAAAGGAGATGCTTTCTTCCGACCGCCACAGATTAAAGGTAACGAGATTATGTCTGTCTCTGTGGAAGTCGACGAGGATCGGGGCACTGTCTTCTGAGTATCGCACCTGCACCGAGGCCAGATAGGTTTTATCCAGTTTGTCCATGGCGCTTTTGCGATCTTTGGGGCCTGCAGTCATGCTGCTATCCGTGTAATTCACGCCATTATTATTGCCGATACGTGGTGGAGTCTTTACCAGGTTCACTTCCGGCAAGGAGCAGGAAGTGACAAGGAATAGAGTAACCAATGCCAGCAGGTTTTGGCGTGGAAGCAGTGTAAAATTCAGGCGCCCGTAGTGACGCACTTTCAGATACCTCTTTCCGTGAAGCGCGGGTGTTTTTTGCCCTGCTTCATTGTCCTAATACTAGCAGAAATCCTCATAAAAGTCATTAAAATTGCTGCAATGCAGCATGATAATATTGCATTGCAGCAATGCCGGATATCGGAACAAAAAACGCGTTTTTCGGCATGAAAAATCAGATGCGCAATCTATGCGTATGCGTACTGACTTTGCGCAGAGGCACAGAGATGAAAATAGGCTCATAGATAAGCCCATAGAATAGCATCTAGCATCTTCGACAGTCAGCAATGCACCAAAAGACATCTGCCGATGCGGTAATAAGCAACCATCGGAAGGGTAAAAACGCAGGCAGCAGAATGCTGCTTAAGTCGATCTCGTTTAGTCTACAAATGCGTCCAAAAACTCTCTATACCCCTGCCGGTAGTTATCGGCATTACCACCACCAAGCAAATTCGTAATCCAGGCTAAAAATAAAACAAGCATCCCAAAAGGGTCAATACGCAATTATATTCAATTAATTAATATATTACATATGGATATAGTGATATGCCCGCTCCATTTAGGAGGTCAAAAATTCATCCACCTGTCACGGAACGTTAATAAAACCGCAACAATTATCTGGTAGAGTCAAAACCAAGGCTAAAAAGAGGCTTTAAGGAGATCGGCAATGAATACAGCAGTTGAAAACACCCCGGCAGCAGCGGCCACAGCGGCCCAGCCCGGAGCCCCGGCAGCCAAAACACCGGCGGAGACCGTATCAATGGTATTTGACTCGCTTAAGCGAATTTCCAATATCGGAATATTGGGTGAATCGATGAGCACTAAAATCGGCAGCTTGATGGCCATTACCGAAACAGTAAATCCGCTCGTGCAAAATGCCTCCGGCAGAAAAGTAGAAGAACTGATTGCCGAGAATATTGTAAGCATTGTGAATAGCTACGGTCTCGGTGCCCGCAAAAATCCTTTTGAAGCACTGGATAAGGCAACCACCACCATATCGGAAGCAGGGCCCAGGGACGGGCAACAGAAAGTCGATTGGCGCGGGCTCAGCGAAGGTACGCAGGGTTTCTTCAAAGGCCTTGCTGCTAAAGTAGCAGCTCTGGCAGACCTTGGACCGGTACAGGATCTGCTTGGTAAAATGAAACAGGCAAAAGAAGTGGCAGCAGCTATGAGCGGATTTGGGGGCGCCACCAATGCCTCCGACCAATTCAGCCGCACGGCGGCGAACGTTCCTAAAGACGGTGTAGGCGCAAACAAACCGCCGATTGTTCGCAGCTAATCCTTAGTCTCACATTTCTTTCTGCATCTTATGCCAACGCGCCGCGTCCTGCGGGCTAAGGCTCACTTTCAGATTCAAGATCCCCTCATCTTCTACCTGCGTATGCACGGTGCCGTGGCGATAAAGCCATGCCAGCCCGCTGCCGTCACTGGCGGGCAGTCGTAGCGTAAACGTAGTCAGGAACTCTTCCGCCAGTCGTTTATCGAGCAGCTTAAACAGCCCTTCCATGCCCTGGCCGGTAAGCGCGGACACGCCCACTGCGCCGTTTGCCACCGTTGTCTCGGGCAGCTGATCAATCTTATTCCAGACCTCCACCATGCCGCTATCCAGGCGTTCCTCATCCAGCAGGCTTTGCAGGACCGTGAGCACATCGGCTTTTTGTGCCTCGGCATCGGGATGGGAAATATCGCGCACATGCAGCAGCAGATCGGCCTCGGCTACTTCCTCAAGTGTGGCGCGGAAGGCAGCCACCAGCTCATGCGGCAGGTCAGAGATAAAACCCACTGTATCCGAGAGAATAATCTGCAGGCCCGAGGGCAGTTTGAGTGCCCGCAGGGTAGGGTCGAGCGTGGCGAAAAGCTTATCCATTGCCACTACATGCGATTTGGTCAGGCGGTTAAACAGCGTTGATTTCCCCGCGTTTGTGTAGCCCACAAGGGCGACGACGGGATAAGGCACATCACGGCGTTTCTTGCGGTGCAGTTCGCGGGTGCGCGCCACGCCTTCGAGTTCGCGCTTGATTTTGGCAATGCGGTCACGGATCAAACGGCGATCGATTTCGATCTGCGATTCACCCGGCCCACCCAGAAACCCGAAGCCCCCGCGCTGGCGTTCAAGATGGGTCCAGGAGCGCACCAGCCGGCTTTTCTGATACTCAAGCGCCGCCAGTTCTACCTGCAATTTGCCTTCATGCGTGCGGGCGCGCGCACCGAATATTTCGAGAATAAGGGCGGTGCGGTCGATGACTTTGCACGTGAGTTCTTTTTCCAGATTACGCTGCTGTACCGGGCTTACATGTCCATCCACCACGCAAAGGCCTATTTCATTGGCAGCGATAAACGCGGCTAATTCTTCCGCTTTACCCTGACCGATAAGTGTGGCCGGACGATAGTTCGATAGCGGCACAAGCTGCGCGCCGCCATCCTCCAGTGATATGGCATGGGTAAGACGCACGGCCTCTTGCAGACGTGCTTCCGGCGAACGCGACGCGCTGCTGCGGTCATGCTTGAGATAGGGATGTATGACGAGTGTGCGCATTAACGGATCATCAGAGGGAATGCTTCCCCCGATGTCACTGCGTGAAATCTCCCCTGCGAGGTCGTCGTATAGCACTCCTCCGCGTATCTTTGTATCATTTCAGCAATGCCTTGATGGCGAGGAGATCCTGCCAGGTGACGCGCTTCTGGCCAGGCTGACGCAGCAAATAAGACGGATGATAGATAACGCTGACGGGATAGTCCTTTTCTGCATAAGGCGTGCGGTAAGTATATTGCTTGCCGCGCAGGCGTGTGATGCCCTGTTCGGTGCCCAGCATGGCTTTTGTGGCTGTGCCGCCGACCAGTACAATAAGCTGCGGATCAATCAGCGCGACATGACGCTCGACAAACGGCCTGCATATAGACAGCTCTTCGGTGTTGGGCTGGCGGTTGCCGGGGGGGCGCCAGAACACGGTGTTGGTAATATAAGCGTTGGTGCGATCATAGCCGATGGCAATGAGCATCTTATCGAGCAGCTGGCCGCTGGGGCCGCAAAACGGAATGCCCTGAATGTCTTCCTGTGCACCGGGTGCTTCGCCGATCAGCATGACGCGCGCTGTGGCATTGCCGTCGGCAAAGACGGTATTGGTCGCCGTACGCTTGATTGCGCAGCCTTCAAAACCGCGCACCGCCTGTTCAAGCTCGGCAAGCGAAGATGCGCCGTCGGCGAGCTTTCTGGCTTCGGCAATCGCCGCGGCCTGTGAATGGTGCAGTGGCATTGCGGCAGGGCTGGCCAAAACGGCAGGCAGCGGTGCGGCTATGGCGGTCGGACGCGAAGAGGCGATCGCAGTAGCGACGGGGAGTTCTGCGCCACGGGCAGCCATAGCAGCGGATGGCGTGGCGGCAAAAAAATTACGCGGCGTATCGTCGATTGCTTCGTCAACGCCTGCTTGTGCATACCATTGTAATAACGCTGCTGCTTCTTGCATGTTCCCTCTTTACGATGAACGAACAATAGAAGAGTATGGATAAAAAGCAAATAGGGCAGGCATGACGAATCGTGAAGTGATGGAAATGGACGTTGCCATTGTGGGCGGCGGACCTTCGGGTCTTGCGGCGGCAATCAGGCTTGCCCAGCTTGGCAAGGCTGCCGGCAAGGAGCTTGCGATTTGCGTAGTGGAAAAAGGCTCGGAAATCGGCGCGCATATCATGTCAGGCGCGGTGATGGAACCCCGCGCCTTAAATGAATTGCTCCCGGACTGGAAAACACGCGGTGCGCCCATTACCGTAGCGGCTAGCTGCGACGAATTCCGTTTATTGTTTAAGCGTGGTTCACTGCGCCTGCCCACCCCGCCGCAGATGAAGAATCACGGCAATTATATTGTAAGTTTAAGCAATGTCTGTAAATGGCTGGCCAAGGAAGCCGAAGCGCTGGGCGTGCAGATTTTTCCGGGCTTTCCCGCCGCCGACATTCTCATCGAGAATGGTCAACTCACCGGCATTGTCACCGGCGATTTCGGCATCGCCAAAGACGGCAGCCACAAGGCTTCCTATCAGCCGGGCATCGCGATTAAAGCCAAGGTAACATTGCTCGCGGAAGGCTGCCGTGGTTCGCTTTCCGAGCGAATCATCAAACAATTTGGCTTAAGGGCGAACGCCGATCCGCAGACCTACGGCATCGGCATCAAGGAACTCTGGGAAATTGATCCCGCGCTACACAAGCCGGGCAGCATACTGCACACCGTCGGCTGGCCGATGGACAGCCGCACCTATGGCGGCTCATTCCTTTATCACATAGAGAATCATCAGATCGCCGTGGGATTCATTACGGGGCTCGATTACCAGAATCCTTATCTTGATCCCTTCATGGAATTCCAACGTTTCAAAACCCATCCGCACTTGCGCAAATTTTTTGCCGGTGCGCGCCGTATTTCCTATGGCGCCCGCGCCATCAATGAAGGCGGCCTGCAATCCATTCCGGCGCTTACTTTCCCCGGCGGTGCGCTTATCGGCTGCGCGGCAGGCTTTCTCAATGTGCCCAAAATCAAGGGCAGCCATACGGCGATGAAATCGGGCATGCTTGCCGCCGAGGCGGTTTTCGCGCATCTGACTGCTGGCACGCCTCTGCAGGACTATGAGACGCAACTGAAGGCGTCGTGGATATATGAAGAGCTGACGCGCGCGCGCAATATTCGTCCGTCCTTCCATAAAGGCCTTTGGACGGGGCTTGCCTATAGTGCCATCGACACGTATCTGCTGCGCGGCCGGGCACCTTGGACGCTGCATCATAAGCCCGACTATAAAAGCCTTGCGCCGGCAAGTACCAGCAAACCCATCGACTATCCGCGCCCGGACGGCAAGCTTACCTTTGATCGCATGTCATCGGTGTATCTTTCCAATACCAATCATGAAGAGAATCAGCCGGCACATTTAAAACTTAAAGATGCTTCGGTGCCAGTGGAGGTCAATCTGCCGCAGTATGCCGAGCCGGCGCAGCGTTATTGTCCGGCGGGAGTATATGAGATCGTGAGGCAAGACAAGGAGCCGCGTTTTCAGATCAATGCGCAGAACTGCGTGCATTGCAAGACGTGTGATATTAAGGACCCGTCGCAGAATATCGTCTGGACGACGCCAGAGGGCGGCGGCGGCCCTAACTATTCAGGAATGTAGCCGAGATAAATCTCAGACCTGCTGGTAGGGGATCGGGCTCTTGGTGACCGGGTCAATGGCCAGTTCGCCGGTTTCATACTGGGCGGCGATATAGCGGCGGTTGCGGTTGATGAACAGCACCGGTTTGACCTTTTTACCGTTATACATACGCAGTTCCGTGACTTGACCGCGATTTTCCGGGTTATTTTTGCTGCTCATATGTTCCTGCCTGGTTCTTTAATCGTAAAAAAGTGTTGGAAAGTGGGCGCATTCTAATGATATATTGCCGACTGGCAAGTGTTTATTGCTTGCGAAATCGTCTTCCCCGCACCCGATGTTATATAGCACATTCAGATATTTAGGCAAAAATTGCCCCCCGCTGGCGCTCGTCATCGTATGTGGTGTACTCTTCATGCCGCCTGCCTTTGGCGCCCCTGCCACTGACCTGCCGTCCACAGACAAGCCTGTGGCGCTGCCCCAGCCGTCAGGCGAAGCGGACGAACCGCAGGATGAGGATGACAAGAATCCTCTGTCCGATTCCGCGCTTTCTGCCCCCGAATCCGCAACACCCGCTGCAACGCCTCATACGGATAAGGCGGGCAAAAATCTCTCTTTCGGTGAATATCTCTCCGGAAGGTTTGCCGAATCGCAAGGCGATACCGATAACGGGCTCACTTTTCTTCAGGACTCACTCAAGCGCGATCCGGACAATAAAGAAGTGCTGGGCAGTCTCTATCGTATGCTCATTCTCTCAGGCAAGATCGAAGACGCGCTGCCGGTGGCCAAGAAACTTGTTGGCGTGAAAGTAGTTGAGGAGGGCAGTGAATTTACGCCCGAGATGCTTATCGCCGTTGATAAGGTGAAGCAGGGTGATTATGCCGGTGCCGAGAAACTGCTTGGCACGGTGCCCAAAGCCGGATTCAACACGCTGTTGCTGCCGCTGATGACCCAGTGGCTGAAGCTGGGTGAAAATGCAATAAAAGAACCCTTGGAAGCCAAGAACATCACGCCCGAAGCGCGTCTGATTCTGCCACACGTGTATTTGAATGCAGCGCTCATCAATGATATTGCCGGTTTCAAGGAGCAGGCCCAGAAACAATATGAAGCGGCGGTAAAAGACCCGCGCATCGAACCTTTCCGCGCTGTCGAGGCCTTGGCCAATTTTTATGCGCGCAATGATAATACGGGCAAGCGCAAGCAGCTTGTGGAGGATTATCTGACAGCGCACGGTGATTCATTCCTTGCCGATGAAGTGCTGGGTGAATCTGCGGATGCTCATGCTGCCCCCCTTGTGAAGGATGCCAAGGAAGGGCTCGCGGAAGTATTTTATACCATGGCCAATATTTTCCACGGCGTGCGTGCGCCGGCTGACGAAATCGCCACACTGCATCTTGCGCTCTATCTGCGGCCTGATTTTCCCGCCGCCCAGTTTCTTGCGGCAAGCGCCTATGAGCTGGCAGGCGATTATGCCGATGCGGTGACGGCCTATAAAGGCATCAATGAACATTCACCCTATTTCATGCGTGGCCGTATTCGCGGCATTTACGATGAAAGCGAAATAGGCAATAAGGCTGAGGCGCTGGCTAAGCTTGACGCCATTGCCGCACAACTGCCTCATGATGTGGATGCGCTGATTGCCAAGGGCGATATGTTGCGCGCGCAAAACCATTACAAGGAAGCGGTGGGTGCGTATGATGAGGCGGCGGCACGTGCTAATCCGCCGCAGCGTCGCCACTGGGTCATTTTCTTTTCGCGCGGCACCTGCTTTGAACGCATGGGTCAATGGGAAAAAGCCGAAGCCGATATGCGTAAGGCCCTCGTCCTGCAGCCGGGCGAGCCTGATGTGCTCAACTATCTGGGCTATAGTTTCCTGACCATGCATCGCAATCTCACCGAAGCCAAAAAGATGATCGAAGAGGCGTATGACGCCCGTCCCGAAGATCCGCATATCATCGACTCCATGGGCTATGCCCTATACATGACCGGCGATTACACGAGCGCGCAGGAATATTTCGAGCAGGCACTTGAGCGCACGCCTAATGATCCGACGGTGAATGATCACCTGGGCGACACCTATTGGCAGCAGGGACGCAAGACCGAAGCGCGTTATCAGTGGGAACGCGCCCTTTCCGACGAGCCTGATGAGGAAACCGCCAAGCAGCTGCACACGAAGCTCGATAAGGGTCTTGCAGCGCCGCTTCAGGCGGGGGCGGGGGATGAAAAGAAGCCGGCCAAGCCCGCTGCACAGGAATAGCCTCACGCATGGTGGTATTGCGCGCCCTCGCCCAGGCAAAAATCAATCTCTACCTGCATGTCACCGGCAAGCGCGCCGATGGCTATCATGAACTCGACAGCCTCGTGGTTTTTGCCACCGCAGGGGATGTGATTGAAGCCCTGCCGTCGGACCGTCTTTCGCTTGCCATCGAAGGCCCCTTCGCCGGCCAGCTTGACGCCAAGGAAAACAGCGTCATGAAAGCGGCGGAACTATTGCGCGCCCATGGTAATATCGAAGCCGGCGCAGCGCTGACCCTGCACAAACGTTTGCCAGTAGCAGCGGGTATCGGCGGCGGGTCGTCGGATGCGGCCGCGGCCCTTAAACTGCTCATGCGCCTATGGAACCTGCATCTGACCGTGAAAGACGCGCAGGGTCTCGCGCTTCAACTTGGCTCGGATGTACCTGCCTGCATGCAGGGTGGCACGCTTTACATGCAGGGAATTGGCGAAAAAATCGAGACCGGGCCCAATCTCTCAGGAATGCATCTGTTACTCGTGCATCCAGCCAAGCCGCTGCTGACACCCACTGTCTTTAAAGCGTACCGTCCGCCTTTTTCCTCG
>JABCZZ010000025.1 GCA_013289445.1 Alphaproteobacteria bacterium
ATCGCGGATGACTGCGCCGGTAGGCGAAGTGATGACGCCGATGACGCGCGGCATGAAAGGCAGGGGCTTTTTGCGGCTTGCTTCAAACAGCCCTTCGGCGGCAAGCATGGCCTTGCGTTTCTCCAGCAGTGCCATCAATGCGCCGATACCTGCGGGCTCGATTTCCTTCACCACGATCTGGTATTTGGAGCTGCCCGGATAGGTAGTGATATTACCGGTGATGATGATTTCCAGACCTTCTTCGAGTTTAAAGGGTATGCGCGTGCCGCGCCAGGAGACAACTTCGAGCACGGCTTTCTCATCCTTAAGACGGAAATAGGAGTGGCCCGAAGAATGCGCACCGCGATAGCCGGAAATTTCGCCGCGCACGCGCACCTGGCCGAAATTATCTTCGACCACGCGTTTGAGCGCCATCGCGACTTCGGTCACGCTATAGGCGAACTGGTTGTGTGCGGCGTCAATTTCTGGCATGGTGCGCGCATCATAAACGGCGTGACAAAAAAACGGTATGAAAATCTTGGTCATCGGCAGTGGCGGCAGGGAACATGCATTGGCCTGGCGCCTCAAGCAGTCCCCCCAGGTGACGCAGATATTCTGTGCGCCGGGTAATGGCGGCATCGGCGAGGACGTCGCCAATGTTGCGCTTGCCTCACAAGAAGAGATTGTTGCCTTCGCCAAAAAAGAAAATATCGGATTGATCGTTATCGGCCCTGAGGCGCCACTGGTCGAAGGCCTTGCCGACACGTTACATGCGAACAACATCCCGGTGTTCGGCCCATCGGCCAAAGCCGCGCAGCTCGAAGGTTCCAAGGGGTTTACCAAGGACCTCTGCCAGAAATATAATATTCCGACCGCAGCCTATGGCCGCTTTGCCGATGCCAAGGCGGCCAGGGATTATATTACTAAACATGGCGCGCCGATTGTGGTGAAGGCCGATGGGCTTGCCGCGGGCAAAGGTGTCGTGGTGGCGATGACCAAGGACGAAGCCTTCGCTGCAGTGGATGAAATGATGGGCGGAAAATTCGGCAAGGCAGGCGTTTCTGTCGTTGTCGAGGAATGTATGCAAGGCGAGGAAGTAAGTTTCTTTGCCCTCACCGATGGCAAGGATGCCATTGAGTTCGGCTCAGCCCAGGATCACAAGCGCGTGGGCGACGGTGACAC
The DNA here is from genome assembly GCA_013289445.1 of Alphaproteobacteria bacterium. The sequence continues at coordinate 1,162 of JABCZZ010000025.1, forward strand.
AGGGCCCAACACTGGCGGCATGGGAACCTATGCGCCCGCACCGGTGATGAGTGAAACGTTGCGCAAGCAGGTGATGGATACGATTATTTTTCCGACCGTAGCGGCGATGGCTCGGGAAGGCATACCCTATAAAGGCGTGCTTTTTGCAGGATTGATGCTTACCGAATCCGGCCCCAAGCTGCTTGAATATAATGCGCGCTTCGGCGATCCGGAGACGCAGGTGCTGATGATGCGGCTGGAGAGTGATTTAGTGGACGTACTCATGGCCTGCGCCAAAGGCGGGCTTGATAAGGTGCAGATTCGCTTTAAGCGGCAAGCCGCAGTCTGCGTGGTGATGGCAGCGAACGGCTATCCCGCTGAATACAAAAAAGGCAGTGTGATTGGCGGTCTTGAAAAGACCTCTTGCATGCCGGGCGTTAAAGTGTTTCATGCCGGCACTGAAAAGCAAGAAGGCAAAATTCTTGCAACAGGCGGACGTGTGCTGGGCGTCACCGCGCTCGGAGCCACGATCGCCGAAGCGCAAAAACTGGCATACAAGGCAGTCGATACCATTGACTGGAAAGACGGGTTCTGCCGTCGCGACATCGCTGCGCGCGCCCTTAAGTCTTAACGTTGCTAAGAGTTCGCCAGATGTTTCTGGATGAAGCCGAGTTGCAGTACGGCAAAGACGAACGTAAGCCCGATAAGGCCGAATACTTTGAAGTCCACCCAGAGATCGGTAGAGACATTGCGCCAGACAAGCTCATTGAGCATGGCCATGGCGAGGAAGAAAAATCCCCAGCGCCGCGAAAGCAGCCACCAGCCGCGCTCGGTAAGGTCAAAGGCAAGTCCCAGCACCGGTTTGAGCAACCCTTTTTTATAATAACAGCCGGTGAGCAATATCCCGGCAAAGGTAAGATTGACCAACGTGGGCTTGATTTTGATAAAAGTATCGTTGTGAAACCACAAAGTGAGACCGCCGAAAATGCCCACGACAATGGCAGTGATGAGCGGGGCCAGCGCAATTTTGCGTTCAAATAAATAAATAATGGCGATAACCACGACAGTCACCCCCATTAACAGCGCGGTGGCGGCATAAAGCCCAAGCCATTTATAGCCGGCGAAAAACACGGCAAGCGGCAGCAGGTCTAGCGTAAACTTGGTTTGTGGGTTTAGGGACACAGGGGACGGTCTTTCCTGATTTGTTTACGATTCGCTAACTTTTGTCCGTTAAAAGCGCAGAGGATGCTTAAAAAAGTTGACCCACCCTTAAATTGCATTATCACTTAAGACATATTTATGAGCGGACCGCAACCAATGGAAACTAAAGTGCTGCTTGTCGAGGACGAAGTCGCGATCGTCACGATGCTGCGCTATAATCTCGAACGGGAAGGCTTCAAGGTCTATTCCACCGGCGATGGCGATGAAGCTGTCGGTTTGGTGAAAGCCCACAAGCCCGATGTCATCGTGCTCGACTGGATGCTGCCCGGCATGTCGGGTGTGGATATTTGCGCCGAGCTCAGGCGCCAGGAAGAAACCAAGACGGTGCCCATCATCATGCTCTCCGCCAGGGGTGAAGAGTCCGACCGCATTCGCGGCCTCGATGCCGGTGCGGATGATTACATGGTGAAACCGTTTTCGCCCAGCGAACTGATTGCCCGTATCCGTGCGGTGCTGCGTCGTCTTCGTCCGGCACTTTCCGAAAAGACCCTTTCCTTCAGCGACCTCAAGATGGACATGGGTACGCATCATATTACCCGTGCCGGCAGGGACGTGCATTTAAGTCCCACCGAATTCGGCCTGCTGCGGTACCTGATGGAACATCCTCACCGCGTCTTCTCGCGCGAACAACTGCTTGATGCCGTCTGGGGTCACGATATTTATGTCGAATTGCGCACGGTCGACGTCCATATCCGCCGCTTGCGCAAGGGTCTTGATCCCGATGGCAAGCTGCCGGAGCTCATCCGTACCGTGCGCTCCGCTGGTTACGCGCTTGAAGAAGTGCCGGCGGGCGAGAAGCAGCCTGAAACCCCTGGCGACGACTAAAGCTAAATGGTTCTGTCTTCCCTGTCGCCTGATGTTGTTGCCAAGGCCCATCAGCGCATAAAGCCGTATATCAACAAAACTCCGCTGCTTACGTCTTCACTTCTGAATGAGTGGCTTGGCCATCGCGTTTTGTTCAAGGCCGAAGGCCTGCAGAAAATCGGGGCGTTCAAGATCCGCGGCGCAATGAATACGCTGCTTACGCTCAAGGAACAGGGAAAATTGCCTAAGGAAATAGTGGCGTTCAGCTCCGGCAATCATGCGCAGGCGGTTGCGCTCGCGGCAAAAATACTGGGCATTAAAGCGAATGTCATCATGCCGGCTTTTACTTCTGCCATCAAGATTCAGGCTACCCGCAGCTACGGTGCGAACGTCATTTTAACACCCACACGCCAGGAGGCTGAAGCGCTCGCGCAGGACTTTGTAGCCAAGGGAGTGGAGTTGATTCCGCCTTATGACCGCGATGAGATCATCGCAGGGCAGGGTACAGCTTGCTATGAGGCGCTGATGGAAGATAACAGCCCCGATGCAGTCTTCGCGGCCTGTGGCGGCGGCGGTTTGCTTTCGGGCACTTATCTTGCGGCACAAGCGGTGAAGCCTTCCGCGCTTGTTTTCGGGGCGGAACCACTAGAGGGCAATGACGCCGTGCAATCCTTGCGCGCAGGCAAGATAGTGCGGCTTGCCGATACACCCAAGACCGTCGCAGACGGCGCAAGCACGCTCAATATTTCCGAACGCACGTTTCAGTATCTCAAGCGCCTCGCCGGCATCTATGAAATCACCGAGGACGCAATGATCTACTGGACTCAGTGGCTGACGCATCTGCTTAAAATAGCTGTGGAACCCACCTCCGCTGCGCCCATGGCTGCAGCCTGCGAGTGGCTCGCTACGCAGAGCACGCCGAAGACGGCACTTGTCATTTTATCAGGCGCCAATATTGCACCGCAGATGCACCAGCGCATCTGGCAGCAGAATCATCTGGAAATAACGCCCGCAGCGCGTAAGCTGTCTACATCATAAAGGACTTGCCAATGCGTCGCTTCACCGCCATTTTGCTGAGTTTTATAACCTTCTTTTGCATGGAGACAGGCGTTATGGCGGCAGACGATGTATACGGGCTTTCTTTCAAAACTATCGATGGCCAACCGCTGCCGCTATCACAGTTCAAAGGCAAGGTGCTGCTTGTAGTCAACACCGCGTCGAAATGCGGCTTTACTAAGCAGTATGCCGGTCTGCAGAAGCTTTATACCGACTACAAAGACAAAGGCCTGGTGATTCTGGGTGTGCCGTCCAACGATTTCGGCGGACAGGAACCCGGCAGCAATGGCGAGATCAAGAAATTCTGCGAGGTGAATTTTAATATTACTTTCCCCATGGCACAAAAAGAAGTGGTCACCGGCAAGGAAGCGCACCCGTTTTTTGCCAAGGTACGCGCCGAACAGGGGCTGCTTGCCGCCCCACATTGGAATTTCTATAAATATCTGGTGAGTCGCGATGGGCATCTGGTGGAATGGTATTCCTCCAAGACCACGCCCGATGCCGATAAGCTCACCAAAGCCATCGAAGCGGAATTGGCCAAGAAACCTTAAGCCAACACGACTATTGCTGATCAAATGATTCTTGCGTCACGCGGTTGCGTCCACCCATTTTCGAGCGGTAAAGCGCGGCATCGGCGCGGCTGATAAACATGGCGACCGAATCAGCGCCCGGGCGATATTGCGCTACCCCGATAGAGACAGTGACCAGACCGATGGAGACGCCCGTATCTTTGCGTACCAGATCGGTCTCGGCGACGGCCCTGCGCAGGCTTTCGGCGACGGCTAAACCGCCCGCCAGCGGCGTATTGGGCAGCAGCACGGCGAATTCCTCGCCGCCGTAACGCGCCACGAAGTCCTTACCCTTTACCCCGTCCACCAGCGCGCGGCCTACCTTGCGCAGCACTTCGTCGCCAAACAAATGGCCGTGCTTGTCGTTAAACATTTTAAAATGATCGATATCGATCATGAGCAGGCTTAAGGCTGCAGCTTTTTCTACCGCCCACAATGAAAGCTCCTCAAGCTTGGATTCGAGCGCCTTGCGGTTAGCGACATTGGTAAGAAAATCACGCGAAGCTTCGGTGGTAACGCGCTCAAGCGTTTTCTTGAGTTCTGTGACCTCGCGCTTGGAGTCCTCGAGCTTATCGCCCAGCGCCGTGCCCGAATCACGGATGGCCACCGCGCGCGTGACAATCTCCCTGGCCAGCACTTTGAGTGTCGGGTCGGTGATTTTCTCAGACAGTTCAGTCACATGTGAATCGATTTCCTCGGTATAGGCCTGGGTATCGCCGCTGAATTTCTCAATCATATGCATGATTTCGCCCAGCACGTTCTGCGCATCCTGCGAAGTTTCTTCGATGGCTTTTTCTTTCTTTTCCGTCTCGTTCATGACGTATTTATTGAACAGATAGATGTTCACATCATCGGTAATGCGGGTTTCTTTCTTGCCCAGCAGCTGATTGAGCTCTTTTTTGAGCTCCTTGCGGTCGCCCGCCGTATAATGATACCACACCGTATAATTAACGGGATTGGGTTCGATGCCGCGCTCGGCCATAAGGGTAAGCGTCTGCCTGGCGAGTTTGAGGGCAGGAGTTTCGGGTGGTTTGGCAGAGGTGAATTTTAACGGCATAAGGGCGCTGATAATGGCATAAACGAAGGGTTTACATAGCACAACCCGAAGTTTTTAGCATAGGGTTTCGTGCGCCAAAACCAAGGCCAAAATTCGCGGCCGAATTATGATGTAGATTTTGATTAATTTTCCCTTATAAATTGTCGACAGTAGTTAACGAGTAGGCTGAAGGATGCAATCATGGCACGCAAAAACAGGTCTCGTATGACGCCGGAAACCCCCTCGGTGAATGGACCCGCAGCAAGCGAAGAGGACGTGAAAATGGCAGCAATCGGAGGCGCATACAGCGCCAAGGTAACGCTGGTTAAACCTGTGCAGGAAGAAGAAACATCTGCGGGCAAAGCGAGCGAGATACCGCTGACCCTCACCCGTCCCAAGATTGGGCGCGCGCGCGGAGGTAAAGAAGAAGAAAAGAAATATCCCACACTTACTGCCACGGATGCTCAGGAAGAAAAGGCCACCGCCGGCCTCATTGAAAAAGAACAGGAAGTGGCGGCGGAAGATGTATTGCATGAAAATATCGCCACCGGACGCGCATGGGATGTCAAGTTCGCTATACTGCTGGTGACGTTGTTTGTGGCAGTGAATCTCGGCCTGACCGCGCTGCTCAGCCATAATCACAAGGCACGAATGGCGGATATAGCGGCCAAGGAAACAACCGCTGCGTCTGTGGCCAGTGTAGCTCCATCACCGGCAAAACCGGTGTTGGCATCGCAACCAACGACCAGCGTCGTTGCGCCTGCGGTGTTGCATACTGCGCCGCTCGCTGCTGCGCTACCGCCTGCACCGACCATTGATGGCGCAGCGCTCAAGCCGTTGCCTCAACCCGCTGCTGCCGCGCCTGCTAGTGTCGTGGCCAATGTACCTGCTCCTGCAGCAGTGTTGGCTCCTGCAGTGGCGCCTGTTGCCGTTGCCGTGCCTGCGGCTTCTGCTGCGGTGGTTGCCGAGCAGAAACCGGTGATTTCCGTTTCTCCCAAGCCTGCGCAAGGAGACTTGCTCTCCATCGTCGGCAAGGATTAGTTATCACACGCGTTTTCAGGAAGAGAACGCATCTTCGTATGCTTTAGGGCGGCTTTCTTGGTGAGGTCAGCAGACCGGACGGGAAAGAAAATGAAAGAGGTTACGCATGTTTAAACGTTTACTCCTGCCATTATGCATTCTGGCACTTGCTGCCCCGGTATTAGCGGCGCACAAAGAAGTATCCGCCGGGATCGGCATGGTCACCGGCCCGCGCACCGGCACCTATATCGCGTTTGGTCGCAACATTGCGCGCGTGGCCGCCAAAGAGGGCCTTGTCATCAACGTTTATGATTCCAACGGCTCGATCGACAATATCAAACGCATCACCAGTCCTGAAAAAGTCGGGCTTGCCATTGTGCAGTCCGATGTACTGGGTTTTCTCAGCCGCTCGAAAAATCCTGACTCCATTGCCACGGCCAATAAACTGAGGCTGGTCGCGCCTTTCTACAATGAAGAAGTGCATGTGCTGGCACGCAAGGACATTACTAAGCTTTCCGACCTCACCGGCAAGCGCGTAGTGGTAGGCAGCGAAGGCAGCGGCAGCATGATTACGGCCGTCAATATTTTCTCGCTGCTGGGCATCTCACCGGCGAAGATGTATGAAATCGATCCGCCGCGCGGTGTCGTTGCCGTGCTTAATGACGAAGCCGATGCGATGGTATTCGTGGGCGGCAAGCCGGTCAAAATGTTCAAGAACATGGAGGAGCTGGCCAATATTAAAGACGGTGCCAATGCCGGAAAGCTTGAGCAAGTGCATTTCGTGCCGGTCGATGATCCGCGCCTGCTTAAGGAATACAAGCAGGCCTCTGTAACCCATGGCGACTATAATTACGTTGCAAGCGATGTGCCTACCGTCGCAGTGACAGCGGTGCTGGTCTCCTATGATTACACCATGAAAGATGAAACCTATTATCACGAGCAGTGCAATAATCTGGCAAAACTTGCAGGTATTTTACGCGACCATCTTGACGAGCTTAAAGCCACTGGCCATCCCAAATGGAAAGAGGTCGATTTGAATGCGGAAGTAGGCATCTGGAAACGTGATGCATGCACGCAGGAAGTGCTCGCACAACCCACCAAACAGGAGGCCGATAAGGCCCTTGAAAAGGACCTCCTGGGCATTATCCGCGGACCCCAGCAATAGGTGTTTTTGGCACTGTTGCATACATCCCACAGTGGGGGCGAGGTTTTGCCATACTGTGATATTTGATTATTAAATATCAATATGTTACAAGACAGGTGTCGTCGGGTTTTTTGGCCGCAATCCTCAAATTTCCGTTAATTTCTGGGCATTTGGTATTAACCAAAAGGATAGGATTATTTGGTATTCTAGAAGACCATTAGTCTTAGCAGAACCCATGACCAACGCAGAAAAGAAACGATCACCCAGGGTACGCAAACTCGTTGCCTTCAGCATACTCATCATGCTGATGTTTTCGGTGATTGTCGCGTTGCAGGCAGCGCAGGCCTATAAGTCAGCGCTTGAGGATGCCAAAAATAATGCCTCGCGACTGATGCGCATCATGTCGCAGCAGATTGAGCTGACCTTCCTGGGCGTCGACAACACTTTGCACCGCGCAGTGGAGCGCCAGTATTACAACGATCTCTTCGGCGGCAATCTTCCCGACTATATCCTGCACAACATGCAGATGTGGGTGGACGAATCACCCCGCATCGCCGCCATGATCATGGTCGATGAAAACGGCCATCCCGTTGTAGCCACCCATAAGAAGGAATATGATCACTGGCTCGATTACGAACATCATTCTTTTGCGGATGATGAACTTTTCAAGCGCCTGCGCGAAGGCAGCGATACCGATTATTTCATCGGCAAACTTACCAAAGCCGACGATGACAAACACGATCTGCTGCTCATGGGCCGCAAGATCACACGCGTGGACGGCAGCTTTGGCGGCGTGTTCATCGCTGCGATCGATCCGCAATTTTTTATCGAATATTTTAAATCGGTCGACCAGGGCACACGCAGCTATATCTCGCTGCAGCTCTTTGATACCGATACGTTGCTGGTAGACGGTACGATTACCATCAACCATGGCGATGTCAATCATATGGCGCTTGTGCATTTAAGGGAAAACCAGAAAAAAAATAACATCGGCGTGGAAATGCTGGTGCATCAGGGTACGATTGAAATCTATGCCTTCCAGGTGTTGCGCACCCTGCCCATCGTCGTGAATGTCGTGCTCAACGAAGAGGATTACCTCAAGGCTTGGCGCCAGGCCTGCCTTAAGGATGTCGGCTTCCTTACCGTCTTTATCGTCTTTGGTTCGATGTTCTCGTTCTTTGCGCTGGCCATGGCACGCCAGATTGTGCGCGTCGAGGAATCAGAAGCCGCTGCCGTGCTGGCGAGCCAGGCCAAATCCGAATTCCTTGCCAATATGAGCCATGAGTTGCGCACGCCGCTCAACGCTATCATCGGCTTCTCTGAAATGATGAATTCCGGCTATTTTGGGCCGCTCAATCCCAAGCAGAAAGAGCGCATTCACGACATCAATCTCTGCGGCAGCCACCTGTTGCACCTCATCACCGATATTCTCGAATTCTCCAAAGGTGACGCCGGCAAGCTCGAACTCATTGAAGAAAAAGTCATCATGCAGGAAATTGTCGGTGAGACATTGCGCATGATGAACGAGAAGATCAAGGTCAAGCGCATGAACATGCTGGTGGAGGTCGACGATAGCTTGCCGCCGCTCCTGGGCGACAAGCGCAAGATCCGTCAGATACTGCTCAATCTTGTGTCCAATTCCCTTAAATTTACGCCGGATGAAGGCACCATCAAAATCTCCATCAAGCAGGATGCCGGCGATAATATCACTATGACCGTATCGGATACCGGCATTGGTATCGCCGAAGAGGATATCCCCGTAGCGCTGTCGGTCTTCGGTCAGGTGCATCGCAGCCAGAGCCACGAAGGCACCGGCCTGGGTCTGCCGTTATGCAAAATGTTCGCCGAGCTGCATGGTGGAAAACTGGCGCTGGGCAGTACGTTGGGCGAAGGCACGACCGTACGCATCGTATTCCCGGCCTCACGCAATATGTCGCCCGAAGGCGAGCCGCAGGGGAAGAAAGCCGCGGCATAACCTATGGCTGCCTGCAGCAAGATCCCTCCTTATGATGATGCGCATATTCTCGATTTCTTGCGCGGCAGAGAAGGCGTGTTGCGCAGAATCATCAGGATGTATGGGTTTTGCCAGGCCGATATCACTCTTTCCGAGTCACAAAACAAGACCCTTCAAAAGGAAATAGATACATTTCTGTACAGTCCTGCCTGGAAAAAACGTTGCAGCGAATGCGCGCAATTCTCAAAAATAGAAATGGATCCGATGCTTCAGGCGCAAATCGACGTCGCTACGCGTCAAATACTCAATGAATATGCCACTGCTTTCTTCATACGCAACAAAGTGGAGGCGCAAAAGTCATCACAGCATAATGCTAAGAGCGGTGAGCTTATCCTTGATATATATACGAATCACACCAGTAAAGAGGCGCTGTCATTGATAAAATCGCTGGGATTTAACGACAGAAGCACGCTTTCCCTGACCGGTTTTATGATCCGCGGTGCGGTTTCTCACTGTATGCATATACCCTTTACCTCTTCAGCGATTATTCGCCCGCTTCTTGATGGCAAGATACTTACGGACAGTACTGCAGCATGGCGTATTGAACAAATTTATGCATTTCAGCAGCGGCAGGCGATGCTGCTTGCCAAAAACGTAAAAATCAGCCGCTAAATTAAATCCCGAGCACGTCGCGCATGGTGTAAAAACCTGCGGGCTTGTCTTTTGCCCAGAGTGCCGCACGGATGGCGCCGGTGGCATAGATATCGCGGTTGGAAGCCTTATGAGACAATTCAAGCCTCTCGCCCGGCCACGCAAAACTCACCGTATGATCGCCCACGACATCGCCCCCACGACGCACCGAGAATCCAATGGCGCCCTGCTTGCGCGCATGCTTGCCCGGCTGCATATAGTCGCAGCGTATATCGCTCAATTGCTCATCGCGCCCGCGCGCAGCGGCAGCGCCCAGTGTAAGTGCCGTGCCCGACGGCGCATCCACCTTGAAGCGGTGATGCATTTCATCGATTTCAATATCGCATTCATCCGGGGGCAGAATGGAAGCAACTTTCTCTACCAGCCCCAGCAGCAGATTGACACCCACGCTCATATTGGGTGAGCAGACGATGCGTGCTTTCTTTGCGTTCTTCTTGAGGGCGGACAGACCGTGTTCTTTGAGCGCCGTGGTACCGCACACAAGGATTTTTTTGTGTTTCTCGGCGAATTCGCCCAGCAGCTTGGTGTAATCCGGCGTGGTGAAATCGATCACCGCATCGGCCTTGAGAAATAATTCTTCCGGGTCGCTGGTGAGCAGCACGCCCGGCGTCATCATGCCGACCAGTGAGCCGACCTCATCGCCTTCGAATTTATTGCCGTCGCGCACACTTCCAGCGGCAAGCTTTACACCGTGCGAAGCGAGCGCTTTTCTTACCAGCACTTGTCCCATCCTGCCACCGCAGCCTGCGATTGCGAGCTTCATACCGTCCCTCTTTCATTATTCGTTTTTCATCGTTACCATGTCGGGAGCGAAGTTTCAAATGATGAGGTATTATGGCGACCGTCGGCGAATTTCTGTTTGATTACCTGCACAAGCAGGGTGTCACACATGCGTTCGGCATTCCGGGCGATTTCGCGTTGCCCACTTTCCGCTGGCTTGAGCGTTCGAAGATAAAACTTATTACCATGACGCATGAACCTTCCGTAGGCTTCGCCGCTGACGGCTATGCACGAGTGAACGGGCTGGGCGTTGCCTGTGTGACGTATTGCGTCGGCGGTCTTAACATGCTCAACGCGGTGGCCTGTGCCTATGCCGAGAAAAGCCCGCTGCTCGTCATCTCCGGTGGGCCCGGCACCAATGACCGCCAGAAGGATCCGCTGCTGCACCATAAGGTGCGCACGTTTGATACCCAGCGGCGTATCTTCGAAGAAGTGACCTGCGCCACCGCCGTGTTGCTCGATGCCGACACGGCAGCCGAAGAAATCATGCGTGTGGTGGAAGAGGTGCAGGCCCAGTGCCGCCCGGGCTATATCGAGATTCCCTATGACATTGTCGACATGCCGGTGAAGCTGCCGGTTCTGCGCAACAAACAGCTCGTCACCAGCGATAAGGAAAATCTCGAAGCCTGTCTCAAGGAGGCGGCAGAGATGATCAATAAGGCGAAGCAGCCGGTGATTGTGGCGGATGTCGAACTGCATCGTCACGGGTTTACCGATATTGCCGTCGCCATCGCCGATAAGTTCAACATTCCCATTGCTGCCACGCTGCTTTCCAAAAGCGTGATTTCCGAAACCAATCCGCATTATATCGGCGTCTATAGCGGCGGCCTTTCCGAGCCGGAATGCCAGAAATACGTCGAGACGAGCGACTGCGCCATTTTGCTGGGCGCCTTTATCACCGATGTGTTCCTGGGCTTATTCACCGCATCGCTCGAGCGTAAAAACTGCATACTGACCACCACGGAAAAAACCCGTGTCGGCTTGCATGGCTACGACGATATCGTGTTCAAAGAGTTTCTCGAAGGGCTGCGGGATGCGCCGATCAAACCTAAATCAGCAGTGAAAAATCCCAATCCCAAGGCCGATCCCACGCCGCTTACCGACAAGGAGCGTAAAGAAGCGCTCGATGTCGAAACGTTTTTCCGTATCGTGGGGCTTACGATGGAAGAGGGAAGCACTGTGGTCTGCGATACTGGCGACGCGCTTATCGGCGCCATTGGCCTGCGCACTTCCAAGCGCAATAACTTTCTTGCCGATGCCTATTATCTTTCCATGGGTTTTGCCGTGCCGGCAAGCATCGGCGCGATGGCGGCAAGCGAAGGCCGCACCATCGTTATTGTGGGTGACGGCGCATTCCAGATGACCGGTATCGAGCTTTCCACTGTCGCTAAGGAAGGCATGAAACCCATCGTCTGTATCATTAACAACGATGGTTACGGCACGCAGCGTCACATCATCGACGGCAAATTCAACGAAATCCATCCGTGGAAATATACCAAGCTCTGCGACATGCTTTCCTATGGCAAGGGTATGCGCGTTGCCACCAAAGGCGAACTTGAGGCAGCGCTTAAGGAAGCCTTTGCGGGCGATGAAATGTATCTTATCGAAGCCGTGGTGCCGCGTGACAATTCAAGCCGGGCGCTCAGGCGCATGGCCGAGCAGATGTCTAACGAACGCGACGTTAATAAGCGCAAATAATTTACGGCTTGGCGGCCGCTTGCTGCAGACGCTGCTTGTTTTGCATGTAAAGCCCGTGAAAGTCGATGGGCTCAAGCATGAGCGGCGGGAAGCCCCCGTCGGCGGTGACGCTGTAGATCACGCGGCGGGCGAACGGGAAAAGCACAAAGGCACAATCAATCAGCAGAATCATTTCGACCTTTTCTTCGGGAATGCCGATGAACTGCACAATGCCGGCATAATCGAGCTCGACAAGAAACAACGTGCTTTCCATGCCTATGGCGCGCGCTGTCAGATGCATGACCAGCTCAAAATGCTGTTCATTGAAACGCTGGGCATTCAGATCAATGCTGAAATCAATGCGCGGCTTTTCCTCAAGCGCAATCAGGCTATGCGGTGCATGAGGGTTCTCAAAAGACAGATCTTTAACATATTGTCCTTTGATGAGAAAACGTGGTGTATTATCCGGTGCCGGTGCTTCGCCTGCCATAGGAATCCTTATAGAAATGTCTCACAAACAGTGTATAACAGGATTCCACCAAAAAAATCATCAGATTTTATGAGCGAGACTCTACAATACAGCGATATTATTATTTTGGGCGTGATAGCGCTTTTTGTTGCGCTGCGCCTGCGCTCGATGTTGGGCCGTGGCGGCGGGCAGGACGTACGCGAGAGCTGGAAGCAGGCTTCCCGCGATGTCAATCCGGATAAAACGGCCGCCTTTACCGAGCGCACAGTCAAAAAAATCCTCCAGGAAGAAGAACTGGTGCCACCGCAGCTTAAAGGCAATACGGAGATAGAAGCCGGGTTGAAGGCCATCAAAGCGGCCGACGCGTCTTTCAGCACCGCAGACTTTATTGCCGGGGCAAAGCTGGCATTTGAATGGGTCGTCGAGGCCTTTGCCAAAGGCAATAAAGAAAAACTGCGTATGCTGCTTTCTGACGAGCGTTTTGTGCATTTCGCCGCCGATATTGATGCGCGGGCCAAAGGTGCAAGCATCGCTGAGAATACGCTGGTATCGATTCTTGCGGCCGATATCACCGAAGCCCTGTTGCAGGGCACACGGGCCCATATCACGGTGCAGTTTACCACCGAGCAAATCCACGTAACACGTGATGAGCAGAGCAATGTCATCAGCGGCGATCCTTCTGCCATCGAGAAAGTGGTCGATGTCTGGACATTTGCGCGTGATACTATTTCACGCGATCCTAACTGGAAAATTACTGCGACGTGATGCGTAGCCGCGCCCCATGGATGGCGACTGTATTTATGCTGGCGTTGACAGCGTGCACGCCAAGCCTGCCGCATGTGTCGGACCATCTGGTACTCCAGCCGTTACAGTACAAAGACATTCCCGCATGGAGC
>JABCZZ010000026.1 GCA_013289445.1 Alphaproteobacteria bacterium
AAAAATCTGCCCGCGCATCTTCATGATCAGCAGCAATACGGCGAACTTATCCATACGTTGATCAAGTCGCTCGAAGTGGCAGGCAAGCTTGATGGCAGTGAAGAGGCCAGCCTGAAGAAAGACGAAGCGGCAGCGTCGCAAGAATCCGCTGAGTCGGACGCGGAAGGTGACAATGAAGACGAAGGCGCTCCTTCGCTCACAGGCATTTCTGATGGCCAAGGCGGTGAAAGCACGCTTACCGGCCTTGAGCAAAGCAATGAGACGCCGCCGGACGATGCGCAGCAGGTAGGCAGTGACGACGCGCCGAAGAACCCGCGCATGCTTTCCAACACCCCGGATTTCGATGCGCTGCTTAATACTGCTCACTACCATCCCTACACCACGCGGTTTGATGAAGTCGTCGATGCCGACAAGCTCACCACGCCGGAAGAACTGGTTCGCCTGCGCATGCTGCTCGATCAAAAGCTCGTGCATTTGCATACTGTCACCAGCAAGCTTGCTCACCGCCTGCAACGCCTGCTGCTTGCAAGCCAAGCACATGCCTGGGATTACGAGCTTGAGGAAGGCATCATCGATTCCAAACGTCTTTCGCGTCTCATCGTCAACCCGCGTTACCCCTATATTTTCAAACAGGTCAAGGAAACCGATTTTCGCGATACGGTAGTAAGCCTGCTGCTCGATAATTCTGGCTCGATGCGCGGACGCCCCATCACGGTAGCTGCCCTCTGCGCCGACATCCTCGCGCGCACGCTTGAGCGCTGCGGCGTGAAAGTGGAAATACTGGGATTCACCACCCGCGACTGGAAAGGCGGGCAAAGCCGCAAGAGCTGGGTGGAAGCCGGCCGCACGGAAAAACCCGGTCGCCTTAATGACTTGCGCCATATCGTCTATAAATCCGCCGACACGCGCTGGCAGAAGGCGCGGCGCAGTTTAGGCCTCATGCTCAAAGACGGCATATTGAAGGAAAATATCGACGGCGAAGCAATTCTCTGGGCGCATTCACGCCTGCTCGCACGCCCAGAGCAACGGCGCATATTGATGGTCATCTCTGACGGCGCACCGGTCGATGACAGCACGCTCTCGGCTAATAACGGCAATTATCTCGATCAGCATCTGCGTCAGGTGATCACCTCGATTGAAAATTATTCCGATGTCGAAATGCTGGCCATCGGTATCGGTCATGATGTAACGCGTTATTATGAACGCGCCGTGACCATCAGTGATGTGGAACAGCTAGGCGATGTCATGGCCAAGGAACTGGTGCGTCTTTTCAGCGAATAATTATTCAATATATTGATATATATAACTATATTCATTTCTGCATTAAGCAGTTATTAATAATCCTGCGCTAGAATAAACAGATTCAACTTCTACCAATGCGGGACATTATGAGCGCAGAAATTAATAAGATTGCCGATAAACTTGCCGTCATAGGCAAAGATCTCGGTACAACAGATATAGGCAGCATGCTCTATATTTGCCGCATGGGTGTGATGCCTAACGGTGTTTTTACCAATAATGTCACCGTCTCGCTTGATCTGGGTGAAGCGGCGCAAGTAACCGCGCAAGAAAAGCGCACTGCAGCCTATTTTATCGCCCAGCAGAACGAGGCAGACTTAGCCAAGGCAGTCGCCGTGGTGAGGCAGCTAGATGAGCAATCCACTGCAGCGCATCCTTCGGAATTATGCTTGCCGCAGTTTTTACTGCGGGACAGATCGGGACATACTCCCGATGATACTGCTGTGATGCGGCAATGGAACCGTATAGAGCTTTCAAATAATAAAGGCGCATACCGCACCAAGGCAGCCGACCGCATGGAAGGCCTGGCTATCATCGCCGAGATGGAAAAAGCAGGTTTCCCTTCCGGCATCTTGCGGGTTACTGATCGCAGTTCTGCCGGGATGGTGGTACGCGCGCTCACCGAACATACATTAAACGACGGCGGCACCCAGGAACTGGCTCGCATCGGCGCGCTTATTACCAAAATAAAAATTCCGGGAGAAGTCCATTGCATCGCAGCGGCTTCAGCACCCTCCTCGGCACATCCCGATCAAACGCCGGGGATGAACCATCTCCATCAGAACGCCCGTAAAGTCTAGCTGTCCCTCAACTCCGCAATTACGCCATGCAGCGTGCGCACTTCCTGTTGGGTAAGCGCATTGCGGGTGAAGATGTTACGTAAGTTAAGCCACATTTTGGGCTTCTTATCGGCAACCTTCCAGAAATCTATCGCATCAAGTTCGCGTTCCAGATGATCGAACAGCACCTGAAGATCTTCTTTGGTGGCAAATTCGCTTTTATGCGCCACGGGCGAAGCTTGTGGCCCGGTCGTGCCTGGCTGGCCACGCAGTTTTCTGCCAGGGATAGCATAAGGTGCTGCGTCATTGTCGCGCGATTCCTTTTCCTGCTGCCAGGCAGAGACAAACCATTGATACGCTACGACCACTACGGATTGCGCAATGTTCAACGAGGCATTCTCGGGTGCAGTGGGAATAGTGATGATCGCATCGGCAATCGTCACATCGTCATTGGTAAGGCCGGTACGTTCAGGGCCAAATAAAATGGCGGTGGGCACTGCTTCAGCGAGTATACGCGCCGAAGCCTCCGCCGGGGGCCATACTTCCTTGACCATCTCGCGTGAGCGTGCCGTAGCGGCATAGACGCGCCGGCAATCCGCTACCGCTTCACGCGTGGTGGCATATATTTTTGCATTATCAAGAATGCCCGATGCGTGACCGGCGAGATCATGGGCCCGCTTGTTGGGCCATTCCTCACGCGGAGCAACAAGACGCAGATCGGTCAGACCAAAATTCATCATTGCGCGCGCAGCCGCGCCGATATTCTCGGGCATCTGGGTGGCCACAAGAACAATGGCGGGATTACGCACTCGTCAGCAACTTGTATGTAATGGAGTCATTCAGCGCGTTAAACGATGCATCGATAATGTTGGGCGAAACACCGATCGTATTCCAGATATGGCCCTTGCTGTCGCGACTTTCGATCATCACGCGCGTCAGCGCCTTGGTGCCTTCCTGCGGCGTGAGGATGCGCACTTTATAATCGGTAAGCGTGATGTCCTTCACCTTGGGATAATGCTTCACCAGCGCCTTGCGCAACGCAGTATCCAACGCGTTCACCGGGCCGTTGCCTTCCGCCACCGTCATGATTTCCTCGCCGTCTACTTCCAGCTGAATTGTCGCTTCCGATACAGTAACAAGCTGACGCTTGGCGTTCCAGCGGCGCTCATCAAGCACACGGAATTTATGCACCGTAAAATATTCAGGCACGCGCTCGAGCAAGCCGCGCACGAGCAGTTCAAAGCTCGCTTCTGCGCCTTCATAGGCATAGCCCTGCGTCTCGCGCTCTTTCACTTCGCTCACCAGACGTGCGATTTGCGGATGGTCCGATGCAAGACGGATACCCATTTTGGCAAGGCGCTGAGTGATGTTTGATTTGCCAGATTTGTCCGACACCAGAATAGCGCGCTCATTACCCACCAGCGCCGGGTTGATATGCTCGTAACTCGTAGAGTCCTTGGCCATGGCCGAGACATGCAGACCGCCTTTGTGGGCAAACGCCGCACTGCCGACATAGGCCGCATGGGCATTGGGCGCGCGGTTAAGACGATCATCGAGCAGGTGCGACACTTCGGTGAGATGCGCAAGTTTTTCCATGCTGATGCCGGTCTTGTACCCCATCTTAAGCATTAGTGTCGGAATGATGCTGGTGAGGTTGGCGTTGCCGCAGCGTTCGCCCAAACCGTTAAGCGTGCCTTGCACCTGACGCACGCCAGCACGCACGGCAGCGAGTGAATTGGCTACGGCATTTTCGGTATCGTTATGGCAATGCACGCCGAGATGCGAACCGGGCACATGTTTGACCACTTCCTTGACGATCTTTTCAATCTCGTGCGGCAGCGAGCCACCATTGGTGTCACACAGCACCACCCAGCGGCAACCGGCGTCATACGCCGTCTTCACGACTTCGAGCGCATATTCAGGATTCGACTTATAGCCATCAAAAAAATGTTCGGCGTCAAACAATGCTTCGCGTTTTTTCTTCACTACATGCTGAAGGCTCTCGCTCACCATGCGCAGGTTTTCCTTCTTGGAAATGTCCAGCGTCTTTTCAATCTGGGTGTCCGAAGCCTTGCCAACGATGCAGATGCTTGGTGCACCGCTGTCAAGGAGCGCCGCCAGTCCGGGATCATTTTCCGCGCTGCGCCCGGTGCGGCGCGTCATGCCAAAAGCCGCAAGCGTTGCGTGCTTGAGCTTAGGCGCATCGGCAAAAAACATGTCGTCGTTGGGATTGGCGCCGGGAAAACCGCCCTCGATAGTATCGATACCGAGCTTGTCGAGTTCGCGCGCGATCGCCTGCTTGTCGGCGACGGTAAAATCGACGCCGCGGGTCTGCGCACCATCCCTTAAAGTAGAATCATATAAATAGACGCGTTCGCTCATGCATTCACCACTACCGGGGTGACGCTGGACGGTCAAGGGCAAGAACAGCGCCAGAGCGCGGAATTAGCCTGTTTATTCAAAATGTTTGCATGGGACAAAAGCCTCACTATAGTGAGGCATTCTTTCGGTTTACGGCAAGGCAAAAACAGCCTTAACAGGCATAGAATCAATATGTTATCGCTATTTTCCCTTTAACCGCCATGCATCCGCTTCGCACACATCTTGGAAAAAAGCTGACGCTGTTCGCCATTTTCATCGCACTCGGTGTGATGGGCGTGCAGATGTTGCGCCAGCAGGATCCCGAAGCCTATCACCCGCATCCACTGCCGCCGATGGATTGCGTGAGTTACGATCCGTTTTTCCATTTTTTCCATTTTGACTACCGGGATTACAGCCAGCGTGTGAAGCCTGAATGGGTCAGATCCGATCTGCAGATGCTTACGAGTTACACCCATTGCATCCGTATCTACACCACGATGTTCGGCATGGATATCGTTCCTAAAATCGCCGCCGAATATCATATGCAGGTGATTGCCGGCGCCGAGATCAACGATGACCCCGATATTACCAAGGAAGACATGAGCCGTCTTATCACGCTCGCGCATGAGAATCCCAATATCTCGCATGTGATAGCCGGCAACGAGGCGCTGCTGCAGACCTGGTCGAAAACGCGCAAGAATGCCGTAACGCCCAAGCAGCTCTACGCGCAAATCGATTATGTGCGCAAGCGCGTGAAACAGCCGGTTTCCACCGGCGAGCCGTTTGTCGTGTGGTATTGGCATCCCGACATGGCCAAGCATGTCGATTTCGTCGCCGCACATGTATTTCCCTACTGGGAAGGCATACGCGATGAGAACATGTCTACCTGGACGATGAAGGTCTACAACACCTTGCAAAGCCTTTTTCCCGGCAAACAGATTCTTCTGGCGGAGGTCGGCGAGCCGACGAGCGGCAGCGCCGTGCGTAATGCCATCCCCAATAAATGGGCTGCGTATGATTTTCTTAAAATGCTTCAACGTGAAAGCAAAATCGAGCATTTCTCCTATGTGGTGATTGAAGCGTTCGATCAGCCGTGGAAGCAACAGTTCCACGAAGGCCAGGTCGGCGCCCACTGGGGCGTATTCCGCATCAACGGCAAGAGTAAGTTCGATACCGATATGGTTTCCTTCGGCGTCTTCAGCCTGACTTATGAAGAGTTAGCCACATTGATCCTGGCCGGGCTTTTCCTGCTGCTATGGACCGATTTTGCCGCCGCCTTCTCATTATGGATGGGAGTAGTAGCCCCGCTGATGGCATTCGTTCTTGCCTATGTCGCCGTCTGCGTCGCAAGCGCCATGATTGAGGAATATGTCTATCTCAATGTGCTTGCTTCCTGCGTGCTGATACCGGCCGGCATCATCCTGCTCATCAATCTCATCTACAAACTGCATATTACGCTCGACGTCATGGGTCAGCGGCCTTTGCACCGTCGCTTCGAGCGTCACAAAGGTGCGCGCACCGATCAGCCTTTTATCTCGGTGCATATTCCCTGTCGTAACGAACAGCCCGACCATGTGATCGCCTGCATCAGCAGCGTGCTTAACCAGCGTTACGAGCATTTTGAAATTATCGTGGTGGATAACAATACCACCGATAAGAAACTCTGGCAGCCGGTGGAAGAGTTCTGCCGCAGGCATGCGCAAAAAGTACAATTCTTTCATGTCGAAAAACTTCAGGGGTTCAAGGCGGGCGCGCTTTCTTTCGCGCTTTCGCATACCGCAGAACAGGCAAGCGTCATTGGCGTACTGGATGCCGACTACATGGTCGAGCCGGACTGGCTTTATGACTGCAGCCGCTATCTGACCGGCAAAATAGCCGCGGTGCAGGCGCCGCAAGACTATGTGGAGGACCTGCCCTTCCTGTTCCTGCGTTCCATTTATGATGAATATCGCGGCTTCTTCCAAATCGGCATGATCCAGCGCAACGAACGCAACGCTATTGTTCAGCAAGGCACGATGGTGCTGATTGAGAAGAACGCACTTACCGCCGCGGGTGGGTGGCATACCGACAGCATCGTTGAAGACACGGATCTGGGCGTGCGCCTGCTCATGGGCGGCTATGAGTGCATCTACGTCAATCGCTCCTATGGCAAAGGCCGCCTGCCCACGCGTTTTGCCGAATACCGAAAGCAGCGTTTCCGCTGGGCCTACGGTGCGACGCGTATTCTGATAAAGTATGCCGGCGCATTTTTCTTTAATCGCGGCGGCAAACTCACCCTCAAACAGCGCATGGATTTCATCCTGGGATGGCTGCCGTGGATAGGCAACATCTTCCACCCTATTCTCGTAGTGGTGGCCACGATCTTGTCATTTTATTGCATCAAGAGCGACCGTTATGTGCTCACGGGCGTACTCTTCCTGCCCATTCTTTTTTATGTGCTGGTGGATTCGGTCTGCAATTGCCTGACATACCGCAAACGGCTCAAGCTTTCTGCCGAACGCACGTTGTTTTCTCTTCTGGCCGGCCTGTCGCTGGTCTGGACGATTGCACACGGCGTATTCACCGCCATTTTTTACCGGCATTATCCCTTCAAGGTTACCCGCAAAGCGCAGCAAGACAAAAGACGCATCCGCGACGCACTGCGAATGCCAAGTGTTGCGATTCCTCTGCTTAGCTCGTTTTGCCTGCTCGGTTTTGCCGAATTCTTTTCTTATGATTTCTTCACGATCACTCCGGACCTGCGTCTGTGGGTGTTGTTGCTTATGGTAGTGGCAGCGCCCGGACTTGCCACGGGACTGATGGTGATGTCGGAAAAATTTCCACTTACAGTCAAAGAAACGCACAAAAAGCGCGGCAGACTCACCTTATCTTCCGACGCCAGAAGCTTCATCGGCTTTATTCTTACCTCGGCGTTGCTCACTGCCGCCGCCATTGGTTTGACATTGTACCTGCTTGGGCCCACACGCAGCAGCACATTCTTCTTTGACGAAGCCTACAGCGCGCTTAACCCGCCTTATTACGATCCCATCATCAACCACCAGGGTGATTTGGTGGTCACTTTCTTTACAGCGCTCTTCCTGGTGTTTGTCACCGGTTCGCGCTTTGCCGGGGCTGCGTGTTTTGTCATGCTTTATCTCGCCAATCTCGCCAAGATTTATATTCTCAGGGAATATATCATCCATAACGATCTCGTGCATATCCGCGATTTATGGATCGGGGTTGATTGGGGAGCGCGTGCAGCACTTCTTGCGCTTATTGCAGCGCTCGCCGTCATACTTTATCGCTATTTCAACTGGCGCATTATTAAAGTGCGGCTCTGTATCTGCCTGGCATTGATCGTATTGACGATGTACGGCTTTGCCGTCCCCGGCGACACGCTCAATGAATTATGGGAAGACGGGTTCATCCATCAGGTCGATCAGGATCCTTACGGCATGGTTCTGCATAATGGCCCGGTCATGGCCATCCTTGTGCATGAGCTTCATTTTCGCCAGCTCATGCGGGCTCTTAAAGACGACACGATGGCGCCCGACGTGCACCCCAAAGATGATTTCAGAACCGTTCCCGCGCGGGCGATTCTCGACAAGCCCAATATCTATATTCTCATGCTGGAAAGCTATCTCGACCCCTATTACTTCCATAACCTGCGCTTCAATATTCCTCCGGTGCAGGGCCTCCTTGCCCTAGAAACCGCCGGTCACGACACCTCGGCTTTCTACACGATACGCAGCACGGCCGCCGCCGAATTCGAAGTGCTTTGCGGCATGCCCAACCAGCAGGGCTACACCAGCAAGGTATTCAACCAGCTGTTAGCCCCTGCCGATTCGCTTAGCTGCCTGCCCAGCTACCTGAAGAGGTTGGGATATATCACCATTGCAAGCCATCCCAATACGCCTTCCATCTATAATCGCGGCAATGCCTATCCCCTGCTCGGATTTGACCGCGTATATTTTGCCACCGATCTCGATATGCAGGACAAAGATTCCATCTGGCTTAATGATAATGCTTTTCTCAGCCAGAACCTCCAGATGGTCAAAAAACAACTGGCTACGCATACGCCTTTTCTCAATTACGTTATGACCGTAGGCGGCCACTTTCCTTACGAACTCAATGCGCGCCGCCCGGCCATGCTCAAAACCGACCCTGCGATACCAAGTCTGGCACTGAAGTCATTGCAGCTTTCCTATTATACCTCCGATGCGGTGAGCCACTATCTGGAAGCGCTGCGTAAACTCGACCCAGGCGCGCTGATTGTCATTATGGGCGATCATTTTCCCTATGTGATTAATAGCGATGACGCGCTGGTGGCATGGCAAGCAAAACAGGCCCATGATGCACCTTCTTTCACGCCGGTACATCCTTTGTATAACCTGGATCATCAGACCTTCGGCATGATGGAGTATAAAAACCGCTTTCTGCCGCAGGAGCATTTTGAACAGTTTGAAGTGGCCGATATGCTGGTGGATATCATGACCCGCGGACACTGGTGCAGCATACACCATTGCCTCTATCGCCAACCCTATATGCTGCTGGCAGACGATGTCGTATACCGTTCCAATCCTGCCAAGCGCTACTGCGACCAGGAAGGCGAAACCTCCAAGGACATCCATCATTCTGTCAATGGCAGCCCTGCCAGGCAGCGGGAATGCGCACAGGCGCGGCATTGGCAGCAAGATTATCTGCTGCTTTATCGCCATATGCTGCGTCCGTTTTTTAATTGATTTTTTAGACTCAAGGCGTATTGCTATAAGCTTATTAGAAGGTGCCCATGACTCCGAATTCGACCCGCGGCTTTACCCTGCTTGAAATGTCTATCGTGCTAACCATCATTGGTTTTATAGTGGGTGGCATTCTGGTGGGCCGAAACCTTATCACCGCCTCGGAAATAAGCGCCACCATCACCCAGGTCGAGAAATTCAAGTCGGCCACTGCCGCCTTTCAGGAGAAATATGGTGCCCTGCCGGGAGATTTGCCTAAAAGCGTTGCCACCAGCTTCGGATTTACTGCACGCGGCACCAGCGCAGGCGAGGGGGACGGGAACAATCTGATTGAGGGCATCACCGGCAGCGGCAATAACGGCCGCGCACAGGGCGGCGGTGAAACCTCCATGTTCTGGGTCGATCTGACCACAGCTAACGGCCATAACCTCAACCTGATACCCGGGTCTTTCTACACCGCCACCCCTACCAGCCTATTAACCAGCGCCATTCAGGGAACCGCATTTGGAAGTTATTTCCCGGAAGCCAAACTAGGCAAAGGCAATTACTTTTTTGTCTATAGTTATAATGGCGTCAATTATATCGGCCTTTCTTCGCTGACCAACGTCAGCGCAGGCAATGTGATGTATTCCATCACCTCCATTACCGTACTTCAGGCATACGGCATTGATAAAAAGATCGATGATGGTTATCCGCAGCTGGGCGTGGTGCTTGCCAATTACGTCGATGGCAATGTCGTGTTTGGCGCGGCCGGCAGCGAGATGATTAGCGGTTCAACCCCTGCTGCAGGCGGTATAGGAACGGCAGCAACCAAGGGCACCGCTTATACCTGCTACGATAACGGCAATATCGCAAACACCAACCAGACCTATTCGCTGGAAATCAACGGCGGCAACGGTCCCAATTGCGCACTTTCTTTCGTGCTGCAATAAACACTATATAAAAAGAGAAATGGCGCCCGGAGATTGGCGCCCCGGAGAGACTCACACTTAAACTCCAAGGCGCTGATTTAATTAAATAATTCCGTGTGGCAGATTCCGATGTGCCCCCAAAAACTTCCCCATAAAATTTTCTGTTTTTGAGACTCGAACTCCCAACTTTTTTCCACTGAAAAATCATAGGACTATTTTTCCAAAACTTCAACTGGAACCTGTGTGAGTCTCTCTTTTTGATCCGATAGCTTTTTAATCAAAGCGTGAATGTCCTCGGATTTCCAAGCCACACAGCGTGCCGACAGCTTTATTGGCTTGGGGAAGCGACCCGACTTCACCCCTTCCCACCAGCACGTTTTGCCGAGCGGTATCACTTCCAGAACTTGAGCCAACCGGATGAAGCCGGTTTCAGGAATAGTCACTTGCATAAAAAACCTCTTGAAAAAATTGAACCCAAAAAAACTTAATGCTCCGTCTCCGTATTCCCCGAATTGATTGCCCGCACTTCGATGGAATCAATAATCGTCGCGCCCGCGTCAGCGGGCTTCTGCCAACGGGCAGGATCAAATTGCTGGATGTAATCCGCCATCCCGTTCTCAATGGCAAAAACCAATTTCTGCAAATTCCTGCCCTGCACCAGCACCATCAGCACGGTATAAACCAGCATGAAGTGCGTGCCTTGCTCCCCGTCATAAACGACGTTGAGCAGGATGTTGTAACCGGGCGAATTGACCGGAGCCGTGAGGCTGCGAATCCGCAGCCGGTGAACCTTGTCCTTTGTGCCAAAGGCAGTGTATTCGTCCATGTCCGTCGGCACTACCCGGCCAACGGGATTCGGCGACGTTCTGCGATATTGTGCCAGGGGATCGTCAGGCATAAATCATCTCGATAAATCCGGCCCCCGGTCTTGGGGCGGAATGTCCTGTCCGCCAGGTTGCCGCGAGTGCAGCATCTTGGCCCAAGCGTCAAAGACGGTTTCGCGCACCGCTCGCCCGGCCTGTTCGACCATGACCAGTGAACGCTCCCACCATGTCGCTCCCATGCCCTCCTGCCGGACTTCCTCGGACTGCTCAATGTTCTTGAGCCAAGGGCGGACGAAGTTCAGGGACTTAACCCACCGGACGAGTTTGAACCGCTCCGGGTCTTCGACCACGCCGCGCTTTTTCAAGCCCATCGCCTCTTTGCCGATTTTGGGCTGTGGTATCGCGTCAATGCCACGGTCTTTCAGGGAACGGCAGTCAATCCGTTCCGGGCGACCGGCTTTTTCCAAGGCTGCATTGGCCGTTACTTCCCATGACTTGCGCCAGTCCATAAGCACCGCGACATCGTTCCACTCGCGCGGCTTTTTCGCGCTGAAATTATCGCCCTCGATTGTCCGCATGGTGCAGAGGACGTGAGCGTGAGGATTATTTCCGCCCTTCGGGTTGTGCAGAGAGACTTCCACAACCATGCCCTTGCTCACCAAGTTGCTTTGCGCCCATTCAACCGTCAGTTGAAAATTCTCCTTGGGCGAAAGTTCTCTCGGAAGGGTTAAAATGAACTCGCGGGCGAGCCGGGCATCCTTGCGCTTTTCACTGCGCTCGACTTCGTTCCAAAGCGTCGCGGTGTCGGCCGTCCATGCGGGCGATTTTTCCGGCCTCAAAATCACCGACTCGACAACACCCTTTTGACGGCTGGAATAGTTGTGGGTAATGCCCGCCCGCTCATCCTGAATTTTAGAGCCGGTGCGATAGGCGGCAGCAGCTACGGCGGAGTGTCCTTTTCCGCGTGTAATAATCCGAGCTTCGCAACGATAGATCGCCATATACCCCTAGCAGTCGCACCCCCTTTCCCATTACGAACAGTATATCAGAAATTAAAAGTTCAGTCTCACGGAGATTGGCTCTGACAGCCACTTTCCGGCGATTGTCCATTGTCGTCCGCGAGCCGAAAGCAAGGCTTGAGGCGAGCGTGTTGCACCCGCGACGGCCACGACAGGGGCCGGAGCGAAAATTTGCCGAATAGCGCGGTTACACATTGCTTCGCAACGTAACCGCG
>JABCZZ010000027.1 GCA_013289445.1 Alphaproteobacteria bacterium
ACGTCAATTCCGTGCGTTTTCTGATGAAAGCCATCGAGTTTGAATCCCATCGTCAGGTGCAGATTCTAGAAGGCGGCGGTAAAATTGATCAGGAGACGCGATTATTTGACTCCACCAATGGCGAGACCCGCACTATGCGCAGCAAAGAAGATGCGCATGATTACCGCTATTTCCCCGACCCGGACCTGCCGCCGCTCAAATTTTCTCAGGAATTTGTCGATAAAATCAAGGCAACGCTGCCCGAACTGCCCGACGATAAAAAGGCGCGTTATATACACGATCTGGGGCTCTCATCCTATGATGCGAGCGTGCTCGTGGCTGCGCAGGCAACCACCGAATTCTTCGAGACTATCATTGCCGCCAAACACAATGCAAAACTGGCCTCCAACTGGATTACGGCAGAACTTTTTGGCCGGCTCAATAAAGCCGGGCTTGAAATCGACGCTTCCCCGATCACCACGCAAAAGCTCAGCGGGCTGCTGACATTGATTGAAAACAACACCGTCTCTGGCAAAATCGCCAAGGTCGTTTTCGACAAGATGTTCGAGACCGGCAAATCCGCGGCCCAGATCGTGGACGAGGAGGGCCTAAAGCAGGTGACGGATACGGGCGCGATTGAAAAGGTCATTCATGATGTGATGACGGCAAACCCGGATAAGGTTGCCGAATATCGCTCCGGTAAGGATAAGCTTTTTGCCTTTTTTATCGGTCAGGTGATGAAAGCCTCAGGCGGCAAGGCCAACCCGGCTGCAGTGAACGAACTGCTGAAAAAGAAACTCAGCTAGGTTTTTTGGGGTTTTTAGCCACCGGCCCATGCGCCTGATCGTCAAGCCGCGCCACGCGCTGGTATAGCTCAAAACTGCGATCAAGCAGATCCGTCATCTTGTCGGGCAGAATAGTTTCAGCCTCGATATGCTGGTTTAAGGCCACGTCACGGCAATCAAGGCGGTAACGGGTATCGGCTGCTTCCTTGGTAATTTTGCCTGAAAAAAGCGCCTTTCTGGCCATCAGCCATGCCATAACGCAGGAAAGGCGAATCGTGATACGCGACATCTCGCTTGCAAACATCGTGCGTTCGCATGGCTGCAAGCCTGCCTGCACCTCTTCACCATGCTGTTGAAAATAGTTATGCGCGTCGGCAAGCAATATCAGCGTTTCGTTATAAATGCCGGGAAGAATTACGACGGTAGCATTTTTAATAGCCGGGGGCTTGCGCTTGCGTGCCATAGACAGGTTCCTATGATAGGACATTATATAGCATAATCGTTAAAACAACGTAATTTTTATGATGCAGGACCAATACATCGCTTCCGATCCTGCCACGTCCGTCTGGGTATCGGCGAGCGCGGGCACGGGCAAAACCAAGGTGCTGACTGACCGTGTCCTGCGCCTGTTGCTGGGCGGAGCGTTGCCCGGCAAGATTCTGTGCATCACCTACACCAAGGCAGCAGCCGCGGAGATGGAAGGGCGCATCAAAGCGCAACTCGCAGAATGGGTGATTGCCTCTGAAGAGGCTTTGCGCGCTCAGCTTCTTGCGCTTACCGGCAAGACACCTGCGCCAAAAATACTCCGGCGTGCGCGCCAGCTTTTTAGCGCCGTGCTTGATGCACCGCAAGCCATGCGTATCCAGACTATCCACAGTTTTTGTCAGTCAGTGCTGATGCGCTTTCCACTGGAAGCCGGACTGCCGCCACATTTTAGCCTGATTGACGAGCAGACTGCCGAAGAATTGCGCAATGAGGCGCGCCTACGCCTTTTTAGCGGAGCAGAAGAGAATTCGGGTTGCAGCGAAGCTATCGGGGCGCTTGCGGCGCTACTCAGTGAGGCCTCCTTTACCGACCTGATAAAGGAAATTATCGAGAACCGGCGTAAATTCATTCCGCTGCTGGCTAATAATAGCGTAGAAGCATTACAGGAAAAAATTCGTGATGCGCTGTCAATCGCGCCGTGCGACACTGAAGTAAGCCTTGCCAAAAGCCATTTTCATTACTCGCAGCAAGATGAGCAAAACCTAAAGCATGCTAGCGAACTCCTTGGCCGCAGCAGCGCCAAAACAGACAAGGAACTTTCGGCAGCGCTTGGGATATGGCTTGCTGGCCATAAAGACCCTGAGAAATATGCAAGTGCCTATCTTACCAGGGACGCAGAGCCGCGAAAACGTCTGCACACTAGGGAGTCCGCAAAAGACTGGCCCGCGCTAACCCAAGTATTGCTCGCCGAACAGTCGCTTGTTTGTGCCTATATGGAGGGGCTCAGGGCATTCAGAGTAGCGACAGCTTCCTGCCACGTCGTCACTTTGGCAGCGTCGCTGCTTACGCTATATCGTCATCTAAAAGCCCTGCGCGGCGCACTTGATTACGACGATCTCATTCTTCATACCGTTGAACTACTGCACCGGCCGGGGGTCGCACCATGGGTTCTTTACAAACTTGATGATGGTATTGACCACTTGCTGGTCGATGAAGCGCAGGACACCAGCCCTGAGCAGTGGAAGCTCGTAGATGCGCTGGCAAACGAATTTTTTGCCGGTGAAGCCGCGCATGATTACCCGCGGACGGTATTTATTGTCGGCGATGAAAAACAATCCATCTTCAGTTTTCAGGGCGCGGATCCGTTGGCATTTGACGCCACACGCCAGCGCATGGTGAGGCAAGTTGCGGCCAAGCCTGCAAGCTTCAAGCGTGTGGAACTGTCACTGTCTTTCCGTTCCACCGCACCGGTACTTGCTGCCGTGGACGCAGTATTCGCCTTGCCCGAAGCACGTGATGGCCTGTTATTCGCCGAACAGGATATTTCTCACAGCGTACATCGCAAAGGAGCGGCAGGGCATGTAGAATTCTGGCCGCTTATCGCCACTACTGAAGAAGACGATACCGCTGCATGGCCTTCAGAGAAAAAGGCACGCTATCAACCAAGGCCGGAACAACTTTGTGCAAAAGAGATTGCTGCCACGATTGGCAAATGGCTGAAAGAAAAACGCATGCTGGCGTCGCATGGGCGCGCCATTACGCCAGGCGATATCATGATTCTCGTGCAGCGACGCGGCCTCTTTTCCGATGCAATGTTAAGCGCGCTCAAACGGGCGGGTATCCCTGTTGCAGGTGCGGACAGACTGGTGCTCACCGAACACATCGCGGTACAAGACTGTATGGCGCTCGCGGAGTTTCTTCTGCTGCCGCAAGACGATCTCACGCTTGCCACGGTGCTCAAATCACCCTTTATCGGCCTAAGCGAAGAAGCATTATTTGAACTGGCCTATGAGCGCGGCCATCAATCGCTCTGGCAAAGCCTGCGGGGAAACAAGACATACTCGGCAGCAGCTGACTTTCTCTTCGACCTGCTGGCTAAAACTGACTATCACACACCCTATGCGCTCTTCACCTACGTGCTTGAAGTATGTGGCGGACGCAAAAAACTCGCGGCGCGTCTGGGCCATGAAATTTTTGATCCGCTGGATGAATTTCTCTCATTAGCGCTTAAATTTGAAGCGGCTCATCCGCCATCCTTACAGGGATTCATGCACTGGCTTGCGCAAGGTGCGACCGAGATAAAGCGCGATATGGAAAAAGGATCGGGAGAAGTGCGTATCCTGACGGTGCACGGCGCCAAGGGATTGCAGGCGCCGATTGTCCTTCTGCCTGATACCACGCGCAGCCCGCAATATGACAGCGGTATTTTATGGACCCAGACAGGCCTGCCGCTCTGGTCGCCTTTCTCGGCTTACGATGATACGCATTACAGTGCGATAAAACAGCGACGGCGCGAGGAAGCGAACCGGGAATATCGCAGATTGCTCTATGTAGCAATGACACGTGCCGAGGACGAGCTTTACATCTGCGGCTGGCAGGGCAGCAAATCTATTTCAGGCGGTTGCTGGTACGAACTTATCCGCAAGGCGATAGCCGCGCGAAGCGAATGGAGTCAAACCGAGGGCAAGCTGGTGCTTTCTTCACCACAGACCGCGACGATAAAATCCAAACCCTCGATTACCACCGCGGTGCATACTCCCACGCTTGCGCCATGGGCGGGCAGGGTCGCAGCGGATGAACCCGCATCACCCAAGCCATTGGCAGCATCACATATGGAATCGCGGGGACGCGCATTTTCACCACTTAAAAATCTTGCCGCGCGCGAACGCGGTACGCTCATTCACCGGCTGCTGCAATATCTTCCTGAAACCGCTGTTTCGGATCGCAGCAAAATAACTGCACGTTTTCTTAAGCGTTACGCAAAGAATTTTGATGAGCAGGAGCGTATAGCCATAAAAAATCAGGTGAACGCAATCCTTGTCCACCCTGAATTTGCGCCGGTGTTTGCCACAGGCTCGCTTGCGGAAGCACCCATTACCGGGCTGGTGCATGACAAGGCAGGGCAACCCATCGTGATTTCCGGACGCATTGACCGCTTACGCGTGAGCGAAAAAGAAGTCTATATCATCGATTATAAATCCAACCGCGATGTGCCTAAGAATATATCGAAAATCCCCAGAAACTATGTGCGGCAAATGGAAGCCTACCGCGCACTCATGAAGAAAATTTATCCTAATAAAACAATTTATTGCGCCATCTTATGGACTACCGAACCGACGCTAATGATACTGCCGGAAGGTGAGATTGCGGCGATTGCATCCTAGACATGGTGGTTCGCCAGGGGGCATTGACGCACTGGCTTTCTGCACCTACATACTATACACTGAGAATCATTCCAAGGAGACCTTATGACAGTACATATTGACGATGCCGATTTCGACAAAAGCGTGCTCAAGGCCAGTGGCCCGGTGCTGGTGGATTTCTGGGCGGAATGGTGCGGCCCGTGCAAGCAGATAGGCCCCATCCTTGACGAGATTGCCGGCGAAATGCAGGGCAAGCTTACCATTGCCAAGGTCAATATCGATAAAAACCCCGAAACGCCGCAGAAATACGGCGTGCGCGGCATTCCCACCCTCATCCTGTTTAAGGACGGCAAGGCAGTCGCCACCAAGGTAGGCTCTCTGCCCAAAAGCAAGCTAGTTGAGTGGCTGGCCTCGGTAGCGTAACACTGGCCGAGCGCCTGAGGCAGGATTTTAGCCTTACGCCTTTTGTTGCTACGGAAATAGAATTTTATCTCCACGGCACAGGCGTAAGCCTTATGCCCGATCAGGTGCTTTCACTTATTTCGGAATTCTGTCACAAAGCCTCTATTCCCTTGGCTTCCGTAGAAGCGGAGCGCGGGCCAGATCAATTCGAAATCGCTTTGCACCCTACCGATGACATTGAACGGCTGATCAACGACACTGCTCGTTTTAAAATACTGCTCGCGGAATGTTTTACATCACACGGGGCGCTGGCAGATTTTTCTGCAAAACCTCTGCCCGCTAGCCCCGGAAGCGGGTTACATATGCATGTGCATCTGGAAGATGCCAAAGGTAATGTGTTCTTTCGCGAAGGCGAAAAATTCAGCCCGCTATTGCTTCATGCCGTCGGGGGATTGCTTGATTTGATGAATCCCTGCATGCCCATCTTCGCGCCATGGGAAATTTCTTATGAGCGTTTTACAGCCCAGTCTAATGCCCCTACAACGGTGAGCTGGGGTACCAATAACCGCACCGTTGCCGTGCGATTGCCTACGAAGCCCGCAAGCGATAAGCACCTGGAACACCGCGTGGCGGGTAGCGATGCCGATACAGGGGATGTTATCGCCGCTATTCTTGCCGGGATACATTACGGCCTTGCGCATCACTGCCAGCCGTCCGAGCCGGTGTATGGCGATGCGGCGCTCGCCCAGTATAACTGCAAAGCGCTTGCCAAGAGTCTTACAGAAGCAAAAAGATACCAGTCGGAATGTAAAGCGCTCGCAGACTATCTAGGCAGCATCAAGCGCGTTGCGTAACGATTTCACCAGCGCAATCATCGTATCATTCGCGCCTTTGCCCACCATCTCCACCAGCGCCGAGCCCACCACGACCGCATCACTGAAAGCGGCGACTTCCGCGGCCTGTTTGGGCGTCTTGATGCCGAAGCCTACCGCGATGGGGAGCTTGGTTTTACTCTTGAGTGACTTTACGCGCGCTTCGAGGGGCTTGAGGTCAGCCGATTTGGTGCCTGTGATGCCGGCGACGGAAATATAATAGATAAACCCGCCGGCATTTTTCAGCAGCATGGTGAAACGCGTATCATCCGTAGTCGGCGCTGCAAGACGAATGAGTTTGAGATCATGCGGCGCGGCATGTGTGATAAACTCTTTTTCCTCTTCGGGAGGCAAATCGACAAGGATAACACCGTCTGCACCGGCCGCAGTCGCATCCTTGCAGAATTTTTCGATGCCATACACATAGATGGGGTTGAAATACCCCATGAGGATGATGGGCGTGGTCGCGTCTTTTTCTCTGCACTGCCTGACGAGGCGGATGATGTCCTTCAATGTAACGCCCGCATGCAATGCACGCAGACCTGCTGCCTGAATCGCCGGCCCATCGGACATCGGATCGGAAAACGGCATGCCGATTTCAAGAATATCTGCGCCCGCTGCAGGTAATTGCGCAAGCAGCCTGCCGGACGTTGCGATATCCGGATCGCCCCCCATGAGAAAGGTCACAAGTCCTTTACGGCTATCCCTGGCAAGCTCAGTGAATTTTTCTTCAAGGCGCCTGCTCATATTTTGACGCCCAGCGCCTTGGCAACGGTGAAGATATCCTTATCGCCACGGCCACACAGATTCATCACAAGCAGGTGGTCCTTAGGCAGGGTGGGGGCAAGCTTGAGGACATGTGCCAGCGCATGGCTGGGCTCCAGTGCCGGAATAATCCCTTCAAGTTTGGCGCAGAGCTCGAAGGCTTCCAATGCTTCATCGTCGCCGGCGCAGACATAATGCACGCGACCGGTATCATGCAGCCAGGCGTGCTCAGGGCCGATGCCCGGATAATCCAGCCCTGCGGAGATAGAGTGGGTTTCGGTAATCTGGCCATCCGCATCCTGCAACAGGTACGTGCGGCTGCCATGCAGAACACCGGGCGTGCCTTTGGCAATCGACGCCGCATGTTTTGCCGTATCAACGCCTTCACCGGACGCTTCTACCGCAATGAGCTTTACTTTTTCGTCATGCAGAAACGGATGAAACAGGCCGATAGCGTTGCTACCGCCGCCGATGCAGGCCACCAGCGTGTCGGGCAAACGTCCCTCGGCCTTATGCATCTGTTCTTTGACCTCACGGCCAATGATCGACTGGAAGTCGCGCACGAGAACCGGGTAGGGATGCGGACCCGCCGCAGTGCCGATGAGGTAAAACGTGTCAGCAACATTACTCACCCAGTCGCGCAGCGCTTCGTTCATCGCGTCCTTGAGTGTGCGCGAGCCGCTTTCCACCGGGATGACTTCGGCGCCCAGAAGCTTCATGCGGAACACATTGGGCATCTGGCGTTCGATATCGCGCGCGCCCATGTAAATCACGCACTGAAGCCCAAACAGCGCGCAAACAGTGGCGGTGGCAACGCCATGCTGGCCCGCACCCGTTTCAGCGATAATGCGCTTTTTTCCCAGGCGGCGCGCAAGCAACGCCTGCCCGATGCAATTATTGATTTTATGTGCACCGGTGTGGTTGAGTTCGTCACGCTTGAAATAGATCTTTGCACCCTTGCAATGCTCGGTGATACGCGGGGCGTAATAAAGCGGGCTCGGGCGGCCAATATAATGAGTAAAATAGTAGTCGAGCTCTTTGTGAAACGCCGGGTCTTTCTTCGCCGCGTCGTAAGCCTTCTGCACCTCAAGAATAAGCGGCATCAGCGTCTCGGCGACGTAACGGCCACCGTAAATGCCGAAATGCCCGCTGTCGTCGGGTCCCGCATAATCATTGCGCTTGGCAGAAGGTTTCATAACCGGATGCGCTTAACCTGCTCGATAAAGCCCCGCACGAGCGCCGGATCCTTAACGCCCGGTTCCGACTCCACACTCGAAGATACATCCACCATGGCTGCACCGCTGATGCGTAAGGCTTCTTCTACATTATCCGCATTCAGTCCGCCAGAGAGAAACCAGGGTCTACCGAAGCTGCGGCCTGCAAGCAGTTTCCAGTCAAAACTGAGGCCATTGCCGCCGGGCAGGCCTTCGGGGGCCTTGGCGTCAAACATCAGCATATCAGCAGCCTTTTCGTAGGCATGCGCTTTGGCGACATCATCCCCGGTGCGGATTTTAAACGCCTTGATGACAGGCGTCTTAAATGCGCTCTTAATTTGTGCAACGCGGGCAGGCGATTCATTGCCGTGCAGTTGGATGTAATGCGGCTTAAACTCGGCAAAAATCGTGTCCAGCAGCGTATCATCCGGGTCCACCATCACCGCTACCGTGGGCTGAGATACTCCCTTGGCAAGGCCTGCGGCTTGTGCAGGCATGAGATTACGCGGGGACGCAGGGAAGAAAATAAATCCGAGATAGTCAGCGCCCGATGCTGCTGCAACGCCAGCGGCAGTCGTAAGGCCACAGATCTTGACCTGCGGCGTCATTGACGGGTAAGGGCGGGCTTTGCCATCTGTTCAGAACGCAGCGCGCCTATCTCGTTCTCAAGCGCGGCCACGCGCTTGCTGACTTGCCGGTGCTCGCGCCCACGTTTCATGCCCGCAACACGCGCCACGCTCCAGCCCAGCAGGATGCCAAGGGTAAATACCACGATGGCAAATAAAAAGATGGGCATAGAAACGACGTAGGGCAGGGGAAAGAATATCAAATCGATATGCGTGCGATTGGAAACGGCAAAGGTAACCGCAAGTGCAACAAGCGCGGCATAAAAACAGAATTTCAATATTTTTCCGATCGTCCGCAGCACGAAGCCTCTAAACGTCCGTCAAAAAAGGAACGGACTATTTCTTGTTGATCTTTTCGCGCAGTTCTTTGCCAGTGCGGAAATAAATGGCGAAACGTTCGCCGATATGTACTTCCTGGCCGTTCTTGGGGTTGCGGGCCACACGGGCTTCGCGTTTGCGTATGGAAAATGCACCGAATCCGCGCAATTCAACACGGCCACCGGTAGTGAGCGCCTTCGATATTTCACCCAGCACGGAAGCAACGATCTTTTCAATGTCGCGCTGATAGAGATGCGGGAATTTTTTGGAAAGGCGGAGGATAAGCTCGGATTTGGTCATGTTGTCTCACCTGTTAGTAGGTTAATTCCCCTAAAACCGCTGCGCCGCAAAATCATCGCTTCACAGCAAATTATGGTATTACAAGGAATTAGGCTGCCATATTGATTTGAGTCCGTCAAGTCTTTGTAATAGCTTGGATCCAATTTTTCCATTTGCCATCTGCGAAATGTCGTCAAAGACGCTGTCGGATTCTTTCTCAATCTTGACGTCTTTTACTTCCAGCGACGAGCTTATATCATGGGTTTTGTGCAGCCATTCGATGGCTTCATCATCCACGCCCAATTCATCAATAAGCTTTACCTTGAGCGCTTCCTTGCCACTGTAAATGCGGCCGTCAGCAAGCTTTTCCACGATATCGCGCGGAAGATTCCTGCGTGCGGCCACCATATCGACAAACCAGCCGAAGAAATCATGAATGACGTTTTGCATCACCGCGTCCTGCGCGGCAGTATATTTTTCAAGCGGATTGGGGCTTGCCTTATATGGCCCTGACTTCACGACAATCGGCCTGATGCCGATTTTCTCAGCCAGTTCGGTGGCTTCGAATGCCTCAAGGATAACTCCTATGGATCCGGTGATAGTGCCTTCACGTGCCACGATATGATCGCTGCCCAGTGCGGCCATATACCCCGCTGACGTCGCCATGCTGCGCATGACGGCTACGACCGGTTTGACTTTAGAAAGCTTCATCAGGTCGAGATAAAGCTGCTGGCCGCCCACAGCGCTGCCGCCAGGGGTATCCAGCCAGACGAGCACCGCCTTGGCATGCGGATCATCCGCCGTCGTAGAAATAAGTTTGGTCAGCTGGGGATCATCGGTAATTACGCCATCAATCGTGATGCGCGCAATGTAATCAGACTTGATAGGCGAATATTTTGAGCCTTTTTCAAGAAAGAACAGTGCGCTCAACACCAACACCGCTATGGCAATAATACGCCATTTGCTTGCCTGCTGCTTGAGCCGGTTGCGGTCGAGTAGGGTGTCGGCATTGAGCGACATGATTCTTTACCTGCGGTTATTCGCTTTTCTTGGCCTTTTTACCTTTGGCTTTGCCTTCAGACGCATCGCTTAAGGCAGCGCCGAGAATATCGCCCAGACTTGCGCCAGAATCGGCCGAACCGTATTCCTCGATGGCGCGTTTCTGTTCGTCGGCTTCAAGCGCCTTGATCGACAAGGTCACTTTGTGTGCGGTCTTGTCGACGTTGGTGATCTTGGCATCGACGCGATCTTTCACTGCAAAGCGATCGGGGCGCTGTTCCTGACGGTCGCGCGACAGATCAGACTTCTTGATGAAGGCGGTGATCGAGTCATTGATTTTTACTTCAATGCCGCTCTCGGCAATGGCCGTCACGATACAGGTCACCACGTCACCTTTCTGTACGCTATCAAGCGCGCCAGCGCCTGCCGAGGTATTCTCGGTAAGCTGCTTGATACCCAGCGAGATGCGCTCTTTTTCAGCATCCACTGCAAGCACCTTTGCTTTGACATGATCACCTTTTTTGAAGTTCTTGATGGCGGCTTCGCCGGTTTCGGTCCAGCTGATATCTGAATGATGCACGAGACCGTCGATATCACCTTCAAGCCCGATGAACAGGCCGAAATCAGTGATATTGCGGATGGTGCCTTCGAGAAGGCTGCCCACCGGGAATTTATCGGCGAAATGCGCCCAGGGGTTTTCTTCGCACTGCTTCATGCCGAGGCTGATGCGATGCTTCACCGGATCGATGTCGAGAATCTGCACTTCGACCTGCTGGCTGCTCGAGATGATCTTGCTGGGATGGGTGTTCTTCTTCGTCCAGCTCATCTCAGAGACGTGCACGAGGCCTTCGATGCCTTTTTCAAGTTCCACAAACGCACCGTAGTCAGTGATGTTGGTGACAGTACCCTTGAAGCGCTGGCCGACGGCAAATTTCTCGGCAACGCCGTCCCACGGATTCTTCTCCAGCTGCTTGATGCCCAGCGAGATGCGTTTGCTTTCCTGGTCAAACTTGGTGACCATGACTTTGATGCTCTGGCCGATATGCAGCACTTCGGAAGGATGGTTGATGCGGCGCCATGAAATGTCGGTGACATGGAGCAGGCCGTCGATACCACCCATGTCGATAAACGCACCGTAATCGGTGATGTTCTTGACAACGCCATCGAGGATCTGGCCTTCGCTGATCTTGCCCAGCAGTTCGTTGCGGGCTTCGACGCGCGATTCTTCGAGGATGGCACGACGCGAGACAACAATGTTGCCACGCTTGCGATCCATTTTCAGAATCATGAAGGGCTGAGCGATGCCCATGAGGGGAGTGACGTCGCGCACGGGGCGAATGTCCACCTGGCTGCCGGGCAGGAAAGCCACCGCGCCGTCGATATCCACCGTAAAGCCGCCTTTGACGCGGCCGAAAATGACGCCGTCAACACGTTCGCCCTTGGCGCAGGCACGCTCGAGGCGGGTCCAGGATTCTTCACGCAGCGCTTTTTCGCGGCTGATGATAGCTTCGCCATGCTTGTTTTCAAGACGTTCGAGATAGACTTCAACATCATCGCCAACGCGCAGTTCAGGCACTTTACCGCCCTGCGAAAATTCTTTCAAAGGAACGCGGCCTTCCGATTTGAGGCCAAGATCGATAACAACGATATCGTCGTTTTCTATGGCGACGATGGTGCCGGTGATGACACTGCCTTCGTTCTTCTCGCCGGATTTGATATAGGACTCGAACAGTTCTCC
>JABCZZ010000028.1:0-7562 GCA_013289445.1 Alphaproteobacteria bacterium
CTTCTCCGCCCCATGTGTGGTAATGTATGCCGGTAAAATACGTATTTTTTATAATTACCATCCAGATCATGCTGCACACGATGCCTGGCAGAATAATTCCGGTGAGCGCCATGATCTGTGAAGGAATAGAATTAAAACGTCGGGCAGGAATAGCCAATGTAAGAAACAGCAGCACAAAGTAAGTGCTTTTGCACTGCGCCAGTATCCATGCCATGAAAGCGAGCCACAAAATAGCGGAAACTTTTATTTTTCCCGGCGCGGTAATTTCCTGCAGCGTATAGGCAATAAATAAAAAAGAGAGCCCTTGTGTAACACTGTCTGCATTGAGGTGGCTTCTGAAAAAGGTGATAGTAGGCAGCAACATCAACGCAGCCATAGCGTAACGATGCGAAGGCATGCGCTTAATAGCAAAAAAAGTAAGCATGATGCTCACCGCAAGCCCGGCAAATCGGGCCAGATAAAGCAGCGTAATTGGCTTTAACCCCAGCGCTTCACCCAACCAGAAAACTACCAGTTGCGGAATATAGCAGAAAGGGTGATGCACAGTAATATAGTTGGGCTCTATGGGAACAAAGCTGTTCTTTTCGAGCGTGATCTTATCCAGATACTGGTACTGCTGCTGCGTGTAATGACGGCCATCAAGCATGAAATCGAGAAAAAACTGCACGCTTATATTGATAAAGCGTGATTCGCCCGCGGGCACCATGGCCCTTTCATTGAGCACATGCAGTGACGCAATAGTGGCAAGACGCTGATAATGATTTTTTTCGTCTCCGGCGGCAAGCGGCGGAGTGAGCGCCATAAACACCAGCCCGAACAGCATGGCAAAAAGCAGAAACAAATAGTGCGGGCGTGCGAGCAACCGTTGCATTACGGCAGCGCTGCGAGTTTGAGATAGTGCAGACGTTTATTTTCCAGACGCAGCTGCGCAATGCCATCGAGAATAACGCCACTGGTAAATGCGATAACAGAAAAAATGAGCAGTCCTACAACGATAAAAGCGGTAGGAAACCTTGGCACAAGCCCGGTGTGCAGCCACGTGATAACCAGCGGATAGCCTAGCACCAGCGATGCCAGAAACAGCAGGCACGCAATCAACATAAACAGTTTAAAAGGTTTGGCTTCTTTAAAGAGCGAAATAATCCTCCCCAGGATCTTAAATCCATCTTTGTAAGTGCTCAGCTTGCTGAAAGAGCCCTTGGGCCGTGACTTGTACTGCACGGGAAGTTCAGCAAATGGCAAATAAAGCTCAAGCGCATGAACGGAAAGTTCAGTCTCAATATCAAATCCGCGGCTGAGCGCCGGAAATGACTTAACGAACCGGCGGGAAAAAACACGATAGCCCGAAAATATATCGGTCATCCCGCGCCCAAAGAGAAAAGCAACC
Source organism: Alphaproteobacteria bacterium (assembly GCA_013289445.1). The sequence continues at coordinate 1,388 of JABCZZ010000028.1, forward strand.
ATCTTGTTGAAAAGCCGATTACCCTCTGCATGATAGCCGCGATACGCATCCTTATCCCCTACCCTTACGCCTGTGACCATATCCAGCTTGCGGCTGACAAGCGTTTCAACCATTTTGGTTACATCCTGTGCCGGATAGGTGGAATCGCCATCCACCATGATAAAGATATCGCTGTCTATGTCAGCAAACATGCGCCGGATCACATGTCCTTTGCCTTGCTGCGGTTCATGGCGGACAATGGCACCGCATTTGCGGGCAATTTCCGCTGTGCGGTCAATTGAATTGTTGTCATAGACATAGAGCGTCGCATGCGGCAGCTGTTCACGAAATGAAGTAATCACCTCGGCAATGGTCAATTCTTCATTGTAACAGGGGATAAGAACCGCAATGGAATAATTGTCATAGGACATGACATTATTCCTCAAATGTTTTTGGGCAGTTTGACGCCAAAGGCTGCTTCCAATCGGCTAAGTTCACCATAATAGGCAATGCGGCGCACGAAGCGCGGCATAATGCCGCTCCACTTGAATTCGCCGATAAGCTCGCCCTTGTCGGTTTCGCCCTGGGTAACGAAATTGAATAAGTCATGCATGGTAATAATATCGCCTTCCATGCCCACCACTTCCGACACAAAAGTAATGCGACGTTTGCCATCGCGCATACGGCTCACCTGTATGATAAGATGCAGCGCCGACGCAATCTGGTAACGCAGCGACTTCATCGGTATCTGCATGTCGGTCATGCCGATCATATTTTCAAGACGTGAGAGTGCATCGCGCGGATGGTTGGCGTGGACCGTGGTAAGAGAGCCTTCATGGCCGGTGTTCATGGCCTGCATCATGTCGAATGCTTCGGAACCGCGCACCTCGCCGACGATAATGCGGTCAGGACGCATACGCAGCGCGTTCTTCACCAGATCACGCATGGATACTTCTTCGCCCGGGCGCATGCCCATGTGGTGGGGTTTAGTTTCCAGGCGGATAACGTGAGGCTGCTGCAGCTGAAGTTCTGCCGCGTCTTCAATAGTAACAATGCGCTCAGCCGTGTCGATATGCTGGGAAACGGCATTCAGCAATGTTGTTTTACCCGAACCGGTACCACCGGAAATAACGATATTGAGACGACAGCGCCCAACGACTTTGAGGAATTCAGAAAGTCCTTCGCTGGTATTTTTCTGATCTTTCATCACGTCGAGCGTGACTTTTTTCTTGGAGAATTTGCGGATGGAAATACTGGTGCCATCTACGGCAAGCGGCGGCGCGATGATATTGACGCGGCTGCCGTCAAGCAAACGGGCATCCACCAGCGGACGGCGAGGATCGATGCGCCTTCCCACGGTTCTAGCGATATGATTGGCCAATGCAAATACATCACTGTCGGCGGGAAATTTAACATCGGTTTTTTCGAGCAGACCATTGCGCTCCACAAAGACGCTATCATGTCCGTTAATCAACACGTCGTTGATTGTATCATCGGCCATGAGCGGATTTAGGGGTCCAAGATTTGAGAGTTTATCGATCAGCTCCTGCGTCATCACCATGTAGCTTGAGCTTATATCACCCTCATCCGCAGACGGTTCAGGCGCAATACGTTTAATTTTTTCTTCCAGCTGCTCGCAACGCTGCTCAAGCAACTGCGTCATGCGTGCCAGACTCTCTACTGCCGGAGCAATGGCATCGGTGCCCTTGGTATCTTTGCTGGGTTCAGTCGTCACGGAAGATGGTCTCGTCTCGGTCATGTCAGCCCTTTTCCCCGATGGGTCTTAATCATTTTTCTGAGGCACTTCCTCAATACCCTAACATGCATTCATTAACAATTTGTTACTTGGCTGGTTATTAACAAATTGATTAAATTATGTTTTGTTCACCTTCTCCCTACGCCGCGCCGATGAGGGCGGAATATGCATAAGCTCGCGGTATTTTGCCACCGTGCGCCGTGCGATATCGATACCTCGCCCTTTAAGTTCCAGTGCAATAGCGTCATCCGAGAGTATCGCCTGCGACGCTTCCTGGTCAATCATTTCCTTGATAAGATATTGTACAGTCTTGTTGGAATAATCTTCCCCGCCAGAAGCATTTTGAATCGAGGCATTGAAAAAATATTTGAGTTCGTAAGTGCCCCGCGGCGTGGCCATGTATTTATTGGTAGTCACACGGCTCACCGTACTTTCATGCAGATCCACCGCTGCGGCGATTTCACGCAACGTAAGCGGACGAAGATATTTGATGCCCTGGCGAAAAAAAGCATCCTGCTGGGCCACAATTTCAGTGGCAACTTTAAGAATGGTCTGTGCGCGCTGGTCGAGCGCCTTCACCAGCCAGCTCGCCACTGCCAGCTGATCGGAAAGATATTTCTTTTCCTGCTTATCGCGTGTTTTAGCTGAAAGCTGGGCGTAGTAACGACGGTTAACCAATACACGCGGCAGCAAGCTGGTATTGAGCTCCACCTGCCAGCCGCCGCCCTTGGTGCGCTTGAGGAACACATCGGGCTGGACTGCCTGCACCGTTTCATGCTGAAAACCACTGCCGGGTCTGGGGTTGAGGGCGCGTATCTCTACGCACATGTCGCGCACATCATCAATATCCACGCCGCAATATTTGCTAAGCGCCTGCAGATCGCCCTTGGCCACCAAATCCAGATGCTCAAGCAACTTCGCCATGGCCGGATCAAAACGATCCTTGTCACGCAGCTGGATGGCAAGGCATTCGGAGAGATTTCGCGCACAAACGCCGGGAGGGTCAAATGTATGTAATGCCGCAAAGGTTGACTCGATCAGTTCCGGCGGGCAGGCAAGCAATTGAGCAATATTCGCAGTGTCATCCTTGATGTAACCCGATTCATCGACCAAATCGATAAGATGCTGCCCGATGATACGTTTTACCGGGTCGGTTAATTCCATATTGAGCTGATCGAGCAAGGTATCGCGCAGGGTCTTCTCGCTGGCGGCAAATGATTCCAGCCCTTGCGGCTCGCCATCTTCTCCGCTGCTCTGAGCAATGCTGCGCGACGCGTAGGATTCTTCATAGTTGTTGTCGTATTTGTTTTCGTCGGCCTCGACCTCATCCCAATTCTCCTGGGATTTGTCCTGGGCATCCGTGGCAGCAGGCTCGCCGCTCTCCTCTTCGCTTGTGCTGCCTTCAGCAGCGGCACCCGACTCTTCGCTTTCCTCCGTTGCGCCTCCCTCCTGCTCTTCCACGGCAAGCAGCGGGTTCTTTTCGAGCTCCTGCTCAATGAATTCAATGAGCTCCACCGAGGACAGTTGCAGCAGCTTGATCGACTGCTGCAGCTGCTGGGTCATCACCAGCGACTGTCCCTGACGCATTTCTAATCTTGGAGCGATGGCGGTCATGGCAGAGGCGCACTCCTAATATGATTCTAAGTGAATTTTAAAGCTATAGGCGCCCGCTTTCAAGCAAGGACTGTGGCTTAGAGCGAAAACTTTTCACCCAGATACACACGGCGCACTTCGGCATCATCCACGATCTCTTTTGGCGTGCCTTCCATGAGCACCGCACCGTCATGCATGATATAGGCGCGATCGATGATCTCGAGCGTCTCACGCACGTTATGATCGGTAATCAGCACGCCGATACCGCGGTCTTTCAGATGCGATACCAGCAGGCGAATTTCGGACACAGCGATAGGATCGATACCAGCGAGAGGTTCGTCGAGCAGGATAAAGGATGGGTGTGACGCAAGTGCACGCGCAATTTCCACGCGGCGGCGTTCACCGCCAGAGAGTGCCATTGCCGGGGCCTGGCGCAAATGGGTAATGGAAAATTCGCCGAGTAACTCTTCAAGCATCGCCTGGCAGTTTTCACGTGCAGGCTCGTTGATCTCGAGCACCGCCATGATGTTTTGTTCCACGGTAAGGCCACGGAAAATGGAAGCCTCCTGCGGAAGATAGCCGATGCCCAGACGTGCACGGCGATACATCGGCAATGCCGTTATATCAGCGCCGTCGAGCTGGATGGTGCCGTAGTCCGGACGAATGAGGCCCGTGATCATGTAAAAGCAGGTGGTCTTACCCGCACCGTTGGGTCCCAGCAGGCCTACCGCCTCACCGCGCTGCACATGTAACGAAACATCACGCACCACCGGCCGTTTGGCGTAGCTCTTGCTGATATTATGCGCCTTAAGGCCCGAATCCTTATCGACGAGCTTGGGCCCCGTTGCGCCACCTTGCTGGTTTGTCTTATTTTTCATTGGGATGGAATATACAAGATTTAGAGGGCTTTGAAAAGATATCCCGGTAACCCATTATTTATTATTAGAATTTACGGCTGGCGGGGTATTTTTCTGATTTTGCGGCGTCTGGTTGGGCACAAATACCCCACGCACACGCTGGCCGGCATTGCCCGAGCTATCGCCTTCATGCGTAAGCAAACTCCTGCCTGTTTCCAGATTATACTCCAGCGCAGTCCCTCTTAAGATATTCTTCTCACGTGTCAGGATGACATTATCACCAAACAGATGGATGGTTTTACTCTCCACATCGTAGTTGCCGCGGTCGCCCTTGGCCGATTCCTCAGGGGTCGCCATGAACACATTGCCTTCCACATCAATGCGGGTGATGGCACCCATGGCGCTTTGTGTCGCATCAGCAGCGCCCGCAGCTTTAGGAGCAGCAGGAGCAGCTGGCTTTGCCACAGCCTTAGCATCATCACTCTTTTGCTTGTAATGCACGATCATCGTATCGGACTTAAGGCGCATTTCCCCCTGTACGGCAATGACATTGCCCTTAAAAATGGCGCGGTTTTCTTTCTGCAGCACTTCGAGCGTATCGGACGAGATTTCCACCGGCAGCTTGGCATCATGCCGTGATGCGGCCTTGGATGGGCCAGTCTGTGAAACTACCTGCACAGGCGTGGTTTGAGATTGCGCACCCGTAGCCACCATCAAGAGACTGACTGCTATCACTGCATACCGTTTCATTGCGCTTCCTTCTGTTTTGCTTTGTCATCCCCATGATAGGGATAGATCGTCACCAGCACCGGGCCTTCAAACGTGGTCACCTGGCTTTTGCCGTCCATCATCGCGCCATGCGCCCTGAGAGTGCCGAGCGGCCCTTGCCCCTGCACAGGTTCATGGGTAACTGCTGTTCTCTGCCCGACATCAACATGAAGCACTTCGGTGCGGAATTCATAGCCTTCATCGTCAAACATATCAACAGAACCCTTCAACTCCAGCAGCTTCTCCTTCATCTTGAAGACGCCGTTGTTGGCAGACATCGAAAGCCATACCCCGCTCTTAAGCGAAATATCGGCAGTGACTTTATCCAGGCCAATAGTGTCTTCGTCTTCCTGGGTCGCGGTGCTGGCGTTTACATTGTAGGGCTGATCATCCTTATCGAGCCCATGCAAATGGGCATTGATCATCTTGGTCGGCGATGCAGCGCCTTTTTCAATACTGGTAAACGCTACGCGAATGCCGGCATTGTCGCTATGCAGGAGTGGATAAAACAGCAGCATGCCGGTAAGAAAAATTGCGAGCACGCCCAGCACGGCTTTGGTGGAGCGCACAAACCGCGTGTAGCGCGTGAGCGAGTGGATAAGCGTCTCCATCTCGCGGTGTGTCCATTCGGCAATGCCCTGGGTTTTCATCGGGACTGACTTACCTTCAACTACATCACCCCGGCGCGCAGGCAGTCATGCACGTGGAGTATGCCCACCGGCTTGCCGTCTTCCACGACAAACAGGCTGGTGATGGATTTGGTATTCATGATGCGCAGTGCTTCGGCGGCAAGCGTCGTAGGCGTGACGGTAATGGGCGAGCGCGTCATTACTTCATACGCAACTTTATTTAGCAGTCCTGGCTCCATGTGGCGGCGCAGATCGCCATCGGTAATCGCGCCAATCAACTGGCCTTTATCATCTACTACGGCAGCACAGCCGAAAGACTTGGCAGTCATCACGAGCAATACTTTCGACATAATATCGTCTTTGTGCGCGAGTGGCGTTTCCTCGACAGTATGCATGAGATTGTCGACATGGATAAACATCTTGCCGAGCTTGCCGCCAGGATGCAGCACATGGAAATCCTGTGAAGTGAAGCCGCGTCGCTCGAGCACGGCGATGGCCAGTGCGTCGCCCAGTACCAGCATCATGGTCGTAGAGGTGGTAGGAGCATTAGTGGGAGACGCTTCGGGCACATCGGGAAGCACAAGCGCCACATC
>JABCZZ010000029.1 GCA_013289445.1 Alphaproteobacteria bacterium
GTGCCGGCACGGTCAATGATGCCGAAGTGCAGAGCCATTTTTCCGAATTCCGCGCCATGTTCGAAAAGGCGTATGATGGTGCCAAAAACTTCAAGCCCAATAAAGCCGATTGGTTAGGCGGCTTATGGTCGGGTTTTGAGAAACCCAAGGGCGAGCACGCAATCGTGGATACAGGCGTAGACATTGCCACGCTTAAGGAAATCGGCATGTTGCTGGGCAAGCCGCCGGAGAATTTCACTGCCAATCCCAAAATCCTGCGCCAGCTAGAAGCCAAACGCAAGATGATGGAAACCGGCGAAGGGCTCGACTGGTCGATAGGCGAGGCGCTTGCCTACGGCACGCTGCTGCGCGAAGGCACCCCGGTGCGCCTGACGGGACAGGATTCCTGCCGTGGCACATTCTCCCATCGTCATGCGGTGCTCATCGATCAGAATAACGAAGATCGCTACACGCCGCTTAACAATCTCGGCGCCAAAAAGGAATTCGAAGTAGTCGACAGCTCGCTCTCCGAACTTGCCATTTTAGGCTTTGAATATGGCTACAGTCTGGCCGAACCCATGGCCTTGGTGCTCTGGGAAGCGCAGTTCGGCGATTTTGCCAACGGGGCACAGGTTATCATCGATCAGTTCATCTGTTCGGGTGAAAATAAATGGCTGCGCATGTGCGGCCTCGTAATGCTATTGCCCCATGGATATGAAGGCATGGGTCCCGAGCATTCTTCGGCGCGCATTGAACGTTTCCTGCAGCTTTGCGCTGAAGATAACATGCAGGTGGTCAATTGCACTACACCCGCCAACTTCTTCCATGTGCTGCGCCGTCAGGTGCACCGCAAATTCCGCAAACCGCTTATCGTCTTTACGCCCAAATCGCTGCTGCGCCATAAGCTTGCCGTCTCGAGCCTTGCCGACATGAGTAAGGGCACCCACTTCCTGCGCATCATTCCTGAGACGCAGAAGCTTGCCGACGATAAGAAAATACGCCGCATCATCCTGACGTCCGGCAAGGTTTATTACGATCTGTTCGAAGAACGCGAGAAGCAGGGCATCAAGGACGTAGCGATTGTGCGTATGGAGCAATATTACCCGTTTGCCGCCCGCGAAGTCGCCGAGCAGATTGCGCGTTACAAGAACGCCGATGTGCTCTGGTGCCAGGAAGAGCCTGAAAATATGGGAGCATGGCGCTTTGTCGGTCCCAGAATCGGCAAGATTCTTGAAGATCAGGGCAATAAGGACGTGCGTATCAAATACGTCGGTCGCCCCGAAGCCGCTTCACCTGCGGCGGGCTACTTCAAGATACACGAGAAGGAACAACGCAAGCTTATTGAAGATGCGTTTGCCCCGGACAATGCCGGCAACTCCATACTCAAGAAATTCGCTTAAGGCCCTTTAGCGCAGAATGCCCTGCAGGCCACTGCCCAGGTTCTGCTTTAACTGTTTGGCGTTGTCTTTAAGCTTGCTGGGGTCACCCAGGTTCTCTTTAAGCGCGGCTTGCATATCGGGCTTATAGCTCGGCTTATCCAGTGGCCCCTGAATGCGAATGGGTACGCTGAGTGCAGAGGCTACCACCGGTTTTAACAGATAGTTCACCTGCCATCCCGGAAGATCTGCTGTGCCTTCGCCGCCGGAGGCGAGCAGTGAGGAAGTAAGTTTGAGATCGTTATTGGTGGCAACGCCTTTGGTCACAGTGAAGCTGCCGGAGAGCTCGGAAAATTCAGTCTTATCGCCGTCGCTCTCAAACGCGCTGCCCAAGCCCTTTGCCATGGAGAGGATATTACGCCCCTTCCACACGCCGTTCTTGAAGTGGAAATTGCCGTTACCCACAAGATTTTCCACCAGCATACGCTCGGAAGTGCCGCGGGTGGAAAGGCGGATTTGACCATCCATCGTGCCAGAAAGAGTGCTCATATTGGCAAAGTCGGTAAGCAGAGGCTGTGCCTCCACGCCGGTGGCCGACATGGCAAAGCTTGCCGCGTTAGCGCTGGAGGCATTGATGGCAATCTTTATCACGCCACTATAAGCAGCAATGTCCGAAGTGGCGAGTGAAAGGCCGCCGCCGGAAAGACGAACATTCGCCTGAATGTCTTTGAGCGTTGTTTTGCGCAGCACCAGTTTGCCGACCTGAAGAGAGAGGTTCGTATTGACACGGTTAAGTGCCTCAAAGCTCAGCGGAGCGTCACTCCAGTGGCCACTGCCCGCGCCAGCGGTCTTTTTAGGAGTCACGGCCGCTTCTTTTTGCTCATGTTCGGCGGGTGCCGAGAGATCTATTTCCGGGATGGTAAACTTGCCGGTCAGCATCGGCGTGGCGCCAAGTGCCACGGTTCCTTGCCAGTTAAAATCAAACGCGCCGTAGCTGCATTTGAGCTCTCCGTCGGCGGCCTTGCCGGCTGTGATAGCCAGCGGATGCGCGAGTGTGAATGTGAGATCGGCCTTTTTCTGCTTATAGACCGCGCTCCCGCTCAGCGTAACCTTGTCGTCTCCTGATCCTTTGAGGGATATATTGATGTCCGAAACATCCTCGCTGGCACCGGATATCATGTCTTTATAGGTAAGTGCGCCGTCCTTGATGATTATATGGGCGGAGAATGCTTCTATGTTCTGACCGCCCGAAGCCTTTGCTGGTTTGGCCGCAGGCGCCGTTGCTGCCGCGGTAGCCGATGGAGTCTGGGCGAACTGCCAGTTGGCCTGATCGGCATGCTTGAGCAAGTTAAAATGGGGTGAATCAAGAGTAAGTTCGGTGATTTCCACGTCTTTATGCAGCAGCGGCAGCAACGCTACACCAATGCTGAGCTCTTTAATTTCTGCCATATTGCCGCCGGCCCATGCAGGGTTGCCGACGGTTACGTTCTGCGCCTTGAAAGCGATATCAGGAAAGGCGGAGAAGCTGATTTTGTCGATGCTTATCTTGCGCCCGGTCTGTTCCTCGATTTTTGCCAGCGCCTTTGCCTTTAAACTGTCTACGGGTATAACAAACGGCAAAGCAATCAGCCCCACTATGCATAGCAGGACTAGTCCTAGGACGATTTTGATCAGGCCGCGCATGGATTTCCTCATTTCTTAGTAGTAATCAGGGAAGGGATATATATTCTGGAAATCATATTCCACCATGGGCAGATTACAAGCCTTCATCTATGACACGCATTTGTATTGTCGTTGCCACGTTTTACCAAGATCTCGCTGCCGAACTGGTGCGCGGCGCGGTTGCCTGTCTTGACGGGGCAAAACTGGAGCACGATGTGATCGAAGTTCCCGGCGCATTTGAAATTCCTGCCGCTATCCGCATGGCTATTGCGAGCAAGAAATATGATGGGTATGTGGCGCTTGGCTGTGTGATTCGAGGCGAAACCAGCCATTATGATTATGTCTGTGCAGAAAGCGCACGCGGGCTTAACGAGCTTGCCCTTTCGCATATGGCGCCCATCGGCTACGGCATCCTTACGACCGAGACGCCCGAACAGGCATGGGAACGTGCAGCAGTGACCAAAGGAAACAAAGGCGCGGCCGCAGCGGAAGCTTGCGCAAAGCTTATAGTAATTAAAAGACAGCTGGGCGGGGCATGACCGAAAAAACCATCCCCCTTTCGCTTAAACGCAAATCAAGTGCGAGAGTGGCGGCGGTACAATGTCTGTATCGCCTTAAAATCACGGGTGAAAAAACCGCACCGGAAGCCTTGCTGGAAGATTACCTTGCCCAATGGCAGGATGACAAACGTTCACAAAGCCGTGTGATAAGCCGCGATGCGGATCCCGATAAAGCGTTTTTGCGCAAATTGCTGGTAAGCGTGACACAGAATCAGGCAGAGATAGATGGAATCGTCACCGCATCGTTAAATGAGAAATGGACACGTGAACGCATGAGCCCGTTGCTTGTCTCGGTGCTTGAATGCGCCATTTCGGAAATGAAATATTCACAGGCGCTTAATCCCGCCATTATCATCGATGAATATGTCACGCTCACCGGCCGGTTTTTTGAAGCGCCGGAGATCGGATTCGTCAATGGACTGCTGGGCACGCTTGCCAAAGAACTCCGCACGTAAGTCATGCATGAGTTTGAATTCATAGCCTCGCTGATGGCACCGCTCGCTGCAGGCGATAATGCGGCGTTGGCGCTCACGGATGATGCTGCATTGCTGAGCGTGCCGCCAGGCAAGCAGCTGGTGGTAAGCAAGGATGCCATTGTCGAAGGAGTGCATTTCACTGGCCAAGAAACCCCGGCACAGATTGCCCAAAAACTGCTGCGGGTGAATCTTTCTGACCTGGCTGCAATGGGGGCCGTTCCTTACGGCTATTTCCTTGCACTCATGCTGCCTAAATCCACCAATGAAGCGTGGCTCACTTCTTTTGCCCAAGGCCTAAGAGCCGATCAAGAAGCCTACGGGCTTACGCTTTTGGGTGGAGATACCACGCATACGTCAGGCCCATTATGCCTTTCGGCGACGATGATGGGAATGTTGCCCTCCGGTCAGGCATTGCTTAGAAGTGGCGCTAAGCCCGGCGATGCGATTTACATCAGCGGTACAGTGGGCGACGCTGCGATAGGGCTTGGCGTGGCGCAAAAGGCGTCCCGCACGGACCACGATCTTTATTTTCTGGATCGCTATCATTTGCCGCAACCGCGAGTGAAATTAGGCGAGGCGCTGCGATTGCTGGCGACGGCATGCATGGATGTGTCCGACGGACTCCTGCAGGATCTCGGACATATGGCGCGCCATTCTGAAGTGAGCGCTACGATACATCTGGCCCATATCCCGCTTTCTGCGCAGGCACGCACGGTCTTTGCCTCGATGAAGGACGCGCCTGCGCGCATACTTGCCGGCGGTGATGACTACGAGTTGCTATTTACTGCGCCGCCTGCTGCGGAGGCAAAACTTTCGGCCATCGCTAAAACGTCTGGCACACAAATAACGCGCATCGGTGAGATAACAGCTGGCAGCGGCGTGCGCGCGCTTGATGCTGGCGGGGCCGAGATGAACCTTGGTGCACAGGGGTATCAGCATTTTTGAAGTGTCTGCATGACAAATTAGCGCTTGCAATTAGCTGTTGCTGCCGTAAGTAGAATTCCTCGCCCGCTCTTCGTTTTTTCAACGGTTCCCATTATGCTTGCCATGCAATATTCCATTGAGCTGCCGATAGGCTATGACAGCGGCCTTATTCGCAGGCGTGTGCAAGAGCGCCGCGCATTATTCGACGGCCTGCCCGGCCTGGTGCATAAATCCTATCTTTTTAGTGAACAGGATAAGATTTATGCCCCGTTTTACATCTGGTCGGATGCCGGCGAAGCGCGGAAATTTTTATTCAATGACCTGTTCCGTGGCGTATGTGAGACATTTCGCCGTCCACGCGTTCGCAGCTGGATGGTGCTCGATTCCTTGCATGGAACCAGTAAAACGTTCGAGCCGAATTTTGCTATGCGCGAAGCAGATACGATTGCGCCGGAAGACAATCTGGAAGCATTATTTGAAAAAGAACGATGCGCACAACGCGAGCTGGTCAACCATCCGGATTTGCATTTTCATGCGCTCGCACTGGATGCCGAGCGTTGGGAACTGGTGCGCATGAGCTTGTGGCGTGATGCATCGGCGGCAGCGCTTGCTTGTGCTGATTGCGTGCAGACTTACGAAGTGTTGCATTTTCAGGGAGCGGGAACGCAGACGCTACGCAACGCCTCTTAGGCTTAAGCGTAATGGCTTAACGGCCCATGGGCGGCTGGTGCACGGTAGGGTTAGGAGCGCCACCGTTGGCATTCGGATCTTTATTGAAGCGCCCGAGATTGCCCATAATCTGTTCAAAGAACCCCAGTTGCTGACCCTCTGTAGGAGTGGTGCGCTGGGCGATCTGAATTTTCTTACTGTCCGCCATGGAATATTCTTTGATGGAACTGAGCACGCCACCCGTATCAAAGGCGATTTCGGTGACATGCTGATCGACAATCTCCGGGCCAAAGAACGAACTCGTGTGCTTGATCACCGAGACATAGAACCAGGTCGTGGGCCCAAATACCGATTCGCTTGAAGGCGAACCCAGCAGCTTGCGCGCTTCATCCTTGGTGGTCGTTCCTATCTTGAGGGAGGAAAACGCTGCTTCTTCCTTGATATGCCCGCCAGGAACCGTCTGTACACAGGACATCGACAGCAGCATTGACGTGAGCAACAGGCATTCTATGGTCTTGCGTATGGTCATCGCGGCACTGCATTCATGGTTTCATGGCTCCCCGCTAAAGCGCGAGGCGCAGGAACTTTATATAACACTGGTGGAACAGTCACGGAATCCTTTTTTCTACACGGA
>JABCZZ010000030.1:0-1864 GCA_013289445.1 Alphaproteobacteria bacterium
TGACCGGTATGGCGGTAATAGATTTTTTTCTCACGTTTGCGACCGGTGAGTTTCACCTTCGCGCCATTGATGATGACGACATGGTCGCCGGTATCGATATGCGGGGTATAAATCGGCTTATTTTTGCCGCGCAGGATTTTGGAGACTTCGGTCGCAAGGCGGCCAAGCACCACGCCTTCAGCGTCGATAATCCACCAGTTGTGCTTCACCTCGGAGGGCTTTGCGGTATAGGTACTCATACTGCTCTAAACGTAAGGTATTGAAAGGGATGCGCACCATAAGCAAGGCTCCTTTTAGTGTCAACCGAAATATCAGCTATGCAGCCGCCGGTCTTGTTTTTTGTCCATCGGCAGGTTAATCTTCAAGAAATCCAAGGAAAATCTGATGCACAGCCGAAAGAAAGAACCCATGCCCGCCACGAGTGCCATCATGCGCACGCTCTGCGTTAATGCGCGCAATGCCTATGCTGCGCTGGCAGAGACAAATCATTTCAAGAAAAATCAGGCGCTTAATTCGTCTGCCCAAGCGCTGCGCCATGATATGCATAAGATCCTTATGGCCAACGGCAAGGACATGATGGCGGCAAAAAAAGCGGGCATAAGCAAAGCGATACTTGATCGCCTGACGCTCAATCCCGCCCGGGTGGAAGCCATGGCAAAGTCTATTGAAGAGATCGCGGCACTGCCCGATCCCCTGGGCAAAACGCTTTCAACCGCCAAACGTCCCAACGGGCTTATTATAGAGAAGGTCGCCGTGCCTTTGGGAGTCATTGGCATGATCTATGAATCGCGCCCCAATGTAACAGCGGACGCGGCCGCCTTATGCATCAAATCCGGCAATGCGGTGGTGCTGCGCGGCGGATCGGACAGTTTTCATTCGTCACAAGCCATCGCCGCCTGCATGCAAAAAGGCCTTAAAGCCGCCGGACTGCCCTTGCATGCCGTGCAGCTGGTGCCCACCACAGATCGCACGGCGGTGAACTTCATGCTCACCTCATACGATCTTATGGATGTCATCATTCCCCGTGGCGGCAAATCGCTCACCGATCGCGTGCGCAAGGAAAGCCGCGTGCCCACGCTTCTGCATCTGGACGGTAACTGCCACACCTATATTCATGCCAAGGCCGATGCCAAGATGGCGCTAAACATCCTTAGCAACGCCAAAATGCGCCGCACCGGCATCTGCGGTGCCACCGAATCACTGGTGATTGACAAGGCTGCTCTGTCTATGCTGCCCGCACTGGCAGACGCACTTATTAAAGAAGGCTGTGAATTGCGCGGCGACAGTCTGGCACGCAAGGCAGACAAACGCATCAAGGCGGCAACGGAAGCCGACTGGGGCACGGAATATCTCGACGCCGTGCTCTCAATCAAAACCGTCAGCGGGATTAAAGACGCTATCAATCACATCAATCATTACGGCTCGCATCATACCGATGCCATCATCACGCGTGATGCAAAAGCAGCGGAAGAATTTCTAAACCGTGTCGACTCCGCCATCGTGCTGCATAATGCCTCTACCCAATTTGCCGACGGCGGCGAGTTCGGTTTCGGCGCTGAAATCGGTATTGCCACCGGCAGGCTGCATGCGCGCGGGCCTGTTGGCGTCGAGCAGCTCACTACCTATAAATACGTGCTGCATGGCAGCGGTCAGATCCGCCCCAAATGATTCCTTTGCGCATCGGTTTACTTGGCGGCTCTTTTAATCCTGCACATGGCGGCCATCTGCATATCAGTCAGGAAGCGCTCAAACGATTGGGGCTTTCGCAGGTCTGGTGGCTGGTATCTCCGCAGAATCCACTTAAGCCTGAGGCCGGCATGGCGCCCTACGACAAGCGCTTCGCCTCTGCTGTTGCGATTACCAA
>JABCZZ010000030.1:1874-5981 GCA_013289445.1 Alphaproteobacteria bacterium
GGGCTCACCTATACCTATGCCACCATCCGCGCGCTTATGAGACGTTATCCTAAAACCCAGTTCATCTGGCTTATGGGCGCGGATAATCTGAACGGATTCCATCGCTGGCAACGCTGGCGCGAAATTGTGCGCATGGTGCCGGTGGCCATTTTTGACCGTGCGCCGTTTTCGCATACCGCACTGCATGCCAAAGCCGCCATTGCGCTCAGACAACTGCGCCTGCCGGAATCTGACCGGCGTTCCATTCTGCAGCATGCGGGCAACTGGATTTATATATTGATTCGCCGCCACTCGGCATCTTCCACAGAAATACGTGAGCAGCAGAAACGCCGCGCCTAGAAACGCACGTCGGGATTAAACAGCGTGTATTCGTGCACCGCCTGATAGGTGTTCACCGCGCGGCCCTCTTCCATGCGCAGCGTACCAGACGCCAGCAGCTTAAGCGCATGCGGATAGATCTGGTGTTCGGCTTTAAGCACGCGTTCACCCAGCATTTCGGGCGTATCACCGGGCAGCACAGGCACCGCCGCCTGAATGATGATCGGGCCTGAGTCCATCTCAGGCACGACGAAATGCACGCTGCAGCCATGGATTTTTACGCCCGCCTTAAGCGCCTCTTCATGCGTATGCATGCCTTTAAACGACGGCAGCAGCGAAGGATGAATATTGATCATCTTGCCTTGCCACTCTTTCACAAATCCCGGTGTGAGCAAACGCATGAAACCGGCAAGGCAAACGATGTCCGCCTTGGCTGCAGAAATGACTTTGCTTACTTCCGCGTCAAACGATTCGCGTTGCGGATAATCGGTATGGGAGATGACTTTAGTGGAAATCTTGGCTTCCTTGGCGCGCACAAGTCCGCGAGCATCTTTTTTATTGGAAATGACGTGGACGATTTTTGCGGGAAATTCAGGCGCCGCGCAGGCATCGATCAACGCCTGCAAATTGCTGCCGCTGCCGGAAATCAGTACTGCAACGGATTTCTTGTTCACACAAACACCACTCGTTCTTTCTGCTTGGCGGTGATGCGGCCGAGATTATAGACCACCTCGCCTTCTTTCTTGAGTGTCGCCGCAACCGCACCGGCTTTATCCGCCGCCACAACCACCACCATGCCGATGCCGCAATTAAACGTGCGCAGCATTTCCGCTTCGGCAATATTGCCTTTTTCCTGAAGCCATGCAAATGCAGCAGGAAGTGTCCATGCGCTGCGGTTAATTTCGGCGGAGACATTCTCTGGCAACACGCGCGGGATATTTTCGGTGAGCCCGCCGCCGGTGATATGCGCCAGTGCCTTCACGCCACCACCCGCAATCGCGCTGATGCAGGATTTGATGTAAATCTTTGTCGGCGTGAGAAATACATCGCCCAGTGTCTTGCCGGGCGCAAATGGCGCTGGCGCGGTGAAATCCTTAGTGAGATGGCGCACCAGCGAATAGCCGTTGGAATGCGCACCGCTGGAGGCGAGACCCAGCAGCAGATCGCCTGCCGTCACTTCTTTGGGCAATAGATTCTCGCGCTCGACTGCGCCCACGGCAAAGCCCGCCAGATCATATTCGCCCGGTTTGTAGATGCCGGGCATTTCCGCCGTTTCGCCGCCCGCCAGCGCGCAACCTGCCTGCTTGCAGCCTTCGGCAATGCCTTTGATGACGGCTTCGGCCACACCGATATCGAGCTTGGAAGTGGCGAAGTAATCGAGAAAAAATAGCGGCTGCGCACCCTGCACCACGAGATCATTGACACACATCGCCACCAGATCGATGCCGATCGTATCGTGGCGGCTCAGTTCCTGAGCGATTTTGATTTTGGTGCCGACACCGTCGGTGCCTGAGACCAGAATCGGGTCTTTAAAGCCGGCTTTCCTGAGATCAAACAAAGCGCCGAATCCGCCCAGTCCGCCCATGAGCCCGGCGCGTGCGGTCGCCTTGGCCAGCGGCTTGATCCGCTCGACAAGCGCATTGCCAGCGTCTATATTCACCCCCGCCTCTTCGTATGTCACGGAAGTCTTTGTCACTATGATCCCCCCTGCAATTGTGCCGCATTATTCCTACAAAACCACGCGGCTTGCAAGCCTTTTACTGCTCGTTTTCCTGAGCCTTCCCGGCCTTGCCTGGGCAGCCGGCGAATACAGTGTCGACAATGTCGTGGCCGATGCTTCCGGCAAAGATACCACTGATGCCAGAACCAAGGCACTCGCCGCGGGCGAAAACGACGCATTCAAGCAGCTCATCACCCGCAGGGCGCCTGCTAAAGCCAAGGACATCATTGCCAAGACACCCGCGAGAGAAGTGAGTGTCATGGTGCGCGGCTTTGAAGTGATCGATGAAAAAATGACCGCCGATCATTATCACGCCACATTGCGTTATAATTTTGATCCGCATGCGATTCAGTCGCTTATCGGTGAACCGGCGCCCGCGGCAGCGGCAATGCCCACAGCGCCCGCTACTACAACCGCCGCAACCTCAGGCGCGCAAATACAGAAACCTATGATAGGCCCCATGCCTGCCGATGCGACGCCCGCACGCAAAGCCGTACTTGTGCTTCCGGTCTATAACGAAGGCACTTCGCTCAAGCTCTGGCAGGACGATAATAAATGGCGCAATGTCTGGTACGATGCCGCGCTGGAGGCGGGCGGCGGACTGGTCGTAGCACCGCTGGGCGATTTCGATGATCGCGTGGATGTCGATGACAGCAACATCAATAATGCAACAGCCGTTTCACTGGCGCGCATGTATGGCCGTTACGGTGTGGGCCAGATTTATGTGCTTTCGGCATTTTATAACCAGAAGGCCGACCCCAAGCCCACGCTCGAAGTGACGGTCAAGAAACTGCTCCCCGCAGGTAAGGTGGAGACCTCGCAGATGAACTACACCATCCATTCCACGGAAACACTGGACACGCTGCTGGTGCGCGCGTCCAACGACATCGCGCGCTCGATCTACAAATTACAGACCATCGATCCCAATAAAATTGAATATGACCGCCTCAAGGATATCAACGCACGCGTCAACACCTCGGATATCCGCGAGTGGGAATCGTTGCGCAAACGTCTGCTTACCCACGGCAATATTGTGGGCATCAAATTGACGTCGATTTCGTTCTACGAGACTACCATGACCATCACCTTCAAAGGCACCGCCGACATGCTGGGCAAGACACTGGTCGCATCAGGCTTGCGCGTGATGCAGGATGGCGATAGTTTAGTGCTGGCACTTCGATGATGATTATACCTGAAAATATATTATCCGTTCCCGGCCCGCGCACAGCCCGTTTCCGTTTGTGGTTCTGGCTGACCGTTACGGTGTTGTTTTTCGTCTTTATTTCACTGGTAAAAAAGATCCTGCTACCCTTCGTGGTCGGCATGCTGGCCGCTTATTTTATTGACCCTGCTGTGCGCAAACTGCGTGCACGCGGCTGGTCACGCACGGTGTCGGCGGCGGTGATCACCGTTGTGTTTTTCCTGCTGGTGATAACGCTGTGTGTGGTGTTGGTGCCACTTGTCGCCCATCAGCTGGCGGCACTTGTGCGTGAAATGCCTGCCTATGTGCAGGGTCTGCAAATGACCTACAGCGAAGAAGTGCAGCGTTATTTCGCGCGCATCAACCTCTCTGCCGATCAGATGGACACTATCCGCGACGCCGCCAACAATCTGGGCACTTCCCTGCTTGGCTGGGCGGGCAGTTTCGCTAAGGATGCCGTGCAGTCGGGCCTGGCCCTGCTTAACCTGCTGCTGCTTATTTTCATCACGCCGGTCGTGGCGTTTTACCTGCTGCGTGACTGGGAACAGGTCACCGCACGGTTCGATCAGCTATTGCCGCGCAGCTCCGCCCAGACCATTCGCGAGCAGCTGGCAGCGATTGACCGCACGCTTTCAGGCTTTATCCGCGGCCAGACCAATGTCTGCCTCATCATGGCCAGTTATTACGGCATTATCCTTTCGATCATCGGTCTTAAATTCGGCCTGATGATCGGTATCATGACCGGCGTTCTGCTTTTCATTCCTTTTGTTGGCTTTGCTACCTGTTTCTGCTTAAGCGTCATCGTCGCTATTTTTCAGTTTGTCGATGATCCCGGACATATCATCGCCGTGTTCGTGACCTATGGTGT
>JABCZZ010000031.1:0-4133 GCA_013289445.1 Alphaproteobacteria bacterium
ACGCCGGGTGAAGAATAACCCGCCCCGCTCCATATATACACGTAATTACCGCGACCTATTTTTGCCTCTGGGAAAAAAGCATTGAGCGATGGATTGGACGTCAGCGAGACGCCAAGCCCTACGGGGCCCGTCGGGTTGGATGTTGTAAATGAGCCTGGTATCAGATTGACGTTAAGGCCGTTGGCAGTGGTGAGGTCCACCCAGTACATGCCGGTTTCGCCATAAAGTGGATAATTGCCCTGACCCGCCGATGCTCCGCCGTAGGTGCCCAGCAATATGCCGTCTCCGTCGCCCTGCCCAGAATATGAGCCACGCGGCGTAAAACCGAACTGCAACGCTGCCACATTGTTGATATCTCCGGGCAGATAACCATATTTGCCGCGGAACGTATTGGTGGCAATATTGAAACGTTCGATTTGCGTTATCTGCGCACGCACCGCCGCAGCGCGAATGAGCTCTTGCCCCATCAGCACACCGCCGACGATAAGACCGATGATGACCAGCACAACGGAAAGTTCGATGAGGGTAAAACCCTCTTGCTTTCGCCTCACAGAAGTCCGCTGCTTTTAAACGAGTAATATTTATTGCCGGCGATGAGCCCATGTTTGTGATTAAGAAACAGCACGCGGAATTCTTCCACTTTCTTATGGCCCATGCTGATGCGGCAGTAATCAAGCAGCGACGACCATGACTGGATCACCGTGCCCGCCTGGGCCTCTTCTTTCAGCAGTCGCTCGGCGCTCGCATGGACGATCTTGATCGCCGAAATCGCCGCTTCTCTCACCCCCGGCACTTTTGCAAGCTCGAAGGGACTGGCATGCAGCACCTTGGCGTAACTGCCGAAATGGGCGATGAGCTTTTTGGCCAACGGCTTGGTGTCGCTACGCGGCGAGGCGGCATAGAGTGCCATCTCGAGCAGTTCGTAATCGGCAAGCGCCTGCGGCCCGCTGGTAAGAAAGCGTTCGCGCAGCCTTGCGCGATGCCCCCGATGCGAGGATTTCTCTTCATCTGTTTTTTTAGCGGATACACTCATGGCGTCACGCCGTAAAGGGCGGACAGGTGAAGCCCTTGGGCGACAGCGTGAAAATCTCGCAGCCTTCCTTGGTGACGGCAATCGTGTGCTCGAACTGTGCCGAGAGTGAGCGGTCGCGCGTCGTCACCGTCCAGCCGTCTTTCTCGTTGAGCTTGGTCTCAAAACTTCCGGCATTGACCATCGGCTCTACCGTGATGAACATGCCTTCTTCAAGCAAGGTGCCGCTGCCCGCCGCACCATAATGCAGCACGTTGGGCGCATCGTGGAACACCTTGCCGATGCCGTGGCCGCAATAATCGCGCACGACGGAATAACGGTGTTTCTCGACATAGGTCTGGATCGCATGTCCGATATCGCCGATGCGGTTGCCCGCCTTCACCTGTGCAATACCCAGCATGGTGGCTTCATAGGTGACCTGCGTGAGCCTTTGCGCCTTGATCGGCACGTCGCCCGCCCAGTACATGCGGCTGGTGTCGCCGTGCCAGCCGTCGAGGATGACGGTGACGTCGATATTGATAATATCCCCGTTGTTGAGTTTGCGATCATCGGGAATGCCGTGACAGATGACGTGATTGACCGAGGTGCAGATCGATTTGGGATAGCCGCGATAGCCCAGCGGTGCGGGGATAGCGCCGGCATCAAGGATCATATTATGGCAGATGTCATTGAGCTCGACTGTGGCCACGCCCGGCTTCACATAGTCGGTGATGCCGTCAAGGATGCTCGCCGCAAGCTTGCCTGCTTTGCGCATACCTTCGAAGTCCGCCTTGTCGGTATGGATGACGATGCCCCGGTTTTGTGCTGACATTTCCGCTTGCTTCCTTTAGAAATGGATCTTCCCGAAACTAGCGCCAAAGCGCCATTATGTCTACTGCTTCAGTTATCATTATCGGCAATGAAATCCTCTCGGGACGCACCCGCGACACCAACCTCTCCTGGCTTGCTACCGAACTGAACGCACTGGGCATCCGCCTGCGCGAGGCACGCGTGATCCCCGATATACCGGCCGCCATCATCACCACCGTCAACGCCATGCGCGCGACGTATGATTACGTGTTTACCACCGGCGGCATCGGCCCCACGCATGACGACATCACGTCGCAGTGTATCGCACAAGCCTTCGGGGTCAAATACACACTGCATCCCGCCGCGCATGCATTGCTTCTGGGGCATTACGGCATGGAAAAACTCAACGAAGCGCGACTGCGCATGTGCACCATGCCTGAAGGTGCGATGCTCATCCCCAACGCGATCAGTATCGCGCCGGGATTTTCCATGGAGAATGTCTATGTCATGGCGGGCATACCGCGTGTGATGCAGTCGATGTTCGGCGAAATCCGGCACACACTCAAAGGCGGTGCGCCCATGCTGAGCGAAACGGTAAGCGCCTTTGTCGCCGAAGGCACCATCGCGCGCGCACTTTCGGACCTGCAATCGGCCTATCAAGATGTCGAGATCGGCAGCTACCCGTTTGAGCGCGCCGGCAGGTACGGCACCAGCCTGGTCGCACGTCATGAGAACCAGGCACGCCTCGCGCAAGTCAGGGCGAAGCTGTTGAAATTGGTGAGCGAAGCAGGCGGCGAGCTCACTGAGGAATAGCGTCTCAGACGCCGCATGATTTAACGCGATTTTAACGATTCTTCAGTAGGATTTTGAATAGTATGCCCAGAAATCCGAGACAGAAATCATCGCCCATCGCCGTTGAAGTCACGAAGGCCGTGCTGTGGACGCCTCCTGCAAACAGTTCCGCCACTAAAGGCGGCGCAGATATGCTGCATCTGACGCTGTCTACTTCTCGCCGCGACGCATCCGGCATCATTCTTGCCGCCTTGAAGAACATGGGTTTTGATGCTCAGGGGGTAGGCGGACATGCGGGGCCCGAGCTCACTCATTATGTCTTCAATATTAAAATCGGCGCGACAATGCTAGGCCTTGTCGACGAACTCATCAAGCTCCGCAAGATGAACGATCACGTTGACGACAGAAACAACGAGCAGAAAAAACTGCACCCGTTCCCCACGCTCATCACACGTGCCGAAGCATTCAAACATGCAGGCAAGCCTGAGATTGAGTCGTTCAATTACACAAGCTTTCTTACCAAACTCGGCAAGGCCGTGACTCCAGCCAAGAAGCGAGACGGCCGCGAATGACGCCGGACCCGAACATCATCAGGCCAACGCAGGCCGTGCTGTGGCAGCGCAAGACGACCGATGTAAGTAGCCCGGCAGAGACGCTTCCCGATGATCTGATGCGCGGCAGCTCGCTCGAAGAAACTGGTGCCCCCGGCTATGTGTTAAGCGTTACCTTCCATATTCCTGAGGACGTCAACCTGTCCGGCGCCGAACGCCTCATTGGCGAGCATATTGCAAAGCAGGTTTATCAAAGAAATTCTTACTCAGCGCGCTCTTTGTCGGTCATCGACGAGCAAACACATACCTGCCGGTTTGACCTCGACGTCAATCTTGAAACTTCCGCGCGTGTGCTGGCACTTGCCCATATGTTCATGCGCAACGGCATGCTTGAGCAGATTGAAGGCATCGACGCTGCCTTAAGCGAGTATCAGCTGACTATCCGCGAAGTCAGCGAACTGCATCCGGGTGAGACCGGCGATATGGCCGCGCTCGAGCAATTCACCGATCGGCTCAATCGCGCCGTTCGCAGCAGGCCGGCGATATTTCCGCCGCCTACCGGCCCCGCCATCATCAGCATGCAACGCGCCACCTTCTGGGGAACGGCAAACACCCCCGGCGAAAGTCTGCTTATCAGCCTGCGCGTACCGGCGCATATCACGAAAGATTCGCAGGGCATCGACGTGATTGAAACAAAAATCCTCGCGCATCTGCAGTCGCTGGGTTTTGATGCGCAGAGCCACGGCAACCGCACTCAGGACGAAGACGGCGAAACGAGTTATATCACTACGTTCCGCTTAAAGACCGCGAAGAACCCCGGCACGATCATGGCGCTTGCGCGCGCCATTGACGGCGAGCAAAAGCTACAGGCGCAGCTGATGCTTCCGATTGTCGAGAAGCATCTCTCCCAGCACAGCATACAGACCACCGACCCTGAGTTCAGTTATCAGAAATTTCTGACCGCGCTGAAT
>JABCZZ010000031.1:4143-5908 GCA_013289445.1 Alphaproteobacteria bacterium
AAAGAAATAGATTAAGCGGCGGCCTTCTGGGCTTTGGCAGCGCTTGCTTTTTTGATCTGGCGCTTGAGTTTGCGGCCTTCGTCGGTGAGCTTCTTGTCCGCCGTGGAAAGCAGGTAGGCATCAAGCCCGCCGTTATGATCCACCGTGCGCAGCGTGGCGACGGTGACGCGCAGTTTAACATTACGGCCGAGCGAATCGCTTAAGAACGAAGCCACCTGCATGTTGGGGACGAAACGGCGGCGCGTCTTGCGGTTGGAGTGCGAAACGTTATTGCCATACTGGGGGCCGGTGCCCGTGAGTGCGCATTTTCTAGCCATACATTACCTGCGGTGTGCTGTCGTTTAAGAGGCAGTCCTTTTAGTGACTTAGCGCGCTTGCGTCAAGGGGTTTCTGACCAGGCGACAGGCGCAATAATCGTTGAAATACATCATTTTCCCGGCGCTTAGACGATGTGACCTGCAATCTTAAAGGAAAAATAACCGTTTAACTGCTATTATTTATACCATCAAAGGGCATGCCATGGCGCTCAAAGAGTTTTTTGAAAGATTGATCCCGGAGTTTCTCAAGCCCGCCCCCGCGGGCCGCGACGGATATTACGCCAAGATCTGCATGGATCACCAGAAATACCTCGCCAATCCGATCAAGCATGCAAAGCTGCGCGCCAATTTCAAATACACCGATCTGACGGGCGTGAGCTTGCCGCGCTGCAGTCTCGAAAAAGCCCTGTTCAACGAAAGAACAGTGATAGGTGCAGGCACTAATCTCTCACGTGTGAAATTTGACGCGCAGGACATCGCCGATGCCAATGTCAGGCTTACCGGCGCGGACAGGGCGAACCTGCCCGAAAGCCTTCATGCGCTGTGGGACATGCAGAAGGAGGTCGATATACGCACCAGCGTTTCTTCCGGCACGCCTCTTAACGTCACGCTAAAAGGCACGCAGATTCTGCCGCCCTGGCCAATTGCCAATGCCGCAACACCTACTCAGGCGCCTGCCACTCCGCCCGCGCCTTCAGATGCCGCCAAGCATATCCGCCAATAAGCTTACGCTTTGCGCCAGTCGGTGACCCCGCCGGGCTTGTCTTCCAGAATGATCCCCTGCGCCAGCAGATCAGCGCGAATCCTGTCGGCCTCGGCAAAATTTTTGGCCTTCTTGGCATCATTGCGCGCTTTGATTTTTGTTTCAATATCATCGCCGCCTGCACCCGCATCGCCCTTGAACCAGCCCTGCGGATCCTGCTGCAATATGCCGATGAGCGCGCCACGCTGTTTGAGTTCGCCCGCCGGTGCTGCGTGCAGTGCGGCCAGATAGACCGGCACATTGAGATCATCAAGCAGAGCATCGGCAAACGCGCCGTCACTCTTTGTCTGCTGAGCGCCCTGCAGTTTGCGGTAAAATCCGTCGAGCTCTTTTTTCGCATCGTTCAGCAGCTTTTCGCTCCAATCGAGCGGCTCGTTATATTTGGTCTTCAGCAGCGCATAACGGATTACTTCGCCCTGCACATCTTTATCGAGCAGGTTTTTCACCGTGATGAAATTGCCCAGCGACTTGCTCATCTTCTCGCCGTTGACCGTCAGGAAGCCGTTATGCACCCAGTATTTGGCGAATTCGGACTTGGGAAACGCGCCGACGCTCTGGGCGATCTCATTTTCGTGATGCGGAAACATCAGGTCGGAGCCGCAGCCATGGATGTCGAACGACTCCCCGAGATAATGCGTGCTCATCGCCGAGCATTCGATATGCCAGCCCGGCCTGCCTTTTCCCC
>JABCZZ010000032.1:0-1992 GCA_013289445.1 Alphaproteobacteria bacterium
TCTGTCCGGTCGATCGTGCGGGCCGCTTCACCAATGAAATTTATGACCTGCCCGACCTGCAGCTTAAAGGCCTCAATGTCATCGAAGAGAATGTCGCAAAATTCAAATTCGGTGAAGCCAACGAGCGCATCATCAACTGGCTCAAAAAACACGGCGCGCTGATCAAGCAGGAACAGATCAAGCATAATTACCCGCATTGCTGGCGCACGGACAAGCCGCTCATCTATAGAGCGGTGCCCAGCTGGTATGTGGAAGTGACCAAGTTCCGCGATCGCGCCGTGGAACTCAACAAGCAGATCAACTGGATCCCGGAGCATATCCGCGATGGCCAGATGGGGCACATGCTTGCCACCGCGCCTGACTGGTCGATCTCGCGCAATCGTTTCTGGGGTACGCCGATTCCGATATGGAGGTCAGATAATCCGGCCCATAAGAAACTTTATGTATTTGGCTCCATCGCTGAGCTCGAGAAATTCTTCGGCACCAAAATCCCCGATCTTCACCGCCCCTTTATCGACGAACTGACCGCGCCTGATCCTGAGGACAGCAAATATACTCTCAGGCGCGTGGAAGACGTGTTTGACTGCTGGTTTGAATCGGGCTCCATGCCCTTTGCGCAGGTGCACTATCCTTTTGAGAATAAAGACTGGTTCGAGAAGCATTTCCCCGCAGACTTCATCACCGAATATGTCGGCCAGACGCGCGGCTGGTTCAACACGCTCATCATGCTGGCTACCGCTCTTTTCGATAAACCGCCCTTTAAGAACTGTATTTGCCACGGCGTGGTGCTTGATTCGGAAACCGGCTTTAAATATTCCAAGCGCCTGAAAAATTACAAAGACCCGATGGAGGTCATGGACAAGTTCGGCGCCGATGCGCTGCGTTGGCTCATGATATCCTCGCCCGTCATGCGCGGGCAGGATTTAAGCGTCGATCCGGATGGTAAGTTCATCCGCGACGTGGTTCGCCTTGCCATCAAACCGATATGGAATGCGTATAATTTCTTCTGCCTTTACGCCAATGCCGATAATCTCAAGGCGGAATTCAATGCCAATTCCAAGGATGTGATGGACCGCTATATTCTCGCCAAATGTAAAGTGGCGGTGAATGCGGTGAGCAATGCGCTTGATGCCTATGATACGCCAGGCGCCACCGAAGCGGTGACGCATTTCTTCGAGATGCTCAACAACTGGTACATCCGCCGCAACAAGGAACGGTTCTGGCGCGAGGAAAAAGACGCCGATAAGAAAGCGGCATACAATACGCTCTATACCGTACTCGTCGTCATGTGCCGCGTGGCAGCGCCGCTGCTGCCGCTCGTCACCGAACAGATCCACGGCGGCCTTACACAAGGCGAAAGCGTACACCTGACGCAGTGGCCCGATGTTTCAGCATTCCCCGAAGACGAAAAATTATTGTTCCTGATGGATATGGTGCAGGACA
Organism: Alphaproteobacteria bacterium; assembly: GCA_013289445.1. The sequence continues at coordinate 1,444 of JABCZZ010000032.1, forward strand.
TCTGCAATGCTGCACATGCAGTGCGCAATCGCCTTAATATCCGCGTGCGCCAGCCGCTTGCAAGCCTGCAGGTCATAGGCGGGGCGGCCACCCAGATCGGACTGAATCCGCAATTCGGCATCGAGGATATCATCAAGGACGAAGTGAACGTAAAGAACATCACCGCCCTTGAGGCCAAGGACATTGTGAATTACGCCGACTACAAACCGCAGATCAATTTTGCCGTACTGGGCAAACGCCTGCCGGAAAAGATCAAGCATATCATTCCCGCCGCCAAAAACGGTGAGTGGAACGCCGTGAATGGCAAAATTGAAATCGCTGGGGCATTGCTTGAGAAAAATGAATTCACCATTTTGCTTGAGCCAAAGGCAAACGTGAAAGACCGCGCACAGCCGCTCTCGACCAATGATGCGCTGGTGATCCTCGATACCACGCTTACGCCCGAACTGGAGCAGGAAGGCTATGCGCGCGATCTCATCCGCCTCATTCAGCAGGCGCGCAAGGAGGCGGGACTGCAGGTCACTGACCGTATTCACCTGCGTCTGCGTC
>JABCZZ010000032.1:2002-5321 GCA_013289445.1 Alphaproteobacteria bacterium
AAACTCTCAGCGCGATGCTTGAAACGCATCGCGATTACATCGCCGGGGAAGTACTCGCCGAATCGGTGAATGTCGGCGATAATATGCTGGGCTGCACTTTTATCGTCAATGAAACCGTCGAAGGCGAAGAAGTCTCGATCGGATTTGCCTCCAAGGCCGAGGCCGCATGACCCTGAGCCCCCCTCATATTGGCGTGATCAGTGCAGGCTCCTGGGGCACGGCACTCGCCGTCATCGCAAACCGCGCGGGCAGCCGCGTTACGCTCTATTCGCGCAATCCCAATGTGCTTGCTTCCATCCGCAACAAACGCACCAACGACACCTATCTTCCGGGTATTTTTCTTGATCCCAGCATTGCCGTCACCGATGATCTTACCCAGATCTGTGCCGCCGATATCGTGCTGCTGAGTGTGCCTTCGCAGCATATGCGTGCTACCTGCATCTCGATTTCCGATCAGCTGGATATCGATATTCCGCTTATCATCGCCACCAAGGGCATCGAGCGCGGCAGCCTTGCGCTGATGAGTGAGGTGGTTACGGCCATCCTGCCCAAAAATCCGCTTACCATTCTCACCGGGCCCAACTTTGCAGGTGAAGCAGCAAGAGGCCTGCCGACGGCAACCAGCCTCGCCTGCCAGGACGAACGCCTTGCGGGTCAGATCACTTACAGCATCGGCGGCAAATTCTTTCGCCCCTATCATACGGACGATATCATCGGCGCGCAAATCGGCGGCGCGGTGAAGAACGTGATTGCGATTGCCTGCGGCATTGCACTGGGGCGTGGTTTCGGTGAAAATGCACGCGCAGCTCTTATCACCAGGGGGCTGGCGGAAATGACGCGATTGTGCGTTGCCAAGGGCGGCAGACAGGAAACGCTCATGGGACTCTCCGGCATGGGCGATCTGGTGCTTACCTGCACCAGCGAAATTTCGCGCAATATGTCTTTGGGCATGGATATCGGGCGCGGCACGCGCACGGTGAAACAGACGATCGAGAACTGGCAGAAACGGCTCGCCGAGGGCATTACTACGGCGGATTCGGTGAGTGAACTGGCCAAGAAAATCGGCATTTCGATGCCTATCTGCAAAACCGTGCATGATATAGTATGCGAGACCATTGGTGTCGACGAGGCCATCAGCTATCTTTTGGAACGCCCTTTCGTGCCGGAAGTGATGCAGACAAGTTTTTAATAATAACCAACAGAGGAGACTAAACGATGAAAAAAATCATGCTTGCAACAAGTGCGGTGACCGCGCTCATGGCCCTTGCGGGCTGCGGGCCGGTTTATTATCCGGGATATGCTGATGGGGGCGCTCCCGCCTATTACGGCTCGTCGTCCGTGGTCCTCTATAATAATCCCTCTTATGTCCGCTACGGCGCGCCACCCAATACCCGCTTCAGGGATCATGATCCGAAAGACAGGATGGGTTCCGCCCCCTATTGGCATGCGCAACATAATGCTCCGCAGAACACACAGCGCAATGCTCCCGCTGCACAAGCCAGACAAGGCCATGCGCAAGGTACTCACGAGGAAAGATAGCGACAAAAAGGCGATCCTGACGATGACGGGCAAGAAAATACATTATGTTTATTTATATAGTTAAAACAATTGGTTATAACTATTCAAATAAAGTTCATATACCCGTCATCGTTTGGTCACAGAATGCTCTTATAGTTCAGGGAAATAGCCTTAATTAACCGATTGGAGAGAAGTTTTTAACAGGAAATTAACCTATTTCTCCTACACTCAAGTTATAAGAAATTTTGCCAAACGTCAGGACGCAATATGAAAAAAGACCAGCTCCAAAAGCAATATAAAGATATCACTTCCCTCTACGACATGGCGGAGGAACTTGCTTCCACCGTCGAGAGCGATTTCACTCAGGATCCTGAATCTCAGTTGGCGCTGGTCGAGCCGCTTTTGACGCAGGTAGCTGATTCCGCCGATATCCTGGCCGAAGAATTCATCCGCGTGCTTGAAAATCCGGCACGTAAAAAATCCGCTAAAACCCGCGTCGAATCGGCGCTGCGCAAGCTCTACATGGCGCTCGAGGAATACCGCAACCGCGTCGGCATTCGCAGCAAGAAGACATTAGCGGCCCTGGCCAACATCGCCGATCCGATCGTCGATAAAATTCGCAAACAGGCCCAGAAAATCACCATTATCTTCATGCAGCTCATTGAACTTTCGCTCGAACGCATCATGCATAAATATGAGATCGAGGAATTCAAGCGCTCCAATGATAAAGTGGTGAGCATGCTCCAGCTGGGGCACTGAGAACCCTCCGTATAAATGTTTGTAGCCTCGCCACATCTGCCCTACTATAGGCGGGGCGAATCACCTCATTTTATCCTGCGGAAAAAATGCGTATTGTTATTCTCATCGTCTTGCTGCTTGCGTCTGTTGGCGGTTATGAAATGTACATGCATTTCTACCCACCTGCAGTGATGCGCCACCTAACCCAGCAATCGCTCGATGTATTTAGCAATGCCATGTCCAGCAAAGATCGCGCAAAAGTGGCCGCTGCACTACGAGATCTGCTGACCGACGATGCCCATGTCCGTCTTGAAATTCATTTCTTCACCATGAATAAAAATGGCGGTCCGGGGGAAGCGGAAGAATTCAGCAAACCCGATTTCCTTAACTTTATCGACAACACACTTTACTCGCTGGACGATTACAGCTTTCATTCCCAACTACAGGATTTCACGCCCGGCCTGCGCCGCACTTCGGCAGCACTCAGCTTCCTGGGCACGGGGGAAGCCGACGGCCTTTCTTATTACGCCGGCGCCGCTGTGGCCATGCGTTTTTCGATTGAAGCCGTATGTGAAGGCAACGCTGTATTTGAAAATAATCACGCGCGACTCAACAATGTCAACTGCAAGCTGCTGCTGCATTCGCTGCCCAAAGCCGGCGAAGAAAAAAAAGTAAAGAGCCCCGAAGCACTCAAAGAACTATTGCGATGATTTACGCATGAGTACCGAAACGCCTGCATTGTCACGTCTGTTTGTCTGGACTTGGCTCACAGTATTGGTTGCTGTTGCAGCGTATGTGCGTATTCACGGTGCGGATGCCTATCATTTGAGTTCGGATGAAATCCAGACCATCGACATGGCCAAGGGCACAAAACTGAGCGACGTGCTGCGTTATTCCCTTTATGAGCCACATCCGCCGCTGGGCAATATCCTGCGCCATTACTGGCTGATGCTATTGCCTTCTGCAAATGGTCTGCGCGCCATGTCGTTGCTGTTGGGGCTGGGACTGATACCGCTTTACTACCGTATCGGCCGCACATGCCACAGCGAGCTGGTCGGCCTAT
>JABCZZ010000033.1 GCA_013289445.1 Alphaproteobacteria bacterium
GGAGTCGCTTTGGCGAGCGCAGCACGAAAGTGGGCCGGTACGGAGACGCGTCCCTTCTTGTCGATTTTGTTCTGATGCGTAGACAGAAACAGCATGGCTCTTTTTTCTTCTCATTTTGCGGAAGGTGCGTGATGCGTCCGAGCGTTGCCTGCGGATTCACTTCACTTTCACTTTTTCCGCTTAGTCCCTTATTCATGGGATATTATGGGATAAAATGGTTAAAAATGGGTTTATATGGGAAAATAACCCTATTCCATGCTATTGGTCAAGCATAAATCGCGCCCTTGCTAGGAACGATGACCACATGGCGCAGCCCGATTTAAGTCTTCCGCCGCCGGGTGTGCGCTTCGGGTCAAACCGTCGTGTGGGTTAGCCGATAGTCCATATGCATAGCGTTTTGAGAGTTGGGTGGGTTTCAGCTGACGACAGGTTTTTGCAATGATACAGTGGCTTCTGTTCATATCTCTTCCCCAAATATCAAGAAGCCCTGGGCCTGTGAAAATACTTTGATATGCACTCCGCCTCCGATTTACTTTCCCAAGCAATTGCCTTGCATAAGGCAGGCCAGCTCAAGGAAGCCGAAGCCGTTTATCAAACCCTGCTTGCCGCTCAACCGGATCACGCCGTCGTCCTGAATCTGCTCGGCACTCTGCGTTTTCAGCAAGGCCGATGGCAGGAAGGCATACCGCTGATGGACAAGGCCATCGCCGCAAAGCCCGACTATGCCGAAGCGCATTATGACCGAGCGCTGGCCTTAATGAAGCTCGGCGAATTCACAGAAGCAGTGACGGGCTATGACAATGCCATCGCCATAAAACCTGATTTTGCCGATGCCCATAGCAACCGCGGCAATGCTCTGCAGGAATTGAATCAATATGATGAAGCGCTGGCAAGTTATGAAAAGGCTATCGCGCTTAAGCCTAGCTTCGCCAATAACTACACCAATCAGGGAAAAGCCCTGCATGAATTGCAGCGCTATGATGAGGCCCTCGTCAGTTATGATAAAGCCATCGCTCTTAATCCGGATGAGCCCAAGACATACCTAAACAAGGCGTTTCTGAAACTTCTGCATGCAAAATTCGAAGAAGGCTGGGAACTCTATGAGTGGCGTTGGAAAAAACACCGTCAGGACGAATACACCCTAGCGCACAAGCCGTTATGGCGCGGCGAACAGTCGTTAACCGGCAAGACTATTCTTCTACATGCCGAGCAAGGGCTGGGCGATACTATTCAGTGCTGTCGCTACGTTCGCAAGGTGCAGGCATTGGGGGCAAAAATCATATTGAAAGTGCCAGTTTCGCTCGGTGAATTAATGTCGACCCTTCAAGGATCCTTTCGTTTGGTAACAGCAGAAGAACCTGTTGGCGATTTTGATTTCCATTGTCCGCTTTTTAGCCTGCCACTGGCGTTTAAGACGCGATTGCACACTATCCCTGCCGATATCCCGTATCTCATCGCTGATCCGGTTAGACAAAAGATGTGGCAAGAAAGATTGGGCAAAAAAACCAAGCCACGCATCGGGCTGGTCTGGTCGGGCTCTGTGGCAAATACCAAAGATCGCAACCGCACCATTGCACTGCCTCTTTTGCTGCCGCAGTTACAAAGCACCTATGAATGGCATGCGCTGCAAAAAGAAATCAAACCGCAAGATGAAGCGCTTTTAAAGCGCCATGGCCAGATAGTTTTGCATGCGGATAGTCTGAAGGATTTTGCCGACACCGCCGCTTTAATAGCCGAAATGGATCTTGTGCTGTCGATAGATACTTCTGTCGCTCATCTCGCCGGCGCACTGGGCAAGCCGGTATGGATATTGCTGCCTTTCGTTCCGGATTTTCGCTGGATGGAAGGTAGAGAAGATAGCCCCTGGTACCCATCCGCACGTCTTTTTCGGCAGACAGACATTGGCGACTGGAAGAGCGTCATTGCCCAAATGACGGCGGCACTGGAATCCACATATAAATAAAATCTATTAATAACAAAATGTTATGGCGCTGTAATCAAATTTTCACGATTTCTTAAGGACAGGCTTGCTATACTCCTTCTATGTCCATCTGGGGTAAAATAAAAGATATAGTGGCGGCGATTGACGGCGGGTCAAGTATGCCTGCTGGCCCTAAAACGCTGGAAGAGGCAAAACTAAGCGTAAAAAATGCTTGCCAGGTCCGCACAGAAACAGCCAGAGATGCAAGTTATTATTCCGGCTGCAGAGACAGAATTATTAAGTGGGGCGTTGTTCCCGAATGCGATAAAGGCCAGCTTCACGCCGATTATAATTTAGGCGTGAATTATAATATCAGGGAGATTATCCAGAAATCCAAGACGCCGGAATTAACTGCGGGTCTGCTGGCGCATATTAAAGAGGTGGGCGCCAAGGGCGGCGAGCTGATCCAAGCTAACGATGCGGTGCTGAAGACACGCGATCAGCTGCCGATCGTGTATTTTGCGGAGTTGCGCAATGCCTTTGTCGAAGCGCATATTTTTGCTCAGGTGCCCGGTACGACCGCGGAGCAGAAAGCAGGATTTTTCGATGCTGCCAAAGAAAAAATGAACGAGACACTTACGAAACTCGGGACGGGCATAGAAACTACGCGCAAAAATTTTGATGCTGGCCGCGATGCACTGCAAAGAATTAGTATAGGCGAGGCGAGGGATGCGGAAAGCCTCTCACCTGCTGCAGTGATGAAGAGTGCGGCCAAGTTAATGGCTGCAAAGACCAGCCAGCAGCACTAAAGCTGCCACAGGCACCGTTTCTTCCTACCACCGGTCAAAAGCTAGCGGCTTAATGCCAGCAATGGAAACAACTCGCGTAATACACCGGCGCAGGAGCATAATACGCCGCGTGGTGTTCGGGAATGACGACGCATCCGGATAAGGCCGCACAGAGCGCAATCAGACTTACTATAGTTTTTTTCATAACACCCTCCATTGAGTGGTTTGTTGAACGTATGATTGCATCCTACACCCGGCATACTTGCGAGGATGATTCGCCGCGATTAAAAATTTGCAATTGTGGTTAAATAGCGCCAGATGGCCTGTAAGCCGGGTTTTGTCTGTCACCCTTGCGGGCGGAGATGGTTATTCCTCTGGGATGGCTGTTGCCAGCCACCTCGTGCAACCTACCCGGACTGCTCAGCGCGGAAACGCCTGCCGGGATATTGAGTCCCGGCGCACAGCCCCTATTTGGTCTTGCTCCCGGCGGGGTTTGCCCTGCCACCTGCGTTACCGCAGGCGCGGTGCGCTCTTACCGCACCATTTCACCCTTACCTGCTTGCGCAGGCGGTATCATTTCTGTGGCACTTTCCCTAAAGTCGCCTCCGGCGGGAGTTACCCGCCACCGTTTTCCGTGGAGCCCGGACTTTCCTCCAGATACTTACGTATCCAGCAACCATCCGGCCATCTGGCGCGCGCACCATACAAGAGGGGCATGAAGGGCGCCAGAATTATATGGAAACTGCCAGTTTTTCCAGGATTTTCATACACTCACCATCCCACTTTCCGCCGATGTCGCGAGGGCGGAAATGGCGCTGGAAGGCTATCACCACTTTCTGGGTGGCATCATCGAATATGCCGTTTGCGCCAATATCGTAGCCGTAATCGCGCAGCGCTTGCTGCATTTTTCTTACCGCCTCACCGTTGTCAGATAGTGCGAGCACGGCAGTTTTTTCTGTATGCCCGCCTTCCGCCCAGACGCCTATGCCCTGTTGTGCAAGCCACTTCCAGTCGAAGAGTTCGCCCGGGTCTTCTTTGCGCTGCGGTGCAATGTCCGAATGCGCTACAACATTATGGGGTGCAATGCTGTGGCGGGAAAAAATATCTTTGCTCAGCGCGGCGACGGCTTCCATCTGCGCCTGCGGAAAAGCGCGATAACCCCATTCATGCCCTGGGTTGACGATCTCAATGCCGATGGAAATATCATTGACGTTGCGATGGCCTCGCCAGAAACTCAAGCCTGCGTGCCAGGCAGATTGCGCCTCATCCACGAGCGGGTAGACAGCCCCCTGCTCATCCACTGCATAATGAGCGCTCACTTTGGCAGCGGTTTCACATAGCCGTGAAAGGGCCGCTGAGGCGGATTGCATGCCGGTGTAATGCATTACGAGAAGTGAAACCGGGGCACCGCTGCGGCTGCTGAAATTGGCAGACTGGAAATCTTTGCGCCATACGAGCTGCCGCATGGCAATGCCGTTAGTACATCATGAAAGGAGTCAGACCGATTATGATGGCAATAAAGAACAGCAATCTAAGCGCCCCGCAGACGATGGCGATAATGCTGAGTATTTTCTGATAGGGAAGCAATTTACTGCGAAATGTTTCTGCCTTAAGCATGAATTGTGCACCCTGCCCTTTGAGGGTGGGACGGATGGCATCCAACCCGAAGATAAAGCTGAGTGCCAGTTCAATAAGAATGAGCGCCAATCCAAACAGCGCGTTAATCGGATAGAGCTTGAGATATGCCAGCGCCTCCACCCAGCGGAAGAGAGCAATTATGCCGAGTACAAAACCGATAATGCCGATGATTTGCTGGTTGGATTTCAGCGGGTCGATATATTTCTGCGACGCAGGCAGTTTTTCAGCAACCGCACCTCTTGCCCCAATCAGCCCAAGTAAAATCAATGCAACAGTAAAGAGCAGTCCCATGGTATCTCCTTTGCAGGGTTGCAGTTATAGCTAATTAGCCTGACGACGCAGGAACGCCGGAATTTCCAGATACTCGTCTTCTGCTGCCTTGGCGTTACGCTCGGCTACTTCCGCCTTGGGTTTTTCCACCACATGCAGCGCACGTTCAGGCTGCTCGGGTTTGGCGGTCAGTACGCGACCGACACCGGCCATCCGCTGGAAGAAACTCATCGCACCACTGCTGCCTGCGGTTTCACGCTCCGGCTGACTTGCCGGAGATTGATCACGCGGTGAAATTTTTGTGGGCGCAGGCTGCGCGTCTTTCTTTGCCGTATAGACCGGCGGCTCTTCGGCCTGGCCGAAGAAACTGCGCTGTGCCGGCTGCGACGGCTGCGGACTGATAAAGCTGGGGCCGCGCGGCGCGCTCACAGCCGCAAGCTGTGCCTGCGATTCACCTTGCACCTGAGCAGCTGCACCCACTGATGTCTG
>JABCZZ010000034.1:0-4129 GCA_013289445.1 Alphaproteobacteria bacterium
TCGGCGGCAGCCCCCTTCCCGCCTGCAGCTTGCGGCGGATGTCGAGTTCTTCGGCAGTCTCGTAGCACGCATAAAGCCTGCCCGCCTTGATCAACTTCTCGCGCGCAGCCTCATAGTTGGCAAAACGATCGGACTGTTTTTTGAACTCGTTGCATTCAAGACCCAGCCAGCGCAAATCTTCCTGTATGGCAGCGGCGTATTCCTCGCGCGAGCGTTCCTGGTCGGTGTCATCCAGCCGCAGCATGAACGCTCCACCGGCCGCATGTGCAAACAGCCAGTTGATAAGCGCGGTGCGGACATTGCCCACATGCAGGTAACCGGTGGGCGAGGGAGCAAAACGAACCAGAGTTTTCATGTGCCGATTAGGGAAGATATCTCTTTGCTTGTAAAGCTTTTCTTGCGAATATTTTACCCCACGCCACAACCCATGCGGGTTAGCGCATTTTTAACCAATGCGCCGTAGGATGTCTGCAGGGTTTCAACGCAATGGAAAACATGTGAGCGATAATTCAGACCTGCCTACCGAAGACGAACTTAGCATCATCATGCGTCAGCATGACATGTGGCTTCGCACAAAGAAACAAGGGCAGCCCGCCGACTTCTCCGGCAAGGATTTCAGTTTCAACCAGACCAAGCAGTTCCGGTCGATCAATCTGTCTGAGGCAACCTGCAAAAAGACCAACTTCAGCGGCGTCGATCTCGAGAACTGCAATTTCACCTCCGCCACATTATGGGGAGCGACATTCAGCGCTGCCACCAATTTGATCGGCGTGAATTTCGTCAATGCAAAAATGGATAAGACCACTAAATTTATCGATGCAAACCTGCGCTACAGCATAGTGCGTGCTCAGGACTTCAATGACGTGGATTTGCTTAAAACCAGCCGCGATAAATTGCCCGCAGCGCTGCAGGAATTACGTGATGTGCAGGAAAAAGTGCGCATACGAGAGCACAAGAAATGGCTCGAGGATTACAAAAAAGCCGGCCGCAACCGTGGAAAAAGCTCCACGGGAAACACGCGTTGGGACATAGATCTCTGATCGCTTTATCTCTCTGTTAATAAACAACTTTTCCCCTCACGCGTCGCAAGAACCTGCGGGTTTATCATATTCTTAACCCTTAGAGGGTATGATGAAGCGAGCGATTTGGGGCAACGCATGAGCAACCAAAAGCCGAAGAAAATAAATATCGGCGCAGTGATGGATTTTCAATCCATCACCACGCTTGAAATGTTCAGGGACCCTAAGAATCACATCGCCGAACTCGCCGAGTTACTGCGCGATAATGCCGCCTACAAAGCCTCGCTGCGCTGGCGCCTTACCGGGCTTGCTGTTTCCCCGCTGTTTTTCAGCATGGGCGGCATGACCGGATGGAATGATCGTGAACGTGTCGACATCGCCTACCGCAAACTGCTCAACCCCGAAGTAACACCCAAACAGATGGAAGAATTCAAGCTGGCTTTCGGCGCATGGATAGTAGCGCTCAATCATCTTGAAAAGGACATCTCCGACTATATTGCCAAGCACCCCAAGCCCAGGGAACCGGGCAAATAGCTAGCCGCGCCAGCCGCTGGTGATGGGATAGCGGCGATCGCGTCCGAACGACATGCCGGTGATCTTGACGCCGGGGGGAGCCTGGCGGCGTTTGTATTCGGCACCAAACAACAGACGCGCCACGCGCTGCACCGTCGCACGGTCAAAGCGCTCCGCCACCACTTCTTCCACCGACTGCTGATATTCCACCAGCCGCAGCAAAATCGCGTCGAGCACTTCGTAAGACGGCAGCGAATCCTGATCGGTCTGATTGGGCTTGAGCTCCGCCGTCGGCGGCTTGGTGAGGATGCGCTCAGGGATCACTTCTTTGCGCAGGTTACGCCAGCGCGCAATCTTATAAACCGTTGTCTTGTAGATATCCTTCAGCACGCTGTAGCCGCCGCACATATCGCCGTAAAGCGTCGCATAGCCGACCGACATTTCCGACTTGTTGCCGGTGGTCAGCAGCAGCAAGCCTTCTTTATTGCTGATGGCCATCAGCACGCTGCCACGCAGGCGCGGCTGAATGTTTTCCGCCGTCACGCCCGAAGGCGGCTCGCCGAAAAGCGGCGTAAGCATGGCATCGAACGCCTTCATTGCCGCTTCGATGGAAATGGTGTCAAGCCGCACGTTCAGGCGTTTGCAGCATTCCGCCGCATCCTCAAGGCTGTCTTGCGAGGTAAAGGGCGAAGGCATCATCACCGCCAGCACCTGATCACTGCCCAGCGCATCCACGGCCACAGCAGCCGAGAGCGCCGAATCAATCCCGCCGGACATGCCCAGCACTACATCGGTAAAGCCATTCTTGTGCACAAAATCGCGCAGACCCAGCACCAACGCACGGTAAATCGTTTCTTCATCGCTCAGATGCGGCGCATCTTTGCCCATTTCGCAGACCCAGCCGGTTTGCTCTTTCTGCCAGCGCGTGACGGCAAAATCCTCCTCGAAAGCCCCAAGGCCGACGCAGACATCGCCCTGGCGCGAAAGCACGAACGATCTTCCGTCGAATACCAGTTCGTCCTGCCCGCCCACCTGATTGACATAGATAAGCGGCAAGGACGTTTCATGGGTGCGCTGCACGCCCACCGCATGGCGTTGTTTGGCTTTGCCCATCTCATAAGGTGAGGCATTAATGGAAATGAGCAGCTCGGCGCCGCGCGACTTGAGATGTCCCGCGACATCCGCTTCCCACATATCCTCGCAGATAAGAATACCAAGCTGTATGCCGCGCCAGCGTATGGGTTCATGCATCGGGCCCTTGGCGAACAGGCGTTTCTCGTCAAACACACCGTAATTCGGCAGATGATGTTTATGCTGACGCGTGACAATATGCCCGCCTTCTATAAGAAACGCGGCGTTATAAAGCATGTCAGACTCGCACCAGAGCCCGCCCATGAGAATGGCCGGCCCCTGCGTGGTAAGGGCCGCAAGCTGGTTAACCGCATCCATCGCAGTTTGTCGGAAACGTTCGCGCAGCACCAGATCCTCAGGCGGATAGCCGGTGATGGCCATTTCGGAAAACACGATGAGATCTGCCCTGGCTTCGACTGCTCTTTCATAGCACATGGCGATGCGCGCACTATTGGCCGTAATATCGCCGACGGTGAAATTGCATTGGGCAAGAACAATGGTAAGAGCGGCCATAACTATCAGCGCTGATCGTGGAAGGTGTGCAGTATGCGGTGAAACACCGGCGCAAGCAACAGGCCAATAAGACCGATCAGCACCAGTCCGCTATACAACGCATAAAACGAGGCGAAAAGTTTGCCGTCGGTGGATTTCACCGCATCCACCGGCCCCATGCCGCCCAGAATCATCGAAGCATTCAGCAGCGCATCCACCCAGGCAAGATTCTCAAGGTAATGATAGCCAGCCACTCCCATCAAAAGCGACAGGCCCATGACCAGCAGCGCCCAGAGCAGGCTTTTTGCCATGCGGTATCGGAATTGCTTGCGAGGAAGCGGCGGCTCGCCCTTATGTTCAAACATAAGGGTTAGTTATAGCGCTGCCTCAAGTTCAGGCAAGATGGTAAAGAGATCGCCTACCAGGCCATAATCCGCGATTTCGAAGATGGGCGCGTTCTCGTCCTTGTTGATGGCGACGATGACCTTGCTGTCCTTCATGCCCGCCAGATGCTGGATGGCACCGCTGATGCCCACTGCAATATAAAGATCGGGTGCGACGATTTTTCCCGTCTGGCCGACCTGATAATCATTGGGCACATACCCCGCATCCACCGCCGCGCGCGACGCGCCGACGGCAGCACCGAGCTTGGCCGCCAGTTTTTCCACCAGCGCAAAATTCTCTTTCGAGCCCAACCCGCGCCCGCCGGAAATCACGACACGCGCACTGGTGAGGTCAGGACGCTCCGACTTGGTCTCCTGCTTGCAAACAAATACTGACAGGCCGCTGTCTTGCGTGGTTTTGACTTTTTCGACCGTCGCGCTGCCGCCGGTAGCCGCCGCTGCGTCAAACCCGGTCTGGCGCACGGTGAGCACTTTGATGGCGTCTTTGGACTGCACCGTCTCAATGAGCCGCGCTATGCCAGCCTGCCCAGCATCATGAAAGCACGCGCCAAGCCGCTGGCCAAAAAAAGC
>JABCZZ010000034.1:4139-4914 GCA_013289445.1 Alphaproteobacteria bacterium
CGCATGTGCTGGTTGCCGGCAAAGACTGTGAAGCCGTGGCGAAGGAAGCCGCGCAGGTGTCGGGCGGCGGAACGTGTCGGGCGATACCACATCGATAATCTCGGAGATCTGGGCCACGTCGAGAAGGGCCGCCACACGCGGCATGAAATCCTTGCCTACCGACGTTGCCGCCGTGAGGATATGCGAATAGTCCTTGGCAAGCGAGACAACCAGCGGCGCAATGTTTTCAGCAAGGCTATATTCATACGCCGGCGCATCGGCCAGCAGCACCGCGCCGACGCCCGACACCTGCGCGGCTTCCTTCGCCACGGCTTCACAGTCTTTGCCGGCAACCAGCACATGCGCCACGCCGCCCAGCTTGAGTGCAGCAACCACGACATGGCGCGTCGCCTTGGCGAGTTTTTTATGGTCGTGATCGGCAATAATGAGAATAGCCATCAGATCACCTTTGCTTCGTTCCTGAGTTTATCGACCAGTTCGCCGACCGATTTCACTTTGCTGCCGCCCTTGCGCCGTGGCGGCTCTTCGACCTTGAGCAACACCACGCGCTGCACCAGATCGATTGCCATTTCCGTCGCGCTTTTTTTGGCCAGCGGCTTGGCGCGTGCTTTCATGATGCTGGGCAGGCTGGCATAGCGCGGCTCATTGAGGCGCAAATCAGTAGTGACCACGGCCGGCAGTTTCAGCTTCACTGTCATCAGCCCGCCGTCGACTTCGCGCGTCACATTCACATGGCCCTCGGCAATCTCGACTTTCGAGGCAAACGTTCCCTGCC
>JABCZZ010000035.1 GCA_013289445.1 Alphaproteobacteria bacterium
GCACGTAATATTTATCGGCAGGCGGCATGCCTTTGGGCGTTTCTTTCAACTCAAACGCGACCGTAATTGCTTTGTCCACACGTTCGCGCGTGGAATTGTCGAGTCTGGTTTCGAAGGTCGAAAGCGGCGTTTCGGCGGCCCAGCTGTAGGGCATCACACGGTAGGCCTCATAGATCAGGCCTTTTTTATGCAGCTCGGAAAATGCCCAGATGACCGACTCCATATAGGTCGTATCCATGGTTTTGTAATCGTTGACGAAGTCTACCCAGCGTGCCTGACGTGTAACGTAAGATTGCCATTCGGAGGTGTATTTCATCACCGAGGTGCGGCAGTAATCATTGAACTTGCCGATGCCGTATTTGGTGATCGCCTGATGGCCGGAAATGCCCAGTTCTTTCTCAGCGCCCATTTCGGCAGGCAGGCCGTGGCAGTCCCAGCCGAAGCGGCGCTCCACACGCCGCCCACGCATGGTCTGATAGCGTGCGAACAGATCTTTTACATAGCCGGTGAGCAGGTGGCCGTAATGCGGCAGGCCATTGGCAAATGGCGGCCCGTCATAGAAGATGAACTCGTTGTTTTTGCCGTTTTTCCGGGCCTCGCGCGCATCCACGGAAGCGGCAAACGTGCCGTCCTTTTTCCAGGCCTCAAGCACATGCTCTTCGATCCTGGGAAAGTCCGGGTTGGCGTCGACCTCGGGATAGGGTTTGGACGGGGCTGTCATGGCTCTACTTAAAGGAATCAGCACATTAGACGCAAAGGGGCGCGATTTTCAACGGAAAACTTGACTCCCATGCCCCGATATGGCGTTCTTGCCCGTCATGCAGGATAAAAGACTCACCAAACGGCTTACGGACTACTGGGACCGGCTGCGCAAAGACGCCGTTTTGCCGCAATGGGAAAAGTTCAATCCCGGCGCGTTTGACGATATCTGGAAGCAATGCTGTGGCTGGCGCGTCGAGCCTGGCGGCACCAATTCACATGTCTATACCTATGAATATGTGGGCTCGGCCGTAAAACAGGCGCTGGGCTCTGACCCCACGGGGCAGATGTTTACCAGTCATTTTAAGAACTTTCCCGGCGCACGCATTGTTCAGGGCATCGATGAAGTGGTGTCAAAAAAGGCGCCGCACACGGATGAGGGGCAGTTCATCAACGAAGACAGCAAAGTCGTAAAATACCGTAGTTGCCTTCTGCCCTTTGGCAAAAAAGACGGCAAGGTCACACATATCGTGCTCGGCCTTTCCTGGGGTCTATTTTAGGCAGGCATATGAAACCTTTTCTCAAATGGGCAGGTAATAAATACGCGATTCTTGACCGGGTTCAAGAAGTGCTGCCTGCCGGAAACCGTCTGGTAGAGCCGTTTGCAGGTTCAGGTGCGGTGTTCCTCAATACGGACTACGCGCAAGCCCTGCTGGCCGACAGCAACGCTGATCTCATCTCCTTATATAAGCTGCTGCAGTTGCAGGGCGATGAGTTCATCGCCTATTGCCGCACGTTTTTTACCGGTGAGCATAATCATGCAGAACGCTATTATGCGCTGCGCGAAGAATTTAACCGCACGCAGGATCGGCGTCGCAAGGCGGCGCTATTTCTTTATCTCAACCGGCACGGGTATAATGGTCTGTGCCGTTATAACGCTAAAGGTGGCTTCAACGTGCCATTCGGGCGCTACGCCAAGCCCTATTTTCCCGAAAAAGAAATGAAGGCGTTTCATAGGAAGGCCGCACATGCCGAATTCCGCGTGGCCGATTTTCGTGAAGTGGTAAGAGATGCGCGCGCGGGCGATGTCGTTTATTGCGATCCGCCGTATGTTCCGCTGTCCTCCACGGCCAATTTTACCAGCTATCACACGGGTGGCTTCGGTTCGCGCGAGCAGAATGATCTGGCGCGCATGGCCGAGCTGCTTTCTGCACGCGGCATCCCTGTGCTGATTTCCAATCATGATACGGATGTTACTTTGGTGGCCTACCGCCATGCGTCATCGCTGGTGAAATTAAACGTACGCCGCATGATCAGCTGCAATGCCAGCAACCGTAAAAAAGCCAAAGAACTTCTGGCGCTGTTTAAAGCAGCCTGATTTTACCAATAATAAAAATTAAAAATGACGCCAGGCGTTCTTGCCTTTAAGCGTGATGTCCCACTGTGCAGCGAGGCCTTTCTTGGGATCGCTTTCGCTCACCGGCCAGGCCTTGGCCGTGACCAGCCCATGCTGATCGGCCGGCAGTTTTTTCAGTTTAGGATCGGTATCATTGCGCTGATCGTCGCTGAAGAACATCTCGGTATCGAGCGTCGGGAAACGGGGATGGATCACATGCACATGCAGGTGAGGTGCGCGGTCATTCTTGCTGCCGGGAAACACGGTGACAAAGTTGTAGCGGCCGAGATTATCCGTCACTGCACGGCCCGATCCGGTGAAATAGGGATCAGGACTTAAACGACCGCTCATGGTGGAGCGCGCGTATTTTCCGTTGCTGTCACCCTGCCAGATATCGACGATGGCGTCGCTCACCGGCACACAATTTGAGTCGAGCACACGTCCGGAAAGGTAAACAACCTGGCCATTTGCATAAGCAGGCTTGCCGGCGGGCAGGGCAGGCTTGTTCGAAGGAACGATGACGGCCCGGCCCGGATAGTGTTCCACGGGTTTGACAGTAGGAGTCGCTTCGCAGCGTGAAAGATACTTATCCTGCGGGGCCGGCGGAGCGGCAAGCGCGGATACCGGAAGCAGCGTCAGCAAAAACAGAGTGGAAATTCTCATGCCGGAAGCCCTTTGTAATTTCTCTGAAATGAGCATTGCTATACTCGCGCCTAAAGTCAAGCAGACTGCGAAAGCCAGTTGACAATCATTTCCACCTGGGTGGCATCAAGCAGGGCGGGGGCATGACCGGCATTTTTGATTTCAACGAGCTTGGTGGGTGCGGCCCGTGTAAGCATATGCTCGGTAGTGGGCCGCGAAAGAATATCCGAATGCTCACCGCGCAGAACGAGCACCGGGCAGGTGATTTTGTCCCAGAAAGCCGACAGATCGACGTCAATTACCTCGCCACCGGCGGACACCGTATCACGGAAGGGTTTGCTGATTTCCGGGTCGTAGGCAAGGGCGAAGCGTCCATCGGGCAAAGCGATAAGGCTGGCGGCAAACATGGTTTGCCACTGCTCCTCGGAACTGATGCCGAAAGGCGCCATGACGGATTTAAGGTAGGTCATAGCGTCGTGGGCATCTTTGAAAACCGATGAAGTGCCGACATACGCCAGAATGCGCTTGAGCCCTTCGGCGGACACCACGGAACCGACGTCATTGAACACCATGCGCTGCATCAGGTTTGGCGTGGTGGCGGCCAGCATCATGCCGATGATGCCGCCCATCGAGGTGCCGACCCATGAAACTCGGGTGAGGGCCAGCGCATGCAGCAGCGCAAAGCAATCGGCAGCATACAGCCCATAGGTATAATCCATTTTGTTGGTGAGCCAGTCGCTTTTGCCACGTCCCGCCATATCCGGGCAGATGACGCGGAAACGCGAGGAAAGCGCCTGCGCCAGCGTGTCAAAATCGCGGCCATTACGTGACAGGCCGTGCACGCACACCACCACGTCCGGATTGCCGGCATCACCCCATTGCCAATAGGCAAGATGGCGCGGCCGGGCCGGCTCTGCAGGATCGGCCAGCGCAATGGTATGCAGTGAGCCCATGTCAGTATCGCTCTACATTAAGCCCGTCGAGACTGATTTCGGGCTTTCTGCCTTCAATGATATCGGTGATGAGCGCGGCACTCCCTGCCGCCTGTGTCCAGCCCAGTGTGCCATGCCCGGTATTGAGGTAGAGATTGCTGTATGGCGTTTTGCCGATGATGGGCGGACCGTCAGGTGTCGAGGGGCGCAGGCAGGCCCATGCGGACTCGGGTTCCCCATATTCGCATTTGGGCAGCAGTTGTTTGACGGCACGCACGATGGGCGCAATGCGCTCCTTGCGAATGTCGGTGTTATAGCCGGCGAATTCAGCCGTCCCTGCGATGCGCAGGCGTTCGCCCAAGCGGCTATAGACGATTTTATGTTCGCCGTCAGTCAGGCTTATCTGCGGTGAATAATGATTGGCCGGGAAGGTGACGCTGTAGCCTTTCATCGGGTAGATCGGCACATGAATCTTGAGCGGCTTGAGATAAACCGGGCTGTATGAGCCCATAGATACGATGTATGCATCCGCCGTAAAATCACCCTTGCTGGTGCTCACCGAAGTGATACGTCCGTCTTTGCTGTTGATCGATTTTACATCGACGCCGTAATGAATCGCCGCTTTATATTCGCTGATGCAGAGTTTCGCCAGCGCTTGCGTGAAGCCGAGCGCATCGCCGCTTTCATCCAGCGGCTGAAAAACACCCCCGACAATAGGCTTGCCGGCATGTTCGAGCACCGGTTCAAGCTGGATACATTTTTTTACATCCGCCACTTCGGTAGGACAGCCGAGTTTTTCCTGAAAGCGCGCCTGTACTTTGGCAAGTTCAAAATCTTCATTTTTGGAGAAGATATGCAGGATGCCTTCGCGGCGGTTATCGAATTTGATGCCGCTGAAAACACGCAGCTGTTCGAGCTTCTTCTTGCTAT
>JABCZZ010000036.1:0-860 GCA_013289445.1 Alphaproteobacteria bacterium
TTAAAGAGGCCGTGCAGCTGATTGAGTCCAACCACATCACGGACGGCATTGTACGTATTTATATCAGCCGGGGCATCGGCAGCCGGGGCTATCTGCCCTCGCCTGCGCCTTCGGGAGTGACCACCGTCATGCAGACATTGCTGCGCCCGCCGCCCACGAGCGAAGCGGTGACGTTGTGGCTTAGCAGCTACGAACGTATCTCGCCGCGTGCGCTGCCCACGCACTGCAAGCTGGCGCAAGGCGTAAACGCCACGCTGGCACGCATGGAAGCCGACGAGCATCGTTGTTACGACGCATTGCAGTTAACCGCTAACGGCTATATTGCCGAGACCAGCTCGGCCAATATCGGCTGGCTTACGGACGGCAAATTCTATACGCCTTCGCTGGCCTGCGGCGTGCTGGCCGGAGTCACGCGCAGGCGCATGCTTGAACTCTCACCGCACCCGGTGCATGAAGGCGCCTACGGGCTTAGTGATCTGCTGGGTGCCGAAGCGGTAGTGCTGATGAACGCCACCCAGGGCGTGGTGCCGGTGGAAACGCTGTCTTCGCTGGGAGTGACGTGGCAGAGCCACACATTGGCTCAGCAACTCAATGGCCGCCGCCGCCAAGATATCGCAAAATACACGCAGAACTTGCGCGAAATACTTGCCCGAAGCTAGGTGGTTGCTATACTGCCGCGAACTTTTTTACCTTTTTACCCCCCACATGGCAGGTTCTCATGCGCAAACTCGCTCTTCTTATTGTAATCCTCGTTATTGCCGCTGGCGGCGGATACAGTTTTTACTGGCACAAAAAAGCCGACGAGTTCAAAGAGAAAGTGGAGCAATCCATCACATCGCTTAATGCGTACGGCAAGACGC
>JABCZZ010000036.1:870-2258 GCA_013289445.1 Alphaproteobacteria bacterium
TGACCTACGAATCGACTCAAATGACCGGCTTTCCGCTCTCGATGGAAATCAAGCTTGTCAAACCGGTGTTCACTCTGCCGTTTGGCGCCGCGATGGAAAAAATCCAGGCCTTCGCCAAGCAGATGGGCCAGCCATTACCCACTCCTGCCTACCAGCCGCCCTTCACCTGGACGCAAGAAACCACCATCAACGGTAGCATGTCGCTTGCCTATAACATCTGGGGCAATGCCTTCACACTCACCACCGATGGCGATCGCACTAGCAAAACCCTGGTCAACGGCGCGGTGCGTCACATGCTCACAGGCAGCAGCACTCCCAGCGTCTGCCACCTGGAAATAGAGGACAAGAGCCCCACCGCATGGGAAATAAGCCCGGCCTTCGACGATCCCGCCACTTTGCTTAAAGCCTTTCGCAGCTTCAGCTGCAATGGCGAAGGCATGATCGCTAAGGACGCCCAGACCAATGAGTTGCTATTCTCCCTCGACAAGTTCTCCTTCAACGTCAGCCATGCTCCGCAAACGGATGCCCAGCATAAAATTGCCTTCGCGCTTGATTACAAAAATGCCAAGGCGTCACCGGCAATGGATGCACTTATCGGCGATTACATGACCATGAGCTATACACTGATGGGCATTCCTGAAAACCAGCGCATGACTCCGCCAGCGCTTTCTGCTTACGGCGAACAGAATATCGCGGTGGATGTGGCCTATGCCGGCCCGGTCGATGCGCAGCATTTTGCCGAACCGGCGATGCAGTTTGCCTTCGACATTAAGAAGCTCGATGCCAAAAATGCGTTGTTTGACCTGAGTTACACCGCCCATGTCGGCAGTGAAGCCCAGGGCAATAACCGCAATGCGGTCATCGCACTGCATGGTTCATCGGAAGTGACGGAAGGCTATGACAAACTGCTCGCACAGGAAACTGTCGCCGTGCTCAACCGCATGCTTCAGGCCGACACCACGCAAACCGATCCCAAGACGGGGCAGACACTGGGGCAAACAATGGCAAAACTGGGCTCGCCTGCAGAGGTCGCCGCCGCCGTCTTGCCACAATTCCATAGCTTTGGCAGAACCTCCGTGGATGTGGATGCAAAGCTCGAAGGGCCCAACACCCCAAGGGGCTTCTTGACTCAAGGCACTCTTACGCTCTCTTCGCTGGACTGGATTGCCACACCCTACGGCATCAAGTTCAAGGGCGACAGCAGCATGACGGAAAGCAAACCGCCGGCAGTGGACATCACTTCCACCTGCCTCACCTGCGATGCGCTTATTACCGATCTGGGTAATTACGCCATGCGCATTGAAGGCCTGGCCATCCGCATCTCGCCGCATGCGCCTGTGGTGACCAAGGACTTCGTCGAAGGCGTGCGCCAGTTCATCCACGGTATC
>JABCZZ010000036.1:2268-3149 GCA_013289445.1 Alphaproteobacteria bacterium
GTGCATTTCGTGATGAAAGATGGCGCGTTCACCGTCAGCGACAGGCAGCTTCCGCAGCTGATGACCTTGTTTGCCACCACCATCGCACCGCACTTGCAGCCGCAGCAGCCTGCATCGGCTCCGCCGGCAACGGCACCGTCTGGGGCGCCTGCCCGCTAACCTCCGGGAGGGTGCTACGCAGACACTGCCGTGGATATCTCCGCTGCTTGCAGCACAGCTTCTGACGCAAGGAGAAACGCGCTGGGCGTTGCTGTATTCCGGCGAGCATCCGGATTTTACCGGCCGTTATTCTTTTCTGGCGCTGCATCCGCTTGAAACGATCGCAAGCAACGACTTCGCTTCATTGGCAGCTAAATTCAGCGCGGATAAACCCAGTCTTGCAAATGCATGGTTTGGCTGGCTCGGCTATGAATTGCTCCATGAAATCGAAAAGCTTTCGCGCGAAAAGCACAGCTACATCACCCTGCCCGACCTCAGCTTCACGCGTTATGGCCTGGTGCTGCGCTTTGATCACGACGCCAAAACCGTACAGTGCGAGCGCGATCCTTGCGTGAGCATGCCGGCATGGCCCAAGGACGGCGCGCTGACTTCCTTGTCTGCACCTGAAATCGCAACGCTCACCTCGCCGATGACACGGAAACACTATCTCACCTCTGTTAATAAAACTAAGGATGCCATCCTGCAGGGCGATTTCTATCAAGCTAATATTACGCGCAAATTCACCGGCACCTTTGCGCAGGCGCCCGACGCCTTTGGCATTTTCTGCCGCCTCGCAGAGGCCAGCCCGGCGGCGTATAGCGCCTGCATCCGCATGGATGATGCCTATGTGCTTTCTTCAAGCCCTGAGCGTTTCCTTGCCATGGATGCGCAGGGGCATATGC
>JABCZZ010000036.1:3159-4417 GCA_013289445.1 Alphaproteobacteria bacterium
CACGTAATCCCGATCCGGTGCGCGACAAGGCTGTGCGGGATGCCTTGGCAGCCAGCGAAAAAGATCGCGCTGAAAACCTGATGATCGTCGATCTCATGCGCAACGATCTCTCGCGCAGCGCCAAGCCGGATAGCGTTGACGTGTCTGACCTGTTTGAGATTACTTCCTATGCTACCTTGCACCACATGGCCTCCACCGTGAAGGCGCAGAAGCGCAAAGACGTCAGCACGCTTGATGCGGTCAGATTCTGCTTCCCGCCCGGCTCGATGACGGGCGCGCCTAAAGTCCGCGCCATGGGCTGGTGCCTTGAGCATGAGGGGATACGGCGCGGCGTCTATAGCGGCGCACTGGGCTGGTTCGGTGGCGACGGCAGTTGCGATCTCTCCGTGGTTATCCGCACGTTGATCATAGAAGGCAAGCGCTTTGAATTTCAGGTCGGCGGCGGCATCGTCGCCGATTCCGAACCTGAAAAAGAATGGCAGGAGACGCTCACCAAGGCGCGCGGTATCATGGCAGCGCTGGGAATGGATATAACCACACTGCAGATGCTTTGACGGAATAGCCCCATGCCTACTTACAAATTTACCGCGCTTAATGAAGCAGGCCACAAAGTCTCAGGCGAGCGCGAGGCGCAAGATGAAAATATCCTTGATGAGCATCTCAGGCAGGTGGGGCTTGAGCTTCTTTCGTTTGAAGAGGAACGTTATAAGCAAGGGTTCTCGCTGCGCAGGGTTACCTGGGATGATCTGATGATTATGTGCGCGCAGATGCATCATCTTACGCGTGCAGGCGTTCCCATCATGGAGGCCCTTGACGGCGTGCAGCAGTCGCTGGGTTCGGGCAGGCTCAGGAACATCCTCACCGGTATTCAAGAGCGCCTGCGCAAAGGGGATACCTTGCCCATGGCCTTTGCCCGCGCCCCCGGCATATTCAGCTGCTTTTTCATCGGCATGGTGGCGGTGGGCGAAAAAACCGGCAACACGCCTTTTGTGTTTAATGAACTGGCGGAACATCTGCGCCGCATCATCGCGCTCCGCCACATGGTGATCAAGGCCGTGCGCTATCCGCTCATCTCGATGTTCTTTACCAGCGGCCTTGTCTTCCTGTTCATGGCTTACGGCCTCAGCTACGCCATCAATCACACATTTCATCTGCCTTCAGACTGGCTCAAATTCATTCCCGTCTCGAAATTTCTGCTTAATGACTGGCCGTGGGTGCTGCTGCTTCCGCCGGCGCTGGGCTGGGGCATTACCAAGCT
>JABCZZ010000037.1 GCA_013289445.1 Alphaproteobacteria bacterium
TTCTGCCGCCTGATATACAATTCTCACTCGATATTGCCGGCAAAGGACCTTTTGAAGATGCGTTTCGTGATGCCGCCAAACTGGATTCACGCATTCGCGTGCTGGGCTATATTCAGGGTGAAGCCAAGACACAGACGTTTGCTGCTGCCGATTGCCTGTTGTTACCCTCGCTGTGGTATGAAAATGCGCCGGTGGTAATTGTAGAAGCAGCCGCTAACGGCATCGGTGTCATCGGCAGTCGCATCGGTGCCATACCGGAATTTATTTCTGATGGAAATACGGGCCTGTTGTTTGACGCAGGGGATTGCGCAGCGCTCGCCACTGCCATGCGTCGCATGGTAAGTGAGCCGCAATTGGCGCAGCGTTTTGCCGCCAACGCACATACACTGCTAGAAAGCTCAAGCGTGAGCCAGATGGTGGATGGCTATCTAAAGCAGTACCAATCAGCGATTTCTGCTTGAATTACAGTGGCTAATGCTAAGTCATTGTGTAGAGGGAATTATTTGAAAAAGCACAGTTTTTAGCCCTTGAAATCACTATTTTTCTTGCAAAAATGGTTAATATTTATTAATAAATAGGGCACCAGTTGGCTCATCCCTACGGAGAAGAAATGACTCAATCCATCCTCGTAACAGGCGGCGCAGGCTACATCGGTTCACATGTCTGCAAAGAGTTGGCCCGCGCGGGGTATCTTCCCGTTACCCTCGATAATCTGGTTACGGGTCGGCGTGATTTCGTGCGCTTTGGACCGCTTATCGAATCTTGCGTTTCAAATACGGATGCGGTCAGGAAAGCCATCAAGCAATACGATATAAAAGCCGTTATCGATCTCGCGGGATCGATTGAAGTGGCCGAATCGGTGATTGATCCGCTCAAATATTACAACAACAATCTTGCCGTAAAAATTCCCTTTCTGCATATACTGCGCGAATGCGGTGTGCGCGTGTTTGTCTTTTCTTCCACCGCCGCCGTGTACGGCGAACCGGTTGCAGTTCCGATTGCCGAAACCCATCCGCTGCTGCCCAAGAATCCTTACGGACGCTCGAAGCTTGCGTTTGAACATTTGTTGCAGGAATTTCATCACGCGGGCGGCCCGGCATGGATGGCGTTGCGCTATTTCAATGCCGCCGGCGCATCGATGGACGGGGATATTGGCGAATCGCACGATCCCGAAACGCATCTGATACCACGTGCCTGTATGGCAGCGCTTGGCAAGACCCCTCAGCTCGATATTTACGGCAATGATTACCCTACGCCCGACGGTACGGCGCTTCGTGATTATGTCCATGTGCAGGATCTGGCATCAGCGCATATTCTTGCGGTGCAAGCGCTTTTAAAAGGCGCAACACCAGGCGCCTACAATCTTGGCAATGGCGTAGGCACTTCGATTGGCGAAGTCATGGAATGCTTTACGCAGCTTGGGTTGCGCGTGCCGCATGCCTTCAAGGGCCGGCGTGCAGGTGATCCCGCGCGTCTCGTCGCTGATATTTCAGCGGTAAAGAAAGCGCTCGGCTGGTCGCCTGAGCATACGTCTATCGAAAGCATTATCCGTTCGGCCTACCGTTGGCATGAGTCCTGCCTGAAACTCACTAAGGCCAGTTAAGCAACGGGCAGTATTAATAATTATAAAAATTAACAGGAACACCCATGACACCAGAAAGCACAATACTTCACTTTGATCCTAAAAATAACAATTCGCGAAAGGCCGGTGCGCCTGTAGTTGCGCAGGAGCATGTGATTGTGCCTGCTGCACCAGCGGAGCTTCTTACCGATCCTCTTATGCCGACCATTTTTCATGAATCGTGGTGGCTGGATATTGTGACTGGAGGTAATTATGACTACGCTGAAGTGCGCGAGAACGGAATGCCTGTAGGCAGGCTGCCGTATTTTCTGCGCAGCCGCTGGGGCATGAAGTACAGCATCATGCCGCCGATGACCCATTTCGTCGGCCCGGCAATAATAGAAGGTGAGGGTTCTGCAGCCACTCGCTTTCTAAGGCGCGCGCAGATAACCCGTGAGCTGATTCAGCAACTCCCCAAGGCATCGCTGTATCGTTACAAGTGCCATCATGAGGTCAAGGATACGATTGCCTTCCAGCAGGAAAATTTTATTACTAATGTGCAATTTACCCACGAAATTGCGCCGCTACCGCATGATGTGCTGTGGAAGAACATGCGCAGCGAGAAGCGCAAGAAAATACGTCAGGCTCAACAGCAACTCACCGTATCATTTATTGAGGATGTCAAGGAATTCTGGCGTTTTTATGATAATAATCTGAAGAAAAAGAAAATCAAAAATGTCTGCGATGAAACATTATGCACCAAGCTGATCGAAGTGTGCCTTGTACGCAAACGCGGCCGCATTTATGCTGCCCGTGACAAGAATAATGACGTCGTTGCGGCAATTTTCTGTATCTGGGATGCACATACCTCGTTCTATTTCATGTCATCGCGCACGGTCATCGCGCACAACGGTGCCATCAGCTTGCTGGCATGGGAAGCCATGAAGGATGCCAGTTCACGTGGCCAGGTTTTTGACCTTGATGGCCTTAACCATTCCAGCGCCGTGTTATTCTTCACCGAGTTCGGTGGCACCGTCAGTCCTCGTTACATCGTGACCCGCCAGACCCTGGTGGGCGGCCTGGCCTGGGCATTAAAAGACATGTTCCGCGAAAACCGTTATTTTTATTAGCAGGAAGTAATGGCGCGCGAACTTCTTACATCTCAGGCGGTGCTGCCTGCTGACCGCCGCGAAGGGCTTCTTACTTGCCTGCAGGCGGGGCGCGCCGTTGCAGCATTGTTCATTATCCTGTTCCATAATGCGCTGTATATTTTTGCCAAAGACAAATACTGGGGATTCGATCCTGCACAGGGCTTCCTGACTTTCAGCCATGCAGGTGTGGAGTTTTTTTTCGTGCTCAGCGGATTTATCATTCTGCACATACACTGGAAGGATTTAGGCAGGCCTCAGGCGTTTCTGTCGTTCATCCGCAAGCGTTTTCTGCGCATCTATCCCATGTACTGGGTGGTGCTCGCGTTTATCGTGCCAGTGTATTTTATTGTGCCATCCTTCGGTTTTCCCTATCACCGCGAGCTAGTGACGATGATTTCGTCAGTCTTGCTGATATTCCTCAACGCCAATCAGTATAGCGAATTGCCGGTGGCCTGGACACTGCATCATGAAGTGCTTTTCTATGCGTTGTTCTCGGTTGCTATTTTCAGCAGGCGTCTGGGCTTGGCGGTGCTGGGTGTGTGGCTTCTGACCTCGGCGGCGTCGCTGATGATGGCGCCGTTCGCTTTTCCGTTACTGTTCATCGCTTCACCGCTGCATCTGCTGTTTGCCATGGGCATGCTGGCTTGCGTTATATTGCGGCGCGGGTCTGTGCCTGCACCGGCACTCATAACATTGCTGGGACTGGCTATTTTCTTTGGCACCGGGCTGGGCGAGGTACACGGGCAATGGAATGCCGAAGATCCGCGTAATTTATTCTACGGTCTGGGCAGTACGCTTGCACTTATCGGTCTGGTCGACCTTGAACGCCGCGGCCGCCTCAATGTACCGGCATTTCTAGAACTGATGGGGGATGCGTCCTATTCCATCTACCTGACCCATTTTACGGTGCTGTCGCTGCTGGCCAAACTTTTTATCAAATGTGGTGCGCGCGAGCATTTACCCGTGATGATTTCTTTTGTAGCGCTGCCCTTGCTCACCGTGCTGTTCGGTATTCTCGTGCATCTGTGCGTCGAGCGGCCCTTGCTGCGTGCGCTCGCGCGCGGTTTCAAGCTGCGCCCCGTAACCACGGCGCAAGCCGCATAAAGAAAACGCCATGACAGACGCTCCGCAGGATCCTACGCCGCACGGCCTTACGATGACGCAGATTTCACACGCCATCGGCCTGTCACGCATATTGCTTATCTTCGGGCTCGTGTTCCTGCATTACGACATGTTTCCCAATTCTCCCGCCGATCCGTTTCATGGACTCGATTTGCACGAGCATCAGTTCGTGACCTGGCTCAATAGCGCCGTCCTGTTCTTCTTTTTCAGCGCCGTGCCGCTGCTAAGCATGATCTCGGGCTGGCTGTTCTTTTCTTTCATGGCCGAGGATGCCTGGCCTTCGATTTTCCGCCGCATGCGCCGGCGTTTCACCTCTCTTTATATGCCGCTTATCGTATGGAACGCTTTTTACCTGCTGTTGATTTACGCGGCATTCAGGACACATCCTGATGCGCCGCTGTTTGCTCGTGCAACACGTTTCCATATCGATTTTCA
>JABCZZ010000038.1 GCA_013289445.1 Alphaproteobacteria bacterium
TCGCATGAAATCATGGGAAAGCTTCGATCTGCGGAGTTTCGTGATAAATTTGAGTACAAAGATTATCACGGTTTTATGAAGGCCCGTTTGCCGGATGAAATGTTGGCCTCAATTTTATCCCCGCGCTCGTTGAATGCTGACGATGTCCAAATTGAAATTGGCCATGTTTCAAAAGATCTAACAGATCAGGTGCATCATCACAAAGATGCGACTGCCTATGTTATTGCTCTTGGACAAGAGCATGGTTTTGCAACGCCTCGCGACGCCTTCATTTACCTGAATAATGGATGGAGGGAAATACGTGAGGGTGACAAAATAAAAATTGCTCCGCAGATGGCGCACGGATTTACCGTCAAGCAGGGAGGCGAATTATTTTTTCCTTACGGTACAAAGCCCGGCCATTGTACGCGGACATGGAAAAGATGACTACGAATTGCATGAGAGAGTGCCCCTTGAAGGTAACATTAAACCGCGTTCTCCTCGAATTGAACCCCAAGATGGCAATCAATTAGCCAATTGAAAAATCTATCAATTGAGTACGCAGCGACTCTGGTGTCAACTGTACATTGTCGTTTCGGTTTCAGTAACTTCATTTGGGTATAGTGAGAGGCAATGGAGCGGCGCAAAGCCACCCCATGCTCTTTTACTGATTATTACGCCGGTGCGTAGACTTCCATTTCCTGTTCACTTATCTGCGTCTGCTGCGTTACGGTCGTCACCGACGCCGTGGTCATGGGCGCAGCAGGCGTGAACTCGTCGGACTTCTCATACGGCCTGTCATACGTCACCGCATTGGGATTGGCTGTCACGGAGGCTGCAGGCATCACGGTACGAGTGGTTTCTATGCTTGTCGTCGTCTCCATCATTTCGCTGATATTGAAGGCAAATGCAGGCGCAGCCGTCATGCAGATAGGCTTGGGGCTGGTCAGCACTTCGATACCAATATTGAAGGGGCTTTCCCCGCAGGAATTATTGCTGCCGATGAGCGCCTGCAAAGGGTTGCTTGCTGCCTGCATACCGGAAATACCGGCCTGCAAACTTTCTTGCAGACTCGAGCCGCTCTGAGCCACAGCAAGCAGTTCGGAAAACTCATCGACGGTTGTAGCGCTCACCTGCAACGCATTGCTGGTGACACTGCTAAACGCAGAAGCGATAGATATGGAAGAAATATTGGTCATGCAGAACTCCCTTAAAAAAAAGTTTTTTACGCAATGTTTCACTGTTAACGGAAACGCTATGCGTACCGCTTTACAGTATTGTTGTAAGAGGCAATAATCATGCCAACAAAAGATGACATCTGCGCGAAGTAGACTAACTTCAGCCTATGGTGTATTTCATCAGGTGATTATTTCATTTCTAAGGTGGGTATCCATGCGCAGGTCTTTGATAATTTTTATAACCGCAGCGAGTATTGGCGTAACCTTTCCTGCATTTGCACAGCAGGTCGTTCCACAACCGGGGGCGAATTCTGCGCCCGCTCCTGTGGTCAATAGCTATATCCCGCCGGGCACACCGGTCAGCACGCCTATATCGCCTGAAACGCCGCAGACGCCTGGCTCATCGGTGATTTTTGTGCCGCAAGGCACGCCCGCAATCGTTACACCTACTACCGGCCTGGGATACGCTCCCGTAGCCACACCCATTATCAGCGGGCCGCCCGCTTCCCAGATCACGCGCTTTGCCGACGGCACCAAAGTGGAAATCGATTCGGACAACTCAGTGTACAGAGTCTATCCTGATGGCGCCCGCGTCGCTGCCGATGACGGCATCCATAAAATGATGGATGGCAGCACCATCACGCTCAAAGACGGCAAACGCGTCCCTTAGATCTGAGCGTCGTTCAGCACAGATCCACAGACTCGCTACTAATTAAAACGGCGCTTGAACTCATCGGCGATATCGGTCTTTTCCCAGCTGAAACCGCCATCTTTTTCCGGTTCGCGGCCAAAATGGCCGTAGGCCGCAGTGCGCGCATAGATCGGACGATTGAGCTTCAGATGCGTGCGGATGCCGCGCGGGGAGAGATCCATCACTTCGCCCAGCACTTTTTCCAGACGCGCCGTGTCGATATTGCTGCCGCCGGTTTTCACATACAGCGAGATGGGCTTGGATACGCCGATGGCATAGGAAAGCTGGATCGTGCAACGATCGGCAAGACCCGCCGCCACCACGTTTTTCGCCAGGTAGCGCGCAGCATACGCCGCTGAGCGATCGACCTTCGTGGGGTCTTTGCCCGAGAACGCGCCGCCGCCATGCGGGGCGGCACCGCCGTAAGTGTCGACAATGATCTTGCGGCCAGTGAGGCCTGCGTCGCCGTCCGGGCCGCCGATGATGAACTGGCCGGTCGGGTTGACGTAGAAATCTTTTTCTTCGCACATCCAGCCCTTGGGCAGCGTGGCCATCACGTAGGGGCGCACGATCTCGCGCACATCCTTCTGTGAAACACTCGCGGCATGCTGCGTGGAAACGACGACGGACGTCGCGCGCACCGGTTTGCCGTTTTCATATTGCAACGTCACCTGGCTTTTCGCGTCCGGGCGCAGATGCTTCTCCTTGCCGCTATGGCGCGCATCGGCCATCAGGCGCAGAATCTTGTGAGAATACTGAATGGGTGCTGGCATCAATTCCGGCGTCTCGGTGCAGGCATAGCCGAACATGATGCCCTGATCGCCTGCGCCCTCGTCCTTGTTCTCGCCGGCATCCACACCCATGGCGATGTCCGCCGACTGGCGATGCAGCAGCACTTCGATATTGGCGTCTTCCCAGTGGAAACCGTCCTGCATGTAACCGATGCGCTTGATCTCATTGCGCGCGATGTTGCTTACCTGTTCATAGGAGATGGAATCCGCGCCGCGCACTTCGCCCGCAATCACCACCCGGTTGGTGGTGGCCAGCACTTCACAGGCCACACGCGCCTCGGGGTTCACTTTCAGATAGGCGTCGACGATGGCGTCAGAGATCTGATCGCAGACCTTGTCGGGATGTCCCTCGGAGACCGATTCGCTGGTGAAGAGATAATTTTTTCGTTCAGTGTGTGCCTGGGCCACGTGCGTATTCCTTGTGCTATCGTTTCAAACAGAGGAAATGGCACTATGCGTACAAAGAGCCACACTTAGACCTATTTGAACGCTGCGCGTTATCTCGCAGCGTTCGTGGCGGCAAGTGAACCAAATCCCCACAACAGGCAGGAATTTAAGTGTATCTATACAGAAATCAAGCTTATTCGACGCGCCGATTATTCGACAGGCTTCTCTTCAGCCAGCGCCTTGATGAGCTCAAACACCCGCTTGCGCGTCTGCGCGTCGGAGATGCGGTAATAGGCGCGCATCATCTCGAGCGTTTCACGGCTCGACATTTTTTCATGTTCAAACGCGGGGGCATCTTCAGCCACACCGGCTACCGGGGTTGCGGTGCCTTTGTCCATTTCATCGAAAAAGTAGGAGACCGGTATGGAAAGAATCTTGGAAAATTCGAACAGGCGGCTGGAGCCCATACGGTTAACACCCCGTTCATATTTCTGAACCTGCTGGAACGTTACGCCGATAGCATTGCCAATCGCCTCCTGGCTTAACCCCAGAATGGTTCGGCGTAGGCGGAGTCTTTTTCCAACATGAATATCAACAGGATGTGCCATTTATTTTCTCTTCGCTTCCAATTCTTAATCAATTACTGAAATGCCCACAAGATTAATTGTTCATTAATCTTAGTAAGTCATTTCTGCTTATCTCCCCTATATATGGTCATATAGTACCAACTTGGTACGAATCAATAGATATTATAATCATTATAAGACTGAGCGATGCGTTTTCATCGGTATCGCGACAAAAATCAGGCTCAAGGCAATCATAAATAGAATGGGTAGGAAAGCGTATCTACTCATAATTGCCAGACGCGACTCACTCTGTGGCAAAGCTTTGTCGATCACACCTTCTTTCATCAGCGGCAGCCTCGCAAGCTCACGACCCAGCGGGTCAAACAGTGCCGAGATGCCGGTATTGGCCGCGCGCACGAGCGGCA
>JABCZZ010000039.1 GCA_013289445.1 Alphaproteobacteria bacterium
ACGATCCGGTGGCACGATTTTTCCTGCATGTGCAAGGCTCAGGTCGCATCGAGCTTAACACGGGTGGCTCGCTCAGCGTAGGTTTTGCCGGTAATAACGGCCTGGGCTACCGTTCCATCGGCAAGGTGCTGGTCGAAAGAGGCATCATGCGCAAGGAAGATGTCACCATGCAATCGTTGCGTCAGTGGCTTATGGATCATCCCAACGACATGTGGCAGGTGATGTGGGAAAACCCGTCCTACATATTCTTCCGTGAGTTTCCCGGTGATGCTGTAGGCAGCGAACAGGTGCCGCTGACGCCGGGCAGATCGCTCGCGGTGGATAACCATTATGTGACACTGGGCATGCCGGTTTATATCAATACCGTGCAGCCTACGACGACGGCCGCGCCTTTTTCCATGCAACGCAAGCTGATGATTGCGCAGGATACTGGCAGTGCTATTCGCGGACCGGTACGCGGCGATATCTTTTTCGGTGCCGGTGAAAACGCCGAACAATCCGCCGGACGCATGAAAGAGGGCGGTGAAATGATTCTGCTGGTGCCGCGTGCACTGGCACTCAGCTTAGCGAAGCCAGCCCCATGAAACGAAGGCCACCACCGCTCGACAAACCGGTAACGAGGCATCGACCCGTGCAGCCGGACGAAGTTGAGCTCTGGCAGGCAACGCTGGAGGGAAAACCTGTAATTTCGCGCGCACCCGCAGTCAAAAAAGAAGCTGTTTTAACTCAGGCGTGCCCCAAAAATCCATCAACGCCTCTGCCGGTTCCCTTGCTCGACAAAGCCCATCAAACGAAATTAAAAACTGGCAAAATGGCCATTGAAGCCACGCTAGACCTGCATGGCCTTAACCGTGAAGAGGCCTATATTGCGCTGGTGAAGTTTATCGAGAACCTTGCTAAGCGCGGCTTGCGCGCGGCTTTGGTGATTACCGGCAAGGGCGAGAAAGAGGGCGGCACGCTCAGGAACCTGTTTCCGCGCTGGCTTAACGAACCCCCTTTGCGCGAGCGTATAATTGCTTATGATAAGGCGGCCCCCCGCCATGGCGGGTCGGGCGCGTGGTATGTAAGAATTAGAAAAGCGAAAAATGACAGAGGCTAAACCGCATATTCTGGTCGTTGATGATGACAATCGCCTGCGCGATCTGCTTAAGACCTATCTGCGCGATCAGGGATTTGCCATTACCGTCGCTTTCGATGCCGACGATGCCCGCAGCAAGCTTGCGTTATTTGCCTTCGATCTCATGGTGCTCGATGTCATGATGCCCAAGGAAACCGGCATTGATCTCGCGCGCTCATTGGGAAAAGAGGCGCCACCCATTCTGTTACTCACTGCGATGGCAGAAGCCGATCATCGCATCACCGGGTTTGAAGCCGGCGCAGATGATTACCTGATAAAGCCGTTTGAGCCGCGCGAGCTCGTGCTGCGTATTCAGGCAATTTTGCGCCGTGCCGGTGCGCAGGAACAGCGTCGCCACAGTGTGCATTTTGGCGAGTACCAGTTTGATCTGGCAACACTCAGGCTGCACAAAGGCAGCGAGGTATTCACTTTGACGACGGGCGAAGGCCAGCTGCTTAAAGCGCTTGCCGAGAAGGCCGGACAGGCCGTGGCGCGCGAAGACCTGGCACGCGTACTGGGCGCGGGTGCCAATGAACGCAGCATCGATGTGCAGATGTCGCGGCTGCGCAAGAAAATCGAGCCTGCAGGCAAGCCGCGGTATATCCAGACCGTGCGCGGCGCCGGTTACGTCTTACATACGGACAGGTAATGCATGGCACAGCTCTACGAGACACCCCATCCTTTCTGGCTCAAGCGGTTCCTGCCTAACAGCCTGTTTGGGCGCGCCCTTCTTATTCTCGTATTGCCGATGCTGATCACTCAGGCACTCGCCGTTTATTTCTTCTACAATCAGCACTGGAAAGATGTCGAGCGCCATTTATCCCGCTCGCTGGTGGGAGATATCGCTTTTCTCGAGCATGAAATGAAATTTGCCGATGAGAAACACCGGCAGGAAGTGGAGTCTCTTGCCTATGATGTGTTGCATATCGATATTCACAGAGAACCCAACGATCCTGAGCTCGGACATTTTCCAAGCGTTACTGATGATGCGGCCTTTATCACCTTCGCCGAACAGCTGCGCCATGCCATACGCGAGCCCTTCCTTATTCGTCGCCCCGCCGGGGAAAATAATGCAGTGCTGTATATCAAGCTTAAGGACAGCGTATTGCGTTTCGATTTCTCCATCAAACGCTTAGTCAATGTCACCACTGAGATTTTCATCTGGTGGATTATCAGCTCAGCAGGCTTGCTGTTGCTCATCGCTACGGTTTTTTTGCGCAATCAGATACGTCCCATCCGCAAACTAGCCCAGGCTGCGGAAGATTTCGGTAAGGGCCACGACAACACGGATTTCCGTCCGCAGGGCGCCAGCGAAGTGCGTCAGGCTGGTCGTTCTTTTCTTGCCATGCGCGAACGTCTCAAGCGCATGATCAGTGCGCGCACCGATATGCTTGCCGCGATTTCGCACGATTTACGCACACCGCTGACCCGCATGCGCCTTGAGCTTGCCATGCTGCCCGAGCAGAAATACGCCAGGCCGCTCATTGCCGACGTGCAGGATATGGAACGCATGATCCAGGAATATCTCGACTTTGCACGGGGCGGTGGCGGTGAACAGCCCCGACGCATCCCCCTTTCTTCATTTCTTAGTGAAATTGCCGGCAAATACGGCCAGCAGGGCAGGGAAGTAACGCTCACGCAATCCTCTGACCCGGAAGTCATGGTATTTCAGAACGCCATGCGCCGCTGCCTTTATAACGTCATCGACAATGCGTTGCGTTACGGCACGCGCTGCCAGATTCATGTCGAACAGATGGCAAACCGCATAGAAATATTGCTCGATGATAACGGGCCGGGCATACGCGAGGAACAACGCGACCTTGCCATGCAGCCTTTCAAGCGCCTCGATCCCTCGCGCAACATGGATAGCGGCGGCGGAGCGGGTCTTGGGCTTTCCATCGTGCAGGATATCGTGCTCAGGCATGGCGGTGAGATAGCGCTGGAGGATTCGCCGCTGGGTGGCTTGCGGGTTAGAATACGTCTGCCGTTGTAAATGGATCAACGCAAAGTGGTGATGACGTGTGAGGTATGATGATGCGTGCTGAAATCGCCATCGGCAAGACCCTTAATCATGCAAAGCATGAAGAACACGACCAGCAGGCAATAAGTAATAGGTGACTGAAGGAGCGTCAGAACTATCCCGGTAAAATTAAATCCCAGGCTGCCTTTGTGGCCTTTGCGGTTTCTTGCCATAAAAAGGTCGTATATTTCTGCCGCATGTTTTTCTGCCGACGGATGTCGTGGAGGCGTTTCCCATAAAGAATGCGCTGCGGGAGATATAATGCAGGATTTATCGTATTCTTCCCGCGAGCTTGGATTGGACAGGATGTCATAGGCTTGCGAAATTTTCACAAACTGCTGAGTGAGATTCGCGTTGCCGGGATGAAGGTCGGGGTGGCAGGTTTTTACGAGCTTGCGGTAAGCGCTGCGAATGGCGGCAGGCGAAGCGCCTGAAGGGACATGCAGCAAAGTATAATAACTTTCCATGAGATATCACTTCAGGCTGAAATCAGATGGCAGTTCCTGTTGTTTTCTTATTGGTATTGGGCAGACGTTGCCCTTTCATCGGAGTGTTGGGATCCAGGTCGGCGTGTTTTACGTCCTCGGCAATAAACCTTCTGTTCATGTCGGTAAGAGCGATGCCAGCCTCGCGCAATGCCTCCAAAGGAGCCTGATTAAAGCCGACCGGATTATTGGTGGCAAGTCGGATAAATAGAGTGTTCCTGCCTCTAAATTCGACCTCGGGTTCATAGCCCTGTTCATATAAAGTTTTTTTAGCCGCGCGGAATTTGGCAATATCTGCACCTTCCAGAGGCGC
>JABCZZ010000040.1:0-3202 GCA_013289445.1 Alphaproteobacteria bacterium
CACAGGGGTCTTTCTTCGACAAAAACGCTTCTATACTTTAGACAGCGCCGAATCAGAGGCTGCATAAAAACAAAATCCGCGTAAAGGTCAAGCTTGATGACAACACAGCTTGCAGCAAAACCCGGCAACGCACAGAGGTAAAATCAGCAGCCATGCCGCTGTGCACCGGGCCATGGCCACTGTCTGTTTTCTAGGCAACACGCCTAAAAAATAGTCGCCCGGGCCACAGATGAACACCAGACACTGCTGATATATATGAATTTTTTATCTTAATCTGTGGCACGTAATGCCATGAGAACACTTGCAACTTCAAAGAGCCGGGAGTAACTATCGCATCACGCAATAGCAAAAAGAGGTGGTCAATCATGAAAAAAATAGAAGCTATTTTTAAGCCCTTCAAGCTCGATGAAGTCAAGGAAGCGCTGCAGGAAGTTGGCGTGCAGGGCCTGACCGTGATCGAGGCCAAAGGCTTTGGCCGACAGAAAGGCCATACCGAACTGTATCGCGGCGCCGAATACGTGGTCGATTTCCTGCCCAAAGTGATGATCAATATCGTCGTTGAGGACAATCTCGTCGGACGCGTCATCGAAGCGATCACCACCGCCGCACGCACCGGCCGCATCGGTGATGGCAAAATTTTCGTCAGCAACGTGGAGCAGGCCATCCGCATCCGCACCGGCGAAAAAGGAAGTGCCGCAATCTAACTAGTCTGCCCGTGCGCCAGCACGGTTTGTATAACAAAAGAAGCATGTAACCAGAGGGATAGTTTATGGCTGAGAAGCACGACGCAGTAGGTAATGTATTCAAGCTCGTCAAAGAACATGACGTGCAGTTCATCGATTTCCGTTTCACCGATCCGCGCGGCAAATGGCAGCATACCGCCTATTCCGCCAAGAAAGTCGATAAGGCCAGCTTTGAAGACGGCATTATGTTCGACGGTTCGTCTCTCGCCGGCTGGAAGTCGATCAACGAGTCCGACATGATCCTCATGCCCGATGCGCAGACCGCGTTTCTCGATCCGTTTGCGGCCCAGCCCACGCTTATCATCTCATGCGACGTCGTAGAACCCGCCACCGGCCAGAATTACACGCGTTGCCCGCGCTCGACCGCCAAGCGCGCCGAGCAGTACCTCGCTTACACGGGACTCGGTGACACTGCTTACTTCGGCCCTGAACTTGAATTCTTCATCTTCGACGACGTACGCTTCAAGACCAGCGGCAATGAATCTTATTACTCGGTCGATTCAGAAGAATCCCCGCACAACACCGGCAAAACTTATGAAACCGGCAATATGGGCCATCGCCCGCCGGTCAAAGGCGGCTACTTCCCCGTGCAGCCGGTGGATTCGCTCTCCGACATGCGTGCCGAGATGATCACCACGCTCAACTCCGTGGGCATCGTGGGCGTGCTGCACCACCACGAAGTGGCGCCCGGCCAGTGCGAACTCGGCTTTGACTTTTCCACCATGACCGCCACCGCCGACAACGTGCAGAAATACAAATACGTCGTGCATAATGTCGCGCATTCCTATGGTAAATCGGCCACCTTCATGCCCAAGCCCATTAGCGGCGACAACGGGTCGGGCATGCATGTGCACCAGTCGCTGTGGAAAGGCGGCAAGCCGCTTTTCGCCGGCAACGGTTACGCTGATCTCTCCGAGATGTGCCTTTATTATATCGGCGGCATCATCAAGCACGCCAAGGCCATCAATGCGTTTACCAATCCGTCCACCAACAGCTATAAGCGCCTGATTCCGGGCTTTGAAGCGCCGGTGCTGCTGGCTTACTCGTCGCGCAACCGTTCGGCTTCGATCCGCATTCCGTATGTGGCAAGCCCCAAGGCCAAGCGCATCGAGGTGCGTTTCCCCGATCCTTCCGCCAATCCGTACTACGCCTTCGCCGCAATGATGATGGCGGGCTTAGACGGCATCGAGCGCAAGATCCATCCGGGAGATGCCATGGACAAGAACCTCTACGATCTGCCGCCCGAAGAACTCAAGCACGTGCCGACCGTTTCCGGCGCGTTGCGTGATTCGCTCAAAGCGCTCTCGGAAGATCGCGCGTTCCTCAAGAAGGGCGACGTGTTCACCGACGATCAGATCGACGCCTATATCGACCTGAAGATGGAAGAAGTCTACCGCTGGGAGCATGCCCCAGCACCGGTGGAATTCCAGATGTACTACAGCGTTTAATAAACAGTCGAAGGGGGCAAGAAATTGCCCCCTTCGCATATGTGCACCCCCTATCCATGAAAAAGCAACGTCCGACGCCGCCGTCTACGACGTTTCAGGCCAACATGTCGATGGCCCGGCCATCGCAAATGACCACGGCCCACAGCACACAGTTATTGGAAGCCATCCGCCTGCACCAGGCGGAAAATTTCGACGATGCTGAGCGTATCTACCAAATCCTTCACGCGCTCTATCCCAAGGAAGCTACGGTTCTGTTGTTGCTGGGTACTGTCTATGCCATCAGGGGCAACACGCAAGAAGGCATAAAATTAATGGAAGAGGCGATTGCCCTTAATCCCGATTATGCCACAAAACTTGAATACGCGGATGCTTACAATAACTACGGCATGGCATTATGGAAGCAACAGGCAAAATACTCTGAAGCGCTGGCGTGTTTTGAAAAGACGCTGGCCATCCATCCCGATCATGCATCCGCCAATTTGAATAAAGGGCTGATTAAGCTCACTCTGGGTGAATATGAGCAAGGATGGCCACTCTATGAGTGGCGCTGGGCTATAAAAGACAATAACGCCAGAACGTTTAACAAACCTTTGTGGCTGGGCAAAAAGCCCCTAGCCGGTAAAACTATCCTGCTGCATTCAGAACAGGGCATTGGCGACGCCATACAGCTATGCCGGTATATTGCCAAGCTGCAGACGCAAGGTGCAAAAGTAATAGTGGGATTGTCCGCACCGCTTGGCGGTCTCGTCTCGATAATGAAACGATCATTTGTTCATGTGATCGTAGAGGGAGAACCTCTGCCCGCCTTTGACCTGCACTGTCCGCTGTTCAGCCTGCCTCTGGCGTTTAAAACGCGGCTGGATACTATCCCTGCTGATGTTCCTTATTTGTCTGCTGATCCGCATAAATGCAAGGTCTGGCAGCAACGGCTGGGAGCAAAAGTGAAACCAAGAATAGGCCTGGCCTGGTCGGGCGGCACGAAACATAAGAATGACCATAACCGCAGTATTG
>JABCZZ010000040.1:3212-3440 GCA_013289445.1 Alphaproteobacteria bacterium
CAATAACAAAATCATCTCGCATGCAGATAGTCTTCATGATTTTGACGATACCGCCGCATTACTATCTGAAATGGACCTCATCATCTCCGTTGATACATCGGTGGCGCATCTGGCGGGTGCGCTGGGTAAGCCCGTATGGATCCTTCTGCCATTTGTGGCGGATTTTCGCTGGCTGACGGACAGGGAAAACAGCCCGTGGTATCCCACAGCACGATTATTTCGCCAGCC
>JABCZZ010000041.1 GCA_013289445.1 Alphaproteobacteria bacterium
GTGAATGCCTTGGTGGAGGCCACGCCAATCTCAGGCCCGGCATAGGTGGGAATGAAAGCGTCGGCTTCATGCGCCATGGTGCTTTCTGTCACATTGACGATAGCAAGCACATGCACCCCTGAAGCTTTGGCTTCCCGCATGGCCGCAAGCGTATCCGCTGTTTCGCCCGATTGTGAAATGCACATGAAGAGGCCGCCTTTGCGCGGCGGTTTGCTGCGATAGCGGTACTCGGAAGCGATGTCGACCACTACCGGTATCCTGGCAATGCTTTCCAGCCAGTATTGCGCCACCAGCGCTGCGTAATACGAAGTGCCGCATGCCACAAGTGTGATGTTCTCAAGCGCGGCGAGATCAAAAGGCAGCGCGGCAAGCTCGACCGTGCCTTTGGCAAAATTGCAGAACACATTCATCGTTTCACCGATAACGGTGGGCTGTTCATAAATTTCCTTAAGCATGTAATGGGCGAACTCACCTTTGCCAACGGCTTCGCCGGTAAGCGCAGTCGTCTTTACCGCGCGTTTTACTTTCTTACCCTGCGCATCGAAGATGATGGCATCACTGCGGCTGAGCACCGCCATATCGCCATCCTGCAAATAGGCTACCTTGTTGGTGAAGGGCGCAAGCGCAATGGCATCGGAGCCCAGATACATCTCGCCATCGCCATATCCAATAGCAAGCGGCGATCCCTGACGCGCCCCGATCAATAAATCAGGATGATCAGCAAAGACAATGCCCAGCGCAAACGCACCTACGAGCTTTTTAAGCGACGATGACACTGCTTCCTGCGGAGAACCGCCTTTACGCAACGCCTGATCAATAAGATGAACGATTACCTCAGTGTCGGTCTGCGAGACAAACTTCACGCCCTGTTTTTCAAGAGCTTCTTTAAGCGGTCGGAAATTCTCGACAATACCGTTATGCACGAGCGCAACCTTATCGGTAGCATGCGGATGGGCATTTGCCTGTGTTGGCAACCCATGCGTCGCCCAGCGTGTATGGCCAATGCCCAGAGTGCCGGTAAGTGGCGATTTTTTTGCAAGATTTTCAAGATTGTCCAGCTTGCCTTCGGCGCGCAAACGCCCTATGGCAGTCGCATTCACCGTGGCAATACCTGCAGAATCATACCCGCGATATTCCAGTTGTTTTAGACCCTGAATCAGCCGTCCCATTACAGGGTGGGTGCCATTTATACCAAGAATTCCACACATAACTCATTCATTTATAAGCAGGAAAATAGAAATACATCATCGGCTACCAAAATCACGCCAGATATAAGGTTTTACTTGATAATATGCCAGTTGATAATTTAAATTGTGGATGAATAATGCAAGTCCTCGGAAAACCTGTTTGACTTTCTTTGTTGCATTGGTTAATAAATAGTTAATATCTGAATCTGCGGGAAACGAATAGGCTTAATGCAATCCATAAGGAAGCCTCGCGGTGAGAAAAGAAGAAGAAACCAATAAAACTAAAAAAAATGGTAGGGATAGTATGACAGACTCTATGGAAACAGCGCCACACAGTGGCGTGGATTACTCACCTTCGGTGCGGGAAGCGATTGTCGCAACCTCTGCCGCTTTATCAACTGACGAAGATGCCCTCAAGCGCCGCTTTTCAAGGCTCAGACCCATAAAGCTGGAGCTTGTGTACGAGTTCACAAAAGACCCTGCATTGCTGCATCAGTATCATGAGATATATGAGCGTGAATTCAGGACGGTGCATGACGCTAATTCCTATCATACAGTCGAAGATGACCATGATCGCAGAGCGCATATTCTGGTCGTAAGACGTGGCAATTTTTGTGTTGGCGGCGCACGTATTAATATTACAAGCCCTCGTCAGCCTCATCCGCTGCCTATAGAAATAGGCGACTTCAAGATTGATGATCATTTTCCTCAATTACGCCAAAAAGAGTTGAGCTATGGGCAACTTGGACGTTTTTGTCTGCTTCCAGAGTTCCGAGGCGGCATGATAACCCGCATGATGTTCTGGCATATCCACAGAAAGTCAGTGGCGTTAGGCCTGAGCGAATTGTTTGGCACTGCAACCAAAATCGGCGTACGTTCTTATAAGAGGGATTGCCGCGCCATTGGCCTGGAGGCGAAGATACATCCGGATATCGAGTTACCGACCTATCCTATGTGTGATGAAATCAAATTTTTTCTTATTAGCGCCCAATTGGATAAAAAGCCGCTGGAAAGCGACAAAGATTTCATTGATGTTGGCTCTCTTCGCGAAGAAGTATAGCCTTGCGCAATCTTGCGGGCATATCTGGATAAAAATACTCATTGATACTGATGGAGGTAAAAATGAATTTTTATGACCGTATTATGCATGAAGCCGCAGTTGAGCGCGCGGCACTTTATGCTGTACCATTAAACATGGATAGCCCTCAGGGTCGTATCACCCGTGAAACCTACCTCGCTTATCTTGAGCAGGCCTACCATCACGTTAAACATGCGCTACCTCTTATGATGATGATGGGTAGCCGTCTTCCTAAAGAAAAGGAATGGGTAAGAAGAATACTTGTTGATTACATCAAAGAAGAAACTGGCCACGATGATTGGATATTAGGTGATATCAAACATGCTGGCGGCGATGTCGAGCGCGTTAGGAATAGCAAACCTTCTTTGCCTGTTGAGCTGATGAATGCCTTTAACTACGATAACGTCACGCGTGGCAATCCTATGAGCTATTTTGGCATGATTGTAGCGCTTGAAGGAGCAAGCACTGAGCTTGCGACCAAGGCTGCCGAGGCCATGGGCAAGTCTATGGGATTAGGCAAAGAGTGCTTCAGCTATCTGCTTTCTCACGGCGATCTGGACATTGAACATGTGCAATTTATTTCTAAAACGCTGAATCAGGTTACCGACGCGCAAGACCAGGCCGATATCATCCACGCGGCCAAGGTTATTTATCTGCTGTATGCGGATATGTGCCGTGGAATACCGCATAATTACGCAAAAAAAGCGGCGTAAAAGCTAGATACGCTTTATTTCAACACGCAGAGGTTTTTGAAGTTTCAGCGTAATTCCAGGGTCAAGCTTATTGCCCTGGCTGTTTAAGGCTTTTACCTTAAAAAGTGGTAGAAGTTTGGCGAAACTAATCTTCGCTTCTATCTCCGCCAGTTTGTAACCGATACATTTTCTGGGCCCATGCGAAAAGGGGAAATACAGCCCCTCGGGAATT
>JABCZZ010000042.1 GCA_013289445.1 Alphaproteobacteria bacterium
GGTTCTGATCGAGCAATGTGAGTCGTGCCTCTGCTTCGAGCACGCGCTGGATAACGAACATCACGTCCGGGCGTGCGGCATCGTATTCGTCAAACACAAGTGCAACGGGGCGCTGGATCGACCAGGGCAGGATGCCTTCGTGAAATGCCGTGATTTGCTTGCCGTCTTCGAGCACGATGGCGTCCTTGCCGATGAGATCGACGCGCGTGACGTGGCTGTCGAGATTGACGCGGATGCAGGGCCAGTTAAGCCGGGCCGCGACCTGTTCGATATGGGTGGATTTTCCGGTGCCGTGAAAGCCCTGCACCAGCACCTTGCGGTTATGCATGAAGCCCGCAAGAATTGCGCGTGTGGTGGCCTCGTTGAAGCGGTAGCTCTTATCGATTTCCGGCACATAGCCGTTGCCATGTGAAAAAGACGGCACTTTAAAATCGGAGTTGAGTCCGAAGGCGCTTGCAGCGGAAATGCTTGCATCCGGTGCGTCAACGAAGCTGTCGGGACTAGTGGTCTTGGTTTTCATCGTGGTTTCCATGAAGCTTAAGAAGCAGTTTATAGGCAGCCGTGATGTGCTTGAAGGTCTCCTCGGCTTCCTTATCCCCCGTATTAACATCGGGATGGTATTTTTTGACAAGCTTTTTATAGCGCGTTTTGATCAGCGTAATATCAGCCCCGGGGTCCAGATCGAGCACGGAAAGCGCCTCGCGCTCCTTGCGCGAGATGCGCGGCTGGGTGCGGGCGCCCTTGGGCGGTTCTTCGCCCAGCATGTGAAAAAAGCTGTCGCGCAGCTTATCGCTGGTGAAAAGCGGCTGGCTGCCTATTTTCCAGGTGGGGCGGTGGCCGAATGCCGCGTCATGCATGAACGCCTCGATTTCCTCGCGGCTCCAGCCGTTAAAATAGTCCCAGGCTTGATTGAACTCACGGATATGGGTTAGACACAGATAACGGTGCTCGTCGGTATTGTAGCGGGATTTGGGCGCCTTGTAGTCGCCCGGCTCCTTGCATCCGCCGACGGCGCAGGGATGTCCTGAATGAGGTGTCTCTTTGGTTTTGCTCCGCATGGCGCTATTATGATGAAGGTCTGCCCCAAGCGCAAATGAGAGTTTGCGGCAGGGGCGGGGTATAAGGTATATTTTATCTATGTCCGATACACTTTCCTTGCTGCGCGGCGCACTGGTGGCGCAGAATCTCGATGGGTTTCTGCTGCCGGTGAACGATGAGTTCATGGGCGAATACGTGCCAGACTGCGCCAAGCGCCTTACCTGGCTTACCGGCTTTAGCGGCTCGGCAGGCCTTGCCGTGGTGCTCAAAGACAAGGCCGCATTTTTCACCGACGGGCGTTACACATTGCAGTCTGCCGCAGAAGTGCCGGCGGCATATGAACATCATAACAGCGGTGATCTGACACCGTATGAATGGCTGGCGGAGCAAGCACCCAGCGAAGCAGTGATCGGCTATGATCCGAAATTGCATACACTGCAGACGTTACGCAGATTTGAGCAGACGGCTCCGGGTTTTGCCTTCAAGCCTATCCTGCCCAATCCGATAGATGCTTTGTGGAAAGACCGGCCAGCAGCGCCTGCAAGCAAGGTGCGTATCCAACCTGCGCAGATTGCAGGGGAGAGTTCGCAGTCCAAGCGTGAACGTGTGGCCAAACTCATTGCCGCACATGAAGCGCAATGCGCCGTCATTACCGCGCCTGACTCTGTCTGCTGGCTGCTCAATATCCGCGGTTCAGATGTGCCGTTTACACCGTTTGTTCTTGCCTATGCGGTATTAGAGGTCGACGCAAAAATGAAATTTTATATAGATGCGTCGCGCATTTCCGCTGAAGTGCTCGAACATCTGGGCAAGGGAGTTACCGTCAGGCCGCCAGACGCGCTCGTTGATGATCTCAAAGGGTATGCCGGGCGCAAAGTGATGGTCGACAGTGCAGGCTCGCCCATCTGGTTTTACCAGCAGCTCGGGCGTGGAAAAGCGCATAGTATCGAAGCCTCTGATCCTTGCCTGCTGCCCAAGGCCTGCAAGAACGACAAAGAGCTCGTCGGCATGCGTGAAGCCCATAAGCGTGACGGGCTTGCAGTGACGCGCTTTCTTCACTGGGTTGCTACGGTCGATAAGAAAAATCTTACCGAAATGGACGTGGCGGAAAAACTCGAAGCCTTTCGCAAAGAATCCAAACTTTATCTTGAACCGAGCTTTACGACGATTGCGGGCAGCGGGCCGGACGGTGCCATAGTGCATTACCGCGTGACGAAAGAGTCCAACCGTACGCTCGACGACAACTCACTTCTGCTGCTTGATTCCGGCGGCCAATATCAGGATGGCACGACCGACATCACCCGCACCGTGGCACTGGGAACACCAAGTGCCGAGATGAAGGATCGTTTCACCCGCGTGCTCAAAGGCCATATCGCATTAGCCTGTGCAGTATTTCCGGAAGGCACTGGCGGCAGCCAGCTCGATGCGCTCGCACGCCAATATCTGTGGCAGGCCGGTCTCGATTATGATCACGGCACCGGTCACGGCGTAGGCAGCTATCTCTCGGTGCATGAAGGTCCGCAACGTATCAGCAAACGCGCAGGCGATGCGCCGCTGGCACCCGGCATGGTGGTTTCCAACGAACCGGGCTATTACAAGGCGGGTGAATATGGCATTCGCATCGAGAGCCTGGTGGCGGTGAAGGAAATAAAAAAAGATGTCGGCGGCAAACGCTATTTCGGTTTTGAAACGCTGACACTGGCGCCGATTGATCTTAGCCTGATTGAGCACTCCATGCTTAATGCAGAAGAAGCCTCATGGCTGAAAGAGTACCATAAGAAAGTCTATGAAATTCATAAGCCTAACCTATCACCAGCTATTGCAGAACAACTCAAAGAAGCGCTAAAGCTTTAGTCTTTTTTAATATCCCGCGCGTATAATACTGGCCAGGAGCGCGGCATGGCCAAGCATATCGATAAAGTGTCATTGAGTTATCAGAAGGGAAATAAAGCC
Organism: Alphaproteobacteria bacterium; assembly: GCA_013289445.1. The sequence goes on from JABCZZ010000042.1 coordinate 2,992, forward strand.
CTTGTGATTGACTGTAAGAATTTTAGC
>JABCZZ010000043.1 GCA_013289445.1 Alphaproteobacteria bacterium
TTTCGGGGGCGAGCCCCACGAACGGATCTTCAGGTGCAAGTTTGGCCATGGCAACCGCACGTTCGACCATTTCGCCAAGCGCTTTTTCGCCGGTATCTGAAGACGAAGTTACCGCTGTGCGCTTGCCGACAAATACCCGCAGCCCCACCCCTTGGCTTTCGGCGCGTTCAAGTCCTTCGGGCTTGCCCATGCGGCGTGAGACCGAAAGCGAAGTTGAGCCGTAAAGCAGGCCATCGGCACCGTCCGCTCCCGCCCTGCGAGCGCGGGCGATGAGCCCTTCGAGTATTGCCAGAGGTTGCGTCATGCCTTGGTGCATAAAGGAAATGGCCCGGGCTGGCAATGATTGACTTGCGCCCGGCTGCTTGATACTGGCAGGTATGAACGCCACGCATCCGCAGAATAATTTCGATTTTCTCCGTTTTGTCGCCGCCACCATGGTCTGGTATGAGCATTGTTTCGCGCTGTATGATCACAGCGGCGATCCGCTTTCCCTTGCCCTTGGCTATGAATCGTTCGGCGGGCTGGGGGTGGCGATGTTCTTCATCATCAGCGGCTATTTCGTCACGCTCAGCTATCTGCACCATAACCGGCTTGGCACCTACATAAAGAACCGCGCGCTGCGCATCTTGCCGGCACTTATTGTTGCGGTGCTGTTCAGCGTGTTTGTGCTGGGCCCTTTGGTGACTTCCCTGTCTGTGCGCAGTTATTTCAGCGACACCGCGACCTGGAACTATCTTAAATGCATGCTGATTCTACCGGTGCAATACGACCTGCCCGGCGTATTTACCCATCTCGCCTCGCCGCATGTCAACGGTTCGCTGTGGACATTGCAGCATGAATTGCGGTGCTACGTCGCCGTCGGTGTATTGGGCGTACTGGGTATATTGCGGCCACGTCTTATGATCATCGTCTTTGTGACATTGTGGGCCGCAATAATGTACGGCGTGTTTGCCAATGATCTGGGACACCTGCCGCATATCGCCATTTTTTCGCGCTGGAGCTGGGGAAAAATGCAGATGTCGGTGGAACTCGCCACATTGTTTGCCAGCGGTGCCGTGCTTTACGGCGCTCGCGATCTCATTCCGTTAAAATTCAGCGGGTTTATTGTGGCATTGCTGGTGCTTGCCGCAAGCTACGGCATTAAAGTCGCGGGCTATTCGCCTATTTTAAGCCGGCTGGTATTTGATTTAGCTTTCCCCTACATCGTAATCTATCTTGGTTTTCTTCGCCTGCCGCTGCTTTCGCATTTCGGCAGATTCGGTGATTTCTCCTATGGGCTTTATCTCTACGCTTTTCCGCTGCAGAACCTGACGCTGTTCATGTTTCCGCATATCGGCTTTCATTATTTCATGGGACTGAGCTTCGCCATGAGCTTAGCGGCTGGCGTACTCTCATGGCATTTGGTCGAAAAACCGATGCTGGGTTACAAGCGATAGCTATGCGTTGTGCGAAAGCGCATAGAGCGCCACTGCCGCAGCATTAGAAACGTTCAGGCTTTCCATGATTGGGGAAATCGGCAGGCGAACCAGCAGATCGCAACGCTCAGAGGTCAGACGCCGCAGGCCTGCACCTTCCGCACCCAGCACCAGTGCCGTCTTGTGATCGAGTTTGGCCTCGGCAAGCGTCTGCTTTGCCTGTCCGTCCAGACCTACGCACCAATAGCCGTTTTTCTTCAGCGTTTCCATGCACTGGGTCAGGTTGGTGACGGTAATCATCGGCACGATCTCAATCCCGCCCGAGGAGGCTTTGGCGAGCGTTGCCGATTCCTGCGGGGCATGGTCGCGCGTGACGATAACCGCGCCGACGTCAAACGCCGCTGCCGAACGCAGTATGGCGCCGACATTATGCGGATCCGTCACCTGATCAAGCAGCAACAGAGGTTTTTGTGGTGTGGCATGCGCCAGATACTCCTCCAGCGAGCGTTCGGGCAAGGGGGTCACTTCCAGTGCGGCTCCCTGATGGACAGCATCTTTGGGCAGCAGGCGCTCGATTTCCTGAGGACTCAACGTTTCAGCGCCTAATTTGCGTTCCTGCCAGTCTTCGCCCAGTTTTTCCAGCGTCTGATGGGTAGCCACGAGCCTTCGCACCTCACGCTTGGGATTGGCAAGGGCCGCCCTGACCGCATGCAGCCCATAAAGCCAATAACTGCGTGAATTGTCGGCTTTTCGCTTAGGGTTTGACATGCGCCCGCCTGTGGATTAGTTAGATGGCCTCTTTGAAGGCCGTAAGTCTAAGTTGCCCGCGGCAAGTGGCAAGTTATTATTGCCCCTGCCGGCACAATTTCCGGAGGAGTGGCCGAGTGGTCAATGGCAGCAGACTGTAAATCTGCCCTCTTCGGAGTTCGAAGGTTCAAATCCTTCCTCCTCCACCACTATGCTGGGTATATCTCGTCCCGTCGGCGAGATATACCTGTGTGCCCGCAGTAATTCACCTGCAAACAGATGCTCCGACACTTTCTCGCGTACGCTGGATCCCTCCAGCCTCATCAAATGAGATGGATATGGCCGAATTCATGACCATTGCCCAAGAGCTAAGAGTGGATCCCCTGAATTTTCTGAAAAAGAAGCAAACCAATAACTTTCCTTCTCAATTCCAGATCGCCCTGCTGGGAACTATGGTTATTGCATAATTCTCAACGGAAACTGCGTCCTAGAAATTTGTATTTCCAGCACTAAATCAATAGTGTACCTAAAAAATTTCTAATAAAATCTACGGTGAAATCGTTTCTGGACAAGACCTTGCCCATCTTTTATAACCCGAGGCTCTTTGTAAGCTAATAGCGTACATTGTGCCCAGATAGCTCAGTTGGTAGAGCAAGGGACTGAAAATCCCTGTGTCGCTGGTTCGATTCCGGCTCTGCTAGATCAGCTGGGCATATACCCCACCGCAGTTTCTTGTCTGCGTTTAACGAAATATTCAGCCAATTACCTGAGAATGGAGGCTACGCACGAACCTACGGGTCAACAGGATGTACTTCGCTTTTCTAAGAAAAATCGGTGAG
>JABCZZ010000044.1:112-1230 GCA_013289445.1 Alphaproteobacteria bacterium
TTCCGCGGTTCATTCGACCTCATCAACGACACACTGCATTTGTTTGCGCCCGGCGAAGGCGAAAGGGTCGCCGAATCGATTGAATGCAAGGGCATCGACGATCTCAAACTCGCCGAACATATTTCCGAAAAAGAGCTTGCCCAGTTCCGTGAAGAAGTGCAGATGGTGCGCGCGGCCTGCAAGCCATTTAACAAAGAGGCTTACCTTGAAGGCCATCTCACACCGGTATTCTTCGGCAGTGCGATTAATAATTTCGGCGTGCGTGAATTGCTGGGTGCCATTTGCACCATGGCACCCTCCCCGCGCCAGCAGAAAACCGATAACCGCGAAGTGCAGCCCACCGAGCCGAAATTCACCGGCTTCGTGTTCAAGGTGCAGGCGAACATGGACAAGAACCATCGCGACCGCATCGCCTTCGTGCGCATTTGTTCGGGGAAATATTGGCGCGGCATGAAAGTGTTGCATGTGCGCAGCGAGAAAACGCTCACCCTTAACAACCCGGTACTGTTCCTTGCGCGCGACCGCGAACTGGCAGAAGAAGCGTTCCCGGGCGACATCATCGGCATTCCCAACCACGGCAATCTTTCCATTGGCGATGCGCTCACCGAGGGCGAAAAAATCCATTTCACCGGTATTCCCAGTTTTGCACCCGAACATTTCCAGCGCGCGCGTCTTGATGATCCGATGCGCTCCAAGCAACTGAAAAAGGCGCTCGAAGAACTCTCGCAGGAAGGTGCGTCGCAGATCTTCAAACCGCTAAGTGGTGCAGGCTGGATCATCGGCGTGGTCGGGCCGCTGCAATTTGACGTCATCGCCTCGCGCCTGCAAAGCGAATACAACGTCAAAGGCGGGTTCGAGGAAGTGTCCTACACCACGGCGCGCTGGGTCAAGTGCAAGGATGCCGTGCTGCTTAAGCAATTCACCGACAAAAACATGTATAACCTCGCTGAAGATGCCACCGGCGCGCTGGCGTATCTTGCGCCCAATGATTGGCATCTGGATCGCATCCAGTCCGACTGGAAAGACATCGAATTTGCCAAAACACGCGAGAACCGTTAAACGAGCTTAAGGCTTCGCGTGGCTACGCGCAGGAGTGTTATACGACGATTTCGCGGGGG
>JABCZZ010000044.1:1240-2945 GCA_013289445.1 Alphaproteobacteria bacterium
CGGAGCGAAAATGGGGAAGCGTGCCCCCGGTATAAAAACTACGCGGGTGTAGTTCAATGGTAGAACGGCAGCTTCCCAAGCTGCATACGAGGGTTCGATTCCCTTCACCCGCTCCATTATAAATCAAGCGCTTACGACGCAGTGCAAGTAAAGTGCAAGTAAAACGACCTCCTCAAAAACCCCTCTCTCATTATCCAAATATCAAGTCTCAACAGCATTAAGCCAATTGAGAAAAACTGCATCCCTAATGGGCGTTTGTTAACGATCTATTAACCTGTAGCCGATATGCTATCTCCACACGTAAATCTTGTCTGTCGGGGAAGTTATATGGATGCAAAAATGGCTTATTATATGACGGTTCATTCCGATAAAATAGACATTCGTGTTTTTACACCCCTCATGGAAGCATCCAGGGCATCGAGCCAAGAGATTGCCGCAAAAGCAGTGCAGTTACAGGATGGCAATATCTTCGTAATCACAAATTTTATGCAACCAAACGAGTCGCGCGCGATAATGACGCGGGATGAGCTCACATCCAAATATACCCCTGTGGCCAATATGCTCGTGCAATACGATCCCCGCGCAGTCCCTGCTTACAAGGAACCGCAACCTGCTAAAGAAGCACCAGTGAAGCCAGACAATACACCACCGGTTCACACTCATACAGAGAGTCGTTCCCACTAAGCCACATTGGTCGTCCAGAAGTTTCCTCAAGCTTCGATAAGAATCCGCGCAGCACGTGGAGGAAGGCCAGTAGCGGATTGAACTCACGCACAAATCGTTTGTTGCTGCCGGACCCAATCGTGATTTGACATTGAAAGGTATGAGCGCCGCACTTCCGCCAAGAAGTTTAGAACCGACCGTGCTCAGAAAATTCCAGGAAGGCGGGGTTGAAGCCGCTGCTAAGGAAGCACAAAAGGTGGTCGATTCCATTAAAGCAAAATACGGTGCTGGCGCGTTTCTAAAAGGGCTTGGCGCAACGGAAGCGCAATGGAAAAAACTAGACACGAAACAGCAGATAGCTGTGGTTGCTGCCTGTCAGCAGGACGGCCAGATCACCCGTGGAGCATTCATTGCTGCGGGGCCAAACCGTGATCTGACATTGGAAAATATGAGCGCGAATTTGCCTCAGCCCGTCCGATCTATGACGCCAGAACAATTAGCAAAAACGCTTGCAAGGGTGGTGATTGAGGCTTCCGGTGGTGCCAAACGGTATATTAATGCTGGACAAAATATGCCCGGAGGCCCTCCGGCAAAGTCGAGTGGCCCTAAACAAATCTAGGTCGACACCAGCAAAGATTTGCCAAGCGTTTATTGGGTTTTTGAGGTCAAGTCCTTCTTTCCATGTCCTTTTACTTTTGATAAACCTAAAATAACGAAATAAAGTGGGATGGAGATGCACTCTTTTGCCAATTATTAAATCTCCGCAAAGGGCAGGCTTCACGCTCATCGAGCTTTCAATCGTGCTGGTCATCATCGGCCTTATCGTTGGCGGTGTGCTGGTGGGTCAGGATCTCATCCGCGCGGCCGAAGTTCGCGCCACCATCTCCCAGATCGAAAAATACAACACGGCGGTAAATACCTTCCGCGGCAAGTTCAACGCCATTCCCGGCGACATGAACGCCTCGGTGGCAAGCACCTTCGGCTTTTCTAGCGGCACTGGTGGCACGCGTACCACTTCAGGCGTATCGGGTCAGTGCGACGG
>JABCZZ010000045.1:0-2797 GCA_013289445.1 Alphaproteobacteria bacterium
GCAGGGTAAGTGCCAGTGAAAACAGCGGCGAGGTAAGCCTGTTATGTCCCTCGGCTACAAGTCGCGCGGCTTCTTCTCCGCTACCTTCCGGAAACAGAAGTTCTGACAGGAACATCTCTTCGGGCTGGCGCTGGCGCGCGCGACCGGCAGCGGAATAAAAACTGATATCAAGCGTATATTGATCGAAATTGAGGAACGAAAGTTTGCCCTGCTCCACTTCCTGGCGATTGCCGCGATAGAGAATAAAACGCGGGCCCTGCGGCGACTGGATGAGACGTCCCTCCTCGGCCATCATGGTGATGGGCGGTTTGGTCTCATCACGGCTGTCATGCACGATGATGCCGCGCAGCGTATTGTCGGCGTCACGCTCACGGATATAAACCGTAAGCCCCTCCACCGGGCTGTTGAACACTTCTTCCTGCAGCAGCAGCGACGCATAATTATCGCGCAGGAACATCTGCATGTCCTTGAACTCGCGATACGTCACCGGCAACAGGTAAAGCGAGATGCTGTAGGCGATGACCGTGGCAATGAGCGCGATATTAACTGCAGGGCGCGCCAGCTGAAGGCGACTGAGCCCAGCGCTGGAGAGCACCAGCAGTTCGCTGTCCGCCATCAGGCGGTAATAGGTATAGAGTACGGCGCAGAGCAGCCCGAACGGCAGCACGAACAGCACCAGTGAAGGCACCAGCAGCAGGGTAAGTTCTAAAAAGCTGCCAAAAGAGATGCCGCGCGTGACAATGAAATCGATAAAGCGCAAGGCTTGCGTAAGCCAGATGATGCTGGTAAGGCTCACGGTAACCAGCACCGTCGACCAGGCGAGCTGTTTCATTATATAGAGACTATAGCGGTACATGTCTTCTTTAAGGAGCGATTTATGATTGCCATTTCCTTTGCAGAACATACGGCGCAGAGCGCCAATGCAAAAGCAAAATCTGCGGTAGACAGCTGGGTGGTGCTCGTAGGCGGGCAAAACAAGCTCTCTGCGACCGCCCAAGCACTTGATAAGCAAACCGACGGCACCATCACCAAGGCCTTCGCGTCGGGCAGATTCAACGGCAATCGCGGCCAGGTGACCTCCGTGGTTGCACCCAAAGAGCTTCCGGTGGACCGCATTGTGTTGCTGGGCGTGCATAAGGAAAAGAATGATTTCGGCACACTCTGTGCGCAAAGCATCGGCGGCGCACTCATTGCTCATCTTAATGCACAGGGCTCGGTGAATGCGCGCGTGATCATCGACACGATGAGCGGCACCAGGCTTTCCGCTGCCGACGTCGCTGCCAATACGGCTTACGGCGCATTGCTGCGCAGCTACCGTTTTGACAAATACCATACCAAGAAAACCGCTGATGAAAAACCGACCCTCACCAGCCTCGAATTCGCTGTCAAAGGCGTAAAAACCGCCGAAAAGCATTTTGAACTGTTCGAAAAAATCGCCGACGGCGTGTTCTTCACCCGCGATCTCGTCACTGAACCGGCCAACATCATCTATCCTGAAACGCTTGCCGAGAAATGCAAAGAGCTGACCAAGTTCGGCGTGAAGGTGGAAGTCCTCGGCGTCAAGGAAATGAATAGGCTCGGCATGGGCGCGCTTTTGGGCGTCGGCCAAGGCTCTGCACGCGAGTCCAAGCTCGTGGTGATGCAGTGGAACGGCGGCGCCAAGGACGAGGCACCGCTCGCCTTCGTCGGCAAGGGCGTGACGTTCGACACCGGCGGCATCAGCATCAAGCCGGCAAACGGCATGGAAGAAATGAAATGGGACATGGGCGGCGCAGGCACCGTCATCGGCCTCATGCGCACGCTCGCCTTGCGCAAGGCAAAAGTGAATGTGGTAGGTATCGGCGGTCTTGTCGAGAACATGCCCGACGGTAACGCGCAGCGCCCGGGCGATGTGGTGACTTCCATGTCCGGCCAGACGATTGAGGTACTCAACACTGACGCCGAAGGCCGACTCGTGCTGGCGGATGCGCTGTGGTACACGCAGGAGCGTTTCAAGCCCAAATTCGTCATCAACCTCGCAACGCTTACCGGCGCTATCATCGTGGCACTCGGCACCAGCCGCGCGGGACTCTTCTCCAACAACGACAAACTAGCGAGTCAGCTTTCCGACACCGGCAAGAAAACCGGCGAGAATGTCTGGCGCCTGCCGCTTGCCGATGTCTACGACAAGCAGATCAACTGCGAGATCGCCGACATGCAGAACATCGGCGCTGATCGCGAGGCGGGCTCCATCACCGCCGCGCAGTTCCTCCAGCGTTTTATCAAGGACAAGACGCCGTGGGCGCATCTTGACATCGCGGGCGTGGCCTGGAGCAAGAAGGATCTCGATACCGTGCCCAAAGGCGCCACCGCGTTTGGCGTGCGCTTGCTCAACCAGCTTGTAACGGACCATTACGAATGACCGATATCCAGTTTTATCACCTGACCTCCACCCCGCTTGAACGCGCATTGCCCAAGCTTCTGGAAAAAGCGCTCAAGAATAGTTTCCGCACACTTGTGCTCGTCGAGTCCGATGAAAAAGCCGAGTGGCTGAGCACTATATTATGGACGCAAGACCCCGGCTCCTTCCTGCCGCACGGCACGAAGAAAGACGGCGTGGGCGAACAGCAACCGATCTACATCACCTGCGGCGAAGAAAACCCGAACAAGGCTAACCTGCTCGTCGTGACTGATGGTTCCGAGCTGGAGTTCGATGCCGAACTTACCCGCGTGCTCGACATATTCGACGGCAGCAATGACGAAGCCCTGGCTAAAGCGCGCGCACGCTGGAAGAAATATCAGGCCGATGGCCACAGCG
>JABCZZ010000045.1:2807-2942 GCA_013289445.1 Alphaproteobacteria bacterium
TCCTACATCCGCCAGACCGAAGCCGGCGGCTGGGAAAAGCAGGCGGCGTAAACTTTCATGGCAGAGAGCCCATCAGCGCAGAGGCGCACCTTTGCCATCATTTCGCATCCCGACGCAGGCAAGACCACGCTGACT
>JABCZZ010000046.1 GCA_013289445.1 Alphaproteobacteria bacterium
GGATAACGATCTGGCTACGCTCGACAGCGCCAGAGCCTTGGCCGACGAACAGAAGGCGATTGTCGAAAAGAAAATCATCCGCGCGCCTTTCTCGGGCCATCTGGGCATACGCAACGTTGATCTGGGGCAATATCTTACTGCGGGCACTGCCATTGTGACGCTGCAAGAACTTGATCCCATCTACCTGGACTTCTACCTGCCGCAGCAGTCGCTTGCCCATATCCGCAATGGACAGAAAATCAATGCGCGCAGCGACACCTATCCGGACAAGACTTTTCCCGGCTCGATTCTTGCCATCAATCCCCGCGTGGACTCTGCGACACGTAATGTGCAGATACGCGCGGCCGTGAAGAATCCGGATCATTCACTGCTGCCGGGCATGTATGCCACCGCCCAGATCACGGTAGGCAAGCCGGTGGAATTCATCACCGTACCGCAGACCGCCATTACCTATAATCCCTACGGCAATACGGTCTATATCCTCAAAAGCGCCTCGGAAGTGAAAGAAGAAAAAGATGCGCAGAAGGATAAGGATGGCAAAGAGGCTAAAGACGCCACCGCTAAAGGCGCCGAAACCAAGCCAGAAATTAAAGATACGCCGAAAGACAACAAAGATGATTCCCTTGTGGCCGAACAGAGTTTCGTGACTGTGGGCGCCACACGCGGCGATCAAATCCAGATTCTCAAGGGCGTCAAAGAGGGAGATACGATTGTCACCTCCGGCCAGCTTAAGCTGCAAAACGGCATGAGCGTGGTTGTCAACAACGAACATGCTCCCAAGAACGACGCCGCACCCGAGGTGGAGGATAAATAACACCCATGTTCACCGATCTCTTCATCCGTCGCCCGGTTCTTGCCAGCGTCATCAGTCTGATGATTCTGGTGCTGGGCCTGCGCGCCGTATTTGCGTTGCCGGTGCTACAGTATCCACGCACGGAAAATGCGATCGTCACTGTCTCCACCACTTATTACGGCGCCGATCCGGACGTGGTAGCCGGCTTTATCACCACGCCGCTGGAAAACGCCATCGCCCAGGCCAATGGCATCGATTTCATGACGTCCACCAGCCAGAACGGCATCAGCACCATCACCGTCAATCTGCGGCTTAATTACGATCCTGACAAAGCGCTTACCGAAATTCAGACCAAAATCTCTTCGGTGCTTAACCAGCTGCCGCCGCAATCGCAACAACCGATTTTAAGCGTCAAAGTGGGGCAGACCATCGATGCCATGTATATCGGCTTTGGCAGCGACGTGCTGCCCAGCAACAACATCACCGACTATCTGTTGCGTGTCGTGCAGCCCAAGCTGCAGGCAGTCGAAGGCGTGCAGACCGCCGAGTTCATCGGCAACAAAAACTTTGCGCTGCGTGCGTGGCTTAACCCGGAGAAACTTGCGGCTTACGGCTTAACGGCTACCGACATCAGCACTGCGCTTGTTAAAAACGATTACATATCGGGACTGGGCAATACCAAAGGCCAGATGGTACAGATCAATCTCACGGCGTCGACCAACCTGCATACGCTCGAAGAATTCCGCAATCTTGTGGTCAAACAGGCAGGTGATTCTATTGTGCGCCTGCAGGATGTGGCAAACGTCACGCTGGGCTCGGAAGATTATGAGTCCGAAGTGGCGTTCGACGGCAAGAAAGCCGTTTACATCGGTATTCAGGTCGCACCCAGCGCCAACCTGCTTGAGGTCATCGGCAAAATCCGCAAGATTTTCCCCGAGATCGTCGCGCAATTGCCTCAAGGTCTCAACGGTGAGATCGTCTATGACTCAACCAAATTCGTCAATTCCGCCATTCATGAAGTGGTAAGCACGCTCATTCAGGCGATGCTCATCGTCACGCTGGTGGTGTTCATGTTCCTGGGTTCGCCGCGCTCGGTGCTGATACCGGTGGTGGCGATTCCGCTTTCGCTTATCGGCGCATTCGTCTTCATGTTGGCACTCGGCTTTTCCATCAACCTGCTTACCCTGCTGGCACTTGTACTGGGCATCGGATTGGTGGTGGATGACGCGATTATTGTCGTTGAGAACGTCAATCGCCATCTCGAAGAGGACATGAAGCCATTTGACGCTGCCATTCAGGCGGCACGCGAGCTGGTAGGCCCCATCATCGCCATGACCATCGTGCTCATTGCCGTGTATGTACCCATCGGCTTTCAGGGCGGACTGACCGGCGCACTGTTTACCGAATTTGCCTTCACGCTGGTGGGCGCCGTCACCATTTCAGCCGTCGTAGCACTCACTCTGTCGCCCATGCTTGCCTCACGCTTTCTTAAACCCCACACCACCACCGGCGAAGGCACATGGGACGAACGCCTGGTGCTGGCCATCGACCATAATTTCGACCGTATACGCAATTTCTATTTGCGATTGCTCGACGGCAGTCTCAATTTCCGCCCGGTGACCTATGTATTCGCCATCCTCGTGTTCTTAAGCATATGGGGTCTTTGGGCTACGGCAAAGAACGAGCTGGCACCGGAAGAAGATCAGGGCGCACTCATCGCCATCAATTTCAGTGCGCCGGATTCAACGCTCGCACAGCGTCAGATCTCTTCGCGTCAGGCCTATAAGATTTTTGCCGGCTATCCGGAAACCGAGCATGTGTTTCAGCTCGACGTGCCGGGACAGTCTATTCAGGGCGCGGTGTTTAAGCCATGGGATGAAAGAAAACGTTCCGCCCAACAACTTAAACCAACCCTTCAGAACGATCTGGGCAATATTGCCGGCGCCAGAAGCGCCGTGTTCCCGCCGCCGCTGTTGCCCGGCAGCACCGGCCTTCCGGTGCAGTTCGTCATCCAGACCACCAAGTCGTTCGATGAATTGCAGAAAGTCGCGGGCGCCGTACTGCAAGAAGCCATGCAGTCGGGTAAATTTTTCTTCCTCGATCTCGATC
>JABCZZ010000047.1:0-425 GCA_013289445.1 Alphaproteobacteria bacterium
CTCAGCAAAAAAACATTGGGTACTTGAGAATATTGCCACCCAGCCACCGGTATCGTTTGTCAATGGCGCGCGTCTCAGCGTGCTGGGCAAAGCTGTTACCGTGAGTCATGCACCCGGGCGGGGCGTGACAGAACTTGCCGGCGACACACTGCATGTGTACGGCGCTTGCGAGTTTACTGCCCGACGGGTGAAAGATTTTTTAAAAAAGCATCTGCGCGAAGAATGTCTTGCGCGCGCGCAGGCCGCTGCGACAAAAATCGGCAAGATTGTGCGCAGCGTAACTATACGTGACAATAGTTCGCGCTGGGGCAGTTGCAGCAGAAGCGGTGATCTTATTTTCAGCTGGCGACTGGCCTTTGCGCCACCCGAGATACTCGATTATCTCATCGCCCATGAAGTGGCGCATCTCAAAGAAATGAACCACA
>JABCZZ010000047.1:435-2672 GCA_013289445.1 Alphaproteobacteria bacterium
ACAGCCCACGCTTCTGGGACATCGTGTCAAAACTGCATCCTCATCCTAAAGCGGCAAGAGTCTGGTTGCGTAAGCATGGCCACAGCCTGCATCGCTACGGCGAAGATTAATTCTCCACCTCTATCTGATTAGGTGAGGTGATTTCGATATTAGGCGAGCCTTTGTGATCGCGAATCCAGCCGCGTATGCACACTGTCTTGCCTTCCTTGAGCTTTGCCAGCAAGGCTGCAAAATCCTCCTGCGTGCGCTCATGCGCCAACACCTTGCCGGAGATAAACACGGTGAAGCTGCCTTTCCAGTAACGGCTGAAATGAATATAGAAATGCCCGTGAAAAAGGCTTGTGCTTTCGATCACACCTTCCACCAGCCTGAACTGATTGAGATAGTTGGGCGTTTCACCGGGAGCAAGCACGCGGCAGCATTGCTGCTGCCAGATGCCGCGCTTTGCCTTGCGTGCCGCACGCTCACTGTCCAGCATTTCTTCTAATGCATCGGATCGCTGATAGGTAAAATCGTTAATCACCGCAAGCCCCTGCTTAAGCAGTTCCGCTTCAATCAGCCGTCCATCTTCCAGATACGCATGCGCAAGCATTCGTCCGTGACGGTCGATGTTCTTGGTCACCTGAGTGATGCGCAATGTTTGACCTGCGACAAGCTTTTCCAGCGCCTGACGGGCGGGCTCCTCCTGCGGCGTATCAATGCCCGAAAGCCGCACAGTGTCACCGCTGGTAAGTGCAAACGAAGCACCGGTTATGGCGTGAGTGGCCTGCTGGGTGAAAGCCGGTGCCTGAGGCGCCCATATCATCAATAACACGAATAACGCTGTCGGACGAATCATCACATACCTTGCTGAGCAACGTCACCGTAGGCGGCACAATAGCGTATGTAAACGAATAATGAAAAACCTAGCGCTGCACCGTCGCAGCTTCCATACGCCGCGTGTCTTCGCGTTTGGCATAGCCGGGATTTTCAGCGGCGGCATTTGCCTGCTTCTGCGTTTGCGGTTGCTGGCCTGGTGACTGGAGTTCCTTACCCGCCACCGCTGTCGAGGCGACTTTCTTTGCCTCATAATTCGCATGATCTTCAAGTTTTGCCTGACCGTCATAAATGCCGTAGGCCAATGCGCAGGCAATAGTGCTTCCAAAAAACAGGGGCAAGATCACTGCAGAGACCGGGTTGAATACGGCCAAAGCAAAAATGGCAATACTGGCACCGTAAAGCGCACCACGCACCAATCCCGCGGAAGTGGCGCCCAGAAAAAGCGCGCGGTCATCATCCGCCCAGCCCGTGATACGATCAACGCCGTTGCGGATGGCAAGCCAGGCGCCACTGATAAGCTGGCCAAACGTACCTTGTTTCTGCATTCTTTGGTGCGTGACAAAGTTCCGCTGGGCAATACGTTGTTCCGTCGCAGATAACATATCCAAACCTTTTGCTTCCTCTCTACTATAACGCTGAATTGTTAAGCTATTATTACGGCCAGGCTTGATTTCCTGCGACACTCGCTACTACCCCGTTGCCATACAAATTTAACATTATCTTAACTTTCAGCATGTTATACTGGTATTGCAGGTGGAGCGGGCACCTGATACATGACAACATTGGTGATGAATGTTTTAAAAAGACTGCAAATTTCCTTCCCATGCCCCAAGTGGACCTGGAACCCGGAACCGTTTTACCGACTGCTCGCGAAGCTGATCTGCATCGCGATCTATAATCCGAAATATACCGGCTTTGAGCGCATTCCCGAAAAAGGTCCGGCCATTCTGATCAGCAACCATGTTTCCTATGCCGATGGACTGGTGATTGCCGCCGGTTGCAAGCGCCGCATCCGTTTCATCATCGACACGAATGTCTATAACGCACCGCTGGTGCATTATTTCATGCTCTATAACCACGCGATACCCATTCTGCCCACGCGCGAAAGCGTGGTGGCAGCGCTTGAAGAAGTGTCGGCAGGCCTTAAAGCGGGCGATCTTATTTGCATTTTCCCTGAAGGCCAGATGACCTATACCGGCAGTCTGGGGCGATTCAAAACCGGCATCGAGTCGATCATCAAGCGCGACCCGGTGGCGGTCTATCCCATCGCACTCACCGGGCTGTGGGGCAGTATCTTCAGTCGAAAATATCTGGGCTCGTTCATGCGCTATATTCCCAAACACTTCACTCCGCGCGTACACGCCATCTGCGGTGAACCGCTTAATCCCGCGGAAGTCACCGTCAATCGCCTGCAAGAA
>JABCZZ010000048.1 GCA_013289445.1 Alphaproteobacteria bacterium
AGAAATGGCGGTGCCGGTGCGCGAAGAATATCAGATGGCGCTGCTGGAATATGCGCAGCGACTCTTCGGCAGTATCGGGCGCCTGCTGGAATCGCGCGGCGAATGGCTTGCAGGATTTGCACGTGGGCTGGCGCATCCGCGACGCCTTATCGATCAAGCGGCCCAGCGACTGGATGACTGGAGCGAGCGTCTTGCGTCCATCTTGCCGCTGCATCTGGCGCAAAAAAGCCAGCAACTGGCCGTGGCAGCCGCCAAACTTCGACCAGTAACCCTGTTGCAGCAAGTAGACTATCATGCGCAGATGATCACACAGCTCAAAGATCGCATGACACGCATGATGCACAGAGCGGCAAGCGACCGCGAACAGAAATTGGCCAGCGTGTTTGGGCTGCTCGAAAGTCTCAGCCCGCAGCGCGTGATGGAACGCGGTTTTGTGCTGGTGCATGGCAAGGACGGCAGACTGATTACACGAGCAGCGGCACTGCCTTCTGCCCAGGCCATCACGCTGACTTTCCATGACGGCAATAAAAAAGCCACTACCTCTTAAGCCCTACGGCAGGATGACGCCACGCGGCGTGAGTACACTGCCCACTTCGTTTTCAGCGTTCGATTGATATATGGCTTTATCAAACGGATCATTGTCAGCGCGTGGCGTGCACGCGCAGATAGTGAGCAAGCACAGCATGCTTGCCAGCCACTGAAATGAATGATTTTTGTCACAGGCCATAATTCCTCCATCACGCAAACTCCACACGCGCAAAATGCGCGGGCGGCCCTGCTTGAAGACTTGGAAAGAGAAAATTATTCATTATAGCCGGGGATGGTAACTATTAAGCTGTAATGCGCTTATTGCCCGGTGTTCCTGTGCGTTTTTTAATCACGCAGCAAGGATTGTAGCCCGATGAGAAAAGATTGCAAGAATTTCTTCGGCTAATGGATTTACTGTATTTTCCCCCAGCGCCTATGGACCCATAGCCACTGTGCCGGATACTCACGAATCCATTGTTCAAACAATTGGTTAACATGGGTCATGACTATTTTGGGATCCGTGTTGGGTTCATAATGCAGTGGCGGCAGGATAGTGATATGAAAATGCGCGCCGTCGGTGCGCACCACGCGCGCGGTCAATACCGGCACCTGAAATTTGATGGCAAGCTGGGCAGGCGCCGTCGCAGTCATGGCATCATGGCCAAAAAACGGCAGAGGGCTGCCATCATTCATCTTTTGATCCACCAGCAGACCTACTGCCTCATGATCGCGCAGCGCCTTGAGTAGACCCTGTGCGCCTTCTCGACCCTTGTTATGCATGTTGCGGTTAAAACGTTTGCGGATGGTGCGTATCAGCCAGTCAGAAATGGGGTTATTGGCAGCACGGTAAATAAGCGTCAACGGCTGACCGCACAGCGCAGCGGTGAGCGGGGCAATCTCCCAATTGGCAAAATGACCCGAAGCAAATAATGCGCCCTTGTCCTTGATGGCTTCAAAATGCTCGCGGCCTTCGATAGTGATGCGTTTTGCCATAGCCTGCGTCGAAAGATGCGGATATTCGCCGGCCACACGGCCGAGATTCTCCCACATATCGCCCAGAATCTTGCGACGCGCAGGCAATGATAATTCGGGCATTGCAAACAGCAGATTATGGTCGGCAGTGCGGTGTGCTCCGGAAAATGGCCCGAATATCCGCCCCAGCAAACCACCCAGTGCCGAAGCCATATCGAGCGGAAGAGTCCAGAAAAAAGCGAACCAGACAACAATGACGCTGCCTTCAAGCAGATAGCGGATTTTGCGAAGCCAGATCATTTTTTTGCCAGGCCCACTATCTGTTCAAACGCTGCCGTATCATCAAACACGACACTCACCGGCACTACGGTAATCCCCGATCGCATGTCAGGCGAAAGACGCGCGTAATCTTTGGCCGTGGTTACGAGCATTGCCTCATGTTCTTTTGCCTTGCGGTGAATAAAATCCATATCGCTGTGAGTAAACCAATGATGATCAGGGTAGGATATCATTTCTTTAATCTGGCAGGAAAGCGTTTGCAGTGTGCGGTAAAATTTACGCGGGCGAGCAATGCCTGCAAATGCCACCACGGGCTTGCCGGCAAGTGACTGCGCTTGCTCATCCCCGACAAGATTCGCCCGCAATACCGGCGGCTGTGGCGGCAAACCGTCCAGCACATGATGTTCGTCTTCACCCATAAGGATAATAGCGCTTGCGCGCTTTGCAGCCGAATACATCGTCTCGCGCAGGGGGCCTGCGGGAATGAGCCTTGCGTTACCCAAGCCGTAACCGCCATCGATGACGAGAAGCGATACATCCTTATGCAACGCAGGATTCTGAAATCCGTCATCCATGACGATAAGCTGCGCTCCCGCCGCCAGCGCCGCACGCGCACCGGCCAGGCGATCTTTAGCCACCCAGGTGGGAAGCATGGCCGCCAGCAACAACGGTTCATCACCAACATCGCGGGCTGTGTGTTTGGCCAAGTCTATCCGCACAGGTCCGCCAAGACTACCCTTATAACCGCGCGAAAGAAAATGCGCTTTGATGCCCTTTGCTTTGAGTAACGTACCCAACGCCAAGGCCACTGGCGTCTTGCCGGCACCCCCGGCAACGACATTGCCGATGCAGATAACC
>JABCZZ010000049.1 GCA_013289445.1 Alphaproteobacteria bacterium
CTACTTCAAATCCCATGGCCTTGGTGATCCCTGCGAGCACCATCAAAGTGGCCGTCTGGCTGCCGAGCCTGAGTGGAGCGGCATGAAATAATTCCAGACTAATCTTACCCATTTCCTGCCAGAATAATTCAGGGGTCAGGGGGGAGGCTTTGTTTATTTTCTTCCAGCATTTATTAGCCTCTTCAAACATTGCATCCTGATCTTTAAGCCATGCATGTTCCAGTTTGATGATGGGCTGGCGACCCCTTTCGCTCATGCGAATGGCAGAAGCTCCCTCTACGGGTGCAGAATCAAGGCTTATATCGGCGATGCGAGTTGTGCCGCGGTAAATACGCACATTTTTTTTAAATACTGCGTCGTCTATACTGGCGACGTATTGCGCGCCAAATTGATCGGAAAACTCGCCCGAATGCGCACTGCGAACAAGTGCTTCATAGCGCCGCGAAACATTGTCATAAAATGCATTATATCTGCCCGAATCCTGTGAAATATTGTCGCGCAGATAATCTACCCAACCGGCCTGCGGCAACATCACTGGATTGCCGTAGAGTAAATGAAATTTATCACCCGGTGAATTGAGAATGGCGGTGGCACGACGCACACGCGCAGCAATCGCGTATAATTCCTTGATGGAAGGCATGTGGCCGCTGTTTCGGCCCTCGATGATGGCATTGGCAATCATCGTATGACCACGCTGGCAATAATCGGCATAGCGTTCCTGAGTACCGGAAATAGTTGCCCATGTCTTTTCCAATCCGGAGCCTTGCGGCGGAAGATAGTATTCTTGCTCTTGCGTCAGGAGTTTTGGTGCTATGCGAGCCATACTATACAGCCTAGTATTGAACATCTAAAAAAACGTTAATTCTTGTCGACAGCGAGCCCACAGCATTCTAAAACAGGCAGAACCTGGAGAGAGTGGAAATGGCACTAACTAGCGAACAAACCGAAGAAATAGCCGATCAACGCGGCAAATCACAGCCCACCTTACGCCCCATCAGCGCCGCACTCGAAGAAATCCTCTATCAGCCCCTGCCAGTCCTTGATCACGGCTTTGTGCGCGTGATTGATTATATGGGCGACGACAGCGCCATCGTTCAGGCCGCACGCGTGTCCTACGGCAAGGGCACCAAAAAAGTGAATGAGGATGCAGGCCTCATCAATTATCTTATGCGCCACCGCCACTCGACACCGTTTGAAATGTGCGAGATCAAATTTCATATCAAGCTGCCGATTTTCATCGCCCGTCAGTGGATTCGCCACCGCACCGCCAACGTCAATGAGTATTCGGCACGTTATTCGATTCTTGATCGCGAATTCTATATCCCCACGTCCGATCAACTGGCCGCACAGTCCAAAGGCAACCGCCAGGGACGTGGCGATCTGGTCGAGGGCAAAGAAGCGCAGCGCGTGTTTCAGCTGCTCAAGGAAGATTCTGAGCAGGTATATGACCATTACATCGAAATGCTTAATGAAGACGATACAGGCAAGATCATCGACGAAAAAAACAAGGGTCTTGCACGTGAATTGGCGCGAATGAATCTGACGCTCAATTATTATACCCAGTGGTACTGGAAGGTAGACCTGCATAACCTGATGCATTTTCTCTCTCTGCGGGCCGATGCGCATGCGCAGTATGAAATACGCGTCTATGCCGATGTGATGTTAGGCGTACTCAAGCGCTGGCTGCCCATCACTTACGAAGCCTTCATGAATTACCGCGTGGGTGGCGCCGTGGTCTCGGCCAAAGGGCTTGCCGCGCTTAAAAAAATGTTGGGTGGTGAGACCGTCACCCAGGAAACCAGCGGCATGAGCAAAGGCGAATGGAATGAATTCAGTGCTTTGTTGAAAGCGTAGAAAGCAGTTCTTCCTTGTTTTGCCGGTAGTCTTTTTCTTCCCACTGATTCTCGAGCTTTCTCAGCAATTCTCCCATTTCCCTGCCGGGTTTGATACCAATAGAAAG
This sequence comes from Alphaproteobacteria bacterium, assembly GCA_013289445.1. The sequence continues at coordinate 1,961 of JABCZZ010000049.1, forward strand.
CAGGTCATCACCGGTCACCGGGAATGTGGGGATCTGCCATTGTGCGGCCATGGCAATCGCGTTTAAGCCACGCCTCTCATCCCAGCCTTCCGCCATGCGCAGCAAGGCATGTTCGATAAACAGCGCTTTGCCCAGAATGCGGATATGTTTCTTTTGATCTTTCTCGCTACTGATATTTCCAAGCTCAGCGCAAAGCGCCTGCAGATGCCGGTGATGGGCGTTGGAAAGTTTCCAGCGATCGGCAATACGCTCCACGAGCGCATGCTTATCTTCTGCACTGCCCACGCGCAGCAAGGCGGCAAAAGCCAGCCAGGGGCTTGGAGCAATATGCGCCTTTTCCAGCAATGCAGGTAGTCGCTCAAGCACTTTCATTTTGACCGCCGCAGGTACAATATACATCCAGATATTACTGTCCTGCATCTGCCCGACGATGCTGGCGGCCCGCGGCGAAACAAGCAGCTTCACCATTTCCTGCTGGATGCGTTCACCCGAAAGATGCTCAATCTCTGACGCGGCGGCACTCGCAGCGGTGAGCGCCTGGGCATCCATCGCGCCTTGGCCGTAATGGGCAAAAAAACGAAAGAAACGCAAAATGCGCAGCGCATCTTCTTTGATACGCTTCG
>JABCZZ010000050.1 GCA_013289445.1 Alphaproteobacteria bacterium
GGGGATGGGACCCTGTTGTTGCGGTTTGTCTGACATACGTCTCTCCTGTGAGGTTGATGGTCTGTTATAGCAGTCGCCTGATTAATTGGCCATAGGGCTCATTATTGAAAGGTAGTGGCTGATTAATGACTGTTTATCAGCATATTATTTTTATGCTTTACATGCAACCAAAAGGTTGCATGTAATGTTTGTATGGTTGCCAACGAAGACAAAGTGTTCAAGGCCCTTGCTGACTCCAGTCGCCGCAAATTGCTCGACCGGCTGCATCAGACTAACGGCCTTACGCTCACCGAACTGAGCGAGAGGCATGACATGAGTCGCCAGGCGGTAACCAAGCATCTTGTTTTGCTGGAAGCGGCGAATCTCGTCGTCACGGTGAAGCGGGGGCGCGAAAAGCTGCACTACCTCAACCCTGTGCCCATCGGCGAAATCCACGCGCGCTGGATCGGAAAGTTCGAGGAAGGGCGGATTCAAGCAATCAATAATTTAAAACAAGCACTGAAGGAGAAAGACCATGACTAACCCTGATTTCGTTTATACCACCTATATTAAAACTACGCCCGAGAAACTCTGGGCGGCGCTGACCCATCCGGAGTTTACCAAGCAGTACTGGGCGGATGGTATCACCTCCGACTGGAAGAAAGGTTCCGAATGGAAGCTTGCCAATAAAGGCTCTACCAAGGTTGTCGGCAAAGTGCTGGAAAGCCTTCCGCCCAAACGCCTCGTGGTCAGCTGGGCAGAGCCGGAGAATCCTAAAGACCATTCGCGCGTGACGTATGAGCTCGAGCAGATCGGCGAAGTCGTGAAGCTCAACGTGGTGCACGGCGAATTCACGCCCGGTTCGCTGCTGCCCGCGAAGATCAGCCAGGGCTGGCCGCTGGTGCTCTGCAGCCTCAAGTCGATGCTGGAATCGGGCAAGGCGCTTGATACCTGGGGCATCAAGACCTGCGGCAACGAAGCTGCCTAAGCCGCTTTGCGTTTCTTCAGCAGCGTTTTTATATAGCGGCCGGTGACACTCTTGTCATTGGCCGCTACCTGCTCGGGTGTGCCGCTTGCGACGATATGGCCGCCCTTGTTACCGCCCCCCGGGCCGATGTCGATGATCCAGTCAGCGGTTTTGATCACGTCGAGATTGTGCTCGATAACCACCACCGTATTGCCTGCATCTACCAGCTTGTGCAACACGATGAGCAGCTTGCGGATATCTTCGCTATGCAAACCTGTCGTCGGCTCGTCGAGGATATAGAGCGTGCGCCCCGTGGAGCGTTTGGAGAGTTCCTTGGCAAGCTTGATGCGTTGCGCTTCACCGCCCGACAGCGTCGTGGCGGATTGCCCCAGTGTGATGTAGCTTAAGCCCACTTCGTCGAGCGCCGCGCATTTTTCGCGCACCGACGGATTGGCGGAGAAGAACGTCACCGCTTCCTCGACCGTGAGGCCCAGCACATCGGCAATCGACTTGTCCTTGTATTTGATCTCAAGCGTTTCGCGGTTATAGCGCTTGCCCTGGCATTCGTCGCATTTGACGTACACATCGGGCAGGAAATGCATCTCAATCTTGATCATGCCGTCGCCCTGGCAGGCTTCGCAGCGCCCGCCCTTGACGTTGAACGAGAAGCGTCCGGATTTATAGCCGCGTGCGGCGGATTCGGGCAGGGCCGTGAACCAGTCGCGGATAGGCGAGAATGCGCCGGTATAGGTCGCAGGATTTGAGCGCGGCGTGCGGCCGATGGGCGATTGGTCGATTTCAATGATCTTGTCGATATATTCGATGCCGGTGATGGAATCAAAAGCGCCGGGGTGGTCTTTGCTGCCGTGTAGCTTGCGCATCACTGCCTTATATAAGGTCTCAATCACGAGGCTCGATTTGCCGCCGCCGGATACCCCGGTGACACAGCAGAACACGCCGAGCGGAATATCGGCTGTGATTTTCTGCAGATTGTTCGCGCGCGCACCGGTGATGGTGATTTTCTTGTTCTTGCCGACAGGACGGCGCGAGTCGGGCACGGGGATATAGCGTGCGCCGGACAGGTATTGCCCGGTAACACTGGCCTTGGTTTTCATCACTTCCCCGGCAGTGCCTTGCGCAACGATCTTGCCACCATTGACTCCGGCGCCCGGCCCCATATCGATAAGGTAATCGGCGTGGCGCATCGTGTCTTCATCGTGCTCGACGACGATGACGGTGTTGCCCAGTGATTTGAGGTTAGCGAGGGTTTTGAGCAGTCGCTCATTGTCGCATTGATGCAGGCCGATGGAAGGCTCATCCAGCACATACAGCACACCCGAGAGGCCGGAGCCAATCTGCGAGGCAAGGCGTATACGTTGCGATTCACCGCCAGAGAGGGTGCCCGCTTCGCGCCCGAGCGTGAGATAGTCAAGACCGACATTGACGAGGAAACCAAGGCGTTCGCGGATTTCCTTAAGAATTTTTTCGGCGATCTGCTGATGTTTATTGCTGAGTTTCTTTTCAATCGTATTGAACCACTCGGCGGATTTTTCGATGGTGAAGGCGCAGATTTCGCCGATATGCAGCCCGCCGACTTTCACGCAAAGCGCTTCGGGATTGAG
>JABCZZ010000051.1 GCA_013289445.1 Alphaproteobacteria bacterium
AGCATGTGGCAAAATGTGGTGGATGAAGCCATTTCGATTGAAGTGCGCGACACGGGTATCGGTATCGCGCCCAAAGATATTTCGCGCGCCATGGCACCTTTTGGTCAGGTGGACAACACATTATCACGCAAATACGAAGGCACGGGTCTGGGCTTGCCGCTCACCAGCAAATTCGTTCAAATCATGGGCGGATCGTTTAATATCCATAGCGAAGTGGGCAAAGGCACCACCATCACCATCGAACTGCCCAAGGAGTCCAAGGGCAAAGCGGCATCTGCGCCAGTAGACGTCGAAACATCGTAAGAGGAACCTATGTCCACACAGGCACCCGCAGCGCCGCAGCGCCGCAAAACCATTGTCGATATCATTGCCCATAAAGGCGTGGTGCCGATTGTTGTGCTGACTGCCTATACGGCGCCCATGGCGCGGCTGCTTGATCCTCACGTTGATCTGTTCATTGTCGGGGATTCGCTGGGCATGGTGCTCTACGGCATGGAGAGCACGCTGCCCGTCACGCTTGATCTGATGGTGGAGCACGGCCGCGCGGTAGTGAAATCGTCCTCACAGGCGCTCGTCGTGATCGATATGCCGTTTGGCAGTTATCAGGCATCACAGAAATCGGCGTTTGAATCCTGCGTGCGCGTGATGAAAGAGACCGGCTGTCAGGCGGTGAAAATCGAGGGTGGCGAAGAAATGAAAGACACGATAGCGTTTCTTACTGCGCGTGGCATTCCGGTCATGGGTCATGTCGCGCTCATGCCGCAGCATGTGCATACGATGGGCGGGTACCGCTATCGTGGCCGCAGCAAAGCGGAGCGTGAGCAGATCATGAAAGATGCGCGCGCGGTTGAAAAAGCAGGCGCATTTGCCGTCGTGCTTGAAGGTATCGAGGAAACTCTTGCGCGTGAGATTACAGATAAGCTTACCATTCCCACGATCGGTATCGGTGCTTCACCCAGCTGCGATGGTCAGGTGCTGGTCAGCGAAGACATGCTGGGCATGACCCCCATCGCGCCGCGTTTCGTCAAACGTTTTGAGGATGCCGGCGCGCTGATAAGCAAAGCAGCCGCTTCTTATGCCAAGGAAGTGCGTGCGCGCAAATTTCCGTCCATGGCCCATTGTTTCACTCACAAGAAGTAAGCGCCTATGTGGGATGATTTAGAACCGGCAGCTAAAAAGCCCGAACTGGTTTTTCGCAAGCTTGATGATCTTTCCGTCAAAGCGCTCGAGGAATATATCCTCGAACTGAAGGCCGAAATCGCCCGCGCGGAAACGGAAATTAAAAAACGCGGCTCAGCACGCGACACGGCAGAAGCATTTTTCAAAAAGAAATCCTGAGCGTTAAACGCCCAGCAGCAGCCTGCGCGGATCTTCCACGGCTTCCTTGATTTTTACCAGGAAGGTGACCGACTCGCGACCGTCGATAATCCGGTGATCGTAAGAGACGGCGACATACATCATCGGGCGGATAACAACCTGACCTTTGACCGCGATGGGGCGGTCTTCCGTCTTGTGCATGCCTAAAATGGCAGACTGCGGCGGGTTGATGATGGGTGTCGACATCAGCGAGCCATAGACGCCGCCATTGCTGACGGTAAACGTGCCGCCGGTCATGTCGCTCATGGCGAGCGAGCCGTCTTTGGCTTTCTGGGCAAGACGGGTGATTTCAGCTTCGATCTCGGCGATAGAAAGCTGGTCGGCATTGCGCACCACCGGCACTACCAGACCCTGCGCGCCACCGACAGCGACGCCGATATCATAGAAATGCTTGTAGACGATTTCATCGCCATCAATATGGGCATTGACCTCGGGCACTTCCTTAAGTGCAGCGACGGCGGCTTTGACGAAGAACGACATGAATCCCAGGCGGATATTGTGTTTCTTCTCAAACGCATCCTTATACTCATTACGCAGCGCGATCACATTGCTCATGTCGATTTCGTTGAACGTCGTGAGAATGGCGGCAGTGTTCTGCGAATCTTTCAGACGCTTGGCGATGGTCTGGCGCAGTTTGGTCATCTTCACGCGTTCTTCGCGCTCACCGGCCGCACGCGGGCTGGGAGCGGGCGCAGGAGCGCCTTGTGATGTATTGGCGGCAGCGGACAGCACATCGCCTTTGGTGGCGCGGCCGTCTTTGCCGACCCGAAGAAGATGTATTGGAGGAAGCGCCCGGTGCCGGCGCGGCTGTCTTTGCGGCAGGTGCAGGGGCGGGCGCGGCGGCCTTGGCGGCGACAGGTGCAGCCGCAGCGGGGGCAGCGGATTTTCCGCCTGCAGCGCCTTCATCCAGCGTACCCATGAGCGCACCGACTTTTACCGTGCTGCCTTGCGGGGTTTTGATCTCTTTAAGCACGCCGCTTGCCGGCGCGTTGACTTCGAGCGTCACCTTGTCGGTTTCAAGCTCGGCCACCGGCTCGTCCATTTTCACTGCGTCGCCGGGCTGCTTGAACCATTTGGAAATCGTTGCTTCTGATACCGACTCGCCCATTGCCGGTACGATGATGTCTT